>NC_007766.1 GCF_000092045.1 Rhizobium etli CFN 42 | reverse complement strand
TCAGCTAACTTCGGCGATTGGCGGATCCTTCGCCCGCAACAGCGCCGTCAGCATCGGGCCGGGCGCGAATTCGCCGCGTTCGGCGCGACGCGTGAGATCCCTGAGATAGCCGCCGGCGGAGGTGATGCACCCTCCCCTTTGCAGGATGCAGGCCATGACGGTGGCGGCATTTTCCGGCCCCATCACCGCACAGGCTTCCTCGTAGGCCGGCGGGCCGACACGCAGCATCGTGCGCACGGTGACCGCCGCCGTCATGAGATCCCGCCAGCTGCCGATCGCTCCGCCCGGGCCATAATCGGCGATATCGGGGCAAGCCTTCAGGACCGTGCCGAGCTGGAAGGATTTCAATCTCCCTGCATCCGTCCGAACAGCCCGCAATCCCTGCCCGCCATCCCCTCGCCTGCCTTGATCATCGTCTTTCAGCCCTGACCTCGGTTGATCGTCCAGCCTCGCCTCCTGCGCCGTTTCCAGGCCCGGTTCAGATTCAGATAGGGACTCGGGATTCGAACTCTGTATGTGGCGCTCAAACTGGGATTCATTGGTGCTCGCATTTTGAATTTTCTCTCGCGATTCCAATGTGTTGATGATGGCGAGGCGGAGCATTTCCAGCTCCTTTAGAAGCGGCCGCAGATTTTCGGGTGTTGCCGCCTTCGGGATGCGTTCCAGCAGCGCGTGAAACAGCGAAGAAATTCGCTCCCACTCGCCGGGAATGGCTTCCTCGACGGCGGCGGCGATGAGCTTGGCGATGTCGCGCCGGCAGATCGTCAGCCGCTCCTTCATCGCCCGCAGCATCTGTCGGTCAGCGGCGAGCCCGGCGGCCATTGCCTCGATCTCCGAGGCGCGGGCCAGAAGCGGGGCGAGACTGAAGCCATAGGCCTCGTCAATGACGCCTGCCCTGCCGCGGCGGACATAACGCTTGCCGTTCGGGCTGTCCTTGCGGGAGATCAGGCCGGCGTCGACGAGCACGGCCAGATGCCGGCGGAGCGTCGCGGCGGCCATGCCGCGTGCTCGCAGCGAAAGCTGCGCATTCGAGGGAAAGACCACCAGCCCTTTTTCGCTGGAGAGTTCGTCCTCAGGATAGAAGCTCAGCAGCGCATCGAGCACGGTGAGCGCCCGGTCGGTCACGCCGAGCCCTGCCCGCGCCTCGCAGACCGATCGGAACAATTTCCATTTGTTGCGCGTCGTCCCGGCCGCAATCGCTTCGCCGCGCCGCTGTTTCAGCAGCAGGGCAAGCGACATCGGCCGCCGCCCGAAGGGCGTCGTCACAGATTCACTCTCCATTTCCTTCACCTCTATTCAGGCAAAAGAAATTCGGTCACCGAAACGATGCGAGGAGGAAAAGCGCTGCAGCGTCATTGCCACGTCTGAAAAGACGCGAGGGCGCTTCAGGACTCTTGACTGGGATTCGTGAAAATGCGATTCTCTGTCTTGCTTAAGGATGTGAGAAGGGCTTCCACGACTCGTTCGTTTGGGGGCCTTTTTCTTTTGCGGTTTCAGTCTCCTTGTTTGCTCTCCTCGGCTAGGAATTGCTCATAGAGCGCATCCAGCCTGCCGGAGAGAAATTCACCGAAGCGGCCGGCATTCCTCGCCTTCATCGAGAGCGAGAACGCCTTGCCGTCATTCTTCATTTCCGCCTGGACAGCCTTATCAAGCGGCTGCCATGTCACCTTCCTCGGGGCGACGGTTTTCTTGACCGGCCGCGCGCTTTTGTTCAGCGCCGCATAGAGCGCTTCGAAACGTTTGTCGGAAGGTAACTGATGAAAGTTGTCGCCTTCGAGGACCTTGGCGACATTCGCCGCATTGGCGGCCTTGCCGGCGAGCAGCGACAGTTCCACCCAGCGCTCGCGCCCGACCCCGGGTGCGGAGCCGATCGCCTGGACGACCTCACGCGACAGGCGCTCCATCACCGACATCATCTTCGAGACCGAAGCCGCATTGGCGGCGAGCGCCGTCGAGATCACCTCCCTGTCGTAGCCGAGCTCCTCCAGCCGCTTGGCGAAGAGCGCCCGCTCGATAAAGGTGAGGTCGGCGCGCGCCGAATTCTCCTGACCCTGGGCGATGACATGGGTCCGGTCGTCGATCGCCTTGACGACGGCGCGGACATTGCGGCCGAGCTCGCGGGCGGCGCGCAGCCGCCGATGGCCGAAGACCACCTGATAGCGTCCGTCGATCCTGGCGTGGGGACGCACCAGGATGGGCGTGTCCTGCCCGCGTGCGCGGATCGCCTCGACCAGCGTGCGGAACGCCTCGTCATCCTCCGACAAACGATCCTTGACGAACGAGGTTTCAACAAGCTCGGGGTCGAGGTCGACCACTGCCTCGCCCTCCAGAAATTTTTCCGCCTGCTTGGCGAGCTCATCCAGCGAGCGGACGAGCGACCGGCCTGCCCCGCGCATCGGATAGTTCGGCGCGCCCGCGTTTTCGTCCGGCATCTCGGCCAGCCCTTCCAGCAGATTCTTTCGTGCCATCGCTTCCTCCGATTGCGGTCATTCCATTGATTTGCTTCACGGAAACGGCGAATTTGTCAGCCGACAAACTCACCGCCCCCATGCCTGGTGAATAAGGCCGGCGATCTCCGCGTTGACGGCGCCCATGGCCTCCAGCGCGCGATCATAGGTTCCCCGGTTCATCGAGGCGCGCTCGACCTCGTAAAGCGTCTGCTTGGTGATCCCGGCATCCGAGATCGCGGTGGATTTGACCATCTGGTTCTTCAGCATGAATTCGTGGAACATCGTCGACATGAAGCCGACCATCTGCGCCTGCGGCACGTCGGTCGGCTCATAGCGGGTAATGAGATAGCGGTACCAGGAGAGGTTCACTTCGGCGCCGGCGGCACGGATCGGCTTCAGGATGCCGCCGAGCATGAGCAGGAACTGCCCCATCGACATGACGTCGAGCATCTGCGGATGGATGGTGATCAAAACGCTGGTCGCCGCCGTCAGCGCCGTCAGCGTGAGGTAGCCGAGCTGCGGCGGGCAATCGATGACGACGACGTCGTAGCGGTCATCGACCTCAGCGAGCGCGCGCGAGATACGGGTGAAGAAGGTCTTGCCGTCATTGCTCGATTTGTCGGCCATGGCGAGCGGCGTGTCGTATTCATATTCCTGCAAGTCGAGATTGGCCGGCACGATATCGAGGCCGGGAAAATTCGTCCTGTGGATGATCTCAGAGAGCGGCTTCCTCTTGCCGTCATAGCGGATCGCCTCATAGAGCGAGGAGGCCTGGTCGAATTCCGGCTGGAAGCCGTGCAGGGAAGAGAGGGACGCCTGCGGATCGAGATCGATGGCAAGCACGCGATGACCGGTCAGCGCCAGATGCTGGGCGAGATGGGCTGATGTCGTCGTCTTGCCCGAGCCGCCCTTGAAATTGACGACGGCGATGACCTGCAGCTTCTCATGGCCGCGGCGATGGGGCACATACATGCGGCTCTCGGAGCGACCATGCGCATCGAGATAGCGCCTGAGCTCCAGCATCTGCTCGGCGCTATAGGAGCGCCGCCCGGAAGGTGAGGTCTGCGGGCAGGGGCCTTTGCCTTCGAGATGCAGTTTCTTCAGCGTGCTCTGCGACGCCCCGACATAATTGGCGACCTCGGCGAGCGAGAAGCTGCGCAGCGTCTTCTTTGCGTTCGGCGGAAAGCGCTGCACGCTCAAGAGATGCAGCTTCTTCGAAATCACATCGCCGTGCTCGAGAATCTGATCCTCGAAATGCAGCGGCGTAGCCTTCAAGGCGTTCGAATTAGCGTTCATCGGTAGCAATCTCTTGGATAACGATTTTCGGGATCAAAAGCCCCTATAACCGTTATTATCCGCGATTCTCCGATGCCCGCCAAGAAATTTAAGGTTAACGCATATTAACCTTTTCGGTGCTCGTTCAAGCACTTGGCGTCCTTCACATGTGCATGGAAGAGCCGGGAACTTCGGGCCGGGGGCGCGGCGGACGCGCCCCCGGCGGCGCCCGGCCGAAGGGGAGGGGACATTCGGCGGGCTTAACTTAGTGGCGCTTCGCCTGTCGTGATGCGCTGTTCGTCCTCGCCGAACAGGTGAACGGTGTCATGAACAGGGGCGATCCTCAGCACGTCGCCGGGAGCGGCTCTGATCCGCTCGCGGAAGACGCAGGTGAGCGTCTGGGTGCCCAGCCGGACGATGACAAGGGTTTCCGAGCCGGTCGGCTCGACGACGACAGTCGTCACCTCGATGCCGTCAGGGTCCATTCGGATATGTTCGGGACGAACGCCGTAAGTCACGGCGTCCCTGGGGTGACGCTCGCTCGGCAGGAGCAGGCCGTCCTCGGTCCGAAAGCCATTTTCCGTCATCCTGCCCTTGATGAAATTCATTGCCGGCGAGCCGATGAAGCCGGCGACGAAGAGGTTGTTCGGACGGTCATAGAGTTCGAGCGGCGAGCCGGACTGCTCGATCAGCCCGTCCTTCATGACGACGATCTTGTCGGCCATGGTCATGGCCTCGATCTGGTCGTGGGTGACGTAGATCGTCGTCGTCTGCAGCCGCTGGTGCAGCTCCTTGATCTCCGAGCGCATCTGCACCCGCAGCTTGGCGTCGAGGTTCGACAAAGGCTCATCGAACAGGAAGACGGCGGGATCGCGCACGATCGCCCGGCCCATGGCGACGCGCTGCCGCTGGCCGCCCGAAAGCTGCTTCGGATAACGCTCCAAGAGGTTTTCCAGCCCGAGGATCTTCGCCGCATTGCCGACCCGCTGGTCGATCTCCGATTTCGGCATGCGCTTCATTCGCAGCGAGAACCCCATGTTCTTAGCCACCGTCATGTGCGGATAGAGCGCGTAGTTCTGGAACACCATGGCGATATCGCGATCTTTGGGCGCAAGCTCGTTGACGATGTGCCTGCCAATCTGGATCTTTCCCGAGGTGATGCCCTCGAGGCCGGCGATCATTCTAAGCAACGTCGATTTCCCGCAGCCGGAGGGGCCGACCAAGACGACGAATTCGCCGTCGCCGATATCGACCGACACACCTTTGATGGCTTTGAACGCGCCATAATCCTTGCGCGCATTGTTGACCGAAACATGGGCCATGAAATTCCTCCCGAATTCGCCGTCAAAGTTGGTGCAAAACACTTTTGAGATAATCGAGGCCGAGGCGCTCGCCCTCCTTGCGCGCGGAGAGATCCTTGCCTGGCCAACCATAGGCGGCGTCCTCGTGCTCGATCGACAGCGTGCCGTCAAAACCGTAGCCGCGGGCTTGGCGGAGGAAGCGCGACCAGTCGAGCAGGCCGAGCCCCGGCAGCTTGTATTGCCACCAGCCCTTGCCATGATAGCCGATCGACTGCAGGGCCTCGGCGTCGATCGTCGTGTCCTTGGCGTGCAGGATCGCGATGCGATCCTTCACCGCCTCCAGCGCTCGATAGGGATCGACGCCGATGCGGATGAGGTGCGACGGGTCGAATTCGAGGCCGAAGCGGCGATCGGTGATCCGGCGGAAAAGCTCCTGCCATCCCCGAGGCGTCGTCCCGACAAAATCGTCCTTTGGTCCCGGCCAATTCTCGATCGCGAAGGTGAGGCTGCTTGCCTGCGTCTCTGCGATCAGCCCGTTCGCGAAGTCGGCGAAATCGTCATAATTGGCTTCCTCGCTCGCCGTGTCGTCCCGGCCGGGAAAGATCACGAAGATCGGGACTCCCGCTCCGCCGATCGCGTTTGCAAATTCGGCCGTTCGTGCCCGAAGTTCCCGCCGCTTGTCGCGGTCGGCATCGAGCTGATTGCCGAAATAGGTGATCGACGAGACGAAAAGGCCACGGCTTCTTGCCAGCGAGACGGCGTCGTCCACCCGGTCCGGCGTCTTGATATGGCCGCCGACATCGATCTCGATCGCATCGAATCCCGCCGATGCGGCAAAATCCACCACTTCCTCCAGCGGACGGTCATTGAATGTCGAGGTATAGAAGCCGATCTTCATCATATCCTCCGATCTTCATCAAAATCCGGGGGCCTTGCGGCGGTTTCAACTGTTCAGCCGATCCATGAATTTCAGCGGCGAGCGCGTGCGCTGCGCCACGTCAGCCGATGCGAGCATCAGGGCTGCCGCCATCGGCATGGCCGCCGCCCCCATGGCCGAGGCGTCCTCGCCGATCGAGGCGCGATGGAGCGAGGGCAGGTTCGTGTCCTCGGCGTCGAGATGTTCGTGCACATAACGCAGCAATTCGTCGACGATGCGGATCGGCAGCCGGCCGCCGACGAGCACGGCGTCGGGATCGACGATCATGGCGATATGTTTGACGGCGACCGCCAGATGCGCGCTCATCTCCTTCAACCACTGCGAAACGAGGCGCTTGCCGCGTGCATCGAGCGTCAGCAGATCCTGGGGAACGCTCACTTTGATCCCGTGCCGGGCGAGGAAATCATAGAGGAAGAACAGCGAAAAGATCTCACCGAGAAGCTGAACCTTCTGCGCCTCGCCGTCGCGGCCGTCTGCGATCGGAAGCCAGCCGATCTCGCCGCTGAGGCCCATGGCGCCGCGATGGCCGTTGCCGTCGAGCACGAGGCCGCCGCCCGGGCAGGCATTGACGGCGACATAAAAGAAGCTGCTGCTTTCCGCGCCGAGGCCGTAGTTGAGCTCGGCAAGGGCTGCCGCATTGGCCTCGTTTTCGGTGAAGACGGGATGCGGCGTCAGTCCCTCCAGTGCGGCGCGCACGTCGAAATCAGTCCATTCCTGATAGGCATCTGGCTTGCCGAGCAGCGAGATTTCGCCGAGCCAATCCGGCATGGCAAGGCCAATGCCGGCAAGGCGTGCGTCATCAATCAGCCGGCTGCGCTGGAAATGCGAGATCGCATCTGATGTCAGCTGCAGGAATTCCGCCGGCAGGATGAAGCGCTTCTCGTGATGCACCCGGGCGCGCACGTTGCCGACGGCGTCGACCGCCAGGATCGTCAGGTGGTCGCGGTCGATATTGATGCCGATCGCATAATAAGCGTCCGGATTGATCTCGAGCTCGATCGCAGGCTGGCCCCTCAGCCCGTGCCGCCGGCGGGCTTCCATGATCAGCCCCTCGTCCAGCAGCCGGTCGACGATGCGGGCGATTGCCGGTTTGGTTAAGCCGGTTTGCCTGGCGATCTCGGCGCGCGAAATCGGCGCCTGACGGTGAATGCAGCGCAAGACGACGGCCCGGTTGTGCTCGCCCGCATCTTCGACATTGGCGCCCGTCAGATCGGGGGAGTGTCTGGCGCCGAGCGTCTGGTTCATGCGTTCAGTCCTTCCTCACGCGCGAAGAGTGAAGCAGACCCTCTCATCCCTTCACCGCGCCGCTGGTCATCGCGCCGAGGATCAACCGCTGGAGCGACAGGAAGGCCACGATCGCTGGAACAACCGCAATCAGGCAGGCGGCCGCAAGCAGCTGAATGGACGAGTCGGTCTGCATGCCACGGAAGTTAAAGATTCCGACGCCGATCGGCATCAGGTCATTTTTGGTGAGCAGCAGGAAAGGCACTAGGAATTGCGACCAGCCGGCAATCACGGTGATGATGAAGACCGAGGCGATGCCTGGGGCAGACAGGGGCAGGATGATGCGCCAGAAGACCGAGAAGCGGTTGCAGCCGTCGATCATCGCAGCTTCGTCGAGGCTGCGCGGAATGCCGTCGACGGTGCTCTTCAACAGCCAAGTCGCCAAGGGAACGCCGAGCGCGATGTAGACCATGACGACGGCAAAATGTGTGTCCAGCAGGCCGAGGCGGTTCATGTAGCGATAGAGCGGCACCATGATGACAAGCGGCGAAATCATCTGAAAGAGTAGAAGCCCCATCATCGACAGGCCCTTGCCGCGGAACTGAAAGCGGGAGAACGCGTAAGCGGCGGGCAAGGCGACTATCAGCACGCCGAGCCCGCTCAGAGCCGCAAGCTTCAGGCCGTTCCAGAGATAGATCGGAAAATAGCTGTTGTTGAGAACGGTGATGAAGTTCTGGACAGTGGGATTGTCGGGAATATAGCGCGCTGCGCCGCGATAGACCTCGCGCTTGTCACGTAGCGCCATCGACAGCAGATAGGTAAGGGGGCCGGCGAAGAAGACGAACATCACCAGCATGAAGAGATAGCTCATGGCGTCGCCGAGCCGGGTTCCGGTGCGTCCGCTCATTGCTCTTCCTCCTTCGGCAGGAACGAGGCGTAGACGAAGGCAAGCCCGAGGCTGATGATCAGCATCAGCACCGAGAGCACGCTGCCGCCGGAGAGATCGTAGTTTCTGAAAACGATGTTGAAGACATAGAGCGAGATCACCTCGGTCGCGCGCCCGGGTCCGCCGCCCGTCAGCGTGATAATCGCATCGAAGGTGTTCACCGTCTGGATGGTGATCAGGATCATGTTGACGAGGATGGCGGCGCGCAGTTGCGGCAGCGTAACGAAGAAAAACTGCTGCGATGCGGTGGCTCCGTCGACCTCAGCTGCTTCATAGAGCGAGGGATCGATCGATTTCAGCGCCGCATACATGACGACCATCGAAAAGGCGGTGCCGCGCCAGATGTTGGAGATCAGCGTCGACCACGGCGCCATCGCCGGGTCCGATAGCCAGGCGACGGTCGGCACGTGCATCAGCCTGAGAATGCTGTTCAGCGCGCCGTAGGGCGCTTCGGAAAACAGCATCTGCCAGATGATGCCGCCGGCAATGCCGGGCACGACCCAGGCGACCAGCGCCGTCGTCCTCAGGATCGTGGTGCCGAACAGGCCGCGCTTTTCGCCGCGTATGACGGTGACGGCGACCGCAAGACCGAGGATCTGCTGGCCGATGACGCTGCCGCCGACGAAGATCAGCGTCGCCCATAAAATGTCGGGCAGTTGCGGCGAGCTCAGCGCATTGGCGATCGACCCCAGCGTATAGTCCTGGTTTTCGCCGATCAGCGTCGCATTGGTGAAGGAAAGCCGGAAAACGTCGATGACGGGATAGAGGTAGAATATGCCGATGACGACGATCACGGGCATGATCCAGGGCAGGGGCGCACCGGCGAACCGGCGCATGAACGTTCTGCTTTGAGGCGGGCTGTCAGCCTCGATGGCAATAGGGCTCATTGGCTTCTCTGTCCGGGTTTGGCACTGTCGACGGCGCCCGCTGGCAGGCGCCGTCACGCTCAGAAGCTGCCCCTCACCCTAGCCCCTACCTGCGTCCCCTCTAACGGGGCGAGGGGACGTGCCTTGCGAGGCGCTGGTGAGAGGCGGAGAGGTTGCGGCTTGTCCCTTCGCCCCCGCAAGCGGAGAAGGTGGCGGCAGCCGGATGAGGGGCAGGCCGCAATCCCTAACTCAGCCGTAGCATCACAGACGCTTATAGGCCTCCATCGCCGCGCTGAATGCGGCATCCAGGGCTTCTTCCGGTTTCTTCGTTCCCGAGAGCACGTCGCCCATCATGATCTGGATCTGGTTTGAGATCTCGGGATAGATCGGCACGCCCGGGCGCGCCTGGCCGTCGACGAGGGCATTGGCGAAGGTCTTGTTGGCTTCCGTCGAGAAGACCTCATACTTGTCGAACAACGACTTGCGGGTCGGCAACTGCTGCTGCAGCGCGTTTGCCGGTCCCATATACACCTCGCGCGCCAGGTTCGCGCACATCTCTATCTTCTCCTTGTCCTTGCTGAAGGAAGCGATCGTCCAGCCACCGGTGCCGGTCGAGCGTTCATTGGCCGAGGGGCCGGGGATCGGCGAGAAGGTCCAGTTCTTGAATTCCTCTTCGTCGAGTGTCGACTTCAGCTGCGCATATTGCCAGTTGCCGCCGATGAAGAGCGCCGTCGTTGCCGCTGCGGCCGCGGCGTTCATATCGTCATAATTGGCGATGGTGGTGACGCGCTTGGGGGCCGCGCCGGAATCGACGAGATCCTTGAAGTAGTTCAGCGCCTTCAGGAATTTTTCCTTGTTCTCGCCTTCGCCGAAGATCGGCTTGCCCGAGTCGTCGACGAGCTTGCCGCCGAGCGCCCAATAATTGGCGAGCCAGTCAAAGGTCGTGCCTTCCCAGCGCCCGCCGTTGAAGAGCACGCCTTCCATGCCTTCCTTGGTGGAGGCAAGGGCTGCCTTCTTCAGATCGTCCCAGGTCGCAGGCGCATCGGCGACGATCGACTTGTTACGATAGAGCACGCGAAGGTCTGTATCCCACCACCAGGCACGGATCGTCTGGTCCTTGTCGGTGATGCCGCTGCGGATGAAGGGGAAGAGATCGTCCACTTCTTCCTTGGAGAAATAGGGCGTGAAATCGGCCAGTACGTGGTTGACCATGAACTGCGACAGCACGAAGGAGTCGACGGCGGCGCAGTCCGGCGCATTGCCGGCCTTGGCTTGTTCCAGCATCTTGGCCTGTTCGGTGCCGATATCCGAGGACATGAATTGCATCTGCAATTTCCAGTCCGGGTGCTTCTTGATGAAATCGACGAAGAGCTTCTGGTAGCCTTCGGCGATGGCGGGATCGGAATTGTTCGGGCTGTCGTTCGTCAGGCGGACGACGAGGGTCTTGGCCGCGTCGGCCAGGCCGATCCGGTCTTTGGTGGCAAGTTCCTTGGCAAAAATCGTGGATGCTGAAAATAAGACAGTGCTCAGCGCCAATGCGCTGACGGTTGCGCTCTTCATGATGGGTCTCCTCCCCATTTTGAACGAATACAGCCTGGCGGTCGATTGACCTCTCCTCATTTCCGTGCTGCATTAATTAGATTAAGTTACTTTGATTTGATGTCAAGCCAGAGCTTGGGAGGATGAGATGCTGGCGACATTCAACAGCAGCTAGCGCAAGCCCCGGTTTTCGGAAGGGATGCGCGTCAAAATAAGTTTTCGAGAGCGCCTTGCGACGCCCGGTCCATCCAACCCGCGATTTTCCTGAAGAAGAGTCCCGATCGATCCCGGATGGCGGTGTCGGTTCATTTTAGCCCGGCCGCAGCGGCAGCCGGAAACTGAAGTCCATGGAGGAGAAGATGCGTCTACTCATTCTCGGAACCGGCGGCATGGCCAATCAGCACGCCGCCCACTTCAAGGCGATGGAAGGCGTCAGCGTCGTCGGCGGCGTCGATGTCGTCCCCGAGCGGCTTGCGGCCTTCTGCACCGAACATGGTGTCGCCAATCACTTCACCACGCTCGAGGAGGCGCTCGCCTGGGGCGAATTTGATGCAGTGGCGAACGTCACGCCCGATAGTATCCACCACCCGACCACGCTTCAGGCGATCGCCGCCGGCAAACACGTCTTCTGCGAAAAGCCGCTCGCCACCGATGCCGCGAAAGCTATGGAAATGACCGAGGCGATCGAGCGGGCCGGCAAGGTCGGCATGGTCAATCTCACCTACCGCAATTCGCCGGCCCTGCAGAAGGGCCGGCAGATGGTGCTCGCCGGCGAGATCGGCGCGGTGCGCCACGTCGAGGCGTCGCATCTACAAAGCTGGCTGGTCGGCCGCCATTGGGGTGACTGGAGGAGCGAAAGCAAATGGCTCTGGCGGCTGAGTAAAAAGCACGGCTCAAACGGCGCGCTCGGCGATATCGGGATCCACATCGTCGATTTCGCCTCTTATGGCTCCGGCCTCGATATCGCCCATGTCTTCGCGCGGCTGAAGACCTTCGACAAGGCACCTGACCACAGGATCGGCGAATATGATCTCGACGCTAATGACAGCTTCACGATGAATGTCGATTTCACCAACGGCGCGATCGGCACGATTCAGGCGACACGCACGGCCGCCGGCCAGATGGATCAGCTCCGTCTCCGGGTCTATGGTGAAACCGGCTCGATCGAGATGATCTACGATACTGGCAAATCGACGCTGCGCGCCTGCCTGGGCGAAGACGTGCACACGGCGACCTGGCGCGACGTGCCCTTTGATCCCGTCGAGACGAACTACCAGCGGTTCGTCCAGGCCGTCCGGGCGGGCAAGACCCAGGAACCCTCCTTCCGGCGCGCCGCCAACGTCCAGAAGGTGCTCGACAAGGCCCTTGCCTCCGATCTCAGCCACGCCGACGAGGCGCTTGCGTAAGCCGGTCAAAGCGCGCAGCGCCTTTGGCCTCACGCCGAGGCCGGCGGCAGCAGCAGGGTGTTGAGGAAGGGCAGGAGGGCCGCACCCAGCGCCACGCCGCCGCTGAAGCTTGCCGGCCGCATCGGCGAAATCCAGGGCGTCAGCAGCGGCCTGGTCGAGGTGTCACGCCGCTCGACGGAAAGCTGATGGATCAGCGCTTCGATGACGCCCTGCGGCAGGTCGCCGCCGATCATGACCACGCTCGGGGCGATGAAGCCGGCCATGGCGATGATCGGGTCGAGCAGATGGCCGGCGGCGTCGCGGATCCACTGCGACAGCAACGGCGAGGAGAACTCCTCGCCCTTGAGCAGGCGCGCGAAGTCCTCGTCGCCGATGCGTGAGCGCAGGGAATCGAAACCGACGACGGTGTTCAGCTGGACACTATCGGGCCCGGTCAGCATTTCGCCGATGCTGCCCGCCCGCCCGTGCACCCCGGAATAGGGAATCCCCCTGATGAGGAAGCCCGCCTGAACGTCGTCGTCGATGATGATCATCGCGAGCCCACCCTCCGGCATGGCGCTGCCGATCGTGCGCTCGGCAAGCAGGCTCGCCGTGCATTCGTTTTCGACGTAGATGCGTGGGATCGTCGCCATCGCCGCAAGCTGCTCGCTGCGGGCATCGCTCCAATCGTTGGCGGCGATCCCGAGCCCGACGATCGGCAATGTCGCATGCCGATCGATGATGTCCCTGACCGCCGCATGCACCGCGCCTACCCCGTCTTCCGGCTCGACGCCGAAATAGACCCGGTCATGCACCTGACCGCTGAGATCGATCAGCACGATCTCGCCGCGCGTCCGGCGAAGCTTGACGCCGATCGAAAACGCGCCCTCCGGCCGCAGCGCGAATTCCGTGGCAGTCGCCCCACCGCCGAGTCCGTTGCGCCGGTTCGACGTCACGAGCTTTTCTTCGGCGAGCCGACGCAGGATATTGGTGATGCCCGGCCCGGTCAGCCCGCTATGGCGCCCAAGCTCCGTCCGCGTCAGCGGCCCATGCCGGCGGATGGCTTCCAGAATGACGCGAATATTCCGGTCGGCGATTTCCCCCGACCTCAGACCCACCGTTTTGGCGCGCGCGGGGCCTGTCTCCTGCGCGTGAAGCCGACGCGGCCCTGACCGAAGATACCGCATGACTGTCTTTCCTAGAGCAACATTTCGCTGGCATACTTATTCGCTGGTTCCGTCGCCAAGTATTTTCCAAATGGGCTCTTCAAGCAATTTTTTGTATCAAAGCGCGCACCTGTCTATCGGCTATCACTTTCCAGATCTTCCCGTAAGAGTTTTCGAAGGAATACCCTAGGCCAATCCAAGGCAGACCAGAGCCTGGGAAAAGCGGCGCTCGAAGGCTGCCGGTGATTGCTTTCCTGCTGAGGAACAGTCTCCTTGTCGAAGATCAGCCACGCGGATCAACGGACCAACAGATGACCGAAACGTCGTTCGGTCGGTCGCTAATAGCTGCAGGGACGATCGTTGCCGAATCCGTCGCGGCAGGCAGGCCGGAGCGAAAAGTCGGCACTACCATATCCGACCGAACCGGTCTGAATCCGATCGCTTGAACTGGTCGTGCAGGACGATAACGACACGGCAACCACGATGACGGCAGCCACGGCTGTCAATGATTTGCGAATCTGAAGCATCCTACCCTCCCCATCGATGCCCGCATGTCAGCGTAACTGCTGGGAAATAGGGCCGAAGCGGCGATCCGATAACGTTATCGCCGATCAAGATTTCGTTATTCTTTGTAGCCGGTTCTAGTAATCCGCATCCAGCAGAGCGCGTAGGTTCGAAGCTGTCCGCTCGCCGAGGAACCCAGGGTCGTTCTTGAAGAGCTTTCGAGATGCGTATGGCATGATGGACATGGAAAAGCGTGATCTGATCCTTGGCGAAGATTGCGCATGGTTTGACCGGACGCCGAATTCAGCCGACGCTGGCCTGAGGCAATGTCTCACTTCCGACGGCATCCCGCTGGTTGACAAACATTGGTCAGGTTGGGGCGGTGAAACTTTCATAATCGTGGCCTTGACCCGCCGGACTGTGAGCCTGGAGGAACTGCAACCGCCTCGTGATTATCTCGATCCCGCAGCCGGGGGATTCGCTGGGGTAAGTTGGGACGAGATGGCTAGTGAAAGAGCTTGCCCGCAAAAGGCGGGACGTGAGTGCCGGATGAGGGCTGCGACGTCGGACCGACTCTCCACCGCTCACTCTGCACTTGAAGGCGTTTTTGGCTATCGGCTTAAGTAAAGGCCCGCAGTTCGAATACGGCCAGGCGGCGAGACGGCCGGTACGACGTCTACTAAGGCCCTTATTGGGACTGCCCTTTGTGCTAGGATCGATTACATGCCTGTCGCAGCTGATACGTTAGCGATGCTCGACTCGCAGCTTGTCAGCAAACCTCAGTAATCTTGACATTACTGCACGAAGCAATCTGACTAGAACGTTCCTGTCTCGCTGACACGACGAGAGCTTTCGATGCGAGTGCCTGCTGTAGCGTTCACGCTCTGGGCGCCGGGCCGAGAGCGAGAAAATCGAAGGTGTACGGGTCTTTGCAGGCCACTTACTTCTGGTCTCTCGTTTCAATCAGCCGCCATGTAGATTTCAAATAGTCACGCATTGACTTTCAATCGGTCATCACCATAATTTCAAATAGTCATCACAGGAATGAAGTTGTGGCGCTATATCCAAGGCTCGTTGAGCAACGCGTGGCCGACGCTATGTCAGACACGCGAGTCGTGCTGGTCGTTGGCCCCCGACAATCAGGAAAAACGACTCTGGCGAAGAAGATCGCCAACGAGCAGATGGAGTATTACACGCTGGACAATGCGACGACCTTGGGGGCAGCGCGACAGGATCCGGTTGGCTTTGTAAGACGTATAGATCGCGCCATTATCGATGAGATTCAGCGCGCTCCTGAGCTATTGCTGGCGATCAAGGAAAGTGTGGATACTGACCAGCGCCTGGGGCGTTTCCTCCTGACTGGTTCCGCCAATCTCATGACGTTGCCACGCGTGGCGGATTCGCTCGCAAAGCGCATGGAAGTCGTTCGATTGCTGCCGCTTGCACAAAGCGAGATCAGAACCGCCGGCAGCGGCAACTTCCTGCGCGACGCCTTTCATAATGAAGCTAAGGGCGGAGAACCCATCGTCGGCGACGACCTGATGGCTGCGGTCCTGGCCGGTGGATATCCCGAGGCATTGAGCCGCAAAACCTTGAGCCGCAGACAGGACTGGTATGCGGATTATATCCAAGCGATCGTTCAACGCGACGTTCGCGATGTCGCGCAAATCGAGCAAATTGCGCAAATGCCGCGCTTGCTGCGCATCCTGGCGGAGCATTCGGGACAACTCGTGAACTACTCCGGAATTGGCGCCGCCATCGGGATGAACCACATCACAACGCAGAAATACGTTGGCATATTCGAGAGCCTGTTCCTCGCCCGAACCGTTCAACCCTGGTTTTCCAACAAACTGAAACGCCTGACCAAGACTCCGAAAATACATTTCCTCGATTCTGGTCTTCTCGCATCTCTTCGTGACCTCTCTCTCTACCGACTCCGGGACGATAGGGGGCAGTTCGGGGCGTTGCTGGAGACTTTCGTTTTTGGGGAGATCCTTAAACTCGCCAGCGCCGCACATACCCGATTTGAGTTTTCGCATTTTCGTGACAAGCAGCAGAATGAAGTCGATATCGTCATCGAAGACATGCGAGGGCGGATTGTCGGTATCGAGATCAAAGCGGCAGCATCCGTCACGAATTCCGATTTTTCTGGATTGCGAATTTTGGCCGAAGCATCCAGAGAACGGTTTGTTTCGGGCATGGTCTTGTACGACCATGACAAGGTGATCCCGTTCGGAGAACGCCTATCCGCCGTGCCAATCTCGGCGTTGTGGAGTTAGCGCCTGGGAATTCGCTGCAGGCTCCAGAGCCAAGCATTCTTGGAAATTCAGCGGCGACGAATGGGCCTCAGGCTCGATTCCGTTCAAGGCGATCAAACTGCAAAAAGGTGCCGCCCAGTCAATGGAGCCAACTGTCCCGATATTTCGGTTTTGGCGTAATTTCTCTTCTGGAATACCGGACGGCAGAAAGGGCCTCGGTTGAGCGCCCCGAGGCTTCCTATGAAGTTCGGGAGATGGTGAACCGAGACCTTCGGAAATTCGTAACAAACACTCGGAGATCGCCTGCGGCGGACTGTAGCGGCTAAATCCGAAATCCAGGCTCATTCACCCCAGCCAATATCTCGCCCCCGGGCCTTTGCGCCCTGCCACGTCGGCAGGGTTCGCCAAGCGACATCGGTCGATCGACAGGCAGCCGCAACCGATGCATTCGCCAAGACCGGACCGCAGGCGCTGTAACTCGGCTATGCGTTGGTCGATACGTTTTGCCCACACGCTCGACAACCGCGACCAATCCCGACGTGACGGTACGCGATCGACCGGCAGCTTGGCGAGCTCGGCGCCGATCTCCTCAAGCGTCAACCCGATCCGCTGTGCAAAGACGATGAAAGCGATCCGCCGCAATGCAGACCGGTGGTAGCGTCGATGTCCCGAGCCGGCGCGCTCGGATGCGATCAACCCACGCTCCTCATAGAAGCGCAGAGCCGATGAGGCAACGCCGCTGCGCCGCGACACGTCGGTGATGGTCAGCATCGGATCCATGCATAAATAAAAGCACGAAGCTCTCTTAACTTCAAGTTAACTTGAACTTGTAGCAGTTAGGCGTACCCATTGAAGGAGCACCGCAATGCAGGCGAATATCGATCTTCAAGGACTTCGCGTAGGGATCACCGGCGGCACTTCCGGCCTCGGACTGGCGCTTGTGCGGCAGCTTGCCGAGAAGGGTGCGAGCGTTGCCTTCGTCGCCCGCACCGCCGCCAATGTCGAACGCATCGCAGCCGAGACGGGCGCGTTTGGCATTGTCGCCGATATCGGCAAGAAGGAAGACATCTATCCGATCGCGATGCAGATCAGTGCCAATCTTGGCGGCGTCGACGTCCTGATCAACAATGCATCGAGCCTCGGTCCTGTGCCTCTGGCGCTTCTTGCCGACACGGACTGCGAGGAGCTGGAAGCGGCCCTCGTAGTCAACGTTCTCGGCGCCTTCCGGCTGACGAAAGCCCTGTTCGGTGCGCTTGCCACGTCGGCGCGCGAGGGCCGCGGCGCGCTGGTGATCAACATCTCCAGCGACGCGGCGGTCAACGCCTATCCCGGCTGGGGCGCATACGGCGCGAGCAAGGCAGCGCTTGCCCATCTGACGGCGATTTGGGACGCGGAGGCGAAAGGAGATGGAATAAGGTTTCTTGCCCCCGATCCTGGCGACATGGACACCCCGCTGCACGCGCTGGCGCTACCGGACGCCGATCGGTCGGCCTTGAAATATCCGAAGCTGGCCGCTGCCGAAATCATCGAGAAGATGCTCGACGCGTTGCCGAGTCACGATGCGCTTACCGCCGGAGCCCACGCGTGATCGCCGCTGATCGCCTCGATCGGCAATCGGCCAGGCTGCTCGTCGTGGAGGCGGACGGCAGGATGCGCGACCTGCCGCGGGCTAACCTCGGGATGTTATTCGATCCTGGCGATCTGGTTGTCGCCAACGATGCCGCAACCTTGCCTGCCAGCCTGCACGGCACGCATCTCCGATGTGGAAAGACAATCGAGATCCGCTTGGCCGGCTGGCTGTCAGCTTCCGCTCCAGTCCGCTTCCTTGCGATCGTCTTCGGCTCTGGTGATCACCGCACCCGCACGGAAGATCGGCTGCCGCCGCCTGCGCTGTCATCAGGCGATCGCCTCCAGCTCGGCCCACTTGAAGCCAGGGTCGAGCGCGTTCTCGACCATCCTCGCCTTGTCGAGCTCAGCTTCGAAGGCACCCGAGCAGCCATGTTTGCAGGACTGGCGCAGCATGGCAGGCCGATTCAATACGCGCATGTTCCCGAGCCGCTGGCACTGTGGGATGTTTGGACGAGAATCGCCGCCCGGCCGGTCGCGTTCGAGGCGCCATCGGCTTCCTTCGCGCTCGACTGGCGCACACTGCAAGCTTGGCGTCGGCGCGAGATCGGTTTTGCAACACTCACGCATGCCGCGGGGATTTCTTCCACCGGCGATCCCGCGCTCGACTCGCGCCTTCCCTTCGACGAGCCGTACCACATCCCTGAATGTACCGTGGCGCAGGTAGCGCGGGCGCAGCTCAGGGGCAGCCGCATCATCGCGATCGGCACCAGCGTCGTGCGCGCACTTGAAGCAGCCGCCAATCCCGATGGCAGCGTGCGTGCCGGAGATGGTATTGCGACAGGGCGCATCGCATGTGGCACTCCGCTCCGCGTCGTCGATGCGGTTCTCACTGGCGTCCACCAGCCCGGCGAAAGCCATTTCGAGCTGTTGCGCGCCTTCGCCGACGACGGCTTCCTCGCCAGTGCCTCCACCGCTCTAACTGCATGCGGTTACCGTGCACATGAATTCGGCGATTCCATGCTGCTCAACTGTCAACCGCCACTTTATTGGCGCGAACCTTAGATGGATAGAGCAGTTTGCATCGCCGTTCCTTGGCGGCCCGCCGGCACTGAAGCGTCGCGTAAGGCCGTTTGGAACATCGGCGCGCTCGCGCAAGGCGAACGGGGGAGGGCGACATTTTACGGCGTCATCATCGGGTACAGGCTCTGATCGAAGATCTCGCAGAGGACATGGCACGCTGCGGATTGCTGACCAGCCTGAATGTTCGCCCGCAGACGCTTTTCCGTGCTATGATAGGCAAGGCTCAATCTCGACGTCGGCAATATGGCCGAAAGCTACTTTGCCCCGGCGTAGGGAGTTTGCTCCCACGGGACTCGAGCCCCAGAGCGCTGGATGTGCTGCTTTTTGCTGATCCCAGGCCAGGAGGTTGTTCATGTCCCGGAGTAGTGTCGACCGCCCGCTGCAGCCGGGCGACCGGGCACCGAATGTTGTATTCGACGCGATCTCGCGCGAAGGCAAGATCGCGCTTAATGATTTTCGAGGCCGTAGCCCGTTACTGATCGGTTTGTTTCGAGGCCTGCACTGTCCGTTCTGCCGGCGTCATGTCTCGGCGATGGCGCAACTCAACCCGGCCCTGAAGGAGAAAGGCATCGAATGTCTCGCCGTGGTCAAGACGCCGGTCGAGCGGGCGCGGCTCTACTTCCGTTACCATCCGCTACCCGACCTTCTTAGCGCATCCGACCCGGAGGGGGCTTCGCATCGCGCCTTTGGTCTACCCATCGTCGAGTTCACGGAGAATGAAACCGAATGGCCGCACAAGCTCGGTATGGACGCGGTGATGGCAATGCGGATCGATCTGCCGGGCGAGTTGCCCGTGCCGATGAACCCGGCTGCGGCGGGCGACTTTCTTGAGAAAAAGGACTGGTATGAAATTACGGCGGCCGACCGGCAGATTATGATCGCCGGTCACATGCCGCTTATCGGGGAGTTCCTGCTTGATCGGGAAGGCACTGTGCGCTGGAGTTTCACAGAAGCCGAAGAGGAAGGCCAGAATATATGCCGGGCGCCGAGTCCCGAAGAATTGATGGCAGCAGCTTCCCAAGTCGCACATCAATAAGCTGCCGAAAAACTCCGACGACCACCGTCCTCAGACGGTCGGCAGCCTTATACCAATACTCGGCGTACTCGCAGAGCTTCCTGTTGTTGACGATGATCAGCGGTCGAAATCCGCCCATAGCCCCTCGTTGGGAAAAGGGTTCATCCACCCAGCCACCCTTGGCGTAGGAGCCAAACAGGATAGTCCTCAGGATCCACCCACTTCCAACACCGCGCCTGTTGACGAAATGATGCAGGGTTCCGTCCCTGACGTCTAGTGAATCATTGAGATTCCGCTAGCGATGATATATACTGCCGATATCATATATCGGAGCTTATCTCATGAGAACGTTGGTAGATATCGGCGACCCAGAAGTCAAAGCGCTGGACCGGCTGGCACAGCGGGAAAAAATGTCGAGAGCAGCGCTGATCCGAAAGGCGATCAATGACTTCCTGGCTAGGAACAATGCCGATATCGAAGCAGAAGCGTTCGGGCTCTGGGGCGATCGAAAGATCGATGGTTTGGCCTATCAGGAAAACATGCGCCGCGAATGGTAAAGTCTCTGTTCGACACTAATGTCTTGATTGATTATCTCAACGCAGTTCCACAAGCGCGAGACGAACTGAGGAGATATCCCGAAAAGGCGATTAGCATTATCACCTGGATGGAGGTTCTCGTCGGTGCCAAGCCTGAGGTGGCAATCGGAACGCGCGCTTTCCTGGCCGGCTTTGCAGTCATCGCTGTCGATAACGCCATAGCCGAACGAGCAGTTTCTCTGCGACAACTTCATCGTATCAAGCTTCCAGATGCCATCATCTGGGCAACGGCCAATGTTCACTCGATGTTGCTGATTACCCGAAATACGAAGGATTTCCCTGGTGAAATGCCGGACATCCGAGTGCCATACGAAATTTGACGCAATGTCCGGGCTGTTGCCAGCGCGTGAGTAGGCGAGCCCATCACGTAACAGCGGTTCGATTCCATTCAAGGCGAAAGAGTGGCTCGATGCAGTGCTCTGCCTGTTGCCACACAGACTAGCGACTCTCGGCCAGCCTGCACCTGTCGAAGGACGTTCGGCGTCCTAGTTCCGATGACGCCAACTGCTTTTGAAACGGCGAAAGCGGAATTGTAGGTATCGGCAATGATCTGGTTTGACGCGGTTTTAGAGAGACCGATCGAGGATCGAAAGGCTGCAGCGTAGAATGGCAGCGATGCTCGCGATTTCTTGTGATCGTGTTGCAATCGTCCACATTATCAACGAGATTGGCTCCCTTCCGGTTACCTGTGTGGTCGAGCCCGGAAGCGTCGATCCCTACTCTCAGCTCATCACTATCTATCTGTCCGAGCCCTTGGAACATCCAGACATCCTCGAGAGCGCCTCTCGTCTCGCTGTAATATTTGACACGTCTCTGCTGCTGGCCAACCATGCGACTACCAATGCCTATTCATTCGTAAGAGTATCGAGCAACGGGCAGCAATCCGTTGTCCTGGTCGACCCCACGAACTCGACCTAAACGGCCTTTATGTGATTCAGGAAACCAAGCCGATCTCCGTCATTCGAACCTAGCCGTCCGAAGTCGCCGCCGTCAGCGCTGAGAGCTCGAATTTTGCGACGACGTACTATCCGCTTGCCATATGCGACCAGGCAAGCAGATATTGCTTAGGGTACAGCAAGCGCGGAAAAGCCCATGACCTTGTATAACCTGCTGATGAGTTTTGGAGTTATCGTTTTGACCGGTATCCTGCTGAAAGGTTTTTGGGGTGTCACTCGCATCAAGCCTCTGGAGCAGCCCGACAACGCACAAAGCGACGGTGTTCCGCCGACATAACCGGTCATGCCTATACCCGTTGCCATCGGCAGGAAGCCATCGACAGGCGGGCCAACTTAGCGCAATGCGTCGAAAGCGGGAGAGCGAAGATCCCGGCCTATATAGACGAATTCGTCATGTTTCGAGCCGGCCTATGGATGACGTCCATGGGCTTTGGTTATCTGCCGTTGTCGAAAAATCCGGCAAGCCGGCTACCGTTGGTTCGTCACTTCAAGTGGATGGGGCATTGCTGCTCGTTATCGCGGTCGCTTCGGCTGCCGCTTCATAGCTTGCCATCAGATCTGTTCGGGTAGAATTCCAGATGAACAATTTGCTCGCCTGCACGTCGTGCGGATTGGATGAAACAGAATCTGTCATACATTTCGGCTCGTACATTCTCCGATGTGCCGCTTGTGGTGAAGCAATCGTCGCGACATCATTCATAGCAATGCTGAACTCAGATCAAGAGTGTTCAGCCTTTATCGATGCAGGCCCCGGAGAACGCCCTCCGCCAGACGGCCTTATCGCGCGCGGACCACTCCGGTTGATCGCAACGGCGATTAGCGCCGCGGCGAGTGACGGAACTCTGATACGCCTGATCTTCGCTCCACGACGGATTGAAGCCACGGCGCCGAACGCTTCGAGAATCTAGCCCCTCAACGTCGGATAGTCCCAAGATGCTTGCAGGTGGTTTCAAGCTTCTTTTAGGAGGTCGCTGTAATCTGCCTTGAATGGGCAGCCAACTGCGTCTCCAGATCGGCCAACAACCCGTGTAGCACCGCGCCTTCAGCAGTGCTTTCAAAGCACGATGCTTCTGGCGTAGGCGCGCTGCCTTCTTCGCACCACCGCGAGAGCAAACCAAAGAGGACAAGGGCTTCCTCTGGAGAAAGCTGCATCTGCACACCGTCGGGCGCTGGCTGTTGTTCGTCTGTCATCAGACTATTTGGCACCGGCCGAGAAGAGCCGCAATGGTGCCGCAGGCGAAAATTGGCTGTAGGCGCATTCATCAGGTGGCTGCCGTTCAGCAACCATCATAGCCGCACGTTCAAGGCAGAAAACAGATGAAGCGATGAGCGTCATGCGGAATAGACACTGCGGCGCCCGAAAGGCAGAGTTGCCCGCCATGTTCATGACGCTGCTGCTCCAAGCGCTGCAGCTATTGTCAGCCAAGCCGCGCCCGGCGCTGCCATCTTCGTCAAGGCATCGACTGTAGATGGTGAGTCGATGTTGGTTTCGCCGCAGAACTGAGCCGATTAGGCGCAAAGGGCTCAGTTCTGCGCAGAAACCAACACTCGATGGCATTTACATTCACATGCAGCAGCGCAGCCAGCGCATTTTTGATAAGCGGGATGGTCACAGGTTGTTCAGGTGTCGCATCCAGCCAAATCGTACCGGATGACCTACAATGACCAGCAAACTTCCTATCATAAAATGCCTTAACTTTGCGCGCGAGGATTGTCAGTCCCGCCACTCAAAGGCGTCATGATCATCAATGCGATGCTCCACCTCAACGCTCTTGCGTTAGGGCTCCAGAATCATCGCGTCAAGGCGTCGCCGCAGTGCGGGTGACTTGGCGTCCATCCTTACCATGCTGAGAGCATGGCACATTGCGGCAGTGAACGGGGTCCAGTGCCCTAAAACATCGAGTAATTCATTCCCCATCATATCTTCAAGAGGACCCGCGCCCAATTGACCGAGCGCCGTTTCGTGATCAGGCAGCCGGGCTTGAGCAATGATGGCCAGGACCCGTTTCAATACAGTTTCTCTCGGATCATGAAGCAAAATCGTAGACCACCACCATCCACATGGATCCGCCAGGTAGGCCTCCACATATGCCTCCGCGGTCATCGACGGTAGTTCCAGAGCAACCATATCGGGCACCCACCAAAGATCCGAGGCGATGCCCGCTGGCGTGAACCCACTGACGGATGGCCTGTCCGAATGACGCTTCTTTGAGCTCGGTTTGGAACGGCGCAAATCATTCACCCCCATCGACGATTGGCAGGTAGGATCGGCTGTTTCTGTCGAGCCAATCCAGCTTGGATTTGCCGGCCCTCTCGAGGAAGGCTAGGGCCCCGAGGAATAGCGGATGGCGCAAATCCCGCTTTCTCAACAGACGGTTATTGGTACCCTCGTTCCACGCCATCAGGGCGGCCCGGCGAGGCTCGTCGCTATAGGCCCGCGCCAGTAGCGTCATAACGCCATCGGTGAATTTATAAATCTCGTACTCATAATGATAGTGATAGAACCCCTCCGCGTCAGGCTCGGACGCATCCACGTGGTGCGAGACCTCCACCGTCATGGGCCAGGCCGACGCACCTCGCCCAAGACTGCTCTTAGTGCGCCATACCGCCACTCTGGCCGGATAGAGTAACTTTTCAATCCTCGACATATTCACACGCGAGCAAGGTCTTTCCCGCAAGGATGTCATCTTCACGCGCCACGATCCAAACCCTGCCTGGGCCGTTGAGCCCTGCAGGAGGCTGTAGATCTTCCGGAAGCGCCCGCATATACCACTTGCTGGACGCTGCCAACAAGGCAGTGTTTCTGGCTTCAGGTCGTATTTCGCGGCCGGCTCATCTGCATCCACGCCTTCGTCCCATATGCCGAAAGAGGAGCCGGCAAAAACACCTCTTCGCCCTTAAAACCGTCTTGGACGAAAATACTGACTCCATCCCAAAATATCGATTCCGGCAACAACATGGTGGTCAGCGTCTATTATGCTACGGCCAAGACTGTGACAATGAAAATCGAACAAGAGGAAATGTCGCGGCCTCATTCCGCCGCTGGAACACGGAAAACGGCAAGGCCAATTTTCTCGTGTCGGCGGGCCTCGACGAAGATCCTCTGCTCGACAATCCCGATGCCCTTGTCCTCACCACGATCCGCAGCCATGACCAATATAATACGACCATATACGGGCTCGACGATCGCTATCGCGGGGTCTTCGGCCGGCGCGACGTAATCTTCATGAACAGGGGCGATCTGGCGCGCCGCGGCCTGAAGGATGGCGACCGCATCGACATTCGCGGACTTGCCGGACAAGACGAGACCGAGCGCGTCGTGCGGGGATTTACCGCCGTTGCCTACGACATTCCAAGCGGTTCCGTTGCCGGATATTATCCTGAAATGAATGTCGTCGTAGCGCTCGACCACTACGACCATCTTTCCGGCACGCCGTCCTACAAGGGTGTGCCGATCACGGTGGCGGCCGCCGAGATGTAACAGGGCATGCCGCATGCATTGGCGACCATGCGGCATTGCCATTGCATGAGGCAATGGTCGCAACGGCATTCGCCACGGCACTGCTTCTGACTTCCTCGGACCCGCCCTACACCTATGTATAATTCACCCGAGCTGGGCGCGGGTTTAGCATTTCCCCATCGAAAGACAGGCTGCCGGCAACAGGGCAGCGGGGGATATGATCATGTACAGGAATTCGATCAGAGGCTCTACTCAGTCGGATGACTCCTTGACGGCGCTTGCGGCCGCCTGCGCCATAGGCGCAATGGCTGCCTGCGCTTTCCTCCGCAATCCGCCAAGCTTCCCGATGATGATGGCGGCGGTTTGCTGGATGCTATTGGCCCGCACCGAACATGTCTCTGTTAGCCCCGCGACCGCGACGAGAAGCGTGTGTGCTGGAACCCGCAAAACGGTGTGAGGCGGTAATGGACACCCATCCCAACCATGTTTCGAAGCACTTTCCTTCGGCTCCCGCCAAGGCGGCTGTCCAAGCCGAGCCGCTGGCAGCTCCCGAACGTCCTGCGGTGACGGCGGCCGACCTCAGGCGTCTTGTTATTCCATTCGCCGCGGTTGCCGCCGCCAGCGCAGCCGTTGCCTGGGCGATCGTCGACTGGAACAGCTGGGTTGCGGGCGCGGACCGCCAAGCCACCGACGATGCCGTTGTCAGCGCCGACGTCTCGACGCTGAGCGCGCAGATCAGCGGGATCATCAAACGCACGCCGGTCGCCGATTATCAGAAAGTGACGAAAGGTCAGGTGCTGGCAGAGATAGACTCCCGCGAATATGACGCCGCGGTCGAAGCGGCGGGCGCCAATCTCGCCTCGGCACAGGCCTCTCTCGCCAATCTCGCCAATCAGATCGAATTGCAGAGGGCGGTCGTGCGGGCGGCAGAGGCGCAGAATGCCTCGGCGCTTGCCCAGCAGACGCAAACTGAGCAGGAATTCCAGCGGCAGAAGCAGCTCGGCGGGGCAACATCCCAGCATGAACTTCAGCAAGCCCAATCGGCCTATCTGCAGGCGGTGGCCGCGGTGAATTCCACCGCCGCGGCGATCGAACAACAGCAGGCGCAGCTTAAGGTTCTGCAGGGCCAGGAGCCCCTCTTGCAGGCGGAGGTCAGGGCGGCACAGGCAAACCTCGACACGGCGCACATCCGCCAGAGCTACACGCGCATCGAAGCGCCGTTCTATGGGATTCTCGGCCGCAGGTTCGTCCATGAGGGCGATGTCGTCGGCGCCGGCACCGGCATCGTTTCCGAAATTCCTCTGCCGAACGTCTATATCACTGCCAATTTCAAGGAGACGCAGCTAGCCCGGATGACGCCCGGCCGAAGCGCCGAGATCACCGTCGATACATTCCCCGGACAGGTACTGCACGGCAAGGTCGCCGATCTTTCGCCGGCCAGTGGTGCGATCTTCGCCCTCTTGCCGCCCGACAACGCAACCGGAAACTATACGAAAGTCGTCCAGCGCATTCCTGTCAGGATAGAGCTTGATCCGGATCAGCCCCTGATTGACCAGCTGAGACCGGGAATGTCGGCCATCGTGACGGTCGATACCCCTGCGGGAGCCAGCCGGTGAGCCAGATGTCGCTCGTTTTCGGTCCGCTGACCAGCGGCAGGACCGCAAGCCGTCCCTATCTCATCGTCGCCGCACTCCTCCTGGCATCTTTCGTGGTCGGTTTCGACACGCGGGTATTCTCTGTCGGCCTTCCGGATCTGCGCGGCGCCTATTCGCTCGGTGCCGACGAGGCATCCTGGCTGAGCACGATCGCCAACGCGCCGCAAATTCTCATCGCTTCGGCAGTCGCCTGGCTTGTCACCGTCTTCGGCATCCGCCGCGTGATGATCCCGTCCGCGCTCATCTATGCCGCCGTCTCGCTTGCCATTCCTCAGGTCACGGGCGGGACGGCGCTTTTCGTGCTCCATGCGCTGAGGGGGCTTCTGCTCGGCGTGTTCATCCCCGCGACCCTCATGGTGATATTCCGGAACCTTTCGACCAAATACTGGCTGATCGGCATCGGGCTCTATGCGCTGCGTGTCCCTCTGTCGCAGAGCCTCGGCTTCGTGCTGGTCGGCATCTACGGCGACTATCTCGGCTGGCAGTGGCTTTATTGGCAGGATGTGATCGTCGCCCCTGTCATCGCGCTCCTGCTGGTCGTTGGTGCGCCGAAGGAAGAGATCAACATCGGGTTGCTCGAAAGGGCCGACTGGGGCGGAATGCTGCTGCTCGGATCATCGATGACGATGCTCTACGTCGCGCTCGACCAGGGCAACCGGCTCGACTGGTTCCAATCGGGTGTCGTGACCTCGCTGCTGGTTGGTGGAGCGGTTCTCGCAGCCTGCTTCCTCGTCAATGAAAGCCTTGTCGAGCGGCCCTGGGCGCATGCAAGCGTCATCCTGTCGCGCAACATCGGCATCGGCTATGCCGTCATCATCTGCTTCAGTCTCAGCAGCGCCGGCGGTTCCATTTCCGTTCCCGGCTTCCTGCAGAATGTCGGCGGCCTGAGGCCGATCGCCGCCTCCGACCTCTATTTCGCAGGCGCGGTCATTCCGGTGTTTCTATTCACGGCGATGGCGATCGTCCTCCAGAGCCGGGTAGATTCGAGGTTCTGCATCATCATCGGTCTTCTGATGATGGCGGCAGGGGCGTTTTTGGGATCTCAGCTGACCAAGGCATGGTCGGCCTCGAATTTCCTGATTCCGGTGCTGTTGTACACAGCCGGCCAGTCATTCGCCTTTTTCTCGACCGTCGTTTATCTTATCGCCAATTCGGACCCCGCACGCTCGACCGCCGTATCGGCCTATATTCAGGTCATAAGGCTTGGCAGCGTCGAACTGGCCACCAGCCTGATGACCACCTGGCTGCGGCGGCGGGAGCAATTTCACTCCAATGTGCTCGGACACCGGATCACCGCCGCCTCACCTGAGCTTCATGCATGGACGTCAAAAATAGCCTCGCTTCTCGATGGGCATGCCCGCAGTGGTCTCGAGACACTGTCGATTGCCGCGACGCAACTGCGCGCACAGGCTTATGTCCTGGCCTATTCCGACTTATTCATGTTGTCCTTCTGGTCGGCAGTATCGGGTCTGCTTCTGGTTTCCCTGATGGGCGCAATGCCCTTCGGGCCGCTGCACCCCGACTTCACGCATGAGCAGAACGCGGGGCCGCGGAAAACAGCATAACCCAGCGATAAATGTGAGAGACAAGAGCGCGAAAAACGCGATACCGTCGCGTGGCCGAAGCGGGGGCAAGGTATAGCGACCGACACTAATGTGTAGGTCAGCATTTGCCCGAAACCGGTAGTGTCGAGGGAAATCGTACTGGGGGAATAATGTCGATCGCGTCAACGATGTTTCGCACTCGCGACTTGCAAGGCGGAAGGCATCATCTTTCTTTCCCCTTGCTCGCCGCAGTGCTCGCAGCGGCCGTTTTCTATGTCGATACCTATACTGATATAGAAGGTGCGATCGCAGTCATTTACGTGGTGACGATGCTGCTCGCCGCGCAGGCGGTGACCCGGATTGGCTTGCTGATGATCTCGGCCACCTGCGCGACGATGACGCTTCTTTCCTACGCTGTGACGCATGGGCAGGATGGTGATCTGCAATCGACGATTCGCCTCGTTGTCGCGCTTGCGGCGCTGGTCGTCACCACCATGCTGTTGCTGAAAACAGAGTCCGCCCGCCTGACGTTGCTGTCGATCAACAACGCCCTCAAAGAGAGCGAGGCTCGCTATCGCTCCATCTTCGACCGGACGCGCGTGGCGCTGTGGGAACGCGATTATTCCAAACTCCACGCCACGTTGATGAGCCTGAAGCAGCAAGGCGTCCTCAATATCAAGGACCATGCCCGGGCAAACCCCGGTTTTGCCGATCATTGCATGGATCTCATCAAGGTTGTCGCCTCCAATGAGGCGGCGAGGGAGCTGCTCGGGCCGCGCTTCTCCGCGAAGGGAGATCTCAAGCCGTCCATAATCGCCGCCAAGGAGAAGTTCCTGGACGTGATGCAGGCAATCATGAACGGTGAACGCACCTTCGAAGACAAGGTGGAACTGCGCACCGAAGGCAACGAGGACAAGCTCGCCTTGCTCAGCATCAGCTTCCCGAAGGAGCCAGCCGCCTTCAACAGGGTCGTCGTGAGCATGGTCGATATCACTCAACGCGAGCTCGCCTTGAAGGCACTTGCCGAGGCGCGGGCGGAACTGACCAGAGCGTCGAAAGCTGCCACCGTTGGCGCCATGTCCGCCTCGCTTGCCCATGAACTTAACCAGCCGCTCGGCGCGATCATCGTCAATGCGCAAACGCTGCTGCGCTGGCTCGACCGCGAACCGCCGGACCCTTCCGGCCGCGCGCCGCTCGGCCGAAAGGATGATCCGGGACAGCAAGCGCGCCAGCGACATCATCCAGAACACGCGAAACCTGCTTGCCAAGTCCGAAGGCACGCTTGAAACCATCAGCCTGGACGAGCTCATCGATGAAACGCTGATCCTGATGGAGCACGAACTTCAACGAAGCGGCACGACGGTCTTGGTTGAAAGGGAGGACACCCCGCCTTTGAAGGCGGTGAAAATCGAGCTGCAGCAGGTATTGATCAACCTTATCACCAATGCAATCCAGGCGATGGACGCAGCCGGCACCAGCCAGCGCGCCATCACCGTGCGGATCGAGCAGCAGGATACGGATCATATTCGCGTCGCCGTGCGCGACAGCGGGCCCGGCATAGCAGCGGATGCGAAGGAGAAGCTGTTTGCGCCGTTCTTCACGACGAAGGCGGCAGGCATGGGCATGGGCCTCTCCATTTGCCGCACCACGCTCGGGGCCCGTGGTGGAAAGCTCGAAGGCGGCAACCATCCCGAGGGTGGAGCGGTCTTTGAAATGTCGCTGCCGATCAGACCGGAGATGGAATATGCCTGATATGCGCAAAGCAGCCAAGGAACCAGCCGCGTCCGTCGTCTTCATCGTCGACGACGATATCTCGATGAGAGAGGCGTTGACCGACCTGTTCCGCTCGATGAAATTCGGCGCTGAAGCGTTCGAAAGCACCTCCGCCTTTCTTGAAAAGGCCGATCTGAGCCGACCAGGCTGCCTCCTCCTCGACGTGCAGCTTCCCGGCGTCAGCGGCCTTGATTTTCAGGTCGAGCTGGAGCGCATCGGCAACCAGATGCCGATCGTCTTCATGACGGGCTTCGGCGACATTCCGATGAGCGTGCGGGCAATGAAGGCCGGCGCCGTCGACTTTCTGACCAAGCCGTTCGAGGAGCAGGACATTCTCGATGCCGTGGCGACCGCGATGGAGCGCGATGCCGTACGGCGCCAGGAGAGCGCGCAGAGCGCGGCTGTCACCTCACTTGCCGCAAGCCTGACGCCGCGCGAACGCGAAGTCATGGATGCCGTCGTCAGGGGGCTGATGAACAAGCAGATCGCTTTCGAACTGGGCATTAGCGAAGTGACGGTAAAACTCCATCGAGGCAATGTCATGCGCAAGATGGAAGTCCGGTCTGTCGCCGATCTGGTGCGCAAAGCTGAAATCCTCGGCGACCGACACCGGCCAGCTGTATCTTAGTATGGTATCTTTCAAGGGGGCATGGGCGCATAAAGGCGGCATAGAGAACAAAAAAGGCTGCCTCATTGCCCTCCGTTCCCACCATCGCCGTCGTTGACGACGACCAGGCCATCCGCGAAGCGATGGATGACCTGATCAAGAACTTCGGTTACCAGAGCCGGCTGTTCTCCTGTGCGGAAGAGTTTCTCGATTTCGAGCCACGCGCCGAGATCGACTGCATGTTGGTGGACGTCCAGATGCCGGGCCTTACCGGCCTTGAATTGTTGGCTGAGCTCAACCGCCGTGGGGACGGCCCGCCGATGATCTTCGTGACCTCCTACGACGATGAGCGCACGCGCAACGCTGCGCTCAATGGCGGCGCCTTCGCCTTTCTCCGCAAACCGGTCGACGTCAGCACGCTGATCGGATGTCTCGAGGCTGCCTTCAGCCAACGGCCGTGAGCCCGATTCGCTGCCCGCCAGATCCCAGTCGCTCATCAGATCCTGAAAGGCATCATCGCGCCGCCGGCTCCTGCGATGGCCGAACTCAACCACGGTTGAGTCCGGCCTCCATTCAGAAACGATGGGCCGTTCTAGCTCCGAACCGTGCGGAACGACGTTCGCATTTCCTCGCAGAACAGCTGGGTCTGCTCCCAGGCGGCGAAATGGCCGCCCTTGTCGAGCCTGTTGAAGTGGATCAGGTTCGCATAGGCCTTCTCGGTCCAGCTTCGCGGCGCGGCGTAGATTTCGTCGGGGAAGACGCTGACGGCGACCGGGATCTTGACGTTCTTCGGCTGGAAGAAGGCGAGCTTGTTCTCCCAATACAGCCGCGCCGACGAAACAGCCGTGTTCGTGAGCCAGTAGAGGGTGATGTTATCGAGAATATCGTCTCGGCTGAGACCTTCCGTCCTCCCGTCAAAGATACGAGCGATCAGCTCATAGCTGCGGATGTCGTGGTCGATCATCCAGGCAGCGAGGCCGACGGGAGAATCCGTAATGCCGACGAGCGTCTGGGGCCGGTTCGCCATCTCGATCGCATAGCCGAGGCCGTGTGCGTAGAAGTCGGCCAGCTGATCGTAGGCATGGGATTCGTCCGGCGACAATCCCGCCGGCTTCTTGCCGCCAGGCTGCAGGGCCGTGGCGATGTCCTCCGGTACGGTTGCCGGCATGTTGACGTGGATGCCGAGGAGTTCGGGCGGGGCGATCAGCGCCATTTGTTCGGTCACCGCATCGCCCCAGTCGCCGCCCTGGGCCACGTATCTGGCGTAGCCAAGACGTTTCATCAGCTCGATCCACGCATGGGCGATCCGGATCGGATCCCAACCCTTTTCGGTCGGCTTGCCGGAGAAGCCGTACCCCGGAATAGAAGGGATGACGACGTCGAAGGCGTCGGATGCCGAGCCGCCATGCGCGGTCGGATCCGTCAGCGGTCCGATGATCTTCATCTGCTCGATGATCGAGCCCGGCCATCCGTGCGTCACGATGATCGGGAGGGCGCCGTCATGCTTGGCTTTGACATGGATGAAGTGGATGTCGACGCCGTCGATCTCCGTGATGAACTGCGGCAATTCGTTGAGCTTGGCTTCGATCTTTCTCCAATCGTAGTTCGTCGCCCAATATTTCGCCAGCTTTTCGATTGTTGCGGACTGGACGCCTTGCGAGCTGTCGGCGACGAGCTCAGGTTCGGGAAAGCGCGTTGCCTCGATGCGGCGGCGCAGATCGCCGAGCTGCTCTTCGCTGGCCTTGAAGCTGAAGCGGCGGATACGTTCGTCGCCTTCTTTGGCGAACGCCACTTGTTGTGGCATGATGATCAACGCGCCGGCAGCGGCGGCGCTGGCAAGAAGAGTTCGGCGGGTGACGAGATGTTCGGTGGACGACATGGCGTTCTCCTGTGATGGGTGTTTGGACGCAGGAGAGCTTCACACTTGACGAAGCGAGGATCTATTGCACCAAGGTGTCGCCGATACCTTTGGATTTGTGCCTTTCCGGTCGCAATCGCCGCGCGGACCATCGCTGCCACCAGCCGGTGATGCGCGCATGCCAAGAGGTCGGTCCCGTTGATAAAGCAAGGGCGGCCCGCGGCCGCCCCATATGCCGAGCTTGAGGTTGATCGGCGGCGTGAGCCGTCAGGTCTCCAGTGCTGCCCCGGACTGCTCGGCGAGCATGTATTCCGCATACCAGTCCGGCCAGTTTTCGTCGTGTTTGCCACCGGTCCGCTTTTCATGTTCGCCATGGGCGGCGGCCGCACGACGGAGGGCGCCGGCAAGATCGGGCGTGGAGGTGAAGGTCGCGCCTTTCTCATCGATCCGTCCGGGCAGCCGCGTTGTGACTTCCTGGAAGAGCCAGCCGTTCCCGTCCGGATCGGTGAATGAGGCGAAGGAGCCATAGCTGGCGCGGGACGGATGTGGACCAGCCAGCCTTTGTTCAGTGCCCCGATGGTGGAACACGCCGCCGGCATCGTGGAAGACGCCGCTCATCTCGGCACCCCTCGCGGCCAGCGCGGCATTCGCCGTTTCGATATCGGAGACGATGAGGTGAAGCCCTTGTGCCGAGCCAGGCAAAGCCGAGGTGACCTTCGATCCGAAGATGACCGAGCATGGCGATCCAGGCGGCGTCACCTGCACGACACGGAACCCGTCCTTGCCTGGAAAGTCTGCATCGAGCCGCCAGCCGAGGCCGGTGTAAAATGCCTTGGCGCGGTCGACGTCCGATACGGGAATGACCACGACTTCGAGCTTCATATCGATCTCGGTCAAGGCGGCTGCTTTCGAATTCATCGATTCATGAACAGTCATTTCGATCTCCCTAAGGTGAACTCTCCTGCGGCTCTTGCCGCAACGGAGAGACGATGCGCCCCGACCAGACGGCTGTCCATTATGCATAGGTGTTGGTCAGCCGGAGCATCACTGCGCCGTGGCGGGTTGGTGTGACTATGCTGCGTTGCTTGCGGAGAGAGCGGTAACGACCTCCCCTGTCTCCACGATCGCGCTGGCATAGTTCGGCAAATTGATCTCGAGCGCCGCGTGCATCATCTCCGGAGAGTAGTCTGCAACGGCGTCCTTCACTACCGTCACATCATAGCCGAGCTCGGCAGCGTAGCGAACCGTGGCCTCGATGCAGGTGTGCGCGACGAGGCCGATCACGATCACTCTCTGGATCCCGTGCCGCTTCAACTCGAGATCGAGATCCGTGTTGGCGAAGCCGCTCGAGCACCAGTGCTCCGAGGCGACGACCTCGCCGTCCAGCGGCACGAATTCTGCGCGGAATTCGCCGCCCCAGGTGCCGAACTCGAAGCTCCTGCGATGCCATGCCGCGCGCTGGATTGGCGCAACGAATTTCCAGTTTTCGTAATCGCCGGGCCTGTAGCGGTGGTGCATCGCAAAGAAGACGCGCAGCCTTGCCTGCCGCGCGGCGTTCAACACTTCGAGCATGTGCGGAACGCAATTGTTCGCCTCGGCAACCTCCTTGAGCCGGGGCCAGATCTTCCCGCCTTCCGAGATGAAGTCGTTATAGGGATCGACGACGATCAATCCCGTGTTGCTGCAATCGTAGGACAATTCTGTCATGGTAATCCTCCCGGAAATCACGCTGCCTTGATCGAAGAGGCGTTGCGCAGGGCAGCGCGTTCAATGCTTGCGGCGAAAAGCGGCGTTTCGCCCTTGTTGTGTGCGATGGACATCGGCTGCCGCTGGGTTCGGAAAACCTCGAAGGGAATGCCCTGTCGGTCCAGGAACGCCATCATCTCGTCCGTTGCGTAGGATCTGACGCGGTTTGTGAATTCGCACCGCTGCGCGTCGATTCTCTTCACGCTCAGCTCCCACGTGACGTGGATGGTAACGCGGCCAGTGGGCGTGAAGACATCGGAATCGGAATCGAGAACGAGATGGTGCTTTTCCCCCAACGTTTCGATGTAGTGCTGGACCATCAGGCTCCCGCCGATCGTTTCGACGTTGATCGACATCCGCGTGCCGTCAGGCGCCGTGGTGAAGCCCGCGGCAATGTGCGCTGGGGAGCACTGCTGATATTCTTTCTCCGGCAGGGCGAAGCACCATGCCGGGATATCAACATGTTCGATCGGCGCATTGATGATCGCAGAAAAACTTGAATCGACGATCTGGTTTTCGATGCTGTGCATGTAGTGTCTCCATAATTGTCAGTGGTAATGCGCAGGGCAATCGAACGTGCCCGGTGCCGCTGCCCGCGGTCGTAGCGCCGCGGGGCAGCGTTTCGGCCTAGTCGTTGCCCAGTGTCTGGGTGTAGTGCCCAAGCCGCGCCTCGATATCGGGGTTGGTCTGCAAACCCATCTCCATCAGGCGGCCGATGTTCTTCTGCGCCACGGGGCGCTGCACCGAGGAGATGAAGGCATCCCAGCCGGCCCCGATTTCCGGATCCGACGGCAGGCTGGCGAAATCGACCAGATATTTGGTGTCTGCGATCGCCTGGCGGTCGAAACCGGAGATCCTCGCGGCGAGGGCGTCGACGAAGGGATCGAGCTTGTCGTCGTCAAAGGAGCGGTTGACGTAGCCGTATTTCTCCGCCAGCTCGCCGTTGATATCGTCGGAGCCGAGCAAAACTTCGAGCGCTCTGCCGCGTCCTACAAGCCGCGGAAGGCGAGCCATCGGTCCGCCGCCCGGCACGAAGCCGGCGCCCACCTCCCACTGCGACAGGATCGCCTTTTCCCTGCTGGCAAAACGCATGTCGCTCGCAAGCGCAAGTTCGCTTCCCACTCCCGTCGCGCGGCCGCGGATCAGCGCAACGGAAACAACGGGCGCCTTGCTGATGCGCACCAGCATGTCGGGAAGGGGATGGAGACCCGTCCGTCCCGAGGGGAGGCTGGTCGATTCTGCAAGCGGCGGGGTGAAGTTGTAGTGGGTGAGAAAAAAGCCCGGCACGGCGCTGTCGAAGACGACGATCTTCAGATTTGGATCGGTCTCGATCTCCGCCACGACTTTCTCCATCTGCGGGATGGTTTCAGGACCGAAGATGTTGAAAGGAGGATTGTCGAAAGTGACGCGCCAATAGGCGGGCGACCGCTTGTCGATCCTGATCTGCGGCCGCTCTTTGCCCGGTTGAGATCTGATCTCTGTCGCGCCGTCGTATTTTTCCGCGATAAGCGTTTGCCCGGCAAGTGCGGGCGCCGGCAGCATCAGCAGCGCCGCAGCGGCGAGAAACTGCGATGACAAGGTGGCGAATGTGGTCGATTTCTGCATTCTCACGTTCATGACTGGCTCCAAGGAAATTGAGCGAAGAGTTCGCTAGGTTTCGATCTCGAGGACGAGCTCGACCTCGATGGGCATTCCGAGCGGCACGCTCGAAACGCCGAGTACGATGCGGGGTGGAACCCGTGTTTCGCCGAAGATCCGGGAAAGCAGCTCGGAGGCGCCATCGGCGACCTTGGGGTGGTCCCGGAAATCGCTGGTGGCTGCGATGTAGACGCCGAGCTTGGCGATCGTCCTGATCCTGTCGAGAGATCCGAGATGCGCTCTGGCGGCCGACAATCCGCCGAGGCACGCCGTTCTCGCGGCGTCGTAGCCCTCTTCAATAGAGAGGTCCTCACCAAGCCGCCCTAGATATTTCGGCACGTGTCCCACCACGGGGAGCATGCCGCTCAGGAACAGCAGCGGGCCGGCTTGAACCGCTTCGACGTAGGCGCCGAAGGGCGTCGGCGGAGGGGGCAGGTCCAGCGCGAGTTCCCGCAGCCGCGCTTCTGCGCTCGGCGTCACCATTTGCCGAGATGTGCGCCGTTGTCGACGTGCAGCACCTCCCCGGTGATATTAGACGATTCCGCGAGATAAACCACACCGTCGACGATTTCCTGGACCGCGGTGATCGTTCCCATCGGCGAGAGGGATTTCAAGAAGTCTTTCGAATCCGTCGCGTGCATCGGCGTGTCGACAATGCCCGGAGAAACGGCATTCACGCGAATATTGTCGCCGGCAAATTCCAGCGCCAGGCTCTTGGTGATCGCGTTGAGCCCGCCCTTGGTGATCATCGCCAGCGATGCATTCACGCCGGCGATCGGGTGATCGGTCAGGGACGAGGTGATGGTGATGATGCTGCCGCCGGCCTTCTGGCGGAGCATCTGGCGCACGGCCTGTTTGGTGAAATGCAGGAAGCCTTCTACATTGGTCGCCGAAAGGCGGCGAAGATCCTCGATGGTGTAGTTGAGAAACGGCTTGGTCAAAAAGATGCCGGCATTGTTGACGAGGACATCGATCGAGCCGAACTGCTCCAGTGCCGTCAGCGCGACACGCTCTGCTGTTTCAGGGTCGCTGACGTCCCCGTCGATCAGCTCAAGTCGCCCGGTCCGATCAAAGAGCGTCGTCTGGCTGATGCGCCTGGATGTCGCGACGACGTTCCAGCCCTTGTCGAGAAACGTCTTCACGAGGCCGGCACCGATGCCCTGCGAAGCGCCTGTGATGACGATTGTCTTGTGTATGCTCATTTCCGTGGCTCCGTTCTGTTTGCGCGCGAGGCCCCGTCACCAGGTGGGATGAACCGGGCGTCTCACGGGTCGGAAATCTGTCTGAGCGGGCTTGGCCGGAGGGTCCGGCCGTTGATCTTCATGCCGCTGGTGCCGACTTTCGCGCCAAAGGCACTGGGGAGCTATTGCACCAAGGTGTTGCCGATACCTTTGGATCGGTCGGGGCCGGGAACACCAAGGTGCAATGGACCGGTGAGGGCAAGACGGATATCACCCGCGAGCGCAACGCTTCGAATGGAGTCCGATATGACAGCCTGGCACGACCGTCGCATTCTTGATCTTTTCGGGATTGAACTTCCCATCATCCAGGCGCCGATGGCCGGTGCGACCACGGTCGACATGGTGATAGCGGCTTCCAGGGCCGGTGGTCTCGGCTCGCTGCCGAGCGCGCAATATTCCGTCGAGCAGCTGCGGGAGGTGCTTCGGCGCATCAACCAGGAGACGGCCGCTCCCATCAACGTAAACTTCTTCAGCCATATGACGCCGGCAGACGATCCGGCCGCCCAGATGAAATGGCGCTCGGCCCTCGCGCCATATTACCGGGAGCTCGGGATCGATCCCGCCGCTCCCGTCTCCGGTTCGGGCCGGGCGCCCTTCGACGATGCGTTCTGCGATGTCGTCGAAGAGTTTCGTCCAGCCGTCGTCAGTTTCCATTTCGGCCTTCCGGAGCCGCGGCTGGTCGAGCGCGTGAGGGCCACCGGCGCCAGGATCATATCCTCGGCGACCATTGTGGAGGAGGCGGTCTGGCTGGAAGCCAACGGTGTCGACGCGGTGATCGCCATGGGCTTCGAGGCCGGCGGCCACCGCGGCAATTTTCTTACGAAGGACATGGCCACGCAGGTCGGGACGATGGCTCTCGTCCCGCAGATCGTCGATGCGGTGCAAGTTCCCGTCATCGCCGCCGGCGGTATCGCCGACGGTCGGGGTGTGGCGGCAGCATGGATGCTCGGCGCGTCAGCAGTTCAGATCGGCACGGCCTATCTCTTCAGCGCCGAAGCGAAGATAGCGGCCGTGCACGCGGCAGCGCTTGGCCACGCAGGCGATGCCAGCACGGCGATCACCAACCTCTTCACCGGGCGGCCGGCACGCGGCGTCGTCAACCGGATCATGCGCGAACTCGGGCCGATTTCCGATGTCGCGCCGCCGTTTCCGACGGCAGGCGCTGCCCTTGCGGCCATCCGGGCCAAAGCGGAGGGCAGGGGGAGCGACGATTTCACCAACCTGTGGGCGGGACAGTCGGCCAGGCTCGCGAAACATCTGCCGGCCGGCGAGCTCACGAGGTCGCTCTTTGACGAGGCCATCGCGGCGCTTGATGCGCATTCGAAAGCCCGCAAAACGCAAATAGCGGTTCCGGTTTTTCCGCCGCCGGCGACACCATAGTGCAATGGAACCCATCGTCATTCATGCGCAAGATAGGCGCGTCGAAGGCACGCAATACCACATCTGCTAGCTTCGCCAGCGACCGGAAAGGCGCCGCACGCCTTCACAACGTCTCAATGGAGAGAACGATGAGCAAGATCCTGATGGTTCTGACTTCGCATGATCGTCTTGGCGACACCGGACGCAAGACGGGGTTTTGGCTGGAAGAGTTCGCGGCGCCCTATTACGTCTTCAAGGATGCCGGCGCGCAGATAACCGTCGCCTCGCCCAAAGGCGGCCAGCCTCCGATCGATCCGAAGAGCGACGAGCCTGGCAACCAGACGCCTGCCATGGAGCGCTTCAAAAGGGATAGGGACGCTCAATCGGTCCTTGCCGCCACCATGCGGCTCGACACCGTCGATGCCAAGGATTTCGACACGGTCTTCTATTCCGGCGGGCACGGTCCGATGTGGGACCTCGTCCAGGATCGCAAATCGATCTCGCTGATCGAGAATTTCTACAATGCCGGCAAACCTGTGGCTGCTGTCTGCCACGCTCCGGCCGTCTTCCACCACGTCACCCATAACGGCCAGCCCCTCGTGAAGGGAAAGCGGGTGACCGGCTTCGCCAACAGCGAGGAGGAGGCCGTTCAGCTGACGAAGGTTGTGCCTTTCCTGGTCGAGGAGGACCTGAAGGCGCTCGGCGGCAGGTACGAGAAGGCTGAAGACTGGGCAAGTTTTTCAATCGTCGACGGCCGCCTGATCACTGGGCAGAACCCCGCCTCGTCCACGGCTGCGGCGCAATCGCTCCTGCGCCTCCTCGAGAACGAATATGAGCTTTCCAATGCTTGAGCATCTGCCCGAAATCTCGGGCAAGGAGAAGAGGGCCGGTGACGGCGGTCCCCTCGACGCCCTCATCGAGTTTTACGATGCCTTCAATTCCGGTGACATGAAAAGGCTTGAAGCCGTCTGGTTCGACGGCGAGGCACCCAGCATGGATAATCCCATCGGCGGGATAAGGCGCGGTTGGGCGTCGATCGCCGAGGGCTATACCAAGCTCTTCGGCGGCGCAGCCAGTGTCAATGTGACTTTCCATGACTTCACCAGTAAGGGAGGGGAGGACTGGCATCTCTTCGTCGGCCGCGAGCGCGGCGTGTGCCGGACGCCGAAAACACGCTTGGACCTTGCTTTCCGCACGACGCGCTGGTTCGTCCGGAATGATGGCCGATGGCGCCAACTCCATCATCATGGATCGGTCGAGGATCCGACAATGCTCGCTGCTTATCAGCGGCTGATCTTTGGCGCGAGTTGATCGCAAGCTCCAATCGGAATGTTCCACGCGCGGCAATGCGCGTGGAACAATTGCGTTGGCTCTTGCTAGGGATTAAGCCCAGGAATCGGCGTCGATGACGGCCTTGGCAAAGGCTTCAGGCGCTTCCTGAGGGAGGTTGTGTCCGATGCCGCCGGCGATGTCGCGATGCTCGTATCTTGCTTTGAATTTCGCCGCATAGGCCTTGGGGTCCGGATGCGGTGCGCCATTGGCATCTCCTTCCAGCGTGATCGTCGGCACTGTAATCTCGGGGCCGGTGGCGAGCCTCTGCTCGTATTTGTCGAACCGCTTTTCTCCCTCGGCCAGGCCCAGACGCCAGCGATAGTTATGGACGACGATGGCGACGTGATCGGGGTTGGAAAAGGCAGTCGCGCTCCGCTCGAACGTGGCATCATCGAAATTCCAGCGCGGCGAAGCCAGCTTCCAGATGAGCTTTGCGAAATCATTGGTGTATTTCTCGTATCCCTCACGGCCGCGTTCGGTAGCAAAGTAATATTGGTACCACCACTGCAACTCCGCGGATGGCGGCAGCGGCTGTTTGCCGGCGCTCTGGCTTCCCACGAGATAGCCGCTCACCGAGACGAGGCCTCTGCACCGTTCCGGCCAGAGTGCGGCAACGATATCGGCCGTGCGAGCTCCCCAGTCGAAGCCGGCGACCGTCGCCCTGTCGATCTTCAGGGCATCCATGAGCTTGATGGCGTCCAGGGCGAGCGCCGACTGCTGGCCGTTGCGTTTCGTTTTTGCCGACAGGAACGTCGTGCCGCCATATCCGCGGAGAAAGGGAACGATGACCCGGTGTCCGCGGTCGGCCAGTATTGGAGCCACTTTCGCGAAGCTATTGATATCGTAGGGCCAGCCATGCAGGAGCAGAACCGGCGAGCCATCGGCCGGGCCGAGCGCCGCATAGGCAATGTTGAGGTCTCCAGCATCAATACGCTCGCTGGCGTTCAGCGTCGCCTCGGCGGCCGGGGCAGGGGTCGGTTGCTCCGCTTGCGCGGCGCCAGCCATCTCTCCAAGAATTCCTGCCGCCGTCAGCCCCAGAGCGACACCGCCGAATGTCCGGCGCGTCAGGTTCGCGATTTCGATGTTCCTCATTGTTCCGTCTCCAAAGATATGCGCACCAGCAAGCCTTCCGGAGGAGGGCTGCGGCACGCGCGGTTGACGGGAAGACTGTGAAGGGCGGCATAGGGGGGCGCTACTGAACGAAGGTATCGGTCATACCAAGGTATAGGCGATACCTATGTGCAGCTGCCCTTCCGGCAGGCCATCGACATACTCGTCTTCGATCTGACGCGGAGCACAGGAGTGGACGATGTACGATGATAACCAGGGACGAGGTTCCATTTTTCCAGGCTTCGCTATTCTGCTCGCAATGGCAGCGCTGATCGCCGCATTGGTGTTTGTAGGGCAGCCCGTGCAGGCGACCCGGGTCTGGGTTCCGGCAGCGCCGGCCGACCCCGAGCAAACGCAGGACAAGGCAGGGACGGCGTGCTCTTCCGTCTGCATCTCACGCATTCCGGTCTGATCCCTATGGGACACAGATCGATCGATCGGGAATTTGATTGGGGTGGCCGCCCGCTGGGACCGGAGGCGATCTTGATGATGTGGGACCTGAATACTGCACAGCCAGAAGCTGCCACCATCACGGACCTGAGGCCGAGGACGCGGCACGTCGCCTGGTTGTCTTATATCAGGATGGAATTGACGATGGCGACGAGCTTCGCCGCCTTCTGTCGGAACCCAATGAGCGGCGGTCGCCTGTCGAGACAGACGGCGACCGCCGCTCTTGTCGCTATCGAAGCGCTGCCGGCAACAGGGCCTTCGTGAAGTCCTGATAAGATACCGGCCGCAGGAACCGATATATCGCCAGAGTGCCGACGGATGTAGAACGTCCGTCCGCCGTTGCCGGATAAGGTCCGCCATGGACCATGGCAGGAGACACTTCCACCCCGGTTCCGAAACCATTGACGAGCAGCCGGCCTGCAAGCATCTCCAGCTTGGGAACCAGTCGGCGTGCTGCGGCTTCGTCCTCGTCCGCGATGTGGAGCGCAACGGTGAGCTGGCCTTCCAGCTCGTCGAGCACCGCCTCGAGCTGCTGAAGATCCCGGCAACGAACGACGAGGCCGGCGGCGCCGAAGACCTCGTCCTGAAGCTGGTGATTGGCGAGGAAGGCGTCCGCCGTCGTCTCGAACAGCGCCGCCGTGCCTTCAAATTCGCTGCCGGGCCTGCCCGATGCCACTGCCCGCACCTCGGAATGCTGCCTGAGTTTGGCAACGCCATCGCAATAGGCCTTCGCGATCGACGGCGTCAGCATTGCCTGAGGCGCGACATCCCGAAGCAGCTCGGCTGTCCGTGCAACAAAGGCGTCAAGGGCGGCGCCGTCGATGGCGAGGATCAGGCCGGGATTTGTGCAGAACTGGCCGGCGCCCAGGACGAGCGATGTCACGAAACCGGCTGCAATATCGGTTGCCCTGGCGTTCAGGGCGCCGGGAAAAAGGATGACAGGGTTTATGCTGCTCATTTCGGCATAGACGGGGATGGGTTGTTTGCGCTTTGAGGCGATTTCCATCAGTGCCGTTCCCCCGCGGCGGGAGCCGGTAAAGCCGACCGCCCGGATCCTGGAATCCGCCACGAGCCTCTGACCGACTTCAAAGCCGGTGTCGAACAGCAGCGAGAAGGTTCCTGGATGGAAACCTGTGCTTGAGACTGCCCGCTGCACCGCCCGGCCGACGAGCTCCGAAGTGCCCGGATGCGCCGAATGGGCCTTTACTACGACCGGGCAGCCCGCGGCCAGCGCGGACGCCGTGTCGCCGCCGGCGACGGAGAAGGCGAGCGGAAAATTCGAGGCGCCAAAGACTGCCACGGGGCCGAGCGCGACGTTTCTGAGCCTGAGATCCGGCTTCGCAACGGGTTTGCGGGAAGGATCGCCTGCATCGAAGCGCAGCTCCTGGAAGCGGCCTTCACGGACCTCCCTGGCGAACAGGCGGAGCTGGCCGGTCGTGCGCGCCCGCTCCCCCTCGAGACGTCCCCGGGGGAGCCCGGTTTCCGCCATCGCGCGGACAACGAGATCATCGCCGATCGCTTCAATTTCCTCGGCAATCTTTTCCAGAAATTTTGCTCTGACTTCCAGATCGGTCTCGCGGTAGGTGGCAAAGGCCTGCCATGCCTGTTCGGCTGCCTGCTCGACATCTTCGGGCGAAGCGCCACCGAAGGAAATGGGAAGGGGCTTTCCGGTGGCCGCTTCGATGCCATGAAACTCACCGTTTGGGCCACGTTTTTCCGTTCCCGCAACGAGCAGGTTTCCGTTGATTGTCATGATCGATTTCCTTTCAAACTGTCGGGGCTGATATAGGAACCGAAACCGTCTCTGTCACTATGGCCGGTACGTGATCGCGGCGGCGCGCGACTGACGGCCGCATGAAGAAAAGGCCGTCTCCGGGCGGACGGAGACGGCCTCTGGCGGACCTTGAGGATCCGCGCGCTCCGGCGGAGGGGAGGACGCGGGAGCACTGTCGCTGTTTTAGGCGTATCGCCTTATCGAGGGAGGCGACGTAGAGGAGACTATACTGATCGGCGCGCACTTATAACTACACTTAAGTATTGGCTTAACTGTCGCGAACGGTCAGTGCGCGGCGTTCAGCATGCGGCGCTGAGGCCCGGTTCGATCTTCGCGGCCATATTCACCAGCTCCGGCAGCGAGCGGGCCCGCATCTTCCTCATTACCTGTCCACGGTGGGCCTTTACCGTGATCACGCTGATATTCAATTTATATGCGACTTGCTTGTTCAGCAGGCCTTCGACGACGAACTGCATGACCTGCCGTTCGCGCGCCGAAAGGCTCTGGTAACGGCAATCCAGCTGGCTGATCGAGATGGTCGCCTCAACGGAAGAGCGGATCAGTTGGACGAGATTGTCTGTGCCGAAAGGTCTCGGCAGAAACGTCACCGGATATCGCGTGGCAGTCAACGTCACCTGAGAATCGCCCTCGGACGTCAGCACGATCACGGGGTGACGAACTGCCTGCAGGCAAATCAGGAGGGTGAGGACGTCTACGTCAAGATCGGGCACTGTATTGTCGATGATGACGCACGCGAAGCGCGCATCCCGAGCATGGGTGAGAAAATCCCGTGCAGAACTGAAGCTGGCCGGCCGCGAACCGAGCGATTGGATCTCTTCATCCAGCGATCGATGGAATACCAGATCATTGCTCACGAGGCATACGACCGGTGCATCTTCCGCCGGCGGTGCTATCTTTTTTGCGGGGAACTGAAGTAGATTGCCACTATACATGCCATCCTCCTTCTCTTTGTGATCTTAGCGGTCCAGGGTTGCAACTGCGCCCATGCGGCGCTGAACCTGCGTCAACGTTCTAAGCCGGGATGACCACGAACGCGACTTAAGTCGCTTGAGCGAATCTGAAATATCCTGAAATATATCTGCTTAGGCAGCAGGCATTGTTTTACGCGCAGGCGCGTTCTTGAGGTCAGCGGTCCCTGAATTTCGCGGCTTTGGCAAGAGAGATCGGATTAGCTTGGGACAGATAGAACGAAATCTATTCGAATTCTCGGGCTGGGAACTCGATCTTGGGAAGCGGGAACTCCGTGCTCTCGGGGCGCCGGTCCCTTTGGGCAGCCGCGCCTTCGATATCCTGGAAGTGCTGGCGGCAGCTTCGGGAGAGTCCGTCACCAAAGACGATCTCATGCGACGCGTCTGGCCTGGCCTTGTCGTAGAAGACAACACGATCCAGGTCCATATATCGGCAATCCGGAAGGCACTGGGAAAAGACCGGGATCTGCTGAAGACGATCTCGGGCCGAGGGTATCGACTGATCGGCGACTGGAAATCCGATCGTCCGTCTGCCGCGGCGCAGATTGCGACAACAGGCACGCCGTCACTGGAGATCCAGCCTGTCTCGAACATTCCGGCACTCACCTCCGAACTGGTCGGGCGCGAGAGCGCCCTGCGCAGACTTCTGACGCTGACCTCGGCATATCGTGTCGTCACGCTGACCGGTCCTGGCGGCATCGGCAAGACAGTGCTCGCGTCTGAATTGGCGCGTCATCTGCTGCCGCAACTTGGTGGCGATGCATTCTTCGTGGAGCTCGTCTCGCTGGCGGAGCCTGGGCTTGTTCCGACGACGGTCGCCCAAGTTCTCGATCTGAAGCTTCAAAGCGATCAAATATCCGCCGAGGTGGTGGCGCGCGCCGTCGGCGCGCGCAGGGTTCTGCTTCTCATCGACAACTGCGAGCACGTCATTGACGCGGCTGCCGCCATGATCGACACGATCCTGCGAATATGCCCGAATGTGACGGTTATTGCGACGAGCCGAGAATCCCTGCGCATAGAGGGAGAATTCGCCTACCGTGTGCCGCCGTTGGAGGTGCCGGGCAGCGGAGAGGCGGTCAGTGCCGCAGAACACAGCGCCATCCACCTGTTCGTTGCGCGCACGCGGGCGCTTCAATGGGATTTCGAGCCGGACCAGCAGAAGCTTTCAACGATCGCCGATATCTGCCGGCATCTCGACGGCATCCCGCTCGCCATCGAACTGGCGGCGGCCCGCGCCGCGACCCTTGGAATACAGCAGATCGCCGGGCGTCTCGACGACCGGTTCGTTCTGCTCACGGGCGGTCGCCGCACCGCCTTGCCGCGTCATCAAACGCTGCGAGCAGCTTTGGACTGGAGCTATCAGCTCCTGCCGGAGTCCGAGCGCCAGCTATTGTGCAGGCTGGCGGCGTTTCCCGGAGGCTTCACTTTGGATGCTGCCGTGGCAGTGAGCGGTGAAGGGGATGCGGAAACGGCGCTGGCCATATCCAACCTCGTCAGTAAATCCCTGATCACATTCGACGGAGCGGAAAATGCACCGCGCTGGCGTCTGCTGGAGACGGTGCGCGTCTATTCGCTCGAGAAGCTCGGCGATGGCGAAGATTTTCGCCGGACGATGTGCAAAATTGCGAAGCATTTCCTCAAGTTTTTCAAACCCTTTTCGGAACGGCGCACGCTTTCGGCGGCCATCGAGAACATCACGCACTATCGACGCGAAATCGACAATTTGCGAGCGGCCCTGCGATGGGCGCTGTCCGAGGGCGGCAAGGGTGCCCTTGGCGCCAAGCTCGCTGCGACATCGAGTGACTTCTGGACGGCGATCTCGCTGGTTTCAGAAGCTGGCGACTGGGCCGAGCGTGCTCTCGACCGTCTCGGCGAGGAGAAAGGAAGCCGCACCGAAATGGTCTTGCGCTGCGCGCTCGGCTACGCCCTCATTTATACGCAAGGGATGAATCCGCGCGGAAAGGAGGTGCTCATCGGCGCGCTGCATCTGGCGAGAACCTTAAACGATCCAGACTACCGCCAGCGCGTCACCTGTGGCTTGTGGCTCTTTTCCGCGAGATCGGCGCGGCTGGACGACGCGCTGACATTCGCGCAGGAATACGAAGCCACGCTCGACGAGGGGGACCTGCACGGACGCACCACCGCCTCATGGCTTGTCGGTATCCCGCAAACCTATCAGGCGCGCCACCGGGAGGCCGGCGACCGGTTGAGTTGGGCAGCGGCGAACTATCCGGTCGAACACCGCAAGACCGATCTGCTGAGGCTGGAAGCGGATGTCCGCACCTCCTCCTTGTCCCATAACACCGTCAACCTCATCGCGCGCGGCCTGCTGGAGCAGGCGGCGGAAACGGCAGAGCAGGCAATTCAAGAGGCCCGGGAAACCGGGCAGCCGTTTGTCCTGTGCGTCGCGCTCGCCTGGTCCGCCTCGTTCGTCGCGCTCAGCATCGACGACTTGGACCGGGCGAAAACGTGGGGCGAAGAGCTGTCGCGGCAGGCATCGCAACATGGCCTTCGGCCCTTTCATGCCGTTGGCCTGAGCGTCAGGGGAGCGATTGCGCGCAGGCTCCGCAATGCCTACGCCGGCGTCGAAGATCTGCGAGCCGGCATCGCGGAGATGCGCGACGCGTCATATCTTTTGTTCTATCCCACCTTCCTTTGCGAACTCGCTGCGGCGCTGCAAGCCTTGGGTCGGTTCAATGAGGCATTGGGCGAGCTCGGCCAGGCATTGTCATTTTCGCGTGAGCACGGCTACCACTGGATGATCCCGGAAATCTTGAGGAGAAAGGGTGAGGTTCTCAGGGATCAGGACTTGAGAACGCCTTTGGAGATAGACGACCTTTTTCAGAACGCCATGATGGAAGCCGCCCGGCAGGAGGCGCTGTACTGGCAATTGACCTCGGCCATCAGCCTCATAAATTTCCGCAAGGCGGCGGGATACCAAGGCGACGCGAAGAGTGTGCTCTCTTCCATCTATCAACAATTCACGGAAGGTCTTTCGAGCCCCTTGCTGCTCCGCGCCAGGGCGATGATCGAAGCGTCGCAAGATTGAGCGCAGGTCTCTCAACGCTCCGCCGAGTTCCTGGGCGAGCCCGTTGAGAAGCCCTTCAGGCTCACGGATGTAGCAGAGCCGATAAACGTCCCAATCGACGACTTCGCCTGCGATCTGCGCGCCGGGCCTGCGCAGCCTTTCTAGTGCCTCGTCGATGTCGTCAACGGTAAACATGACGCGAAGGTACAGGGAATGGCAGCAGGCGATGTCTGAACCGTTGAACGGAAGATGACGATACGAGCCGAGACGGATGACGGTATGGGCCGGCATAGAGCCGGGCTCCTATCCCTTCCTGCTGATTCATCTGCCAGTCGTTTGCTGGTGACGCAGGCAGCGGCGAAAGGCGAGCCGCTGCCGACGCGATACCATCGGCTGTTTTGAACAGGAAAGCGCGGATTGTTCGCGATATTGTTCGCCCAGGTCTTTCGATGCTGGAACTCATCTCCGCGCAGGCTTAAAGAAGCTAAACTTTGACGGTCGCCAGCGGTTCCTTGATGCCTGATCATCCTGATGGGGGCGTGCCCATGGCAAGCGAGCCGAGGGAGAGATCGGCCGCGAGCCGGAAGCTAGTCGAGTCTTGCGGTAAAGACATAGCCGACGCCGCGCACCGCCTTGATGAATTGCGGCTTCTTCGGGTCGGTTTCGATCTTTCGGCGCAGCCGGACGATCTGGGCATCGATCGTCCGGTCAAAGGCTTCGAGGTTTCGGCCCCTGGTCAGGTCCATCAGCACGTCGCGGGTCAGGACCCGGCCGGCATGCCGCACGAAGGTCGTCAGCATATCGAATTCGCCAGTCGTCAGTTCGATCTCCGTACCCTCGGGGTCGAGCAGTTGGCGGCGGCTGAGATTGAGCTTCCAGTCCTCGAAGCCGATGATCTCCTCGCCGGCCGCTTCGGGGTTGCGCGCGGGAGGTTGCCGGCGGCGCAGGATCGATTTCAGGCGCGCATGGACTTCCCGGAGATGGAAGGGCTTGGCGATGTAATCGTCGGCGCCGACCTCCAGACCGACAATTCGGTCGACGACGTCGTCGCGGCCGGTCAGCATCATGATCGGGACGTCGGACTGGGCGCGGATTTCGCGGGCCAGGTCAAGGCCATCCGTGCCGCCCGGGAGAACGAGATCGAGCAGGACGGCGTCGAAGTTCTGCTGGCGCAGGCGCACGCGCATCTCGGTGCCGTCGGCAGCGGAAGAGACCGTATAACCTTCATCCTCGAAATAGCGCGTCAACATTTGGCGTATGCGCGGATCGTCATCGACGACGAGAAGGTGCGCGTCATGCTGAGGTGCTGCCATCGTCTATCCGCCAAGCCGTTGCTCGTTACAGATCGTATCCAATGGCACCGTCTTTAACATGCCCGTCAAGCTGGTGTCACCAGCCACCGGTCGGTTGTCCTCATCGGAAGCCGGCAGCCGATCCGGCCGAAATCATCCGGATCTGGCGTCGTGCAGCGGTTGACGAGCCGCCTGTATTGGCATCGGGCTTTCAGAGATTTGCCAGGCGCAGAGCCATCTGCGGACATCATTGGCAGTGATGCGAAGGGTGTCGCCATTGGTGGAGGCGAGGCGATGCGCAGCGATCTGGCAGAAGGTATCGACGTACTGAAGAAGGCGGAGTTCCGTCGCCCGGGGCGGCGACGCCACCGACAGCAGGGCGCGCCGCGAAACGACAAGGGTCTTGATCTCAGGCCCGAACCGCACGTCGATGCGACCCGACTTGTCTCTCGCGTTGAGGCTCGCTGTGACGATTTCATATGGCATTTCGATCGCTCCGGGTCGTGGGCTCGTCGCCGCGGCTGCCGCCAGATCTCTTCAGGCTAAGGCTCTGGCTGAGAGATGCTTTGACTTCGATCAACTGAAGAGGCGAGGGGGTCGGCGCCGAACATCGCGCTGTGTCCACCGGCAAACAGCAGCCACAGAACCATGACCGCACTTGCCAGACCTGCGAGCAACATCGGCACATCGAGCCTCGGCTGCTCTCCTTTGAAACAGGCGCCGAACGGCCAGATCGAGGTGTGTTCGGCGAGCCTTGTCCAGCTAACACCAAGGCGTCGTTTCGCCCTCTTGTCGGTCATCGAGATCGCACCCAGCGCAAAGACGGCAAATCCGCCGAACAAGAGTAGCGAGCGCAGGTCCCCGTTGGCGGCGATATGGCCACTCGCCCAGGCGGCGAACCCCCACAGGACGGGATGTCGGGTGATCTTCGTGATGGCGCCGGGGTTCGGCGACCGATTCAATGTGATCGACAGCGGGTTGGCGCTCAAAAGTCCGGCGATGACGAGAAAGATACCGAAGGGGGCGAGCACGAAAGCGGCGGCGGCGTTGCCGGGCGTGAGCTCCCACAAGGGGATATAGTCCAATGCGAGGGCGGCGGAGAAAACCCAGATCAACGCAAGGGTGGAAGCGGCGGAATAGCCGACGAAATAGACCGGGCGACCGACGCGTCGGATAATTTCCGCACGAATGGTCGGAACCGCCGGGATGGAATGGAGCGCGACAAAGAGCGCGAAGGCGGCAAGGAACTCGGTCAAACTCATTCTCCTGGAGCTTCAATCCCGCTTGCCGTCGGCAAGATTGAGAAGTTTCTGAGGATCGGTGACCGTCAGCTTCTGGCGGCCGCCTTCGACCATGCCCTTCGCCTCCCAGGCGCTCAGAATTCTCGACACGGTGTGCAGCGTCGTTCCGGTCATTTCGGCAATATCCTGACGCGATATCGGGAAATCGATGCGAATGCCGCTTCCGACCGGCCGCCCCGCCTGTTTCGACAGCCTGAGGACGGCGTGCGCCACCCGCTTTTCCACCTCCTCGGTCGACATCTCGCGAATACGCGTATGCGCTTCCTCCAGCCGCTGGCCGATCGTCTGCATCGCTGTTACGGCCAGGCGGGGATTCTGCTCGACAAAGCGCGGCCACATATCCGTCGGCCAACCGATGACCAGGCTCTCGGCCGCCGCTACAGCCGTCCCGGGATAGTCTTCCCTGCGCAACGCCATCGCGAAGCCGAACAAATCGCCCGGGTGGACCATCCGCACGATGATCTGCTGTCCGTCCGGCGTCACCTGCGTCACCTTGAGACGGCCGTGAAGGAGCAGGAAAAACGACTTTGCGAGGGCACCCTGCTCGAAAACCGCGTCACCCTGCGCGACGCGGCGCGGTGCGGCATGCTGCAGCATCGCGTCGAGATCCGTATCCGTCATCCGTTCAAAGAGCGGCAGCGCTTTCAAAACCGTCCGGTCAACTTTCATCGTCATCCTGTTCTGCCGTGGGGCTCATCGCCGGTTCGAACATATGGGTCATTGCGCCTTCTACCCGCTCTGTCAGCCTTTCAAGCAACCCTCTGCTGCGTACGAGCCGAAAGCCGAGATTGTCGGGTGGACTGCCGACGGAGCAGCCGCCGCCCTTGGGAATTCGAACGAAACTGCTCATCGGGGCCCGGTGCTTGCCGGCTGCGATCATGATCCCGCAGCTCCTGGAGTCAGGGTCACCGCTGAGGTCCTTCTTGCTGAGTTCGACCCGCTTGTTGCAGGTCGACGTCCACTCCCAGACATTTCCGGCAAAATCCACCAGACCGGTCTGGCTGATCCCGAACGAGCCCTGCGGCTGCGGCCGGGGGTCGATGGCGGCTGCCCTGCGGGCTTCACGCTCGTAATCGGCGAGCCAGCGGTTTGCGGGATTGCGATCATTGGGATCTATGCCGAGAGCGTCGTCGGGAAAGCGGTCGGCGGCGGCATAGGCCAGCTCGAAATCGGTCGGCAATCGCCATTCGGTATCGGTATGATCCGACAGCCAGGCCGCATATTGGATCGCGTCGTCATAACTGACGCCGGTCACCGGTGTCACTTCCCGCGACGAGGTGTCGCCCAGGTTCTCGGCCGGTGCGCAAATGGCGTCTGCCACGCAGCGATCATAATCGCGAAGCGTGGTCTGGTACTTCATGATTTCGAGCGGCGAAGCCATGGTCATGTCGAGCCTGGGCGCGTCGACGGCCAGCCCATTGCGAAAATATTCGGCGGCGTCGCGATAAGCGAAACGGTGCGGCGCAATGACGATTGTCTGAGGCGGCGCGACGCTCATGTCAGGAGCGCCCGTCGCGACGAATCCCGATTGCACCGCAACCGCGGCCGAAAGCACCGCGAGCAGCACAAGAGGAATTGTGATGGAAATGCCTGAAACTGGTTCGATCGCTGCGTTCCGGGCCATGATATTTTCGCAAATAGCGCCCCCAAAATGAGAATGGTGCGCGGGTCGCCCCTGACCCCGCGCACCGCCCCCTCCGCCCGGTCAGCTTGCCGACGGTGCCCTGACCGAGGTCATGAGATCGTCGTCCCATTCGCCGGTCACCTTAAAGTGGGCCGCCGCCCCCAGCTCGAAGGCCTCGATAAGGTTGTGGTTCACGTAGGCATAGATGCCAGGCTGAGCGAAAGTATAAAGGGCCGCACCCGCCGTGCCGCCGGGAATGAACCAGGTTTCCTGATCCGTGTCCGGTGGGTTGAGGAATTTGCCGGTCGCCCAGACATATTCGCCATGCCCGCCGATCAGATGCGGCCGGGTGTCGCGGTTGGCCTGAGAATGAACGATCAGCACCGTTTCGCCGACCTTGGCCGTCATCGCATTCTCGCCGGTTAGGGCTCCGACCGCGCCGTTGAAGACGATATGGGTCGGCGTTAGCGTCTTCATGGCGGCGACCGTCTCATCGTAGGCCTCGCCAGGGCTGTCGTATTTCTTGAATTTGCCCGTTTCGTCGCGCGGAACATAAAAGTCCTGTTCGCCGACATAATAGACCTTGTCGTAGACGAGCGGCTTGCCCTTGCCGTCCTTCAGACCTTCACGCGGCAGGACCATGATGGCGCCGTTCATGCCCGATGTGACGTGCCACGGCACCATGCCGGGAGGGGCGCAGTGATAGACGAAGACGCCGGCCTTGGTCGCCTTGAAGCGAAGAACGGTGCTCTCGCCCGGATTAACGACCGTCAATGCGCCGCCGCCCAACCCGCCCGTGGCGGCGTGGAAGTCGATATTGTGCTGAAGCGTATTGCTATCGGGGTTGACCAGGGTCAGCTCGACATAGTCGTCCTGATGCACCACCATCAGAGGACCCGGCACCGATCCGTCGAAGGTCATGGCGTTGATCTCGGTGCCGTCCTTGTCCAGGATCATCTTCTTTTCCTGGATGGTTAGCGTGAATTCCTTGATCTTCGGCCCACCTTCGGCCTTCTGCTGATGAGCATGGACGAAGGGCGGCTTGACGAGCTCGACCTTTTCGCGGGGAAGCCTCGACAAGTCGACCTTCACCTGTTTGGCAGTCTTGAGAGCTGCAACCTCTTCATTGGCCTGCGCCGCGCTTGATACGATGATTGGCGTCAGCGCTCCGGCAACAGCAGCACCCGTCAGCATCGTGCGCCGGGTTATTTGCAGAGTATTTGTCATTTCTAATCTCCTGTAGTCGAAGACTGAGCGGACGCCGCCCTGTCGAAGGGGAGAGTAGAAGAAAGCCGACGGAAATCTTTGACGTGGCGCAAACTGGCTGTTTGTGCCGGCACAAAGTTCAAAGGCTCATCTTTGCGTAATCTCAACGACTGCTGTCCTGCGCCCGCGCATTTCTGTGTGATCAAAATGGAGACATCGATCATGCAGATTACCAAGGACGCGGAGACCAGAACGCCGCGAGGGATGAGCCGCTCCGGACTGGCCCTCTTCTCTTACGGCTTTCGCCCCTTCTTTCTGGCGGCGGCATTGTGGGCGATCGTCAGTATCGGCCTCTGGGCAGCATTCCTGAACTACGGGGTCCCCGTGGCAAGCGACTACGGGGCGCTCTACTGGCACGCGCACGAGATGCTCTTCGGCTTCGCCCCTGCGGTTCTCGCCGGGTTCCTTCTCACCGCAGTTCCGAACTGGACCGGCCGCCTTCCCATATCAGGGCCTCCGCTCGCCGCGCTTTTTGCGATGTGGGGCGCCGGCCGGATCGCCATGTTGGCGAGCGACGGCATCGGAATGACGGCCGCCACCGCCATCGACAGCCTGTTCCTGCCGCTCATGCTCGCCTTATGCGCGCGGGAAGTGGTGGCGGGAAGGAAATGGAAGGATCTCAAGGTCGTCGCCGGCCTCGCCGTCCTGTCGGTCGCCAATTTATGCTTTCATATCCAGGTGATCGGAGGCGGAAATCCGGAGCTTTCCATTCGTCTCGGGCTCGGCGCCTACGTCCTGCTCATCACGATCGTCGGAGGGCGCATCCTGCCGAGTTTCACCCGAAACTGGATCAATCAGCGCGGCCGCACCGATTTCCCAGTCCCCTATAACCACTTCGATACCGCAACCATCATCGCCGGCGCCATGTCTCTCGCCAGCTGGGCGATCCGGCCCGACTCCATCGCAACTGGGTTCTTGGCGGCGGCCGCAGCTGCGATGAACGCAATCCGGCTCGCCCGCTGGCGGGGCTGGGTGACCTGGGGTGAACCGATCCTTTTCGTGCTGCACGCCGCCTATGGTTTCGTTCCTTTGGGATTTGCCGCGATCGCTTTCGGACCGATCGGGCTTTCCCAGGTCGCCGTTCTTCATATCTTCGCGATCGGCGCCATGTCGATGATGATGCTGGCGGTCATGACCCGGGCAAGCCGCGGCCATACGGGGCGGCAGCTCAAATCGAGCCGCGTGACCAACGCATCCTATCTCGTGCTTGCTGCCGTTGCTGTCCTGCGGCCCCTGGCGGAATTACTGCCTGCCGCCACCACGGAGATATTGTTGCTGTCTGCAGTCGGCTGGGCGGTGGCGTTCGGCCTGTTTGCGCTCGAACATGCCCCGGCGCTGTGCCGCGACCGGAAACCTCTCGTCGCGAGAAAGTCATGAGGGCGAATGCCGCCGCGCTTAAAAACGTGGCGGCCTCCGCATCTATTCCCTCGGCAGGCGTCCCATCATCTCCGGCGACCAGGCCGGATCGTAGACCATCTCGACGACGGTTGCCGAAACGCCGTCGATCGCCTCGGTCCGCGCCTTCACCGCTTCGGCGATGAAGGCGGAAGCCGGACAGAAGCGGGTCGTCGTCGTCATTTTTATTCTGACGGCGCCGTCCTCCAAAATCCCGATGGCGTAGATCAGTCCCAGCTCGACAATATCAGTTCCGAGCTCCGGATCCTCGATGCCGCGTAAAGCCGACAGGATTGCCGATCTGGAGATCTTATGTGCGGGCATCGGAACCATTCGCGGGCGTTGCTCTGATCATGATCCTGTAGATCTTGCCGCTGGCGTCGAAATCCCCGATCCATTCATGGCCGCGCACCTTCAGCTCATTGAACAGAAACAGCGGCTCGCGGTTCAGCAGCGCAAACAGCACCTCACCGCTTTTCATCGATTCCAGCCGCGAAAGGATGCGTTCCATCGGCTCCGGCGGCGCGAGATCGGTCAGATCGAGGTTCCAGCTCGGCTCCGGCCAGATCGCCTCCGCCGCTGCGGTTGCCGTGACCGGTTCGCTGCCGGGCTTCTCACGAGGGACGAAATCGATTTCCCAGTCGTCATCGGCAAGGCGCTTGCTGAGATGCGAATAGCCGCGCTGCTCCAGCTGGCGGATCAGCGGGACGGGTTCGAATATGGCGTGAAGCCGCACGCCCTCATCGGGGTCGAGACTGGCGAAGGTATCCATGATGAGCTGAAACGGCATGCCGCCGTCGCGCAGGATGTTTCTTACGTCGAGTTCGCGGAGCTGAACCATTGGCATTACCTCTGTGGTTTGGCGGCGACGAAAAGCGCCGGCTGTTGAAAAGGTGCTCCCCTTGTGACGGGAGCGACATTCGCCAGGCGGCGTGCCAGGACGAGCTCGATGGCGAGGGCAGCGGTAGCCAATGTCTGTACCGTGACGGCAAGACGGAAACCGGCATCGGATCCGGCCGCGATCGCCGCCGCTGATGCGACGACGGCGAGGTAGAAGATAGAGAGCCAGGCGGCAGCCCGTCGCCCATTGAGGAGGTCGGCCAGCCGCGGCGTGGGGCCGCGCCCGAGGAGGGGCCCGAAGGCCTCGATCCAGGTCAGGAAAGGAACGATCTTCAGGAGCTGGGACAGACCGAGGCCCGTCAGCCAGCCGAAGACGAACAGATAGGCTATCGCGGCAAAAATCTGCGGGGCGGCGTCGCCGACAAGGGCTACCGCGAACATCGGAACGGAAAGGCCCAGCAGGACGAAAGCGGGCAGGGATCCCGACATGTTCAGTTCGAGAGCTTTTCGGCGTCTTGCCCGATATGTCAGGAACAGCTCAGCCAGATAGGCCGCGATCGGCAGCTGGAAGAACAGCGATCCAATCAGAAAGACGCGCTGACCGAGCGAGGGTTCGAAGATCGTCGAGACCGTCGCAACGCCAAGCGTGATCGCCGCGAACGCTCCCGTGCCGCGGATGAATGGTGATTTCTGCATCTCTTGGGAAAGCAGAAACATCGGCAGCAGCTTGTAGCTGACGCCGATCGCGGCAAAGGTCATCCATCCGGCGAGGCCGAAGCTCGCGTGGAAGGGCAGGGCATTCACGACAAACGCGCTGATGCCGGGGGTTGCGGTTACGCCGGAAACCGTGACCGCAAACAGCGATCCCAGCACGACCGTCACCGCAAGGCATGCGATAGCGAGCATGACGAGCGGCGAGGCGGCATGGGCCGCCCGACCGCGCCAGAGGCCTGATAACAGCACCGATGCAATCGACAGGAGCGAGGCCAGCAGGACCGCCGATGCCGCGACCATGACAGGGCCGGCCGCGGCCGATCCCACGTCGATCAGCTGGAAGCCGCAGAGGAGAAGCCCGAGCCCGGCGACCGTGCCGGCAAGACAGGGCAGATCGAGCCGGCCGGTCGGCAGGCCGAGGCCCGTCAGCACCGGCGTGAACTGCAGCAGCGCGCCAATCATCAGCAGGCCGAGCCAGCCGATCGTCATCGAATGCACGATGATGAGCGCATGGGGTTCGGCGACAGCCGAGGACGGCGCCCAGAGCCCTGCCGAAAGCAGGCTTTCCGCCAGAAGCAGGAAGAAGAGCGCCGCGCCGAAATAGGCCATCGTCCAACGCGACAGGGTTGTGCCGACAGGCATCATCGCGCCGATCCGAACTTAGTGGCTACCGCAGCAGCAGTCGCAGCCGGCATCCTGCCGGGTGATCTGCACCCGCCAGATATCAGGGCCTTGCTCCAGATAATCCCAGGAGAACTTGCCCGGAAATCCGGTTTCAAGCTGATAATGCAGAGGCCGAGGCTCGTGATCGCTGGTGATCAGCAAGCTGTCGCCAGGGGCCAGCGCATGGAGCGTGCCGAAGATCCGGGGATGCCGCTCGACCGGCGACAGCACGCGGACATCGATATGGGGAGTTTCGCCCTGAACGTTTTGCGTATCAGTCATTCTTGCTCGTTTCCTTGTGCCGCGTCTCTTCGAACATACGGGACCGCGGCTCGTCCCATGTCAGAACGAGATGCTAGGCGGTTTCGGGAGAACTGACTTTGACAGCGGACAAATATCCGGATGATTCTCGGCGAAGACCTCATCATTGATTTGGGACAAGGAAGACCGCGCGGCCGGACGTCATAAAGCATCCTGCTTTTGAAGAGGGATGTGACAATGTCCAACGATCTGATCGCCAAATATGGCGATGCGCGGCTTCCGCGTTATACGAGTTACCCGACGGCGCCGGCTTTTTCCGCTGCCGTGGGGCCGAATGAATATGCCAGCGCCCTCGCCGATATCGCCAAAGCCGGCCCGGTTTCGGTTTACCTCCACGTCCCGTTCTGCCGCTCGATGTGCTGGTACTGCGGCTGCCACACGACCATCACCCGGCAAGATGCCCCGGTCGCCGACTATCTTGACGTGATGAGCCAAGAGATCGAGCTCGTCTCCTTTGCGGCTGGAAACGACGTGCCCGTCAAGAACGTGCACTTCGGCGGCGGCACGCCGACGATCATGAGACCGCAGGAATTTTCCGCTCTGATGGCAAAGCTCAGGAGCGCCTTCGCTTTCGAGGCGGACGCCGGCGTCGCCGTCGAGATCGATCCGCGCACGTTGGCTGCCCCCATGATCGAGGCGCTCGCCGAAAACGGCGTCGACCGGGCAAGCCTCGGCGTCCAGAGTTTCGATCCGGTCGTGCAGGCAGCCATCAATCGGCTGCAGTCCTTCGAGCAGACGGAAACGGCGGTCGTCGGCCTGCGCTCTTCAGGCGTGAGCAGCATCAATTTCGACCTGATTTATGGCCTTCCGAAACAGACCGTCCAATCCTGCATCGAAACGGTCCGGCTGGCTGCGGAGCTGCGTCCCGAACGTTTCGCCGTTTTCGGTTATGCCCACATACCCGCTTTCAAGAAGCATCAGCGCCTGATCGACGAAAGCACGTTGCCGGACGCAAAACAGCGCAACGAGCAGGCGGAAGCGATCGCCGAGGAGCTGCAGAAGGTCGGATATCAGCGCATCGGGCTCGATCATTTTGCACTGCCGGACGATCAGCTGGCGATCGCCGCGCGCAAGGGCGCGATGAGAAGGAACTTCCAGGGCTATACCACGGATGATTGCGACAACCTGATCGGCCTCGGCGCATCTGCGATCGGGCGGCTGCCGACCGGTTATATGCAGAACCACGTGCCGCTCGGCCTCTATGCCGAGCGGATTGCCTCCGGCGTGCTGCCGACCGCCAAGGGATATCTTCTCACAGAAGAGGACAAACTTCGGGCGAAGATCATCGAGAGGCTGATGTGCGATTTCGAAGCCGATCTCGGCAAGCTGAGCAGCGGGTCGGGTTTCGACAGCGGGTTCCTTGTCGAGCGCAACGAGCGTCTCGGCGAACTCGTGGCGGACGGCGTCGTGACGATCAGCGGCGAGCGGATCGCGGTGTTCCAGGAGGCGCGCTTCATGGTCCGTGCCGTCGCGGCGGCGTTCGACGCCTATTTCGGCTCGCACGGGCGCACGCACAGCAAGGCAGCCTGATGCATATCGCCGGAATGTGTGCAGCGTTCCGGGATAACCACACGTATAAGAACAAAGCTAAAACGCGTTGTGAAAACAAAGAACATCAAGCCAGGTGGGAGGCGCCAGTCGAGCGGCTCCGGCCTGTTCGTGGATGCGCTCAGGCGGTGAGGTTTCGATAGATCGCCGGCAGTGCGCTCGGCAGTTTCGAAAGCTCCGAGATCACGGCAAAGCCCGCCCTTCCGAAGATTGCCGGCAGATAGTCGCCGGCGTTGCGGTCGACGGTGACGGCAAAGACGGCCTGGCCGAGGGCGCGGGCTTCGGCGACCGCTTTTCGGCTGTCCTCCAGGGCAAATCGTCCTTCGTAATGATCGACGTCATTCGGCTTGCCGTCCGTCAGGATGAGGAGCAGCTTTTTCCGCGCGCCGTGCTGGTGCAACTGCCCCGACACATGCCGGAGGGCCGCCCCCATACGCGTGTAATAGCCGGGCTTCAGATCGGCGATCCGCCTCGCGGTCGTCGGCGAGAACGTCTCCTCGAACTCCTTGATGCTGTCGATACGCACCCAGTTGCGGCGTCTCGACGTGAAAGTGTGAATGGAGAAACTGTCGCCGCAGGCATCCAGGCCGCGCGCGAAGACGTCGAGCGCCTGTTTCTCGAGATCGAGGACCCTGCGGTTATCCACCCAGGAATCCGTCGACAACGAGACGTCGACGAGGATCGACGTAGCAAGTTCGTGTGAGGCAGGACGGGCGCATTCATAAATGCGGTCATCCGGCTGGCCGGTTGCAAGCAGATCGGCGCGCGCCCGTATCAGCGCCTCGAGGTCGAGGTCGTTGCCGTCGAGCTGCGCCTTCCGGATCTCCCGCTTCGGCCGGAGCGTCTCGAATTGCCGTCTGATCTTGCGCACGATGGCCTGATCGGTCGCGACGGTCGCCTGCTGCGGGGCCGGGACGGTGCCGAGGAGGACGCGGCAGTGATCCTCCATATATTGCTTTCTGCGGTAATCCCATTCGGGATAGGTGAATGCGCCGTGGATTTGCGAGACGTCCGAGGCTTCCGGGGAGAGATCCAGGTCGAAACGGAACTTCGACTTCGGCCGCTCACGTGTTTCGCTCAAGCTGATCTCGTCAAGTTCATCGGCTGCGCCGGCATCGTCGTCGTCCCGGTCATCCGTCGGACGGTCGACGTTGACCATCTCGGCCATGGCGAGGATCTTTTCGAAGCGGTTGAGGATGAAGGGATCGCGCCGGCGGTCGTAGGCGTCCTTCTTGCGGACGGCCTGATGCGAAGAGCGGGCAGGGCCTGCCTCGCCACCCTCGGAGGGAAGGTCCTCGCGGTCGGATTTTTCAGCTTCCGCGCGTCCGGTGAAGTCTGGCCAGATCGGGACAGGCAGCATCGGCAGATAACCTGGGGGCGCCTTGGCTGCCGTCGGCCGGATAAGGTTGGCCAGCCGGTCCCCCAATGGAAATGCCAGGGCGAAGCGCAGATAATCCTCGACCTGCCTCTCGGCCTTGGGCAGCCTGCCGCGGGTTCGGCATGCGAGAATGGCCTCGCTCAGGCGAAGGTACCGAGCATGCATGCCAGGAAAGGTCGCGACCACTCGCGCGGCGTTTCTGCGCCCCGCTTCGATCCGGGCGATGTCGGAAAGCATGGCGTCGTCTGCCCTGCGATCGGGCGTGGAAGCCACCGCAATGTAGGCCGCGAGCCAGAAATAGAGATCCCGGTTCAGCCGTTCGTCATCGAAGATTTCGATCGATGCAGGCAGATGGATTGCGCTGCCGTCCCAGGTCGGATGATCGCTTCTCTCCTCGCCGAGGCCGACGACCTGCCGGAAACGCAGCCGGTGCGACGAGCTCTGCTGGCGCGATTTCTGGATCTGCAACGTCGGCTCGCCGCCGAAGGCGCGGAAGCAGACCGACAGCTGCGATCTGATGTCGGCCAGTTTGACCTCATGCTGCGGATGGCGGGGCCAGGAGCGGGTGTCGCCGACAAGGCGGTGCCACGCGCGTCCGACCGTTTCTTCGAGTTCCAGGAATTCGAGCATCGCTCACCTGCCGAGCGTCGCTGCGGCCACTTCGACAAGGGCGGCCTTCACATCGGCTTCGTCCGTCAGCGGCTCGATGATCGCGGCTCTGACCGCCTCGACAAGCGGCATCCCCGCATCGACGAGGGTCGCGCAGTAGATGATGAGGCGCGTCGACACGCCTTCCTCGAGATCCTGTCCTTTGAGCGTGCGGAGCCGGCGGGCAAGGTCCACCAGCGGCGCCACCCGGCTTTCGGCCAAGCCGCTTTCGATCGATACGGCCGCAATCTCGCGGTCCCTGGGAAGAAAATCGAACTCGATCGACACGAAGCGCTGACGCGTGCTGGGCTTCAGCGATTTCATCAGATTCTGGTAACCCGGATTATACGACACAACCACCATGAAAGACGATTGCGCCTCGATGAGCTCGCCGGTGCGCTCGAGGGGCAGCAGCCGGCGGTCGTCCGTCAGCGGATGAAGAACGACGGCGACGTCTTTGCGGGCTTCGACGATCTCGTCGAGGTAGCAGACGCCGCCCTCGCGCACGGCCTTGGTCAGCGGACCGTCGACCCAGACGGTTTCGCCGCCTTTCAAAAGATAGCGCCCGGTCAGATCGGCGGCGGTGAGATCGTCATGGCAGGAGACGGTCGAGACCGGCAGTCCCAGGCGCGCGGCCATGTGGCGGACGAACCTGGTCTTGCCGCAGCCCGTCGGCCCCTTGAGCAGAATGGGCAACTGCCGGCTCCAGGCGCTCTCGAAAAGCGCGCATTCGTTTCCATGGGCGGTGTAGTGCGGAATTCCCGCATTAGGATTGAGCGGAAGATTAAGCGCGATCGTCATTTCTCTGTTCTCCAAAGGGGGGAGCCCGCCTATTCGGCGGGCTGTGCGATTGCGTCGGGCAGGCGGGCGCGGCCCGGAACGAGGACCGACCAGATGAACATCAGCGCGCTGATGAAGACGAAGACGCCGGAGCCGAGTCTCACCCAGTAGAAGACGCCGAGCTGGTCCTGCACGTCCATATAGGCCTCGCCGAGTATTCTCTGCAGATGAACCTGGATGATGCCGGCAAAGGTGAGGGCGAAGGTCATCACCGACATCGCCGTGCACATGATCCAGAAGCTCGTGATCGAAAGCCACTGATTATAGGGCGCACGGCCGCGGATCTGAGGAATGGCATAGGCCATCGCCGCCAGATTGAGCATGACGTAGGCGCCGAAGAAGGCGAGGTGCCCGTGCGCCGCCGTCACCTGCGTGCCATGCGTATAATAGTTCACCGAGGACAGCGTATGGAGGAAGCCCCAGACGCCGGCGCCGAAGAAGGCCATGACCGAGCATCCGATCGACCACAACAGCGCCGCCTTGTTCTCATGCTTGCGGCCAGCCTTCCAGGTCATGACGAAGGTGAAAATCACCATCGTGAAGAAGGGGGCGACCTCGAGCGTCGAGAAAAGCGAGCCGATCCACTGCCAGTATCCGGGCGCACCGATCCAATAATAGTGATGGCCGGTGCCGAGAATGCCGGAGAAGAGCGCCAGGCCGATGATCACATAGAGCCATTTCTCGATGACCTCCCGGTCGATGCCGTTCAGCCTGATCATCAGGAAAGCCAGGACCGAGGCCATGATCAGCTCCCAGACGCCTTCGACCCACAGATGGACGACATACCACCAGTACATCTTGTCCAGCGACAGGTTGACGGGGTTGTAGAAGGCAAACAGGAAAAAGATCGCCACACCCCAGAGCCCGAACAGCAGGATGTTGGTGATGGTGGTCTTGCGCCCCTTCAAAGCCGTCATCGTCACGTTGAACAGGAACATCAAGGCGACGACGACGATGCCGACCTTGATGGCGAAAGGCTGCTCGAGAAACTCGCGGCCCTCGTGGATGTGGAACAGGTAACCTATGACGGCGACCGCTGCGGCTATCAGGAAGATCCAGAATTGCGCGATGGCGAGTTTCGGGCTGTAGAGTTCCGTCTCGCACTCCTCCGGAAGCAGGAAATAGGTGGTGCCCATGAAGCCCATCAACAGCCAGACGATGAGCGCGTTCGTGTGGATCATGCGGACGATGTTGAACGGAAGCTCGACCGGCAGCGTATTCGGCAGAACGTAGATCGTTCCCGCCAGGACGCCGAATAGCAGCTGCGCCATGAAGAGGCCGAGCGCTCCGTAGAAATAGAGCATGGCGACGCTTTGTGTCTTGTATTTCATTTGCTTGATCCTCTCGCCCGTCAGCCCGCCTGGTTCGGCGGCCACGCCTGCGTGTTCATCTTGCTGACCCATTCGAGGAAGTCCGCGAGATCGTTCACTTCTTCTTCGGTCAGATTGAATTGCGGCATCTGCCTGCGGCCCTCGATGCCGGAGGGTTGCGCCGCCATCCAGGCGTGGAGCGCCTCACGGGCGCTTGCCGGATCCTTGTCGCCGCCCCAGCGTATCCAGACGTTGGACAGCTCGGGTGCGAAATAGGCGCCTTCGCCGTCCAGCGTGTGGCAGTTGATGCAGGCGTTCTTTTCCCAGACGTGTTTGCCCCTGGCGACGCTCTCGGTCAGCTTCGTCTCGTCGGTCGAAACGGTCCTGATGTAATAGTGGCTATGGGCCGTCAGCCCGACGAATATAGCGAAGAAGAAGGCCGATCCGCCGTAGAACACGTTTCGGGCCGCGGTTTTTGTCAGGCGTTCAGCCATCGATGATCCCTTCATGTCGTGGCGGAGCCCGCCGTGACGTCGAAAACGGAGCCAAGGCTCGCGTCTCCTGGATGCCGGAAGGGCGGAGGCGGTTCTTTGTTAATTCGCAAAGACAGCGGAGAATGCGGTTGCCCTCGCCAAAGCGACCAGCAACACGGCCCCGGCCCACAAGAGCAACGCGCGTGCGAGCAGCGAATTGTTGTGACGCAGGCCGAGGAAGTCGAGGACGACGAGACGCACCTTCGCCAAAGCGATGGCGACGGCTGCAAGAACCAATCCGGCTCTTGCCGCAGGACCTGCCGGAATCATCGAGGTTGCAAAGAGGCAGAATGTCAGCATGAGAAGCAGGATCAGCGCCCGCGACGGAGCCTTCGCCGTGTTGCCTGTCTTCATAGGAGATAAATCACCGGGAACATGACCAGCCAGACGATGTCGATGACATGCCAGAGGGTCGTCATGAGATGGATATTCTCAGGCGATGGGAAGCGGGCCATCAGTCCGAGGACCAGGGCTCCGAACAGCACATGCGCCAGATGAAACCCCGTTATCAGGACGTAAAGCTGCGAGAAGACGTCCGCGGCAAGCAGTGAGGTGCCCTCTGCTCGATATTCGTAGAGTTTGACAGCGACGAACAAAATTCCGCCGGCGGCCGCAGCTAACAGGGCCAGGCGTTGCCGTCCTATGCTGCCGGATCGTGGAGCGAGCGCCGCAAACCAGCCGCTGACCAGCAGGATGACAGTATTGGCGAGTGCCATATCATGATGGAGCCTGGCCTTTCCGGCTGCAAATGCCTCCGGCTGGAACCAGGACGCGATGACGAAGCCCGTCAACAGTGCCGCAAAAGCCACGAGTTCGCTCCACGCCAGGATCCATGCCAGCAGATCGTCGCTCTCAGGTGCGGCTTGGCCGTGGGGCTCGGATGAAATCATCGCTCTCATGGCCGCGACGATAGGAATGATATCGCGCGCGCTCTTTGACCGATCGCAAAGAGTGCACCGATCGGAACGCCTAGGGTCTGACGAAAGGAGATCCTGATGACCGACGCGCAAATTGGACTGTCGATAGCCACCCCCGTGATCATCGCATTCGCAATCGCCCTTAATCGCATGGGTGTGCTGCAGCGGATGGGCACGACCTCAGCGGTGCTCGCGTCAATCGCGATCGCCGCCAGCCTGTTCCTGCAGAGGTAATATGATGAAGACGCCGATCCCGACCGATTTTGCAGAACTCGAACACTGCTACGACCAGTTGATGTCCTGGTGCGACGTGCTCCAGGCCATCGCTGATTTCCTGCCCTGCCACATCAACGAGGACCTCTGCGACCGTATCTCAAGCGGTCTGCTTCCGCTGCTGCTGACGACACATGAGCTTGAAAAACGCCTGATCTCGGCGAGACTCGGCCTGATCATGGACGCCGGGGAAAGAGCCGAGGCGGAAGAACGCCGGCGGGTAGGACGCCTGTTCGATCATGGCGCCGCACAGGACGTCGTCGTCACGCTGGAAAGCCTGGGTGAGGGGCGCTGCCGGCTCTCCTGGGAAGCGGTCGGATACCAGCTGCGCTCGTTGTTCTGCTCGATCCGCGGCCATATCAGGTCGGAACGCGAAATCATGCGATTGATGCAGCGGGCCATGGCGGCGGCGGCACGTCTGGATAATGCGATCGAGCAGACGGAAGCGGCCTGAGCCAGACCGGTTTCGGTTTTCAAGGTTTAAGAAAGCGCTTGCCGTTCGGCGCGCCGGAACAGGCTTTTCAATTCCGGCTCGTTCACTAGGACTCCGCCTCGAGAGGCGGCACCCAGGCGAGCCTGCGTTCCCTGCGTTCCGGAAAATTGGCCTTGGTGCGGAGAACAGTCATGATGTGCACCGTCACGGTTTCTTTGCCCGCCCCTTCACGCCAGCCTCTTCCCAGGCTTCACGCTCGACCACCTCATGCGGGGCAAGCCCCTTGATCGGCCAGCCCTTGGGGATGGTCCACCGGCCGGTTTCGCGCGTCGTGATCAGCAGAACTTCGGACCCGCCGCGTGGTTCCTCCCGCGGCCAAAGCGCGCCGAACTGCTCCAGCACCTTGCCGAGGAGGATCGTCTCGGCATGGCCGGCAAGCCCGGACAGGAGTGTCGGCGCCTTGTTCATCCCTCAACGATGGGTCGGTTGTGCATGTCAGGCAAGTAGACGCCGCGGTTATTCCGACAGGTCGCCGTCAAGATGCACGGAATGAAAATCGTCGATGAGCACTTCCAGATCGGCCAGCCAGCCTTTCGGGTCCCTCACCGGAAGGCCGCTCGCCTTCCATCCGCCCTCCGGCGCTTTGGTCAGTTCGAACTTCATCGGTTCGATTGCGGATTCCGGGTTCTTCAGGCGGAGAATGACCTGCCGGGCATCGAGCGCCCTGAAATCGGGAGCCATGACGGCGACGTGAATATCTGCGGTCCCGTTGCTCCCGGCTTCCAGCTCGAGTTGCGCCATCACCTCGTCGGCATGCAGATGCACGGATGACATTGCTGAAACCTCGGCGGCGTCCGCTTGCCCCGGCCCGGCAAATCGCCAGAGACCGGCCGCGCCGATGATCGCGACGGCCAGGATGATTTCAATAACAATGTTTCGCCGCAGCCGCCCTCTCGCAACCGCGTCTCCCGCCAAAGTCGCGCCTGTCAGCCAGAAGCGGTTATAGGCGGCGAGCACGCAAAGTGCCGCGACCAACATGATCTTGACGACGAGGATCCGGCCGTAGAGTGACGTCAGGATATGGGAAAGAGCCGGGAGCTCCGCGATCGCCAGTACAAATCCGGCAAGGACCATCATGACGAAGGCATAGGGGATATTCCGCGAGAAGCTGTCCAGCGGGCGCAGGTCCAATGGTCTCCGGCAGAGCCGCCACAGTGGCGGCAGGCTTCCTATCCAGAACAGAAGCGTCGCGCTGTGGAGAAATATCGCGGTCCTCGCCAGCCAGCGCGGGTCAACCAAGCTGCAATGCCCGCTGAAGGTAAAGCCGCTCGTGGCGATTATCAGAGCCGTGACGGCAAGTATGCGGCCGGCGAACTTGCGGCCGGCGAAGGGAAGCGCGACGACCAGAAACGACAGAAGGAACAGGCTGGCGCAAATCGCCGCATTGCCTTGCAGAGCGATCCGAAACGGCCCTGCGCCGGCGAAGACAAGGCCGCTTCCCGCTTCGTCCAATCCCTGCAGATAGAGGCCCGCCACCAAGAGAGCTGTTGCAGGCGGCAAGACGGTTGCGAGGCCTGGCGTCAGGCCGCCGCCGGTGCCCAGCCAACGGTGGAAAAGCCCACCGCCGACGACAAATGCCAGGAACAGAACCGTGGCCGTGTGCACGAGCCAGATGGCAATCGGTAAAGAAAGATCGGCCGGCTGGCCGGCCGCAACCGGCAACCCAGCCGAAGGTGCGCCGACATTGAACACAAGCGCGCCGCCGACGGGGTGGCCGTCTTCGGACTCGACGCGGTAGCTGACGATCACGGTGCCGCGGATATCCAGGTCCGATAAGCGCAATCGGACATCGGCACCTGCTGTCTCGGCATTCAATTCCCGGCTCGCGCCGCTATCCCCGTTTGCCGTTGCCCGGATAAGTCGGACAGGTTCATTAAAATGCAGATCGACTTCGGCCGGTAGCCGGTCCAGCGTCTCGTTGGCGGCTGGCGTCGAACTTTTGAGAGCGGCGTGAGCAAGCGCGGCTGTCGGCAGAAACGTGGCCATCGCGATGATGGCAGCGGCGCAAGCCGCCTGCAGGAGCCGCGCCGCGAGGTTGACCGCCGTCAAGGACCGCATGATCGACGGCTCCCGCCTGCTCACGAACGCGGCTGTTCGACCACGTCGAAGTACGGGGCAGGGGTTTCGTAGTCGTCCGACGACTTGCCTGCCGCGGGAATTTCGATCCAGCGTTCGACGGCGCCTTCGGTGCATTCCTGGACGACGGGAACGTAGATGCGGGTCTTGGGCGGGATTTCCTTCGCGACCGTCGCGCGGAAAACGAATTCATCATATTCGTCGTCGGCAAGATTGCCGCCGGACCATGCGATCTCGCTGATACCTTCCTTCACCGGCTTGCCGTACAGATCGTAGCTCTTCTCATAGGCCGCATTGACCTTGTCGATGGTCCAGCCGGGTTTGGGCATCGGCTTTGCCGATAGCAGACCCTCCGGGATATTCACGCGGATCTTGATCGTTGCCTTGCCCTCGCAACCGTGTCCGACACGAAGGATTGCCTTGTACGCCTGGCCTGGCTGCGCCTGGCCTTGCTCGAGGGTGACATGAGCATTGGCTGCGCCTGCCGCGCAGGCAACCACCACGAAAGCAATGGCCATAGCCTTGAGCATGATTATTCTCCAATGTGCGGGATGGCGCGCAAGCGCGGCCATCCGCAGCTTTCATTGATCACTGGGTGATATTGGCGAGGTCGGCATCGAGCCGCTTGCGCACCATGTTCGGTACCTTTGCGGTCTTGATCGCGTCGAGATTGGCCGGGCTGTCGCCGACCTGGATCAGGGCAACCATGCCCATGCCGGCATGAGGCGTGCATTTCAGGACATAGGCGCCCGGAACATCGAATTTCGCCTGATACTGTTCGTTCGGCTTGGATTTGAATTCGGCAACGCCGTCTGGAATGAGCCCCATGAAAGTCTCGACATTGTGGCTCTTGTCGGTGGGAATGAAGGTGACGGTGTCGCCGGGGGCGATTTTCAGGAAGCCGGGTTCGAACACCATCGCGCCGTCAGCGCCTTTGTTGAGCATCTGAACCTGGTGGTCGGCGGCCATCAACGGCGCTGCCGAGACAATCAAGGCTGCCGTTGCAGCGATCAGACCGAATTTCAAACGCATTTGCAATCTCCTGTTCTGAGAGGCTCTATCAGCCTCATGAACTTCTTTTAAGAGATGCCGGAACCGGCTTCTTTGACGCCCGTCAAACTCGGGAAAAAAGCCGGCGATCGGGGTTCGGCTGCCGGCTCGACTTCACGGCAAGCATACGCACGCGTCACCCGGCGCAGCGGCGTTGCGCCAGTCGTCCAAGCCGATTTTCGAATGGGAGTTGTAATTCCTGCCTAATCGGCGGAAGCCATCGGCAATGCGAACGGCCGGAAAGACGCTCCTTGGCGAACGTCAGCCCGACAATATGGTCCTGACGGCCGCGAGCCTGGAGCTCACTTCGTGTCGAGAAGCTCGCGGATCTTCAACGCCAGCTCCCTTGCTGTGTAGGGCTTGCGCAGCCACTGTGCGCCGGGAACGATACCCTTGCCCGCAAGGCCCGGCTCGGAATATCCCGAGGTGAACAGAACGGCGATGTCGGGCCGCAAGAGGCGCACCTCCCGCGCGAGTTCGTCGCCGGTGATCCCGCCCGGCATCACGATGTCGGTGAACAGGAGCGCGATGTCGGGATTTTCCCTGAGGAGATCGAGTGCGCGGCGGCCGTTTTCGGCTTCAAGCACCGTGTAGCCCATCGAAGCGAGTCTTGCGACGGCGACGCGGCGGACGCGGGCGTCATCCTCGACGACCAGCACCGTTTCGTCCCCGCGCGGCAGCTGGCTCTCGACGACGCCATGATCCGGCGCCGGCTCGCGGGGCTTTGCGCCGGCGACGGCCGGCAGATATATCCGAACCGTCGTGCCGCGTCCCACCTCGCTGTAGAGCTGGAGATGCCCGCCCGATTGCTTGACGAAACCATAGACCATGCTGAGCCCGAGACCCGTGCCCGAGCCGACTTCCTTCGTTGTGAAAAACGGTTCTATCGCCCGCTTCCTGACCTCCTCGGTCATGCCCATGCCGGTATCCGTCATGGTGACGAGGACGAAGTTGCCGCTGCGCACTTCCGGATACATTTTTGCATAATCGGCATCGAGATGGACACGCGAAATCGTCGTCGTCAGACTGCCGCCCTTCGGCATGGCATCCCTCGCGTTCAGGGCGATGTTCAGGATGGCGTTCTGAAGCTGCGAGCTGTCGACCAGAACGCTGAGGTCCGACCCGTCGATAATGGTCGACAGCTTGATATCTTCACCAAGTGTTCGCCGCAGCAGATCGGCAAAGCCGGTGACGAGCTGCCCGAGATCCGCATGCTTGGGATTCAACGGCTGGCGCCGGCCGAATGCCAGCAGCTGGCCCGTCAGGATAGCTCCGTCCTGCGCGGCGGCCTGCGCCTCCCTGAGGATATCGCGAAGGCTGCCGGGCGGCAGCTTGTCCTCGATCATTTCGAGGTTGCCGCTGATGACGGTAAGGAGGTTGTTGAAGTCATGCGCGAGACCGCCGGTCAGCTGTCCGATCGCCTCCATCTTCTGTGCCTGACGAAGGTCCTCCTCGATCTTGAAGCGGCTCGTCAAGTCGCGGACGAAACCTGTGAAGATCCGCTCGCCGTTCGCCGTTGCCTCGCCGACATGGAGTTCCATCGGGAATTGCGAGCCGTCCGCCCGCTGTCCTGTGACAACGCGCCCATAGCCGATGATGCGCTTCTCGCCGGTTTCGATATAATGGTCGATATAGCCGTCGTGAGCGTCGCGGTAGGGGTTCGGCATCAGGTTGCTGACGTTGCGGCCGCAAATCTGATCCGAAGGCATTCCGAACAGTTTTTCGGCAGCCTTGCTGAACGACAGCACCGTCCCTTTGTGGTCGATCACCACCATCGCATCGGGTACGGTGTCGAGGATCGAACTGAGGTGCGCCTCGCGGGCCTTGACCGCCTCCTGCGCGCCCCTCAGGGCGCTGACGTCGCTATTCGTCTGGATGACGGCAAACTCTCCATCCGGCAGTTTGACCAGCACGCAGCGGGACGCGACATGAATCTCGTGCCCGCTCTTATGGCGGTGAATGATCTCGCCCTGCCAGAAGCCGCGCGACCTCAGCTGGTCGCGGATGTTTTCAGCCGGTTCGTGAAACTTCGTCGCCAGCAGGTCATAGACCTTTTCGCCGACGGCTTCCTCTCTTGCCCAGCCATACATGTTCTCGCAGCCGATCGACCAGTGCGTGATCGTCCCGTCGAAGCGATGAACCAGGATATCTGCGCCGTCGAGCACGTGCACCATGGCATCCAGCTCCTGCGGCGATGCGGTTCTCGGTGACACGAGGCGATGGGGCATGAACGTCGATCCTGGCTTGTTGCATCAATGCAGGTTGACCCTATGACAGGAATTCTCCGAAAAATCATCAGCGTCGCCGGACAGTTGCACCAGCCGGGCGAGATTGACGATCCTGAGGTCGTGCCTGCCCTCGGGAACAACGATGTTGCGCGCGGCAAGTTTCGTGATCGTGCGGGAGACGGTCTCGATGGTCAGACCGAGATGGTCGGCAATGTCCTGGCGGTTCATGGGGACACGCAAGAGGCCCTGACGCGGCTGCGGGTTGCGGCGGGATGCAAGCTTGACGATGAAGCTGCAGAGGCGCTCCTCGGCATTCTTCTTCGACAGCAGCACCATCTGTTCATGCGCAGCGGCCGCCTCCTGGCAGAGCAGCGAGATATAGGCCGGGCCGAGCGCATTCGAACGGGCGACTTCTTCGTGGAAACTCTTGCGAGATATCCGGCGGATCTTGCATTCGGTGACGGCCTCGGCCGTGAACAGGAAATCGTTTTGCAGGGAAGCGCCGATGAGATCGCCGGCGAAATGAAATGCGGTTATCACCCGGCGACCTTCGCCGATGATGCGATGCAGGCGGACGACGCCTTCTTCCACCTGGAAGAGATGGTTGGCCTTGTCGCCCTCCCAACAAATGGCCTTGCCGGCTGCGACGACCTCGGCGGTGGAACTTACGAAAAGCGACGACAGCGATTGGCCGGCATGAAGGCCTTCTAACGTCTTCTCGGCATTGTCGAACGCGTGGTTGTTCTGCATCAGCATCGTCGTGTCCCCTTGTGGCAGTGGGTGCAGTAGAAGGCCGCTGCGTCACACCGGAATGAGCGGACGGTGCCAAAGGGTGAAAGTTTGTAACAGTGTGTAACAGCGACGGTTCGTCCGACGCTTCCAGGCCCCTTGTTGATGTAGATCAAGGAGCCATTCCCGGCTTCATGACAGTCCTGCCTCGAAATCCGAGAAAGCCGGCCGCGAGGCGGTCGTCTGTGCACTGGGGACGACATCATGAATTACACGACGGAAACGATGGTGGTCGCGGTCGCAGCGTTTCTAGCGCTGCTCGCAGCCGCATTCGCGCACGATCATCTCTTTGCGGTCCATTTGGGCATACTTTGCCTCTGCCTCGTGGCGGGAACCCTGCTGCTTGTCAGGAACGTCGAGTTTTCAACGGCGGGCCAACAGCGCAAGGCCGACGTAACAGGTTATTTCGACGAGGTGGTCCGCTACGGCCTGATCGCCACGGTTCTGGGGCGTCGTCGGCTTCCTCGTCGGCGTGATTATCGCGCTGCAACTGGCCTTTCCCGACCTCAACATTGCGCCCTATCTCAACTTCGGACGATTGCGGCCGGTTCACACCTCAGCTGTCATCTTCGCCTTCGGCGGCAACGCGCTGATCATGACCTCGTTCTACGTGGTGCAGCGCACCTGTCGCGCGCGTCTCTTCGGCGGCACGCTCGCCTGGTTCGTCTTCTGGGGCTACCAGCTCTTCATCGTCATGGCTGCGACTGGCTACGTGCTCGGCATCACCCAGGCCCGTGAATATGCCGAGCCCGAGTGGTATGTCGATCTGTGGCTGACTATCGTCTGGGTCGCCTATCTCGCCGTCTATCTCGGAACAATCCTGAAGCGCAAGGAACCGCATATCTATGTGGCGAACTGGTTCTATCTCGGCTTCATCGTCACCATTGCGATGCTGCATGTGGTCAACAATCTTGCGGTTCCGGCCTCGTTCCTGGGCTCCAAGAGCTATTCGCTCTTCTCCGGCGTTCAGGATGCGCTGACCCAATGGTGGTATGGCCATAATGCCGTCGGCTTCTTCCTCACCGCCGGCTTCCTCGGCATGATGTACTATTTCGTGCCGAAGCAGGCCAACCGGCCCGTCTATTCCTACCGGCTGTCGATCATCCACTTCTGGGCTCTGATCTTCATGTATATCTGGGCCGGTCCGCACCACCTGCATTACACGGCGCTGCCCGACTGGGCGCAGACGCTCGGCATGGTGTTCTCGGTCATGCTCTGGATGCCCTCCTGGGGCGGCATGATCAACGGCCTGATGACCCTTTCGGGCGCCTGGGACAAGATCCGCACGGACCCGATCATCCGCATGATGATCGTCGCCATCGCCTTTTACGGCATGTCGACTTTCGAAGGCCCGATGATGTCGGTCAAAACAGTCAATTCGCTCAGCCACTATACCGAATGGACGATCGGCCACGTGCATTCCGGGGCGCTCGGCTGGGTGGGTATGATCACCTTCGGGGCGATCTATTACCTGACGCCGAAGCTGTGGGGGCGCGAGCGTCTCTATAGCCTGCGGATGGTCAACTGGCACTTCTGGCTCGCGACCCTCGGAATCGTGATCTACGCCGCTGTGCTCTGGGTTGCCGGCATCCAGCAGGGGCTGATGTGGCGCGAATACAATTCCCAGGGCTTCCTCGTCTATTCCTTCGCGGAGACGGTCGCGGCGATGATCCCCTACTACGTGCTGCGCGCGGTCGGCGGAGCGCTTTACCTGGCGGGCGGTCTCGTCATGGCCTGGAACGTGTTCATGACGATCCGCGGCCACCTGCGCGACGAAGCTGCTATCCCGACCACTTTCGTGCCCCAGGCACAGCCTGCCGAATGAGGTGAGACATGGCATCGATACTTGATAAACATAAGATCCTCGAGAAGAACGCGACGCTTCTTCTGGTCGGCTCGCTGCTCGTCGTCAGCATCGGCGGCATCGTTGAAATCGCACCGCTGTTCTACCTGCAGAACACGATCGAGAAAGTGGAAGGTATGCGGCCTTACACGCCGCTGGAGCTCGCCGGACGGAACATTTACATCCGTGAGGGCTGCTATCTCTGCCACAGCCAGATGATCCGGCCGTTCCGCGATGAAGTCGAACGTTACGGCCATTACTCGCTGGCCGCGGAATCGATGTACGACCATCCGTTCCAGTGGGGCTCCAAGCGAACCGGGCCGGATCTGGCCCGCGTCGGCGGCCGCTACTCGAACGAATGGCACGTCCAGCATCTCGCAAATCCGCGCGCCGTCGTGCCGGAATCCATCATGCCGAGCTACGCCTTCCTCAAGGAGCAGGAGGTGACGGTCAAGGATGTCGGAATGGACCTCAAGGCCAACGAGGATGTGGGCGTGCCTTATAGCGATGACATGCTGGCGAATGCCGAGGCCGACATGAGGGCTCAGGCCGATCCGAACGCGGACACGACGGCGCTGCTTCAGCGCTATCCGAAGACGAAGATCGGCGATTTCGATGGCGACCCGGCCAGGCTGACCGAAATGGACGCTCTGGTGTCCTACCTGCAGATGCTCGGAACACTGGTCGATTTCTCGACCTATGACGACGCGACCGGCTACCGGTGAGGGATCCATGGAAGCCTATACTGCAATGAGACACTTCGCCGACAGCTGGGGCCTCCTGGCGATGGCGGCATTCTTCGTCGGCGCGGTCATGTTCACCCTTCGCCCAGGCAGCAAGCAGACGGCGAAAGAAGCCGCCGATATTCCCTTGAAGGACGATTGAGATGTCGGAAAACCATATCGATGAATTGAGCGGCGTCGAAACGACCGGACATGAATGGGACGGCATCCGCGAACTCAACAATCCGATGCCGCGCTGGTGGGTCTGGACGTTCTACGTGACGATCCTGTGGGCGATCGGCTATGCCATCGCCTATCCGGCCATCCCGATGATCACATCCGCCACGAAAGGCTATTTCGGCTACTCGACGCGCGCCGAGTTGCAGCAGGATCTCGATCTCGCCAAGGCATCCCAGACGAAGTTCCATGATCTGATCGCTGCCAAGACTGTGCAGGAAATCGATGCGGATCCGGCTTTGCGTGAATTCGCCATTGCCGGCGGGGCGTCGGCATTCAAGGTCAACTGCGCGCCCTGTCACGGCTCGGGCGCGAGTGGCGGCCCAGGGTTCCCGAATCTCAACGACGATGACTGGCTGTGGGGCGGGGACCTCGAGGCGATTCAGACCACGATCGCTCATGGGATCCGCTTCGACGGCGATACGGAGACCCATGCTTCCGAGATGCCGCCCTTTACCGACGTGCTGCAACCCATCCAGATGAAGCAGGTCGCCGCCTATGTCTGGGGGCTGACCAATACGCCATCCGATCCCGCGCTCGCAGAGGCGGGAAAGCAGGTCTTCCTTGACAATTGCGCCGCATGTCACGGCGAGGACGCCAAGGGCAAAGCCGAAATGGGCGCGCCGGATCTCGCCGATGCGATCTGGCTCAAAGCGCGCGGCGAAGACGCCATCCTTCGCCAGGTGGCCTCTCCCAAGCATGGCGTCATGCCGGCTTGGGCGGGACGTCTCGGCGATACGACAGTCAAGGAGCTGACCATCTTCGTCCATTCGCTGGGCGGCGGCACGTAAGGAGAAAGCCATGACAGCCCACGACCACAATCCGATCCTCGGTCTCTACGGCACGCCGCGTGCTGTTATCCGATCGCGTGTCTCGGCGCGCGCTCAACCGATGCCTGCATCTTCGGAGCAGGACGACCCGGCAAAAATCGGCAATTCGATCGTGAGTTTGGCCAGCCTTAAAGATCACAAGCAGACGAGCCGATAGTATCAGCGCCTGTCGAGGACGCCCCAGCGGTGTTTCTCCCCCGCTGTCCTCCGGCCACGCCCTTACCCCGGGCGTGGCCTTTTCGCTTCCGGAAAGGTCATTCTTGATCTGCATCAAGGAACGGATGCGCCGCGGATGGGACAAGAGCGGGTGAAAACCGGACAGGTCCCATGAATCTCTATACCGCCCCCGATCCCAATGACATTGAGCGCGTCAGCGTCGAGCCGGTCAATGCCCGGCGCAACCGCCAGCCTCTCTATGCGCCGCGCAAGAAGATTTTTCCGAAGCGCGCCGAGGGGCGATTCCGCCGGTTCAAATGGTTCGTGATGCTGATCACGCTCGGCATCTACTACCTCGCGCCGTGGATCCGTTGGGATCGCGGTCCCTATGCGCCCGACCAGGCCATCCTCGTCGACCTCTCCTCGCGGCGTTTCTTCTTTTTCTTCATCGAGATCTGGCCGCAGGAATTTTATTATGTTGCGGGCCTATTGGTCATGGCGGGGTTCGGCCTGTTTCTCGTCACCGCCGCGATCGGCCGCGCCTGGTGCGGCTACGCCTGTCCGCAGACCGTCTGGGTCGATCTTTTTCTCGTCGTCGAACGCGCCATCGAAGGCGACCGCAACGCGCGGATGAAACTCGACGCCGGTCCCTTCACCTTGGACAAGATCAGGAAGCGGGTGACCAAGCATGCGATCTGGCTGCTGATCGGCGTCGCCACCGGCGGAGCATGGATCTTCTATTTTGCCGACGCGCCGAGCCTGGCGACGTCGCTGTTTGCCGGAAGCGCTCCTGCCGCCGCCTATGCCACGATCGCCATCCTGACCGCCACGACCTATGTGCTCGGCGGCCTGATGCGCGAGCAGGTGTGCACCTATATGTGTCCATGGCCGCGCATCCAGGGCGCCATGCTCGACGAGAATTCGCTTGTCGTCACCTACAACGACTGGCGGGGCGAGCAGCGGTCGCGCCACGCGAAGAAGGCCCAGGCCCAAGGTCTGCCGGTTGGCGATTGTGTCGATTGCAATGCCTGCGTCGCGGTCTGCCCGATGGGGATAGACATTCGGGACGGCCAGCAGATGGAGTGCATCACCTGCGCGCTCTGCATCGACGCCTGTGACGGCGTCATGGACAAGCTCGGAAAACCGCGCGGCCTGATCGCCTATGCGACGCTCAGCGAATACTCGAGCAACATGTCGCTCGCGACGGACGGAGGGCAAACAGCCATCCGCCCCTCCAATGTGCGAAACGACGACGGCAGCTTCATCCCGGCGGTCCGGCATTTCGACTGGCGCATCATCTTCCGTCCGAGGATCGTCTTCTATGCCGCCGTCTGGGCATCGATCGGCATCGCCATGGTCGTGCATCTCGCCTTCCGCGAACGGCTCGAGCTCAACGTCGTCCACGACCGCAACCCCCAATATGTTCTGGAAAGCGACGGTTCCATCCGCAACGGCTACACGCTTCGCGTCCTCAACATGGTGCCGAAGCCGCGGGACGTGACCATCACCCTGGTCGGGCTGGAGGGAGGCACGATGCGCATTCCCGAGTTCGGCCGGCAGCATGGCCGCAGCTTTACCGTCGATGCCGAAGCCGACGCGGCGACGACGCTCAAGGTCTTCGTCACGCGCAAGCCCGACGGAGCCGCGATCAAAGAATTCCTCTTCGTCATCGAGGATACCGACCATGCCGACCGGGCGACCTATCGCGCCGCGTTCAATGCACCGGGAGACGTGAAATGAAGGCTTCCAGAGGTTTTACCGGCTGGCACATGCTGCTTGCCACCTCCGCATTCTTCGCCGTGGTGATCGCCGTCAACGTCACCATGGCCGTCTATGCCTCGTCCAGCTGGAGCGGCCTGGTCGTGGAAAATACCTATGTGGCCAGCCAGGAATTCAACGGCAAGGCGGCAGCGATGAAGGCGATGGCCGCCTCCGGCATCGAAGGCGCTCTCTTCCTCAAGGGCAGCGAAATCCGCTACGACATCCACGAACAGGGGGGTGCGCCTGCGATCATCGACGAGGTCACGCTGAATTTCAAACGGCCCGTCGGCGATCATGAGGATTTCAGCCTGGCGCTTCGCAAGACGGGCGAAGGGCGGTTCGAAGCCGATCACGAAGTCGCCGGCGGCGACTGGATCGTCGAAGCCATATCGAGACGAAACGGCATGGTCGTCATGCACGAGGCCAAGCGCTTCGATACCACGGAGTTCGGCCAATGACCTGCTGCTCCATGGACACGGAGAGCGTTCTCGCCCTCAGCACGGCATCCTCCAGCGCCGAAGAAGTCCGCCTTGCCAGCCATTCGCTCGGGGCCGGATTGCGACAGCTCGACCTCAGCGTACCCGACGCTCACTGCGGCGGCTGCATATCGAGCATCGAAAGCGCCCTGTCGGCGCTTGCCTTCGTCCGCAAAGCGCGTGTCAATCTGACCGCCAGACGGGTCAGTTGCATTTATCAGGAGGAGATCGACGGGCGGGCGACCGATCCGTCCGAAATTCTGGCGGCGATCGCTGCGGCCGGTTACCGGGCGCATCTCTTCACGCCGACGGCTCCCGAAACCGACCGGATCCGGAACCAGCTGCTGCTGGCGGTCGGCGTCTCCGGCTTTGCAGGCGCCAACATCATGCTGCTCTCGGTGTCGGTCTGGTCGGGCGCCGATGCGGCGACGCGCGACATGTTTCACTGGATCTCGGCGATGATCGCGGCGCCGGCGCTGGTTTATGCGGGACGCTTCTTCTTCAAATCGGCCTGGAGCGCGCTCAAGCGTGGGCGCACCAACATGGACGTTCCGATCTCGCTTGCCGTGACGCTGTCCTATGCGGTCTCCCTATGGGAAACCATGCACCATGGCGAACATGCCTGGTTCGACGCGTCGGTGTCTCTGCTGTTTTTCCTGCTGATCGGCAGAACCCTGGATCATGTGATGCGGGAGAAAGCCCGCGCGGCGATCAACGGCCTTGCCAGACTGGCGCCGCGCGGGGCGCTGCTGATGCTGAAGGACGGGTCGCGGCGCTACGTCGCGGTCGAAGAGATCGCGGTCGGAGATAACATCTCGATTGCGGCCGGCGAACGCATTCCCGTCGATGGCATGATCGTCAGCGGCGAGAGCGACGTCGACCTCTCCATCGTCACCGGTGAAAGCAGCCCGGTCGCCGTTGCCGCAGGCAGCGCGGTGAATTCGGGTTCGATGAACCTGACCGGTTCGCTCGTTCTGCGGGCGACGAAAGTGGCAAGGGATTCGCTTCTTTCGGAAATCATCGGTCTGATGGAGGCGGCCGAGGGCGGCAGGGCTCGTTATCGCCGAGTCGCCGATCGCGCCGCAGCACTTTATTCCCCCGTCGTGCACCTGTTGGCGCTGGCCTCCTTTCTCGCCTGGGGCCTGCTCGGCGGCGACTGGAAACAGGCCATGCTGGTCGCGGTCGCGGTACTGATCATTACCTGCCCCTGCGCATTGGGCCTTGCCGTTCCGGTGGTCCAAGTGGTCGCAGCCGGCGAACTCTTCCGCCGGGGCATCATGGTCAAGGACGGTTCGGCGCTCGAAAGGCTGGCCGAGGCGGACATCGTCGCCTTCGACAAGACCGGCACGCTGACTTTGGGCCGCCCCCGCCTCGTCCGGGCCGAAGCGATCGACGCGGGCATTACCACAATCGCCTCGGCATTGGCAGCGCATTCACGCCACCCCCTTTCGCAGGCGCTGGTGCGGGACATGGAGTTCGTTTCCGCCTTCGCCTTCGACAGGGTCACGGAAATGCCCGGCGGGGGATTGGAAGCCTGGAGCGGAACGGACGTCTATCGGCTGGGCAATCGGGCCTTTGCCTGCGGAACCGGCCTCACGCCGGCGGCCGATAGTCCGTTTTCGGAGGTGGTCCTGTCGAAGAACGGTGCCGATCTCGCCCGTTTCCTGTTCGACGACACGCTTCGCCCGGGCGCGGCCTCGGCCGTCCGCCAGCTCGCCGCAACCGGCCTTGAAACGCTGATGATTTCGGGGGACAGGCAGACAGTCGTCGACAACACTGCGCAAGCTCTCGGCATCGACAAGGCCATGGGCGCCTTGGCTCCGAAACAGAAGGTCGAGGAATGCCGGGAGCTCAGCGCGGAAGGCCACCGCGTACTCATGGTCGGCGACGGGATCAACGATGCGCCCGCCCTTGCCGCCGCGCATGTCTCGATGGCGCCCGCCACCGCATCCGATATCGGCAGGCAGGCCGCCGACCTTGTCTTTTTCCACGAGCGTCTCGATGCCGTGCCGGAAGCAATCGCCGTCGCGCGAAGATCCGCAAGCCTCATTCGGCAGAATTTTGCGCTCGCCATAGGCTACAACGTGCTGGCTCTTCCAATCGCGATTGCCGGATTGGCGACGCCGCTGATCGCGGCGGTGGCCATGTCGACATCGTCGATCATCGTCGTAACAAATGCGCTGCGGCTGAACGCTTTCGGCAAGCGGACCGGCCCGCGGACCGAGGCGCGCGCCGGCGGCAATCCGGAGGTCAAACCCGCATGAACATGCTGATCTATCTGATACCGATTGCGCTGCTCATGGGCGGAATAGGCCTCCTGGCATTCCTCTGGTCGTTGAAGAGCGGCCAGTATGACGACCTTGAGGGCGCCGCCTGGCGAATCCTGGCCGAGGACGAAACCGATCGGAAGAAATCCTGAACCGTACACGCCAAACGAAAGGACGATCGATGCTTGCGAAAAATCCCGCGCTTTTGCGGTCTGACCTGTTCGACGGGCTGGATGAGGCAACGGTGGAGAAGCTTGCCGCCACAGCTCAGTTCCGAACCTTCGCGGCCGATGAGCGGATCATCGCCGAGGGCGAGCCAGCGTCGTTCGTCTATAGCGTGATGAGCGGTTTCGTGCGGCTTTCGAAAGCGGAATCCGCCGGGCGCGAGGCAGATATCTGCATCTGCGAACCGGACGACACTTTCGGCGAATATCTCCTGTCGGGAGACGGCGCCTACGCCTACAGCGCGTGGTCGGCAGACGGGTCGGAAGTAGCGCTGTTCCAGCTTTCGGACTTGCGGGCGCTCGCCGACCGATACCCGGTCATGCATCGCAACGTCATGCGCATCATGACCCGGCATCTGCTCGGCGCCATGGATTGCATCGCCGGAGACCGGCTGCACACCGCCGCGCAGCGTGTTGCAAATTACCTCATCAGCCGATGCCCGGCCTCGGCCTCGCAGGCAAGCTTTCGCCTGCCGTACCGGAAGAGAATTCTCGCCGGCAAGCTGGGGCTTGCGCCCGAGGCTCTTTCACGGGCCTTCGCCGCGCTTATTCCTGCAGGGGTCGAAGTCAGAGGCAAGGTCGTCCTGGTCGACAGCGTCGATCTGCTGCGCAAAGCTTGCTGAAGGCGGTAACCGCAATGCAATTTGACCGGCGTCAATGTGACGACCGCCCGCTCGGCTATGTTCAGCGGCAAAAAGGCACCTGGACGTCATGCTTATCTGGATTGTTTTCGCGGCCGTCGCGACTGCCGTCGTCGCTTCCCTTCTTCATCCGCTTGCTTCCAGCCATGTCCGGATCGACGGTGGCGGTGACGCAGGCCGGGTCTATCGAGCCCAGCTTCTCGAACTCGAAAGGGACGTGGAAACGGACCAGCTCGGACGCACCGAGTACGATTATGCCCGTGCGGAAGTAGCACGGCGGCTTTTCAGGGCAAGCGAACAGCAGGCTGAAGTGTTGGACAGCCCGTCGCATGCCCACAGATGGCCGAAGCTCGTCATCGTCGCATTTCTTCCGCTCGCGAGCATTGGCCTTTATGAGTTGCTGGGTTCGCCCGACCTACCATCGCAGCCGCTGCAGGCGCGGCTGGAAGATCCCGGCCAGAACCTCGCAATGCTGATCGTCAAGACAGAACGCCATCTTGCAAGCCGGCCCGATGACGGGCGGGGTTGGAACGTGATCGCCCCGGTTTATCTCAGGACCGGCCGGTTGCCCGAGGCGGAAATAGCTTATCGGAACGCCCTGCGGATCCTCGGCCCCGACATGGATCGGCTGGGCGGTCTTGCCGAGGCCCTGATGGCCGAAGCGCAAGGTTCGGTGTCTGCGGATACGCTGGATGTCCTGCGGCAGATCCTCCAGCTTGAGCCGAAAAACCCGCGCGCATTGTTCTACATCGCCCTCAGCTTCGAGCAGGCGGGGCGGCGTGCCGAGGCGTTGGCAGATTTCGAGGCGCTGGCGAAATCGTCGCCGGCCGGGGCGCCCTGGCTGTCGCTCGTCAACAAACATATTGCCGCCAATGGCGGGGTGCCGCTGATCGCCGTGGCGCGGGAGCCTCGCATGACAGATCAACGAGGTTCGCAATGACGCGCAAGCAGAAGCGCCTTGTGGTGATTGCTGGCGGGATGAGTTTCATCCTTGCTGCGGTGCTTTTGGTGATGTTCGCCTTCAGCCAGTCGGTGGCCTATTTCTACATGCCGGCCGATCTTGCCAGGACGCCGGTGGCGCCGGAGACCCGCATCCGGCTCGGCGGCCTGGTCGGGGCGGGCAGCGTCGTGCGCGGCGCCGGTTCGACGGTGGAATTTTCTGTCACCGACGGCAGCGCCAATGCGGTGAAAGTCAAGTATACCGGCATCCTGCCGGATCTGTTCCGCGAGGGCCAGGGTGTGGTCACCGAGGGCATGTTTGCCGCAGGCAGCAATGTCTTTATCGCCGACACCGTGCTTGCCAAGCATGACGAGACCTATATGCCGAAGGAGGTGGCCGACCGACTAAAGTCGCAGGGGCTGTGGCAGGAAGGCAAGGGGCAGGAGGCGAAGGCGACGCCATGATCATCGAGATCGGCCATTACGCTCTGGTGCTGGCGCTGGCGACGGCGCTGATCGTCTCGATCGTGCCTGTCATCGGCGCCCGCCGTCATGATCCGGCGCTGATGGATGTGGCGACATCAGGTTCGCTGGCGATGTTTGCCCTTGTCGCCTTTGCCTTCGCCGTCTTGACCTATGCCCATGTCGTCTCCGACTTCTCCGTCGAGAACGTCTGGGAGAATTCGCATTCGCTGGTGCCGCTGATCTACAAATATTCTGGCGTCTGGGGCAATCACGAGGGATCGATGATGCTCTGGCTGTTGATCCTGGCGCTGTTCAGCGCGCTGGTCGCGATCTTCGGCGCCAATCTGCCGGAGATGCTGAAGGCCAATGTGCTTGCCGTGCAGGCCTGGATCTCGCTCGCCTTCACCCTGTTCATCCTTTTGACCTCCAATCCCTTCCTGCGGCTCGATCCGGCCCCGGCCGAGGGCCGCGATCTCAATCCGGTGCTGCAGGATGTCGGGCTCGCCATCCACCCGCCGCTGCTCTATCTCGGCTATGTCGGCTTTTCCGTCTGCTTCTCCTTCGCCGTTGCCGCCCTCATTGAAGGCCGCATCGACGCCGCCTGGGCGCGCTGGGTCCGGCCCTGGACGCTCGCCGCCTGGACCTGCCTGACATTAGGCATCGCCATGGGCTCCTACTGGGCCTATTACGAGCTCGGCTGGGGCGGCTGGTGGTTCTGGGACCCGGTGGAAAACGCCTCGTTCATGCCGTGGCTCGCCGGCACCGCGCTGCTGCATTCGGCTCTCGTCATGGAAAAGCGCGAGGCGCTGAAGATCTGGACGGTGCTGCTCGCCATCCTGACCTTCTCGCTGTCGCTGATGGGCACCTTCCTGGTGCGCTCCGGGGTGCTGACCTCGGTGCATGCCTTTGCCAGCGATCCCACCCGCGGCGTCTTCATCCTGTCGATCCTGCTGATCTTCATCGGCGGAGCGCTGTCGCTGTTTGCCCTGCGGGCGCCGAAGCTTGCGGCCGGCGGGCTGTTTGCGCCGATCTCGCGCGAGGGGGCGCTCGTCCTCAACAATCTGATCCTGACGGTCGCCTGCGGCACGGTGCTGACCGGCACGCTCTATCCGCTGCTGTTGGAAACGCTGACCGGCGACAAGATCTCCGTCGGGCCGCCCTTCTTCAACCTGACCTTCGGCCTGCTGATGGCGCCGCTGCTCGTCATCGTGGCAGGGTCGCGCTTCTTTCGCGGCCGGCTGCGGAGCGGCGCGTCGGCGTCTCCGAGCAGCGGCTGGGCGGGCTTGCGAGGCGGCTTTGTCATACCGCCAGTTGCTCAGCCAATTCTTAAAAGGCAATTGGCCCAGATTGAGTATTGACGCTTCGTAAGTGCCCGGCGGGGAAAACAGTTCGGCTGTCTTGACCTGCTGAGGGAGGGTTATATCTAAATAAGTAGTCTCCCCCATGGAATACGGAATGTGTAGTCGCGTTTATATCAAAGAATCGCTTCACGACCTCGCGCGTAGTTTCCCTTTCGCCGGGTAAGGCGAGCTTGACGACTTGGTTGACCGCATCCCTCGATACAACGGCTCACCAAACCAAGTTTATCCGATCATCATCCAAGAAGCAGCGCGGGGAAGCGGTATCATTGCCCCGGTCTTTGCAATAGCAAAGTGGGGGTTGGTGTCGGCATCTAGAACGCCCAGCGACCGGCGTCTCCCACTAGTCCACGTCCGCTGCGAAAAGATTGCCTCACACAAACTCGCCGGACCTGTCTACCGGTCTCGCCGCTGTTTGATCCCAGTCAGCGGATTCTTCGGGTGGAAATCGTTCACCCACAGCCGGCAAAAACAACCCTATGCTATCGCGATGAGGACGGACGTTCTGTTTGCTCTTGCCGGTATTTGGGAGGCCTGGCGCCACCCAGTTGGCATCGATATCCGTACCTTCGCCGTCATTACCTGCGCGCCGAATGAGATGATGAAGACGCTCGGTGAACGAATGCCAGTTATTCTCCGTCGGAACGATTATGAGCGTTGGCTATCTCCTGATCCAAACCCATCCGACCTGATGAAGCCATACGAGGCCGAGCTTATGACCATGTGGCCGATCGGCGTGGGCAACGACAACCTGAAGAATACCGGCCCCGAAATCATCAGCCCGGTTAATTTTGGTGAGCAGCGTCATGTGACTCGTCAGCTTCGCTGATGGGCGCGCAGGTCCGCAGTCCTTCTGCGCCGCCCTCAAAAAAGAAATCGAGGATTATTGACTCCATCGGGCCCGTGAACATAATAAGAACATCGGCGAGGCGGCCGCCAATCTGAAAACTTGAGTATGGAGCACGGATATGCGCGAGCAGCCGATCGGCGAAGCCATGGTTGATGATGAGATTGCGGAGGTGCTTGCTTATCACCAGGGCAATGCACAAGCAGCGATCGGAACCCTCCTGAATGACATCCGCCATCTTCGCTGGCAGCTAGTTTTGACAGAAGGCGCTATGGGCCGAGGCATCACGCGCGGCTGGCGGCCGAGCTACGAGCGAGACTGATATGCTTGATCGTCTTCAACCAAAAGCCGTTGCCTTCGAAATAGCGTTTAACGACTGGTGGCGGTCGCGACCGGGTTCTTTCCGAGACGGCATTAGCCCATCGGCTGCACGTGCGTGCTTTCGCGCAGGATATACCGCCGGCAAGCACGTTTCCGAGCGCCGTTTCGTCTTCAGGGCGGGCCGCATGCGCATCACTGTCTGGGCAACTGGTCCTACGACAGCGAAGGCGAAAGCCGAAATGGAAGCTGATTTTCGGACAGCAAAGAAGGGGTGGCCCAAACCGAAAGCTGGCTGGCAGCTCCAGGAGATCAAATGAGTATCACAAACCCCTCAAGCGCATCCGGCGCGAATGTACACTTCGAGCACTATTGCGAGGAAGTCGGCTGCGAGAAATGGGGCGGCTTCGGTCACAGCCCGTCCAAGGCGATCCCTGTCCGCTGGTGGTGCTGGGAGCATTTCCCCTACAAAAGCTATGAGCAGGAGCAGGCGCTTAGAAGACAGCTCGAGGCGGCCGAGCGAGATGGATGACGATACTGTCCTACGCCTAGACCGTTGCCGCTGTGGGCGTCAGCCGCTAGCGTCCTACGGCCCGGTCTCGGTTATATCCTGCCGAAAGTGCGGCGAGACAATCACAGTCGAGACGGCGCCATTCCTCGATAACCCCGCGACGCAACGTGAGAATGAGGCCTGGCGGGCGACGACCATATGGAACGAACTCAGGAGCCGGAGCGCATCAAGATGATTGCTGAGTCGATCCTGTGCGCCTCGCTGACGGCCGTAAAATGCGATGGGCAGAATATGCGACTGCTGGGGAGGGTGTTCCGTTAGCCAGCTTCGCGCTACCGGTGCTGTTCCGAGCCCGACAGCCCCTGCGGCGAGGCAGGTTTTTCGCTTATGCGGCTTATGCCGCACTTGGCCTTGGCAGCTTGCCCCGCGCTCTGGAAGAAACGGATTTCTGTGGCGATGGTTTCGCGGAACGGATCGGTTTGGTTGAAGTAGTCGCGGTCCAAACCGAGCTTTGCACCGTCTGCATCGCCCTTGTAATAGGTGCCGAACAAATGATCCCAGATCGGGAAATAATTGGCGAAATTCTTGTCGTGATGTTCCCGCACTCGGGAGTGATGGATGAAGTGGTCACGTGGTGACTGGATCACGTATTTGCCAAACCAGCCATGCCAGGGAATGGCACTGTGCTTGACCAGACCAATTGCACCAAAGGTGATGGTCACGACCGCGAATTCGGCCGTAGGCAGGCCGATAAGCAGCGCCGGAACGACCATAATGGCCATGTTTATGGCCTTCTCCAGCGGATGCTCCCGCGACGCAGTCAGCGCGTTGAACTCTTCGGCTGCGTGGTGAAATTCGTGCAGCCGCCATAGTACGGGCAGCCGGTGCATCAATCGATGCTGCCAGTAGCTCAAGAAGTCTGTCAGCACTAGGAATAAGAGAACATGTGCCCAGCCTGGCAGCCACCGGGCAAGGTCCAGGTGGGGGGCATCCCGAGCCGCGCGGGTGATGGCATAGGACAGACCAAATGATGCGAGCGCCGCGAATAACGTAATCAGTCCCGTGGCCTGAAGGACGAAATAGACGATGTCGGTGATTGTGGATTTGCTGCGTTCGAAGAAAACCCGACGGAATCCGGAATTGCCGAACCCCACATAGGTGAGTTCCACCGCGAAAACCGTCAGAACCAGGCCAATGGAAATGGCGAAACTGAGCGCCATTGCCCGACCATTCAGATAATAAGTGTTGTAGAAAAAGCTTCCAAGCTTGTGCAGGCAGTATTCGACCAGCTCCATTGGCACTGCTCCAAATACGAACCCGTAGAGCTTGGTCCTGATGGTGCGCTTTTGCCAGATTGCTCAAAGGACGATCGGGGGGGCCTTTCGGTGTATTGCCGGCAGTGGAAGTGCAGTCCCGGGGGACACGCAGGAGAGTCGGGGCACTAATGGCCGGCCGATAGGCTCATAAAAAGAACGTATAACGGGAACAATAATAGGGACCGCCGTCGTAGGACCTTAGTCCGTGCTGAGATTTGTACCACAGCAGCCGCTCGACGATTAGACGTGCGGCGCCCAGCGCAATCCATAACTTCGCTCGGATCATGGCGGCTTTGAAAAGCGGCCCTTGACTCGCTCTACGCCCTGAACATATTAGGAACAAGCTCGGGCGGGACACTCTCAACAATGCGGTCAGAAAGGACCTCGGAAGGGGTCGATCACGCATGCGACGATTTCAGGAGATACGGGACTGGTCGCCGGGATACCTCAGTGTAGCGCCACAGCACGTAACCATCATGGCCGAGTGCGAGGACTGCGGAGAACAGAGGGAATTCAATCGGAAGTCCAGAAGAAGCTGCTGCAGGAAGGCTTTGCTCGGACGTGGACCCCTGGCCAGCGAAACGACTGGTGCGAGTAACAGGAGTTGATCTCAAGGCCAAAATGGATTTGGCCAACTAGATTAGCAAGTTAGAGCTAATTGACCATCTTCAGAACCATGTCATCCTGTTCCACATTGTCGCGTCACCCCCGGCTGGCGGCAAGGGTAGTGAAAGATTCCCCGCGAGAATGCGGGGCTTTTCTCCTGGCATGCCCGCACTACAAACCAAGGTGCCCGACAGGCCCCGACTTTAGTCCGTCTTTTTCACGGGAAGATTCGAGCTAGATTTTCTTCATCCTTGTCGAGAGGACGCCAGGGATGTTTTAGCAATGTTGCTGTGTATCGAGTCAGAACCTCCCTGGTGAACCAAATAACACCTTCATTGCCAAGCTGAGTAAACTATGCCAACGCCGTAGTGGAACTTGGTCAGTCCCTCATTGTTGTCAAAACTTGCCCCGCTTCGGCGGGGCTTTTTTGTCCGGCATCGTACCGGAACCACATTGGGACAACGAGATTAACTCACTGGGTCGCGGGAGAAAGCCAGTTAGTTCCAATTCGCGTAATGCCTTCCTCTTCGATCCACTGCTGGATCGGGCGGAGTCAATGTTCCGGTCAGCTCCCGAGTGACGCGCCGCACGGCCCAACACTTTCAATATTTCTCAGGCGTTGTTCAAGTGACGCGATGATGGCGTCGAGCCGTCGTGTGGTTTCCTTCGACGTCTCGAGGTGCTCTTCGCAGCCGTTCGGGCCGCTGCTGGCCTGGAAGCGCGGCGATCTGCTCGGCGCGCTGCAGCGGCTCTACCTTGTCGCGGCTCTCGCCTTCACCGCCGCGGTCATCGTCTTCTATCTCGAACATGGCGGGCCGGTGCTCTCGGTGCTCGGGCTGGCGGCCGGCCTGTTCCTGATCCTCGGCGCATTGCCGATCTCTGGTATCGGGCCGGCATCGGCAAGGTCGCCGGCAGCATCGCCTGGCGCCGCCTGAGCGGTCTGCCGCGCTCGGCCTTCGGCACGGCGCTTGCCCATGCCGGCCTCGGCGTCAGCGTGCTCGGCATCGTCGCCGTCACCACCTTCCAGAGCGAACATGTTGTCGCGATGAAGCCGGGCGAGATAATCGAGGCCGGCGGCTACAGCCTTGCGTTTGACGGCATGCGCCCGGGCAGGGGACCGAACTACACCGAGGAGCGCGGCCACTTCACCATCCGACGCGTCGGTGTCACGGTCGCCGACACCTGGTCGGCCAAGCGCCTTTACACCGCCCGGCAGATGCCGACGACGGAGGCCGGCATCCTGACCTTCGGTCTCAGCCAGCTCTATGTCTCGCTCGGCGACGCCACCAAGGACGGCGGCATCGTCGTGCGCATCTGGTGGAAGCCGTTCATCCTGTGCATCTGGGGCGGCGCGCTGATCATGGCCGCCGGCGGCCTCGTCTCGCTCTCCGACCGGCGCCTGCGCGTCGGCGCACCGCGGAGAAAGGCCAAGGCGAAGCCGGCGACACCCGCGATGGAGTCGGCGGAATGATGGGCTCATCGCCACTACCTTTCCACACATCGGGGAAGGGCGATGACGGTCATGAACAGTTTGACGAAGATCAAAGCGAACTGTCCGGCTGGCCTCTAGCATGTTCCTCACGATAATCATGAGCAGTGAGGCAGCGACCATGCAAGCAAGGGATATTATGACCACGACTGTGGTTTCGATCAGCCCTGATGTAAGCGTGCGCCATGCGGTCGCAATGATGTTGCAAAACCATGTCAGCGGCCTTCCCGTCGTTGACGACCATGGACGCGTCTGCGGCATGGTGACGGAAGGCGATCTGCTTTTACGCCGAGAAGTACGCTATGCGCCCCGTCCTGCGCGTGCACCGGAACTGATTTCCGAAATCGACCTCGAACGCTATATCGGCAGCAACGGATGGTGCGTCGCTGACGTCATGTCTCAGGACGTGATCGTCGCGCGGCCGGACAGCGAAGTCTCCGATATCGCCGAAAGCCTGCAGGTGCACCGCATAAAGCGGCTGCCGATCGTCGAAGACGAACGCCTGGTCGGGATCGTCAGCAGACGGGATATTTTGCGAGTCATCGCCGAGGCTCCAACGACAATATTGCCGCGAGGCGACGAGGCGATCCGGCTGGCCGTGCGCACCCGGCTCAGATCGGATCTCGGTCTAACGCCGCAAAAGGTGCATGTATCGGTCCGCAATGGTCAGGTGACGGTCGATGGCCAAGTGGAATCCGAGCTCAAGCGCAGAGCGATCAAGGTTCTCGTCGAAGGGCTTGGCGGCATTGCCGGCTATAAGGATGGCCTGCTCGTCTCGCCTGCTCACATCCAGGACTGACAGCTCGAGTCGCATTGGCGCGCCGTCATCGCGCCAAGTGACGAGGAGGCTTGCTCGATCTGCCAAGATCGAGCAAGCCGTCTGTCAACTTCCCTGCTTGACACGGAAACTCCCGACTTGCTCTCTGACATCAATCCGCCGGCGGGTCTTCTTCTTTGATCGAAAGCAATCCCCCAAAACGGCGTCCTCCTGTCCTGCCGACTGCGCGCTCGGCTGACGATGCTCCTCTGTGGGCGGCTTTCCCATGTCTGCGGTCGGGTAGCGACGCGCGCTGTCAAATCGGTTTTTGGCGAAGACCGACGCGGCGAACCACTTGCTCCGAACTTGACGGAGATCAAATACCGTGAGGCTGCTCCCATGTATCCCTTGGCGGTGCAAAAGGAGCATATGATGGATTTCGAAGCATTTTTCAAAAACGAGCTGGACGGGCTTCATGCCGAGGGCCGCTACCGCGTTTTTGCCGATCTCGAACGTCAGCGCGGCCACTTTCCGCGCGCCACGCGCCATACGGCCGATGGTGAAAAGGACGTCACGGTCTGGTGCTCCAACGACTATCTCGGAATGGGCCAGAACCCCAAGGTGATCGAGGCGATGAAGGCCGCTATCGACCACTGTGGCGCGGGTGCGGGAGGCACCCGGAATATTTCTGGCACCAACCACTATCACGTCCTGCTCGAGCGTGAGCTTGCCGATCTGCACGGCAAGGAAGCAGCCCTGATCTTCACCTCAGGCTATGTCTCCAACTGGGCCTCACTCGGCACGCTCGGCGCAAAAATTCCCGGCCTGATCATCTTCTCCGATGCGCTCAACCATGCCTCGATGATCGAGGGCATCCGTCATGCCAAATGCGACAAGGTGATCTGGAAACATAATGACGTCGCCGATCTCGAAGCCAAGCTGAAAGCCGCCGATACGAAGGCGCCGAAGCTGATCGCCTTCGAGAGCGTCTATTCGATGGACGGCGACATCGCTCCGATCAAGGAGATCTGCGACCTCGCCGACCAATACGGCGCGATGACCTATCTCGACGAGGTGCATGCGGTCGGCATGTATGGCCCGCGCGGCGGCGGCATTGCCGAGCGCGAGGGGCTGATGGACCGGCTGACGGTCATCGAAGGCACGCTCGGCAAGGCCTTCGGAGTGATGGGCGGCTATATCGCCGCGTCGGCAGCGCTGTGCGACTTCATCCGCTCGTTTGCCTCCGGCTTCATCTTCACCACGGCGCTGCCGCCCGCATTGGCAGCCGGCGCCGTCGCCTCGATCCAGCATCTGAAGGTCAGTCAGTTCGAGCGCGCCCGCCACCAGGACCGGGTGCGCAAGCTCAGAGCCATGCTCGACCAGCGCGGCATTCCGCATATGCACAATCCCAGCCATATTGTGCCGGTGATGGTTGGTGATGCGGCCAAATGCAAGTGGATCTCCGATCTGCTGCTCGACAATTGCGGCGTCTACGTCCAGCCGATCAATTATCCCACCGTACCGAAGAAAACCGAACGGCTGCGCATCACCCCGACACCGCTGCATTCCGACGCCGATATCGCCCATCTCGTCGACGCCCTGCATTCGCTCTGGTCGCGTTGCGCGCTGGCGCGAATGGTGGCCTAACGAAACGGAAAAGATGCGGGAACTTAATCGCTATAGAAGATTTGCTCTGCGCCCTGGCGATGATGTTCGCGACCGGTCCCAGCCTGTCGGTTGTCGCTCTCGGGGCCATTCCGCCGGACATGGTCCCGCTTTTCCTGTTCGGTTGTTTGGCGCGAAAGAATTCCTGAATACAGGATACGCTTGCGGAGGCATCCGCCTATGCCAGCGAGACAATAGCGGTGATCCGGGGGTGCAGGCGTTCAACGGCGAGGACGCCGCGCGGCAAATATATGGTCGCGATGTCGAACTTTCCCTCGAGCGCACCGTCGCTGCATCGAGATGAAGCAGCGCCACCGCGAGCATCCTACGCTATTCCTCCAGGAGGAGGGCCGTCGCGAGATAACCCATGCTGATGGTGCTTGCAAAGAGGTAGATGAACAGAGCCTGCGCGAGATAATTCTCCACCGTGTCTGTCACGGCAAAACCATTCTGCCAATTCTGCCAAATGAAAAATCCCACGGCGCATCCGACTGTGAACCCCGTGGCCAGTCGCGTGAGCATGAACCTGATCATGCAAGGCATGGCACTACCTCAGACCTGACGATCGTAAATGTTCGCGAGACGGGAATGTTCCCGGGCCAAAATGATTTTTGTCAACGACCGGCGGCAGCGGTCATGCAAGAAGCGAACGGAACCGGAGACTGTAACAGTGCATCTTCTTCCCTTCGCAGCGGGCGTTTTCACGCTTCTCATCCTACCTGGGCCGACCAACGCCATATTGGCGATGGCATCTCAGGCTCTGACCACAGGGCGCGCGATCGCGCTACTCGCTACCGTCCTATCCGCCTATCTTTCGATCGTCCTTCCGGCAGCCGGTCTCGCCGGCACCTTTCTCCGCGATCACCCTTTCATTTCCCAGCTCGTCAAACTTGTCTCTGCAGCCTGGGTACTCTACTTGGCAATTCGCCTCTGGGGCACCAGATCGACTCGGGTCGAGGCCGTGAGTCTATGGCAACTAGCGGTGACGACGATGTTGAACCCAAAGGCGCTGATCCTCGGACTGACGATGGTACCTCCGGCACAGGAGATACCCGCGGCGGCTTCAATCGCTGCCCTCACATCCGCGGTCCTGGCAGCTTCCTTGATCTGGCTATCGATCGGCAGGATTGTTCTAGGAGGTGGCAAACGGATGCCTCTCCTTGCCCGGCGATGCGGATCTGCAACGCTCTTGGCATTCTCCGCCGTGCTGACATTCAGAGCCGTTAGCGGATGAAGCGTACGGCGCCTGCGGTACGTGTGGCAGAGCGAGCGCAGAAACACGCAGAACGCAAGTCTTTGGCGTGATCTACGAAAGCCAATGTACCATAATTGCCCGCTTTGCAACCGGAGCCTCAGCAATACGGTGTCCAAGGTTCAAATCCTTGAGGCGTGCGGGTTGAGTCGGAGCACGTCTTCGGCGAGCCTGCTTCCTCGAGAAGCAAACTGCTGCTGTATGCGCAAAGGAAATTTCAAGGCGCCCCCATCATCTTTCGGTCTGACCAAGACATCTGCGATGTTTCACGTCGGAACTCAGCCTTCATGTGATGAGGCAACAAGCTCGGCGCATGCGGTATGGCAAATTTCCACCAGCATCCGGTCTGAAATGGAAGGAATATTCTTATCGGGAAACACGTTCCTTAATTGCCCAAATCTAGGAACGGGAATTTTTTGCGGGCTTGACGCCAAATCAAAGTTACTTACTCTAAGCGTCAGCCGAACCCGCTGGGAGGAGGGCCGGTATTCGCGATCCTGTCGCACCATCTTTATCTCCCTCCATGATTCCGGATCGTTCGCCGCCGATTTTCAACAGGATAAGCCATGCCGCTCACCATTGCCCAACGCCTCGACAGTCTGAAGGTCCGTATCGCCGAGCTTGCGCATTGGCGGGACCGACATAGTAGCCCGATCGATGGCTGGACCTTCGAGGGGGAGCCGATCGCCCATCACCAAGACTGGCCGCATCGTGAGGGCGTAATGCATTTTGCCGCGAGCGCCGAAGCGCCGGCGAACTGGCCGCTCGAAGATATTCGCCTGCAGCTCGATCTCGGCGGCGAGAGCCTGATCACGCTCAGCTATCCCGATGGCCAGAGCGAAACATTCGGCCTCGATCCCTATCACCAGGAATTCCCGCTGAGGGGCCGCCGCTTCTCGATTGCGACGGAAAGCGTCGCCCGTTTTCCGTTCGGCGAGCCGAACCGGGCGCCGCGGCTCAACAAGGCCCGGCTGATCTGGCTCGACGGCCCCGTTCACCGCCTGCATCTTCTCCTGAAACAGATCGCCGAGGCGATCGGCGTGCTCGGGGAGCATGAGGTCGTGCCGCATCTAGTCGGTGCCGCGGAGCAGGCCTTGCGCAGCCTCGACTGGCCGTCGGATACGGCGGCTTACATCTCCCGCACGTCGGGTGCCGTCATGCAGCAGAAAATCTGGGAGCTGCCGGAGCTTGTATCCGATCCGGCTGGTCTCGCCGAAGAGCAGAGCGCTTCGGCGGCTGCCGCCCTCGAGGTCCTGACGGCGCGGCTGAAGGAACTGCAGCAGCGCTTTCCCCCAAACGGCGAGCTGGTGCTGACCGGCCATGCCCATATCGATCTCGCCTGGCTCTGGCCTTATCGCGAGACGCGGCGGAAGATGCGGCGCACCTTCAACACGGCGCTGTCGCTGATGGAGCGCTCCGCGGATTTCCGCTTCAATCAGTCGACCGCCCATTATTACGCGCAGATGGAGGAGGAGGATCCCGAACTTCTCGATCGCATCAAGCAGAAGGTCGCGGAAGGAAAATGGGAAACCGTCGGCGGCATGTGGGTCGAGCCCGACACCAACATGCCGACCGGCGAAAGCCTCGTGCGCCAGGTGCTCTATGGCCAGCGTTATTTCGAAAAAACCTTCGGCGAGCGCCACACGGTCTGCTGGCTGCCGGATTGCTTCGGCTTTTCCGGCGCGTTGCCGCAGATCCTGAGACAGGGCGGCATCGACAGCTTCTTCACCATCAAGGTCAATTGGAGCGAGACCAACCATATCCCCTCCGATTTCTTCTGGTGGAAGGGCCTCGACGGCAGCCAGGTGCTGACCCATACCTTCGACAATCCGATGCAGGGCTATAATGGTTTCGTGCAACCCGATTGTTACCTGCCGACCTGGAAGAATTTCCGCGGGAAGGCGCAGCATAACGCCTCGCTTCTCGCTGTCGGTTATGGCGACGGCGGCGGGGGGGTGACGCCCGAAATGGTGGAACGCGAAGTCCAGCTGCGCGATTTTCCCGCCATTCCGCAGGCGCGCTGGGGCACCGTCAAGGGCTACTACGAGCGGGCGCATCGCAGCGCATCGGAGACGAAACTCCCCGTCTGGGATGGCGAAATCTATCTCGAACTGCACCGCGCAACGCTGACGACGCAAAGCGGCGTCAAGCGCAAGCACCGGCAGGCCGAACGGGCGCTGATCACCGCCGAGACCCTTGCTTCGCTCGCCCATATGCTTGGCGCCGACAAGCCCCGGAGCCTCGAGGCGGATTGGCGCGTCGTGTTGAAGAACGAGTTCCACGACATCCTGCCGGGCTCGAGCATCCGCGAAGTGTATCAGGATGCGGAGCAGGAGCTCGGCGGCGTCATCGACCATGCGAAGGCCGAGCAGGCCAAGGCCTTGCAGGCGCTTTCGGCCAATCTGCCGAAGGGCGGGGTCGCTGACGCGCTCATCGTCGTCAATCCCTCGCTTGCGCCCCGGCCGATGAGCGCGACGCTTGCCGACGGCACGGCGCTTTCGGCCGCCGAGATCGTCGCTCCCTTGTCGGTTGCCGTCTTCGACAGGCAGGCGCTGAAGCCGGCGGGTGGGCTGAAGGCCGGCTCCGATCGCCTCGAAAACGATCATTTGTCGGTGGTCATCGGCAGGGACGGGGCGGTTGCCAGCCTCATCCACAAGGCAAGCGGCCGCGAATCGGTCGATGGCTCCGCCAACCAGCTCTGGGTCTATCCGGCCGACAAGCCGCGCAACTGGGACGCCTGGGATGTCGACGCCGATTATGCCGAAAAGGCCGTCCGGCTCGAAGCGCCCGAAAGCATCAGCCTCGTCGAAAGCGGCCCGCACCGCGCGGCAATCCGCGTCGTTCACCGCTACCGGCATTCGAGTGTCACCCAAACTTACGTTTTGGCGGCCAATTCGAAGCGGCTCGACATCGAAACGACCATCGACTGGCACGACCGCCGCACCCTGCTGCGCACCCTGAACCCGGTCGACGTCAAGGCCCGCAAGGCAACCTTCGAATGCGCCTTCGGCGTGGTTGAGCGGGCGACGCATACGAATACATCCTGGGAGCAGGCGATGTTCGAGGCCGCCGCCCATCGCTTCGTCGATATCAGCGAGCCGGGCTTCGGCGTGGCGCTTCTCAACAATGCCAAATACGGCCACAGCGCCCGCGGCAATGTGATCGGCATGAGCCTGGTGCGCGGTCCGATCTATCCCGATCCGCTGGCCGATGAAGGCGAACAGAGCTTCACCTATGCTCTGATGCCGCATGAGGGCGCTTGGCATGATGGCGGCGTGCTCGACGAGGCGCTCGACCTCAACCAGCCGCTGGTGACGGCCGAAGCCAAGGACCTCTCCATCGGCAGTTTCGCGCCGCTTGCAGTCACAGGCACCCCCGTCGCCTTCTCGGGCCTGAAACCGGCGGAGGAGGGCGAGGGTCTCATCCTGCGCCTCTACGAACCGGCCGGCCGGCGCGGCCGCCTCTCCCTCGGCCTGCCTTCCGGATGGAGCGCATCGCCGCCGCTCAACATTCTCGAAGAGCCGATGGAGCGCAAAGGGCCCGCTGACATCATGCCCTTCGAAATCAGGACCTGGAGGCTGCAGAAGGCCTGACGCTGCCTGCAAGATGACGCTCGCCGTTTCATGCGACGAGGCGTCCGTTGCTTGGAGAAGTGAGCGCGGCCGTCGACATCATCAATGGCGGCGCCGGCGAAATGCGGGTCGCCTCCGGCGATCTATCGCAGCGCACCGAGCAGCAGGCGGCCTCGCTGCAGGAAACCTCCTCGGCGCTGGAGGAAATTGCCGTCGCGATAAAGCGGTCGACCGGGCTTTCCGAAGTCTCGACCGCCCTCAACCAGATGGATCAGGTGACGCAGCAGAACGCGGCGATGGTGGAGCAATCCACGGCGGCGGCAAACCGGCTGGCGGAGGAGGCTGCGAATCTCGCCCGCCTGATTGCCCGCTTCAAGCTCGACGCCGCCCAGACGGCGCCGCGCGCCATCACATCCGAAAACCGCCCGGCGCCTTCGCCGGCGCGGGCCCTCGGCCGCAAGCTCGCCGGCGCCTTCGGCGCAAAAGCTGCGACGGCAGCTGCCGCAGCATCGTGGGAGGAGTGCTGAGAAGAAGCGATTGGCCAAATTCGTTGCCGTGAACCTGGCCTTCACCGGCTTACGGTCTTTGTGCGCCGGTCGTGGCAACGTAGACGGAATAGAGTGAGCGCGTTGCGGCTATGAACAGGCGGTTGCGTCCCGGGCCGCCAAAGGTGAGGTTGGCGACGGTCTGAGGGACGCGGATCTTGCCGATCAGCTTGCCTGCCCGATCGAAACAATGCACGCCGTCACCGGCACTCGACCAGAGATTCCCATTGACGTCGGTCCGGATGCCGTCCGGAATGCCGTTGTCGATGTGGCAGAAGACGCGGCCGTTTTTGAGCCTGCTGCCATCGATCACGTCGAAGGCCCGGATGTGACGTGGCAGGCTTTCGTCGTGGCTCGCTGCCGAATCCGCGACGTAGAGGATCGTCTCGTCAGGCGAGAAAGCGAGGCCGTTCGGCTGGATGAAATCCGCGACGACGGCCGCAAGTTTACCGGTCGCCGGATCGAGCCGATAGACGTTGCGCGTCGGCTGCTCGGGCTCGGCCTGATAGCCCTCATAATTCGACATGATGCCGTACGTCGGATCGGTGAACCAGACCGTGCCGTCCGATTTCACCACCACGTCGTTCGGCGAATTGAGCCGCGCGCCTTCGAAACGGTCGGCGAGCACGGTGATCGAGCCGTCGGTCTCGGTGCGCGTGACCCGGCGCCCGCCATGTTCGCAGGAGACGAGCCGGCCCTGGCGGTCGCGCGTGTGGCCGTTGGTGAAGTTGGATGGCTGCCGGTAGATGGAGACGCCGCCCTCGGGCGTCCATCGCAGCATGCGCTGATTGGGGATGTCGCTCCACAGAAGCTGGTTGGCATCGTTGAACCAGACAGGACCCTCCGCCCAGCGGCAGCCTGAATAGAGTTCGTCGAGACCGGCGCTGGTGACGATCAACTGGCGGAAGCGCGGGTCGTGGATTTCGTAGATGCTGGCCTCGGCCATGATGGTCTTCCTGATTATCGCATGCCGGTCCGGCGACCGCCGGCGAGCATGATCACGCTGATGATGATGAGGCCGGTCATGATGAGGCGGATGCCCGCGCCGAACCCATAGGTGTTGAGCATGGAGACGACCAGGAACATGAAGAGCGACGCGCCCCAGATGCCCGGCACGTTGGAATCGCCGCCGGCCACCGCCGTGCCGCCGATCACGACGACGGCGATCGAGGTCAGCAGATATTCCGAGCCCATATTGAGTGCTGCGCCGCCGGAGAAGCAGGCGAGCAGGTAGCCCGCGACGGATGCAAGCACGGCGCAGAAGAGGTAGGTGACGAAGCGCGTGCCGTCGACCGGAATGCCGGCCATGCGTGAGGCGGGCATGCTCTGGCCGATCGCCGAGATCCAGCGCCCGTAGATCGTCTTATGGAGCATGAACCAGGCGAAAAGCGAGATGAGGAGCGCGACGATCGCCACGTTCGGCACGCCGAGCGTGTTCGAGGTGGTGAATTCTGCAAGCATGCTCGGCGGCTTGATGCGCAAGCCGCGGTTCGTCCAAATCGCCGCGGACTGCACGATGAAGCTGACGGAAAGCGTGGCGATGATCGGCGGAATGCGCAGCGCCTTGATCAGGGCATAGTTGCCGAGGCCGACGACGACGCCGATGAGGATGGCGACAAGAAGCCCTGGCAGGATCAAGCCGTTTTCGACATTCATCAGCTTCAGCGCGACCGTGCCGGCAAGTGTCATGGTGGCGGGAACCGACAGATCGATATTGCCGGGACCGAGCGTGATGACGAACATCTGGCCGATGCCGACGATGACCGAGAAGGCGGCGAAGGTGAGTGCCGCCTGCGACAGGCCGAGCGTACTGGCGCCAAGGGTCACCATGATCGTCAGGAACCAGACGATGAAAGCGGCAAGCCATGACCAGATCCAGGGTTTGCCGAAAAGGCTGAGAAGGGGAGTCATCGGCGGCGTTTCTCCCGTTTCTCCAGGCGGTTCAGCATGAGGCGAAGCGCGAGCACGATGATCAGGATCGCGCCCTGGGCTCCGATCTGCCAGTCGGGCGAGATGCGCAGGAAGGACAGGAACGAGCCGGCAAGCGTCAGCGTCAGCGCGCCGATGACGGCGCCGACAGGGGAGACGCGGCCGCCGATGAACTCACCGCCGCCGAGGATCACGCCGGCAATCGACAGCAGCGTATAACGCAGCGCGATATTGGCATCGGCAGATGTCGTGAGGCCGACGAGAGCGATGCCGGCTAGCACGGCAAAGAAGCCCGCCAGACCGTAGGCGGTGGCGCGAGCGGCGACGATCGACCAGCCGGCCCGCTCGACCGAACGCTGGTTGCCGCCGATGCCGCGGATCAGTACGCCGAGCGAGGAGCGCATGACGAGAAGATGGGCGATGGCGGCGATGATGATGCTGGCGACGATCGCCATCGGCGCCAGCGGCGGCTTGACGGTCATCAGGGAGCGCACCCAATCCGGCGCCTGCCCGCCCGGCGCCGGCAACAATAGTACGGCAAGGCCGCCCCAGACGAAGCTCATGCCGAGAGTGACGACGATGGACGGCAGGTCGCGCATGTAGATGATGACACCGAGGCCTGCATAGGCTGCGATCGCTCCCGCAAGGATCAGGACGCCGATCACCGGGTCATCGCGCAGAAAGGTTGCGCTCACGCAGGCGACGAAGCTGACGAAGGTTCCCATCGACAGATCGAGATCGTTCACCGCCATGACGAGCATCTGGGCGATCGTCGCAAGCGCAATCGGCACGGCCAGATTGAACAGCAGGTTGAGGCCGACATAGCTCATGGCGCGCGGCTGCAGCCAAAAGACGGCGGCGAGCAGCAGGGTCAGCGACAAAGCGGGAATGGCAAGACGCATGGCGTCGGACGAGAGCCGGGCCGTCATGCGGCGACCCCTTCGAAGGAGGCGGCGATGATATTCGTCTCGTTCACGGCGTCACCGGCGAGTTCGGCAGTGATTCTGCCTTCGCGAAACACGTAGACGCGGTCGCAGAGGCGAACCTCGTCCATTTCAGTCGAATACCAGATAAAGGTTCGGCCGCGCGAGGCTTCGTCGCGGATGATGGCGTACACCTCCTGCTTGGTCCCGACGTCGACGCCGCGCATCGGATCGTCCATCAGGACGACGGGCGCGCGCGTGGCAAGGGCGCGCGCGAAGAGCACTTTCTGCTGGTTGCCGCCGGAAAGCGACAATATGCGATTTGCCATGTCGGGTGTGCGGATCTCGATCCGCCGCTGCCAGTCAGCGCCCTTGCTCTCCTCTTTATCAGCCAGAATGAGGCCGCGCCGCGACAGGTCACCGAGCGAGGCGACGGAAAAGTTGCGCAAGATGCTCCAGAGTTCGAAAACGCCGTTAAGGCGGCGGTCGCCGGCGACGAAGGTGACGAGCGGGTCGCGCTCGGGCAGCCAGTTGCGGGATTGGGCGGCATGCAGGGCGAGCAGCAGCTCGGTCTGCCCGTGGCCGGCGAGACCCGCTAATCCGATGATCTCACCCTTGCGCGCCGAAAAGGGACGGCCCGCCGTCTGATGGGAGAGAATGAGCGTAGCGGTGGATTGCTCGCGCGCCGGGCGCTGGCCCGTCTCCTCCTTCGCAACGGTGCCCATGGCCTCGACCAGACGATGATGATCGAAGCCGCTTGCCGGACGTTCGGCAACGACGCGGCCGTCCTTCATGACGACGATGCGGTCCGAAGTTTCGAGGATCTCGTGCAGGATGTGCGAGATGAAGATGACGGAGCCGCCGGCCGCGACGAAGCGGCGGACATGGTCGAGCATCTGGCGGGCGAGGCTCGCATCGAGCGACGAGGTCGGTTCGTCGAGGATCACCAGCCGCGGTGCAATGCCGGCGTCGGAAAAGGCCATCGCGATCTCGACCATCTGTCGCTCGGCGATCGAAAGGTCTCCCACTGCCCGGCCGCTGTCGATGTTGTGGCCGGGGAAGACCGCATCGAGGCTCTTTTCGATGATCCTTGCGGCGCGCCTGCGCCAGCCGAAGCCGCCGAGATCGCGGTGCATGATGCGCGTGTTCTCGACGATGGAGAGGTTGGGGCAGAGCGAAAGCTCCTGGAAGACGCAGCGCACGCCGCGAGCGCGTGCCGCATTGATGCCGTAACGCTCCAGCCGCTCGCCATCGCTCGCCACACTTCCTTCATGGGGCGTGAGGCCGCCATTGATGACGTTGACGATGCTGGACTTGCCGGCCCCATTGTGCCCGACCAGCCCGACGCATTCGCCCGGCATGACGCGGAGCGTGACGCCGTCGAGTGCCCTGACCGCGCCGAAGCTTACCTTGGCGCCATCGACGGCGATCACCGCCTTCAAAACCTCATCCATGCTGCCCCGCCATGCCTGCTCGCAAAGAATGCCGCGCGGCCATTTACGGTCGCGCGGCAGTCGCCGGGAGATTTACTTTGCCTGCTCGATGACCTTGATTGCATCAGCCTGCGTGTATTCCACGTTGGCGACGCCGCCGGCCTGGGTATTGGCGAGGTTCGTTTCAAGATTGTCCTGGTCGATGCGCAGGAAGGGCACCACGAGGTCCTTCTTGACCTGCTTGCCGTCAAGGATCTGCTGGGCGACCCAGAAGGCGAGCGTGGAGACGCCGGGCGCGATTGAGACGGACATAGTCTCGTAGCCCTTCGCGTCCTTCTGCTCCTTCCACCACTTCAGCTCATCTTCGCGGTTGCCCATGATGATGATCGGCATCTTGCGGTCGGTCGCGGCGATCGCCTGCGCGGCGCCATAGCCGTCGCCACCCTGCGTCACCACTCCGACGATGTCGGGCAGACTCGGCAGGATGCCCGCGACCGCCTTCTGCGCCACGTCCTGCGCCCAGTCGCCATGCACGGAGCCGACCACCTTGAACTGCGGGAACTGCTTGACGCCCTCATGGATGCCGGCCGAGATCTCGTCATCGACGAAGACACCGGCAAGGCCGCGGATCTCGAGCAGATTGCCGCCCTGCGGGAGTTTCTTCGATAGATACTCGACCTCGCTGCGGCCCATTTCCTTGAAATTGACGGCGATACGCCAGGCGCAGGGTTCGGTCACGATGCCGTCGAAGGAAACGACTGTAATGCCGGCGTCGCAGGCTTCCTTGACGGCGCCGTTCAGCGCCGTCGGCGAGGCGGCGTTCAGCACGATCGCGTCATAGCCCTGCAGGATCATGTTCTGGATCTGCGCCGCCTGTTCTGTCGCCTGGTTTTCGGCGGTGGTGAAAGGGTCGGCGGCGGCAACGACGCCAGCCTTCACGGCCTCGCTCGTCACCTTGCCCCAGCTCGTCAGCATGGCCTGGCGCCAGGAGTTTCCGGCGTAGTTGTTGGAAAGGGCGATCTTCTTGGCCGACGTGTCGGCAAAGGCGGAAACGGGCATGGCGGCGCAAGCAATAGCGGCCGATGCCAGAAGCATCTTACGGATTGTCATCTCTTCCTCCCTCATGATCGCGCCGGTCGGCGGATCGCTTCACTCCTGCCGGCTCAAGCGGGCCCCGAGTGAAAATTGTTCTTGCACTGAGCTTCCTCCTCTCAGTAAGGGCAGGATGCGGGAGATCGGCCGGGCTGTACAGGGGCAAGGCGGCAACTTGTTTGCGGGTTTTGCGCAACAAGCTGCGGGTTTACGCAAGACGGCGGCCCGTCCGCGGGCGCTTACTGGGAAGCGATCACGGCGGGTTGAGGAGCCTGTCGTGACGGGGAGGAACTGACAATGCTGCATCTCGCACCGGCAGCCCTGTTCGATCACTATCTCGGCATATCCCGGCTGCTCGCGGGCCAGCTCGACTTTCGCTCGGCCATCCGGTCGGTGGCTGCCGAGGTCGCTCACATCATTCCGCACGACCATCTCGATGTCTGCGTGCTGCTCGAAGGCGGCAACTATCACACGGCCTATGAGACGGGCATCGAGACCGCCTGGGGCGAGATTGCCGGTGCGCCCGTTATCAACAGCCCCATCCGCTCGCTCCTGCGGGGTGAGGTCGACTTTCTGCTCTCGGACGACGCCATGAAAGATCCGCGCTTCCACTTCGAGGGGGCGTTCAAGCGGCCGATCGTAGAACAATCGCTGAGGAGCCGGCTGCATGTGCCGATGAAGGTGCAAGGCACGATCATCGCAGCGCTTTCCTGTTCGTCTCACAGGGCGGGCGTCTATACGATGGAAGACGTCGAGCGCGCCCGCATCATCGCCGATCTGCTGACGCCCTATTTCTTCGCGCTGCAGGCGGCCGAGCAGGCGCAGCGCTCAGCGATCGTCGAGGCCGAAGCCCGCGCCCGCGAAGAGGGGCTGCGGCAAGGTGCGCTGAAGCTGACCGAAGCCCTGGAGCAGGAGCGTCAGCGGATCGGCATGGACCTTCATGACCAGACGCTTGCCGACCTGACGCGGCTCGCCCGGCGGATCGACCGGTTGTCGCGCAACGGCGAGGTGACGCCCGAGGCGCTCGAACCTGTTTCGCGGTCCCTGCAGCATTGCATGCAGGATCTGCGGCAGATCATCGAGCAAGCAAAACCCTCCGTGCTCCAGCTCTTCGGCCTCGCACAGGCGATCGAGCATCATCTCGACCGATCGACCCGCGACACCGGATCGGGCATCGAATGGGGCCTTGTCGACGAGACGAACGGCGCGCTGGAAAGGCTGGAACCGACCGTCAGCGTCGCCTTGTTCCGAATCGCGCAGGAGGCGATCAACAATGCCGTGCGCCATGCCGCCCCGCTGGCGATCATGGTGCGGCTCGAAGCCGACGACGAACAGCTGTCGATCGAAATCTCCGACGACGGGACCGGCCTTGCCAAGACACGGGGGCGGATCGGCGGCGGCATCGACAATATGAAGACCCGCGCACGGCTGATCTCGGCGCGCTTTACGATCGGCCCCGGCCATAATAGTCGCGGGACCGCGGTGCGCGTCATGCTGCCGCTTGGCGGCCCGGCGGGCGAGCCAGACTGAGGAGAAAGGCACGATGAAAGTTTTGATCGTCGAGGACGACCCGCTGCACCGGTCCTATCTGCACGAGGCTGTCAACGCTGCCCTGCCGGAATGCGACACGGTGATCGAGGCGGAGAACGGAACCGCCGGCGAGAAGCTCGCCCGCGACCACAAGTCGGCGCACATCGTCATGGACCTGCAGATGGCAAGTCGCAACGGCATCGAGGCGGCGCGGACGATCTGGAAGGAGCGGCCGGAGACCCGTATCCTGTTCTGGTCGAATTATTCGGATGAGGCTTATGTGCGCGGGGTCTCGCGCATCGTGCCGGATGGGGCCGCCTATGGCTATGTGCTGAAATCCGCTTCCGACGAGCGACTGAAGCTTGCGCTGCGCTCGATCTTCATCGAGAGCCAGTGCGTCATCGACCGCGAGGTGCGTGGTCTGCAGCAGAAGAGCCTCGGCCAGACCAACGGCTTCACCGATTCCGAATACGAGATCCTCGTTGACATAGCCCTCGGCCTGACCGACCGGGCCATCGCCAAACGCCGGAGCCTGTCGTTGCGCAGCGTGCAGAACCGCCTGCAGCAGCTCTACGACAAGCTCGACGTCTATCAGACGGCAGGCGACGACCACGAGGACGGCCGCTTCAATCTCCGCGCCCGCGCCGTCACGATTGCTTTCTTGCGTAAACTTCTGAATTACAGCGCTCTGGAACGCGCTGAGGCGGAGCTGCAGGAATGGCTTGATGGAAAGTAATTTGCCGACCGCTGTCGGAACCTTCAGGTGATCCTTGGCATTGAGGCGAGTTGGTGCTTTTCTATCTCGAGCGGCTCGTCATGACCGGGTGTCCAAGCTCCAGCGACCATTCTTCGGCTCCATCCAAGGCATCTTTATCTCACCGCAAGCGGCTTGTTCAGCCCGGCCTACGTGCAGCAGGCGGTCGATGCCGCAGATCGACACTCGTTCTCCGGATTGGAAGCGTGTGACCAGAGGCGGCGGCGAAGATCTCACGACAGCCGTATTCGGACGCCCGAACGAAGGATCGGCGTCATAAACTTTTCTTTTGGGGCGCAGCCGTTTCAGGGCTCCTGCTTGACGCTGGATACACTCGACATCAAAATCGCGGTTTCGAAGGTGAGCCGGCTGTACCGCTTTCACATCGTTGCTCGCCTCAAAGGATTGGTCGCGCGGATTGGCCGGGCACCGACCGGCACCGCTGGTCGCAAGCTTTCGAGGCAACGCAGTGAATAAAATGTTACCAGCAGCCGATTCTTCTCGCGACAGCCCACCCCAGCGCTGGAAGTTGCCGTTACTGAGCAACCGCCGCTCGTTACGTCGGCCAGCGCTGTTTCTACTTGCCCTGCTTGTTGCAACCAGCGCCGTTTCTTACCTTGACATCCGTCAATCCGCAGGTCCGACCGAGGACTTTGAAAATCGAGCGTTCAACAAGGCTGCCCCTTCCTCACGCCCAGCCGTTCGCTCTGATCCAGCTGCTTCTTCTCCTCGTCCGACAATATCCATATCGCGGCATCTGATGGAGCTCCCAAAGCTCGACTTGGCAAGTCAGTTTCTGCGGATGTGGCTGGTCTCAGGCGCCAATATTTGCGGCGCTCTTCGAGAGGCCGGCATAGAGGTGAGTGAATGGAAGGCCGCATCGATGCGCAATCGCGACTATGAATGTTATTTTCAGCGCATCTACGAACGGGACGAGGTGCGGCCGCTCAGCTCGACCTTCCTGAGGGTTCGTGGAGATAAGACGGGTAATGTTGTTGAGATCCGGGCCAAGATCGTAGGGCCAGAGATCGATGCTGAGGGGCTTCTCGCCCCGGATGTGCTGCGCATTTTCGAGATCGTCGTGAAACAGGCGTGCTGGCGCGATTTTGAAGATGCGCTTGCGTCGATCCGAAGCCTTCGCCACGTCGAAACCGATCGATTCGGCTCTTATCTCAGCTTCACGCGTGAAGCCGGCAGCGAAAACAGCTTTAATTTTGCTCTTGGCCTCAAGGCGGCTCCAGGTTCACAGGCAAGGACCCGTGCGTATTTTTCGGCAGACCGCTGGCTGGCCACGGCGAATCCGCGCACCCCTCAAACGTCCTCCGCATCGACCGGATCGGCGCATTCAGATCAGCCAATGGCACTCAATATCGGAGCAAGTGCCGGTTCCGATCCAAGACCAAGCCGGAACTGCGGCTGAGCATCAAAGCTCCCAGCGTTGTGAGTATGGAAAGTGTACCCACTTCGGGTATGGCGCGACAGCGGATCAGCGCGACAGGCTGGCTGCCGATCGAAAAGCGTCGGCTCGTGCGGCACAATTCCCGACGACGAAATCCACGAAAGCGCGGACTTTCGGCGAAAGCTGGCGATTGGATGGCCAGACCAGCGAGAGCGAGCCAAAGGGCACCATGAAGGAGGTGAGGACGGGGATCAGAGTTCCGGCCCGCATGGCTGGCTGCGCGACATAGACGGGCAGATGGGCGAGACCCAAACCACCCTGTGCTGCCCGCAGCCCTGCATCCGTATTGTTGAACGTCAGGCTTCTCGGCAGAAGCAGCCGCTCGTACGGCGCGCGGAGGGCCCAGGGCGCGACGCGGCCGCTGGATGGATATTTGAAGCGAATGCAGGCGTGCCTGGAGAGATCGTCAGGCGTCTCCGGTTGTCCATGGCGCTCGAAATAATCTGGACTGCCGCAGACGACGAAATGTTGATCGCCGAGATGGCGGGCGATCAGCCGCGCATCGGCCAGTTCGCCACTGCGCACCACGACATCCAGACCTTCCGCAACGAGGTCTATGACCCTGTCTTCGAAATCCACATCCAGCTCGATTTCCGGGAAGCGCTCGGCAAAGGCCGGCAGCATCGGCATCAGCAGATGGTGTCCGACGATGTGCGGAACGCTGACGCGCAGGCGGCCCCTTGGGCGTTCCCGGCTTTGCAGGACGGTTGCCTCCGCGTCCTGCATATCGTCGATGATGCGCTTGTAGCGCTCGTAAAGGACAGCCCCTTCCTCGGTCAGGCTGATGCTGCGGGTCGTGCGGTTGAAGAGCCGCACACGGAGCCGGCGTTCAAGACGCGCCACTGCCTTGCCGATCGCGGATGGCGAAACGCCGGCAATGCGCGCGGCTGCGACATAACTCTGCTGTTCGGCCGCATGAACGAAGGCGAAGAGGCTCGCGAGACTATCCATGGCAAGATCTTATTGGAGACATTTTGTCCTTTATGTATGTCCATACCCGGTGATTGATCAACATTGCATAACAAATATCCTTTGTTAGGCAGCCGGAACGGATGGGCTGCCGGGAACAAGGAGTGGATGCATGCGGGACTACACGAAAGAATTGCCGGAGCACACAGCAAGATATATTGGCAAGAGCGACCTGTTCCTGGAAATCTTTCCTGGGAACAATCGTTCGGATGAGGCAGATCGGCCGCCTCTGCTTTTCATCCATGGCGCCTTCACCGGCAGCTGGATGTGGAGCAAGTACATTCCGCATTTCATGGCGGCCGGATGGAACTCCTACTGCATCAATCTGCGAGGTCACTACAAAAGCAGATCAGTGGATTTCACGAAGGTCGAATTCGAGGACTATCTGGAAGACATTCGTGAGGCGATTTCCGCAATCGCCGGGGAATGTGCCGTCGCTCCTGTCGTGATCGGTTTCAGCATGGGTGGAATCCTCAGTCAGAAACTGGCGGAAAGCGTGGAGATCGCCGGGCTGGTGTTGATCGACTCCAGCATCTCCAGGCAGGTGCATGAGGAGGCGCCCTACCATGATCTTGTGTCTGAGATACCTGGCGTCGTTATTCCCGCGCCGGTGCGTGACGAGCAATCCAGCCCCGACGAAACGCCCGACGATATCGCCTTCCAGCGGAAGTACCTGTCCATGGAATCTGCCAGAGCCTTCGGTGCCTTTTCCTTCCATTTCGGAGCCGAGGGGATTTCCATCGACGGCGGCAAGATCAGCTGCCCCAGCCTGGTCATCTCAGCTGTCAACGACGCCGCCGCCGACCGGCGAGGGCAGGCGATGGCACGGCACATCGGCGGCGAGTATTTTTGTCTCTGGGGCACGACGCATACAGGCTTGCTGGTCGGGCAAAGATACCACGAAGCCGTCAGCCGCATCATGATCTGGCTCGCGCGCTTCGATGAAGAGAGAGTTCAGCCCTCCAAGCCGAGGCTCGCCAGCAGGCGGCCGACATAGGCTTCCAGGCCGCCGATCATGTCGAAGCGATCGGGATCGCGCAGCCACAGCATCTGCAGGCCGTCCATCACCGCGATCAGTTCGGCTGCCATCGTTTTGCTGTCGATCCTCTTGTCGATCGAGCCATCGGCGATCGCCCGCTCGAAGGTCGCGGCGATATCATTCTGCATCTCCGTGGTGCGAGCGAGAAACCACGCCTTGGCGGGATGGTCCTTCATCAGGCTCTCGGCATTCAGAATGGCGAAGGCTCGGATGACCTCGATCATTCCGGCGTTGTGGCGGAAGATTTCGACCATGCCCTTCAGCAGGCCACTGACATCGGAGCGATAGTGCCCGATAAAATTGGCGCTATCGAGATCGCGCTTGGCGAGGGTGGCGAGCAGCAGATCGACCTTGGTCGGGAAATAGTGCAGCAGGCCGGGCAGCGACAGGCCGACATCCCGGGCGACATCGCCGATTGCGGCATTCTGATAGCCGTCCTCGGCAAAGCGCCGCATCGCCGCCGCTAGGATTTCCGCGCGGCGCTCTTCTCCCTTGCGGGAACGGCGCCGTCGTTTCTCTTGCTGTTCCACCTTCTGTTCTGCCATCGTTTCTCCGGTCGGCTCTTTTAACGGCGATGCGCCGATCCGCAATGCTCTGGCCGATATCTCCTCTGCTTCTTTCTTACATCAGGTCCGTCAGCTTGACATCTTAAAAATACCGAGTAATCGGTAGGTTTAACAGGCGCGATGCTGGCAGTCTTTGAACGGGAGGTTTGCATGATCGATTCCATTCTCGACAGGATGACGCTCGAAGAACAGGTCTCCTTGCTGTCAGGTGCCGATTTCTGGACGACTGTCCCGGTCGAGCGTCTCGGCGTGCCGAAGATCAAGGTGACGGACGGTCCGAACGGCGCCCGCGGCGCGGGCTCGCTTGTCGCCGGCGTCAAGGCGACCTGCTTTCCCGTCGCCATCGCGCTCGGTGCCAGCTGGAATCCCGATCTCGTCAAGCAGATGGGGGTTGCCCTTGCGCGCCAGGCAAAGAGCAAGGGAGCGGCCGTGCTGCTCGCGCCAACAGTCAATATCCATCGATCAGGCCTCAACGGCCGCAATTTCGAATGCTATTCCGAAGATCCGATGCTGACGTCAGGACTCGCCGTCGCCTATATCGAAGGCGTGCAGGGTGAGGGGATCGCGGCGACCATAAAACACTTCGCCGGCAATGAATCCGAGATCGAGCGGCAGACCATGTCGTCCGATATCGACGAGCGGACGTTGCGCGAAATCTATCTGCCGCCCTTCGAGCAGGCGGTGCGCCGCGCCGGCGTCATGGCGGTCATGTCATCCTATAATCGCCTCAACGGCACCTATACGAGTGAGCATCACTGGCTGCTGACCAAGGTGCTGCGCGAGGAATGGGGCTTCGACGGCATCGTCATGTCCGACTGGTTCGGCTCGCATTCGACAGCAGAGACGATCAATGCCGGCCTCGATCTCGAAATGCCCGGCCCGGCGCGCGACCGCGGCGACAAGCTGGTTGCGGCAGTGCGCGAGGGCAAGGTGGACGCGGCAACGGTGCGCGCTTCGGCCCGGCGCATGCTCTTGCTGCTCGAACGCGTCGGCGCATTCAAGAGCAAGCCCGATCTCACCGAACGGGCGATCGACCTGCCAGAGGATCGAGCGCTGATCCGGCGGCTTGGCGCCGAAGGCGCGGTGCTTCTCAAGAATGATGGCATCCTGCCGCTTGCCAAGACCTCACTCGACCGGATTGCCGTCATCGGACCGAATGCTGCCACCGCCCGCGTCATGGGCGGCGGCAGCGCGCAGATCGCGGCGCATTATACGGTGAGCCCTCTCGAAGGCATTCGCGCCGCCCTTTCCAATGCCAACAGCATCAGTCACGCGGTCGGCTGCCGCCATAACCGGCTGATCGACGTGTTCAAGGGAAAGATCACCGTCGAATATTTCAAGGGGCGCGGCTGCAACGGCGATCCGCTTCATGTCGATACCGTCGACAAGGGCGAATTCTTCTGGTTCGAGCTGCCGTCGGACGAACTCGACCCCGCCGATTTCTCAGCTCGAATGGTGATGCAGTATGCACCGGAGGAGAGCGGCGAACATGTCTTCGGCATGACCAATGCCGGGCTGGCGCGGCTCTTTGTCGATGGCAGGCTCATGGTCGACGGCCATGAGGGCTGGACGCGCGGCGCGAATTATTTCGGCACCGCCAATGACGAACAGCGCGGCGCGGCGACGCTCGACGCGGGCCGTTCCTACGAGCTCACCGTCGAATATGAACCGTCCATGGCGAGCGAAGAGGGGATCAACCTCATCGCCGTCCGTTTCGGCGTCGAAAAGCCGCTCGGCGAGGCCGATATCGCGGCCGCCGTCGAAACGGCCCGCAATGCCGATGTGGCACTGCTCTTCGTCGGCCGCGATGGCGAGTGGGACACGGAAGGGCTTGATCTGCCCGATATGCGGCTGCCGGGCCTGCAGGAAGAACTGATCGAGAAGGTCGCCGCCGCCAACGCCAACACCGTGATCGTTCTGCAGACCGGCGGCCCCATTGAGATGCCTTGGCTCGGCAATGTCCGCGCCGTGCTGCAAATGTGGTATCCCGGTCAGGAACTCGGCAATGCGGTCGCCGACGTGTTGTTCGGCGATGCCGGGCCCGGCGGGCGCCTGCCGCAGACCTTTCCAAAGGCTCTGACCGACAATTCCGCCATCACGGGCGATCCTGCCGTCTATCCCGGCAAGGACGGGCATGTGCACTATGCCGAGGGGGTCTTCGTCGGCTACCGCCATCACGACATCAGCGCCGTCGAGCCGCTTTTCCCCTTCGGCTTCGGCCTCGGCTATACGAGTTTCCGCTGGGGCGAGCCGCGGCTTTCGGTGCGTGAAATGGGACCGGACGGCATAAGCGTCAGCCTCGAGGTGACCAATACAGGCGACCGCCCCGGCTCGGAACTGGTTCAGCTCTATGTGCGCTCGCCGAAGGCGAAAGTGGCACGGCCGGACAAGGAACTGCGCGCCTTTGCAAAGCTCTTGCTGCAACCCGGCGAAACCGGCACGGCCGTCATGAAGATCCTGCCGCGCGATCTGGCCTATTTTGATATCGAAGCCGGGTCCTTCCGGGCCGAGCCGGGCGGTTATCAGTTGCTTCTGGCGGCCAACGCCGCGGACATAAGATCCGTGATCGACCTGCCGTTGCCAGCCGGCTACATGCAGCCGCCGTCGACTGCATGACTCATATCGAAACGGTCACGCGCCATCGATTTAGGTGAATGAAAACAGTGATCAAGAGGCTTTTCCAGCCTGTCGGATAAAGCAGGCTGAATATTTTAAGATTCTGCTCTTGAATCGAAAATCCTGCGAAACCAGATCATTTTCGTCGGCAGCGCAAAAGCGGGCCGATGATCAGAGCGGAGGCGCAGGTTTCCGACGCGTCTCCATCCCATGTTGCTTTACGGAGGATATGGCTATGAGAAACGAACTTGACTTCGCCCCCCTTTATCGATCCAGCATCGGCTTTGACCGTGTCTTCAATCTCCTGAACAATGCGCAGCGCCTGCAGGCGATCGATGCCTGGCCGCCCTATGACATTGTCAAGACGGGCGAAGACGACTATCGCATTCAGATGGCAGTGGCCGGCTTCGCCGAAGGCGACCTCGACATCACCCAGGAGCGGAACGTCCTTCTGGTGAAGGGGCAACGGGCCGAAGGGAAGGACGGCGAATATCTGCATCGCGGCATCGCCGGGCGCGCATTTGAACGCCGCTTCGAGCTCGCCGATCACGTCAGGGTCGAGAATGCCTCGCTGAGGCATGGTATTCTCTCGATTGCGCTGAAGCGTGAAGTGCCCGAAGCCATGAAACCGCGCAAGATCGTTATCGGTGACGGCTCCTTTCAGCAGGCGCCTCTTCAGATCGAATCCGAGCGTCAGGTGGCTTAAGGAGAGCCTCTCCATGAAGTCCCGGATAAAGCCGTTTATCGTAGAGATCAGGAAACGTCGCGGAAGCAGCGCAAAAAACGCGGCAAAGTCTCTGTTTTCGAAATCGTTAGGCAAGCTCCGCAACGCGGACGCGCTTTCTGAAGCGCGATCCTGAACAGGGCTTCCATGTCAACAAGGGCCGGCGCCATGTGGCCGGCCCTTGTGCACGAACGAGGTGGACTGAGATTGTGCTCCCCTCGAACTCTCTTGCCGCAATCCCGGCTCAATAAGCGTAGCCCTCTTTCGGCGCTCCTGCAGGTCCACCTGCATCAGACCGCATCCGGCTGGGTGCGCAGATTGGTAACGACGCGCCGGTTCTGCACCTTGCAGGAGCGCTCTGTGCAGTCGCGGACTTCGCGGTCGTTGCCGTAGCCCTTGGCCCACATGCGCTTGGGGTCCACGCCCTTTGAGGTCAGATAGGCCATCGCCGCATCGGCACGTTTCTGCGAGAGCGTCTGCATTTGGGCGGCGGAGCCGGAATCGTCGGCAAATCCCTGAAGCTTGAGCAGCCAGGTCGGGTTCTTGTTGAGCCAGGCTGCTTGATTATCCAGAGTGGCCATGGCGACGGAATCGAGCGCGGCGGAGTCCTGTTTGAAGTAGATCCGTCGGCCGACACTAAGAATGAAATCCTCCTCGCTGCCCGGCGCTACACTCTCGAAGCCGGGGGCGGGGTCGTTGGTCTGCCCGGTCATCGGCACCGCCGCCGGTTCTTCCAGGGAGGCGACCTCGGTGGTGGAGCAGGCGGCGAGCGCCAAGAGCATGGCTGCGCCAGCGAGGCGCTTGGTGTATCCGATCATCGCAGACATAGGGGTGATATTCCTCATTCGACCGGAGTTGTTTCGCTAACCTGAGTGGCGCCCTCAGCCTGGTCGGCAATATGCGGCAGAACCTGTACAGCAGTTCCAATGGGGCAGCGCTGATAAAGATCGATGGCGTCTTCATTGAACATGCGGATACAGCCGCTGGAGGCGTCCTTGCCGATGCTCCATGGCTCCAGCGTGCCGTGAAACCGATAGCCGGTGTCGACGCCGTCGCGATGCAGATACATGGCGCGGGGGCCAAGCGGATTCTTCGGTGAGCCACCCGAGACGAATTCCGGCAGTTCGGGATGGCGTTTGCGCATCTCCGGCGGCGGCGTCCAGCGCGGCCAGAGCGATTTGGCGTCGATGGTGGCGCGGCCAAACCATTTGAAGCCTTCGCGGCCGACCCCGACTCCATAGCGGATGGCGGTCTTGTTCTCCATGATCAGGTAGAGAAAATGGTGCCTTGTATCGACGACAACGGTACCAATCGGTTCGCTGCTGAAATATTTGACGACCTGGCGGTGCCAGCGCCTGTCGATTTTAGCGAAATTGGTGCTGCGAAACGTCACGCCGTTGTCGACGGCTGCGCCATCGAAATAAGAAGATGCCGCGGCGGCTGCCGGTTTGCTGACGGCGCTGGTCCCCAGCAACGCCAATCCACCAAGCATAATACTTCTGCGAGTCCACACCATCGGCTAAACTCCCCCTGAAAGACAACAAGCGAAGTGCAGTAAACCAGATTTTTTATTTGTCTCAATAGGAAACTCCTCTTCCGATCAAGATCGATAGGGAATTTTGGGGTCTCCTGAACCTGTATTGCTTCGCTCGTTACCCCGGGCGGGAGAATGTTATGCCGACTGCGTACGGGTCCGGAAATCGACAGGAGGCGCGGCCGGAGCCTGCATCGCAGGTGTCCCGTGCCAGCGTTCCAGTGTCGATGCTGCGTGCAACCTCTTCGCGAACGGCCGTCACCGCCAGATCATCGAATAAAAGCTGACAAAAATAATCACCTTATGTTGACAAGCTCTATTTCGCTCCATAGGTTCCGCCCGCATCCGTGACGTAGGGACCAAGCAATGGCGCGTGTTTTTTTGAATGTTTCTAATAATGTATCGCGAATTTACAGAGAAAGTCTTTTTGCGACGACCGCGATCCTCCTGATCGGCATTGCAGCATCGCCGGCTGCTGCCCAGAGCGCCTCCGCAGGTGACACCGCGACGACGCTGGAGCCAATCGTCATTCAAGGTGCATCCTCTGATAGCAAGGCCGACCGGACGTCGGTCACCGCCAAGAACAGCGCCGGCGCGACCAAGATCAGCACGCCGCTCGTCGAGACGCCACGTTCCGTTTCGGTCACCACCGAGAAGGAGATCGAGCAGCGCGGCGCCCAGACAGTCATCGAGGCGGTGCGTTATACGGCCGGCGTGACGACCGGGCCGAACGGCTTCGATCCGCGTTTCGACCAGATCTACATTCGCGGCTTCAACATCACCACAGTCGGAGACTTTCGTGACAGCCTGCGCCAGCCCTACATCAATTACGGCATGTTCCGCACCGATCCCTATCAGCTGCAGCGCGTCGAGGTGATCAAGGGACCGGTTTCCGTTCTCTACGGCGCGGGATCGCCGGGCGGCCTGATCAACAAGATATCGAAGCTTCCGACCGAGGAGCCGATCCGCGAAGTCGGCATCAGCTACGGCACTGAGGACCGGCTGCAGGGGATGTTCGATTTCGGTGGGCCGATCGGCGAAGGCAAAGACGATTTTCTCTATCGCATCGTCGGCCTCGCCCGCCGCGGTGATACCAATTTCGACATTGCCGACGACCGCTATTTCCTGGCGCCGTCCTTCACCTGGAAGCCCGACGAGGGCACGATGTTCACGGTGTACGGCCTGGCGCAGTCGGACGAGACCGACTCCAACGTCGGCGCGATCACGACCTTGGACGGGAAGATCCACGAGCTCAGGGAGAGCGATCCCGACTACGACGACCAGAAGGTCAGGCAGCAGCAGGTCGGCTATCAGTTCGAGCATGAATTCGACAACGGCCTGACCTTCCGGCAGAACCTGCGTTACTCGCATCTCAATCTGGAGGCTCGCTATCTCGGTGTTACCGGCTGGACCGGGACCGTCGCGCATCGTGGCACAAATGCGATCCGCGACGAAATGAACGTGTTCCAGGTCGACAACCAGCTCGAATCGAAGTTCGACACGGGCCCGTTGGCCCATACGATGCTGTTCGGGCTCGACTACACCAATCTCCAGTCGAGCTTTGGCTACGGCGCCGGCGCTGCCGATCCGGCGTTCGACTTCGATATCGCCAATCCGACCTATGGTGTCTCGGGCGCCACGCCGGACTACAGCATCCTGGCTTCCGATGCCGACATGCGGCAGGTCGGCATTTACGCGCTGGACCAGATCGAGGTCGGGAACTGGCGGTTCAACCTCGGCGGCCGGCAGACCTGGGTGAACCAGACGCGCGATGCGATTTTGCCCGCGGTCAGCTCGGAGGAGGTCGATAAGAACGCCTTCTCCTGGCAAGCCGGTGCCCTCTACCTCTTCGACAACGGCATTGCTCCCTTCGTCTCCTACGCCACCTCGTTCGATCCGGTGACCAACCGTTCGACCTCAGGCAAGATCCTGGCGCCGACAGAGGGTGAACAGTACGAGGTAGGTGTGAAATACCAGCCGCCGGGCTCCGACATCCTGCTGTCGGCCATTGCCTATCACATCGTCGAAAAGAACAAGCCGGTGCTGGTCGACCCGCTGTTGTTTGCCTATGGATCGATCGGTGAGGTGACCGGAAAGGGTATCGAACTGGAAGCCCGCGCGGCGGTAGCCGATGGCTGGGATCTCATTGCGGCCTACACCTACAACCATTCAGAAGTGACGGGAGGCGGCGAAAACGAGGGCAATACGCCAGCCCTCACACCTTCACATGTCGCCAGCCTCTGGGCCAACTACACGTTCCAGGAAACCAACCCCTTCCATGGCCTTTCCGTCGGCGCGGGTGTCCGTTATGTCAGCGAGAATTGGACGGATACGGCGAATACGTCAAAGAACCCCTCGAGCTTCTACATCGACGCGTCCGCCGCTTATGACTTCGGCGCGGTCGACAAGAAATACGAAGGCCTGACTGCAGCCTTCAATATCCGCAACATCGCCGATGAACGCGATACCGTTTGCAACGAGGGCTTCTGCTACCTCGGCCAGGGTCGCAACATGACCGGCACCCTGAAGTATCGGTGGTAGCACCATGGCGGCGGAGATGAACGGGGCGGCCTCACGCCCTTCGATCGCCGATCATCCTGTCGCCCACCAGGCGGTCGACCTCGACGGCCTGGTGGGCGATGGCCCGTTCGCCTATTGCCGCGGCAAGCTGCTTGCCTCTCCGCCGCCGGCCGGGATTGTCATTCCCTGCAGGGATCTTGGCGACCGCGACGTCTTTGACGGCATCATCGCGCGCTATGCGCAAAAATTTCCGGGCAGCGACCGCCGTGCGATCGTCTCCATGTGGACGCTCTATTATTTCAGCATGCTGACGATCGCGCCGACCGTCCATATGTTCGTGAACCGCATCGCGCTGCCGCTGGAGATGGACCGGCTGTCGCTGGTCTGCAATGGTGAGACAGGCGAGCCGGACGCATTCGTGATGTCCGATCGGCCGGAGGCTGCGGCCGATCCGGCTGCCGAGCTTCACCGGCTGATGCTCGGCCATGCCGAACCGGTCATCGCGGCGATCGCGGCCAATGCCGGCGTGGCGCCGAAGCTTCTCTGGAACAATGCCGCGGCATATCTTTCCTGGATCCTGAAAGAGATCGCCCACCGCCACGAGCCCGCTCTCGTCGAAGGCGGTCTGGCGCTGCTTGACGAAGCCGCATGGCCGTGCGGCCGGCGCAATCCGATGTTCGGCATGATCCGCATCGCGCGCCAGCAATGCGGCCTCGAATTTGCTCGCCGCAAAGTCTGCTGCCTGCGCTATAACCTGCCTGATGTCGGCGGCTGCGGCGAAGCCTGTCCGCTGCCGGACGGGCGGCATTGACGCCGCTCGTCATGCGGCGGCGTTTGAAATGGTTTTTGACTGCTCGGCATATCTTGAGGGCGGCAATCCGGCAAAGCGCGTAAATGCCGTGCTGAACGCGCTTGCGGAGCCATAGCCGACGCGTTCGGCGATCTCCTGAATGCCGATATCCTCCTGGCTCAGCAGGTTTTTGGCGAGCGCCATGCGCCACGATATCAGATATTCCATCGGCGCTATGCCCACAGCGCGACGAAAGCGATTGAAAAACGCCGACCGCGACAGGGCAGCCTCGCCGGCAAGCTGCTGCACCGTCCATTCCTTGGAGGGATTTTCATGCAGCCGACGGATAGCCACAGCAAGGCGTGGATCGCCTAGGCCACGCAGAATTCCAAGCGGCGCCTTCTCCCCAGCATTCGAGCGCAGCGCCTCGACAAGCAATACTTCCAGCAGCCGCGCCAGGATCATGTTCTTTCCCGGCCGCTCGGCGCGGGCTTCGTCAGTGACGAGCTGAACGATGGCCGACAGTCTGCTGTCGCCGCGGATATGGATGATCCGCGGCAGCAGGGAAACCAGCAAAGTCGCATCGGGCGAGCCGAAAGCGAAGTGGCCGACCAGCAATCGTGCATTCGGAGCCCCTTCGGGATCGCCGTGACGCGTTTCTACAGGCAGCATGGTGACGGTGAGGGGATCGATGCCGGGGGACAATCCGTCGTCGAGGCTCGACATCGTGAAGGCATGGGCGGCCGGGATCAGGATGAAGTCGCCTTCGCGCAGCGTGAGCTGCTTGTCCTCCGCGCTCAGCCGCGCATAACCCTCCAGGACGACGCAGTAGAAAGGCTGGCCCGTCTCCTGGCGCTCAACGCGCCACGTCCCTGCGCCACTGACGAGCTTCGAATAGCGCGCCGCCGGCTGCAGCAGCGTGACCATTTCGGCCAGAGGGTCGCTCATCGATACTCCTGATAATGAAACAAGGACGATGCATGATATTCAGTAGCGGCATCGCCGTCTACATCTATCGCTGTCAGCAAGGATAGGAGACAGATATGAAGACCGTTCTCGTTACAGGATGCTCGTCGGGGTTCGGGCTGGAAATTGGCAGGTTCTTTCTCGCGCATGGCTGGAAGGTGATCGCCACCATGCGAATGCCGCGCCAAGACCTTCTGCCGATCTCGGACCATCTCAAGATCGTTGCGCTTGATGTCACGAGCCCTGAAAGCATCCGCGCTGCTGTTGAGACCGCTGGTCCTGTGGATGTGCTGGTCAACAACGCCGGCATCGGTTGGCTCAACGCCGTTGAGGGAACGCCAATGGAGATCGCTCGCGATGTTTTTGAGACGAACACTCTCGGAACGATCGCGATGACGCAAGCGGTTCTGCCGCAGATGCGGGAGCGGCAGGAGGGGGTCATCGTCAACGTCACGTCGAGCGTGACGCTCAAGTCGCTCCCGCTCCTCTCGGTCTATACGGCCAGCAAAGCTGCGGTGAACGCGTTCACCGAGTCTGTCGCGCTCGAGCTCGAGCCCTTCAATGTGCGCGTGAGGATCGTGCTCCCGGGGCGCGCGCCGGAGACTCGGTTCGGCGATACGGCGCGCTCACGGATTCAACAACAGGGCGGCTTCCCGGAGGCTTATTCGTCGGTCGTCGCAGACGTATTCGCTTCGTGGGAGCAGCAGTCGGCGACCGCTCTGACACAGCCCGTCGACGTCGTCGAGGCAGTATGGCGCGCTGCGACCGATCCTTCGTGTCCGTTGCGCATCCCTGCAGGCGTCGACGCCGAAGCATTGGCGGTATGAAGGCGGCGGCCCCTTAAGGTCGCCCGCGCAGAACGAACAGCAGCATCGGCGCCCCAACCAGGGCCGAGATCAAACCCGCAGGGACCTGGTAGGGAAAGGCGATCATGCGGCCGGCCCAGTCGGCGATGACGAGCAGGGTCGCGCCGATCAGCGCGGCGGCGAGGAGCTGGATGGAGGGACGGCGAAGTCCGAGGCCATGGGCGAGGTGGGGCGCCATCAGTCCGACGAAGCTCAAGGGGCCGACGACGAGCGTGGCGGCGGCCGTCATGATCGCCGAAAGCCCAAAGAGGACGCCGCGTGCCGGAGCGATCCTGAGGCCGAGTTCACTCGCCGTTTCCGAGCCGAGCTGCAGCAGGGCGAGCCATCGGCTGGCGAGAAAGGCCGCGATGAGGCAGGCAAGCGCAATGATGAGGGCGCTTGCGGCAACGTTGTTGTCGACGAAATAGGTCGAGCCCGACATCCAGCGGATCAGCGCCAGACCGCGCGGATCGCCGCTGGCCGCCAGCACGCCGATCCCGGCGTCGAGGATCGCGCCGAAGGCGATGCCGGCGAGCAGCACGCGGTTCGGGCCGAAGCCCGAACGGGCGCTCAAGAGGAAGATCAGCAGTAGAACCGCAAGCGCGCCGCCGCCGGCAAAGGCAAGCTGCACCGTCAGTCCTGGCGCGGCAAAGGCGAACATGGCGGCCGCGACGCCGAGCGTCGCTCCGGCCGAAACCCCGAGCACTTCGGGGCTTGCCATTTCGTTTCCGGTCAGCCGCTGCAGGATCAGCCCGGTCACGCCGAGCACGGTTCCGGCGCCGAAAGCTGCGGCGACGCGCGGCAGGCGAAGGGGAAGGATGTCATCCCACGCGGCGGCCGGCAGCCACGCCCAGGCGCCGTCCGGCGCGCGTCCGAAGAAGATCGCTGCCGCTGCCAGCGCGGCGACAGCGAGAAGCAGCAGGCCAAGCGATACCGTTCTGTTGGCGACGGCAACTCTTGGCGAAGCCATGCCTGGCGGCGTGCGGCTGGCGGTGGCAAGGCGCGGCAACAGAGCGATCAGGATCGGTCCGCCGAGCAGCGCGGTTACTGCCCCTGTCGGCACGAAGTCGCCGGGGGCAAGGAGCTTGATCGCCTCGTCGGTCAGAAGAAGAAGGCCGGCGCCGGCAATGGGCGACCAGATCAATTGGCTGACGACGCGGCGTGCGCCGGCCAGCCGAACGATCTGCGGGGCGACCAGTCCGATGAAGCCGATAACGCCGACGGCACTGGTGACCAGCGCGCTCAGCGCAATTGCGATTGCCAGGATGACGCCGCGCGACCATTTGATCGGCAGACCGAGGCTCGTCGCGCCGGCATCGCCGAGCTGGCTCAGCGCCAGCGGCCTCGCGGCGAGAAAGGCAAGGCCGGCGAGGAGGGCTACCTTAGGCAGCAGCGATATCGGGATCGCCCAGCTTTGCTGCGAGAGCGATCCAGCGCCCCAGATGAAGATCCCGGAGAGATATTGATCGTTCATCAATATCAGGATGGCCGCCGCCGCTCCGCACCACAGGCCGATGATCATGCCCGAGAGGATGAGGGAAAAGGGCGAGAAGCCGTGCCGGGCGCTGATCGAGAAGATGGCGAAGGCGGCAGCGGCACTTCCGGCAAGCGCGACCGCGTCGCGGCCCCATCCCGTCAGCGAGGGGAAGGCGAGCATGACGGAGACCAGCGCCAGATTCGCCCCGGCCGAAACGCCAAGCGTCGTCGGCGAAGCGAGCGGATTGCGCAGCACCTGCTGCAGGATCGTGCCCGACAGCGCGAGGGCGGCGCCGGTGATCAGGGCCGTCGCCATGCGCGGAAGCGTCGAATAGAGAAGGAGAAGGTGCTGGGCGTCGTATCCGCCTGATGTCTCCAGATGCGGCAACGCCGGCAGCAGGTCGAGGAGAGCCAGGCCGAGGCCGGAAAACAGCAGCAGCGCCGCGAGGGCGGGCGCGCCAAAGCCGGAAATTTGCGCTTTCATCAGGCAGCAGTCTCCAGAACGCCGACCATCAAAGTCGAAAAGCGCAGGGCTTCCTGGACCATTCCAAACATCAGCACGCCTGGAACGACCGAGATCCGCTGCCGCCGGACGAAGGGAAGGCTGGTCCAGAGCGGGCTTTCGGAAAGCCGGGTCAGGACATCGGGCGGAAGCAGTGGCGAAACGACAACAAGATGCGCCTCTTCATCGAGTTCGGCGAGCTGTTCTAGGCCGATCGTCTGAAATCCCCAGTAGCTCGCCTCGCCTTTCCAGGCGTTCTCGATGCCGATCCGGCGCATCGCGCCGCCGTAAAGTCCGGGGCCGCCATAGATGCGCGCATGCCTCTGGTCGATGAAGTTGATGACGGCGACCGGGCGCGTGGACAGGCCTTTCATTCGGTCGCGCAGCCGGCCGAAGGTGGCGTCGGCGCGGGCGAGATATGCCTCCGCTTCCCTCTGCCGCCCGATCATGGCGCCGAGACGCAGTGTTTCGGCGTAGGAGCGGTCGAGCGCTTCGCCATTCTCGGCATAGACGGTGAAGATTTCCACTGGCGCGATCCGGGATAGTTTTTCGTCCAGCGCCGCAAGGAAAGGCGTAGTGAGGATGAGCGATGGCCTGAGGCTTGTAAGGACTTCGAGATTGATCTCGGCTGTGGTGCCGATATCGACGACGCCTGAGGGCATCGCCGGCTCGACCACCCATTCCGACCAGTTCCTGAGGGAAGCGATTGCGCGCGGCACGCTGCCGAGCGCCAGCATCGTCGATGCCAGTCCGTAATCGAGTGAAACGACGTTGGCATCGCCAGCGCGTGCGATGGCGGGGCCGCCGGTCATTGCCAACGCGCCAAGAAGAAAGTCTCGTCGTCTCAAAGCGCGGTCCTGCTCAGCTGCGTCTCCATGAGCGGTTTGACCATGAACAGGCACGGATGATCCTCATGCCAGAGTTTTGCAAAGACTTCGGCCCTGATGAAGCCGGTCCGGTCATAGAAGCGCCGCGTCGCCTCGAATTGCGGCTCGTCGCGGCCGCGCGGCGCCAGCGTCTTGACCGTCAGCAGCCGGGCGCCCGATTCATGGGCGAATCGTTCGGCCGCATCGACGAGATGGCGTCCGGCGCCGCGGCCGTGATATTCGGGCCGGGTCGCAATGAGCGCGATCTCGACGGCATCAGGCAGGTGCGGCTTCAGGGCGATCATGGCGGTGACGACATCCGCCTCGATATATCCGAACACCGGCAGTTCCTCGACCGCCCGGGCGCTTGCCTCGATGACCTCGGGTTCCGAAAACCAGTCGGGCAAAGCCCCCATGATCGATCGGCAGAGCTCCGCCTTGCCGGTCAGAATCTCGACTGTTCGTCTCATTTTTTCTCGCCTTCACTCGGTCGATTTAAACTTGACTCCTGTTATCACCTTAAAATAGACACTGCAATCACATCGTGTAGCTTCCTTCGATAAAGGAATGCCAAGACCGCACCGACCAGCAACGACAGAGCCTGATTTTCCATTTGTAAAAAAGGTACAGGACAATGCGAGCATCGCATCGTGATGTGAACGGAAATGCCGTGGTCAACGCCATGATCGAAAACAAGGACAAGCTCCTCAAAACGATTGAAAGCGTTATCAAATCAAGGTCATATTCTGAGGATATATTTCAGGATGGTGTCATCAAAGCTTATGGGGTCAATGTCGAGGGCGTCCGTTGCCCGATCGGCTATGCCTTCCGGATGGTCTATAACCTCGCACTCGACGAGAGCCGCCGGCGCCGCCAGCAGATGAACAACTATAGGTCGATCGACCAGGTTCAGGAAATGACGGCGCCCATTCCCACCGTGCTCGATCAACTGGTCGCCGCCGAAACCCTGCGCGACGTGCTGGCCTCGCTCGAGGCGCTGCCGAAGCGCACCAACGACGCCTTCATCCGCCATCGCCTGAACGGCGTGCCGCAGAAGGATATCGCGGCCGAGCTCGGCGTTTCCCGAACGCTCGTCAATTTCATGATCAAGGCGGCGGAGCAGCATTGCCATCTGGCAATGACCGAGCCTGCCCGCCCCGATCACGAGCGCCCGCGGGAAATCACCGCTTCGCGGCGTGCAGCGCCTGCTGCAAATCGTTCCACAGCAATTCCGGCTCTTCCAGCCCAACAGCGAAACGGATCGTCTGCTCGCTCACGCCGAACCGGATGAAGGTGGTCATCCGGTCGGGGATCTGCAGCGCGACCTTGGCCGGAACCACCAGCGTTTCCGGCCCTCCCCAGCTGACGCCGAGGCGGATCTCGCGAAGCGCGTTGACGAAGCGCGCGACATCGATATCGGGCGTGAGGTCGAAGGCGAAGAGCCCGGCATAACCCGTAAGCGTCGCCCGCCCGGGATGGTCCTGAAAGGCCGGGTGGCGGACACGCGCGATGCCGGGATGCTGCTTCAGCCGATCGGCGAGCAGAAGCCCGCTGCGCTCGTGCTCCTTGAGGCGCACCCGCAGCGTGCGCATGCCGCGCAGCAGCAGCCAGGCCTCGAAGGGCGCGAGCTTGGCGCCGACATAAGGGTAGGATGTCGAGTTGATCTTCGCGATCGCCTCCTTCGAGCCGACGACGACGCCGGCGACCGTATCGCTATGGCCGCCGAGATATTTCGAGGCGGCGTGGACGACGATATCGACGCCATGCTGGACCGGCTTCTGGAAAAGCGGCGTCGCCCAGCTATTGTCGATGATGGTCGTCACGCCGGCCTCTTTCGCCATGGCCGACAGCGCGACGATGTCCTGAAGCTCGAAGATGAAGGAAGACGGGTTTTCGAGATAGAGCAGCTTGGCGCCCGGCAGCGCCTTGCGCACCTCGTCATGGTCGGAGGGATCGACAAAATCGACGGTGACGCCGAGCCGGCCGAGCAGCTTCACCAGAAGGCGATAGACGTCATTATAGAGATGGCGGACGGCAACGACGCGGTCGCCCGCTTCCACCAGGCTGAGAATGGTCGAGGTGATGGCGGCCGTTCCGCTGGAAAAGGCGCGCCCATCCTCCGCGCCTTCGAGGCGGGCGACCAGCAGTTCGAATTCGCGAACGGTCGGATTGTCACCGCGCGAATAGATGAAGTTGCGCGTCCGGCCGGCGAAGACATCCTCCATCGCCTCGTAGCTATCATAGGTAAAGAGCGAGGTCTGGAAGATCGGCGGCGAGACGGCGTTGAAGGCGGCCGGATGGACGGGGGTGAAGAGATCGTCGGCGGCCGCATGGGCGCCAAGGTCGCGGGGGCTGAAGGACTGGTTCATGATAATCCTCTCATGGACAAAAGCGGGGATAGGGACGGATTGATGTCAGAGGTTCGTCCGAGCGCTGCCGGAGCGCGCCGAGGGATCGGGCGAGGCAGAAGCATGACAACAGGCCAGTGAGCGCCGAAGCCAGGAACATGGCCCAGAGCAGGCCGGAGAATCCGAAGAAGGGCGGCAGCAGCGCAAGCAGCGGAAAGAGAAGATATCCGTTCTGCGCCAGGCCGACGGCAAGGGCGGCGTTCGGCCTGCCCTGCGCCTGGAAGAGGATCAGCACGGTCTGCCGGAGGCCGAACAGCAGGAAGGGAAGATGGGTTGCGACGATCGCCTGGCCGGCGATCGAAAGCACGGAAGCTTCGTCGGTGAAAAACGCGGCAAGACGCTCGGAAAAGATGATCGCTGCCAGCCCGTAGACGCCGCCGACCGCGCTCGTGACAACTGAGAGCATGCGGGCTGCCGCCAGCACCCGGGAGATATCCCCGCGCCCCCAGGCAAAGCTCAGGATGGACTGCGCCCCGAGCGAAATGCCGATGACCGGCAAAGCGCCGACCGCAAGCAGCCGCAAGGCGATGCCGACGCCGGCGATGCCGTCTTCACCGTGATAGGTGCCGGCGACCGACAGCATCGCAGCGATTGCGCCCGCCGTCGCGAGGCTCGTCAGCGTCGTCGGTGCGCCCACAGCAAGGACCGCCTTGAGATGCCTGAGGTCGCCGAATGGCCAGCCGAACGTCAGTCGGATCGTCCCAAGCCGCCTCGCATGATAGGCGCCGTAGATCGAGAGCGCCACGAGCTGGGAGAGGATGGTTGCCATCGCCGCGCCCTGCAGGCCGAGACCGAAGCCAAAGATCATGATCGGGTCGAGGATGATGTTCAGCGCGAAGCAGGCGACGAGCGTCCACATGCTGAAGCGGGCATTGCCCTCGGCTATTGCCAGAAAGTCGAGAATGATCTGCGCCATCGTCAGTGGAATCGAGACCACGATGACGAGGAGATAATGCTGTGCCAGCGGCTCGATCGCTGATGTGGCGCCGAACAGCAGAACCGAGGGAAAGGCTGCGATCGCAACCGCGCTTGCGGCGCCGAAGGCGACGCCGGCGGCAAGGCTGACCGAGGCAAGGGTGCTGGCTCTCGACCGGTTGCCGGCGCCGAGTGCGCGCCCGACCTCGGTCGCCACACCGACGCCGATGCCTTCGCCGAAAGCGGCGACGAGCATCAGGACCGGCAGCACGATCATGATCGCGGCGATCTGGTCTTCGCCGATCATGCCGACGAAGATCATGTTGATCGTGTGGTGGGCGGCGTTGATCGACAGGCCGAACATGGCGGGCAGCCCGAGCCGCAGCAGCAGCCTGAAAAGGTGCGGGCTGGCAAGATCTTCCGGCGCAAGCCGCCCTTTCCGCAGGCTGCCGCTCATCTCGCTCATGTCGTTCATGATGCCGGCACCCAGAGATGATCGCCGAAGAAACGCTCGCGGCTCAGCATCACGAGCAGCGCCCGCTTATGCGGAAAATCGAAATGCTTGACCTTGGCGAAGCCCGAGCGGTCGAGATTGCGGATCTGCTGCTCGTGGCTGGCGCGCGGCTCGCCGACGATGCGCTGCGTGCGGGGATCGTCGAGGAAGATGAAATGCATCAGCGAGGGAAGCCAGGCGCTGATCCATTTTTTTCCGCGATGATCCGGCTCACCGATCGCCACATGCCAGCCGCGATCGTAATCATCGGCATCGTAGAAGGGACCGAGCCGGTTCTCCTTGGCCCAATAGACTTCGAAATAGCCGAAGGGGATATCGGCGAAACTGCCGATCAGCGGCAGCACATGCGGATCGGCGATCCGCTCCTCCAGGATCTCGCGGTGTTTCTCGATCGAGCCCGAATCCTCCCAGATCGTGTTGACCTGTTCATCGTTCATCCAGCGGTGGAAGGCCGCAAGATCGGTCTCGGGATCGACCACGCGGAAGCTGATGTCCCGCTCCAGCCAGGGAATGAAACGCTGGTAGACGGTGCCCTTCGGCTTTGCCGGCCGGCGCGGATGATAGCGGCCGGCGGTCATCTCGCGTACCGGCGGCAGCGGATAGGTCAGCTGCGGCAGCCACAGCGACGGCCATTGCCAGAGGACCGCGGAATCGAGCTTCCCCGTGCTTGAAATATGATGGGGAAGGCCTGCCTGATGGCCTTCGAAGACGACCGACTTGATCGAGCGATCCTCCGCCGTCACCGCTTCGGCCGCCGCCATCAGAAGCTCCGCCGATTGCGGCGGCTCGCCGTGGTAGAAGGCGATCGTTGCGACGCCGGCCTCGGCCTCGAAGGCGGCTTCGTGCTGTCCATGCGCGGTCTTCAGGTGGACGATGTTGGGGGCGAGCCTGATGTAGCTCCGCGACTGCAGAGCCCGCCTCTGTCTGGCGGCATCGAAATCCATGATGTTCTCCTTGATCGGCAAGACATTTGACGCTGCGAGCATGAAGCCTGCTCCTGTGCCGATTTGGTAGAATGACGATCCACCTTCGGCCCGATTTAGGGTGAGGCGAAGAAAAAAATTCTCATCAATTTTCTAAACCGCGGCCATCAGGATCCGTCATTTGCGCATGACATCCATCTCTGCAGGAGTTTCGAATGGACAATCTTGAGCCCCGCGACGATCTCTGGATCGTCGTCATTGACACCGAGCACCACTACTCGGTCTGGCCGCAGGACAAGCGGATTCCGGTGAGCTGGAAGGCCGCGGGCTTTGCCGGTTCGCGCCAGGAATGCCTGGCCCATATCCGCGACGTGTGGACCGATCCCCGCCCGCTCTCCCTGCGCTCGGCGATGGCCGGCGATGCGCGTCTCTGAAAACCTCTGGATGGCAAGATGAACAAGCAGATCACCAATTTCGCCGATGCCCGTCCGACCGACGCAGTGGACGCCGTCTTCGAGAGCTTTCCGCTGACCATCGCGCAGAAGCGCATCTGGTCGCTGGAGCAGATCGGCAATTACACGGTCTTTCCCGCTCAGGTCATAGGGCTGCGGCTGAGCGCCGCGATCGACGTCGAGACGATTGCCGGCGCCTGCCGCGCGCTCGTGGCGCAGAATCCATCGCTTGCCTTCCGCTTCCGCCGGCTGGCGGGCGGCCGCATCGAGCAATATCGCGGCGCGTCGAGCGAAGTGCCGCTCGATATCCTCGGCAAGGACGGCGCGGCTCTTTCCGAGCCCGATGCCTTGGCCGCACGGAAAGCCTTCCGCGACAAGCGCTTCGATCTCCTGGAAGGGCCAGGCGCACGCATCCAGATCATCCGGCTTGCCGATGGGCAGTCGCTGCTGACGATCATGCTGCATCCGATCATCTGCGACGACCGCGAAAAATCCGTTCTTGCCGGGTCGCTGGCCAGCATTCTCGATGGCGAACCCGCCGGCGATATGCAGCCGGTGGAAATCGCCGCCGGGGCGCGCGAGGCCGATTGGCTGGAGACGGATGAGGCGCGGCAGGCGCTTGCCTACTGGCGCGATGCGATAGGTTTGGACTATGCGGCCTCGACCTTCCCGACCCGTTTCAACAGCGGTGGGCTGGCAGGCGTGGCGCGCGCCGAGCATCGGTTTTCGATCGCCCCCGAGCTCTGGAGCAAACTCGAACGGCATGCGAGGGGGAAGGGCGTTCACGTCGAGCGCGTGCTTCACGCCGCCTTCTGCGCGCTTCTGGCGCGCTACAACGGCAACTATGCCCTGCTGACCGGCCTGCTTGTCGCGCGGCCCCGCACCGAACATCTCGCCAGCCGCGGCCGCGCCGAGCAGGTTCTTCCCCTTGTGCTCTCGCTGACCTCGAGACACTCGCTCGACGATGTCGTCGCGGCGATCTCGTCGGTGACGCAGGAGGGGCTTGCCCGCCTCGTGCCGCTGGAGCGCATCACGCAGGAACTTGTTGTCGACGAGGCAGCCGCCCAGGAGGCCGTGGTCAAGGCCTTGTTCGAATTCCGCGAACCTTATCCCGTCCCGAGGCAGGCGACGAACCTGGAACCCTCAGGCGCACGCGCCGACAGCGAGCTCTCCCTAGTCGTCGAGGCTCGCACGGATGGCGGCGCGTACGGGCTGATCGACTATGCCGGCGATCTCTATGACGACGCCCTGATTGCCCGTGTCTCCAGGCATTATTGCCTGGTGCTGGAGCAGATCGTCGCCAAGCCCGATCTCAGGATCAGGGATATCGAACTCATGGGCAGCGACGAGCTCGACTGGCTGTCGGCGCCCTATGAGGATGACGCCGTCAATGACGACCGGCCGGTGCACGAGCTGATCTCGGCCCATTCGCGCCGCACGCCAGACAAGACCGCGATCGTCTATGGCGACGAGGAGTGGAGCCATGGCTGGCTGGAGGCGAGCACCAACCGCCTCGGTCATCGGCTGCGGCAACTCGGCGTTCGCGCCGAAGTGACGGTCGCAATCTTCATCAAGCGCTCGCCGGAGGCGATCGTCGGCATCCTCGCGACCTTGAAGGCCGGCGGCGCCTATATTCCCGTTGAGCCTGACCATCCGCCGGTGCGCAACCACCACATCCTGCGCGATGGCGGCGTCAAGATCGTGCTCACCCATAGCTGGCTGCGCCACCGCCTGCCGGAAGAACTCGACGCGACCGTCCTCGAACTCGACAAGCTCGATCTCGAGGGCGAGCCGGATACGCCGCTTTATGTTCCCACGCACAAGGACCAGCTCGCCTATGTCATGTACACCTCGGGCTCGACGGGATTGCCGAAAGGCGTCGCCGTCGAGCACGGGCCGCTGACGCACCATCTGCAGAATACCTCGCGCGTCTATGGCATGAGCTCGGAATCCCGCGAGCTGCCCTTCCTGCCCTTCAGTTCGGATGGCGGCCATGAGCGGTGGATGAACCCGCTGATGGAAGGCGGCAGCATCATTCTTCCCGACCAGCCGCTCTGGACGCCTGAGGAGACGCTGACGGCGATGCGCAAGCATGGCGCCAACAATGCGAGCATTCCCACAACCTATCTGCAGCAGCTGGCGGAATGGGCCGATAGCACTGACAGCGCGCCGCCGATGCGGCTCTATTCCTTTGGCGGCGAGGGGCTGGCGCAAACGACCTTCGATCTTCTGTCGCGGGCGCTGAAGTCGGAATGGCTGATCAACGGCTATGGTCCCACGGAAACGATCATGACGCCGATGGTCTGGAAGGTCAGGGCCGGCACGAAGTTCCAGGGCGTCTATGCGCCGCTCGGCCGCGCGGTCGGGCTGCGGCGCGTCTATGTGCTCGATCCCGATCTCAACCTGTGCCCGATCGGCGTGACCGGCGAACTCTATATTGGCGGCGAGGGCATCGCGCGCGGCTATCTCGGCAAAGCAGATGCGACCGCCGACCGTTTCATCCCCGACCCATTTTCCAAGAAGGGCGGCCGGCTCTATCGCTCCGGCGACCTGACACGTTGGCGCGAGGACGGAACGGTCGAATTCGTCGGCCGCGTCGATCATCAGGTGAAGCTGCGGGGATACCGCATCGAACTCGGCGAGGTCGAAGCCGCACTCCTCCAGCAGCCCGGCGTCGGCGAAGCCCTGGTCGTTCTGCGCGATGACGATGCCGGCGGCGAAAAGGCGCTGGTCGCCTATGTCGTGCCGAAGAAGGATGAGAGGCTTGACGTCGAGACGGTGCGCGCCGGCCTCGAGCGCAGCCTGCCATCCTATATGGTGCCGGCGGCCGTGGTCGAACTCGAGAAGATGCCGACCAATCCGAACAGCAAGCTCGACCGCTTCGCGCTGCCCGCACCCCAGCCGGTCAAACGCGCAATCATCGAGCCGGCGACCGCGCTCGAAGAGGAGGTGCTGGATGTCTGGCGCCGGGTTCTCAAGCTGGAAGCGATCAGCGTCGAGGATAATTTCTTTGCCATCGGCGGCAATTCGCTGGGCGCGATCCGCATCCTCACGCAGCTCAGGCAGCGCCGGCCGAAGATCCCGCTCACCGTCGCCGATATCTTCAACAACCCGACCATTCGCGCCTTTGCCGGCGTGATGGAGCAGGGGGAGGAGCGCGATCTCTCCGAGGTGATCGTGCTGCGCGCCTCCGGCGCCAAGCCGCGGCTCTATTGCTTCCCGGGGCTCCTCGTCAGCACCCGCGAATATGTGAAGCTCGTCGATTATCTCGGCGCCGATCAGCCGGCGACCGGCTTCATTTGCCACTCGCTGTCCGAGAAGAAGGAAGTCGGGGCGCCTGTTGAAGAGATCATCGAGAGCTATGTCGACTATATCAGGAAGCACAGCGGCGGCGCGCCCTGCACTTTCCTCGGTTGGTCCTGGGGCGGGCTCCTGGCTTACGAGGCCGCCCGCACCCTTGCTAACGAGGTCGACGTCAGGATGATGGCGATGGTCGATGTCTGCGACCTCGGATCGGAATTTGCCATCGGCGCCAAGCCGAGGTTCCGGCCCGGCGAACGCGACATGCTGCACCGGGACGTGCAGGCATGGCTGCAAAAGACGGCGATGCGGCCCGAATCGGACCGGCTGCTGTCGACGATGGACGCCGATACCTACGAGCAGTTCCTGCGCTTCGTCGGCGACGAGAAGGATCCGCTTCCCACAGACGGGCCCGACATCAGCAGCCGCGAGCATACGTTCTGGGTGCTGATCGACAACGCCCTGATCTTCCGCAAGCACCGGCTCGTTCCCCATGACGTGCCGATCTATCCCTGGGCGGCCGATGACAGCCTCAACCGCGGCCTCAACCTGATCGATTGGCGCCGCCTGTCGCCGCGGGCTCGCGCGGCCGAAATCATCACCGGCACCAACCATCTGCACATGATCGGGTCTCCCGCCTTCCATTCAAGGCTTGCCCTGCGTCTCAAGGAAACAGAGAAGGATAACGCATGACCGTCGCTTTTACCCGCAGGGATGCCCTCAACGAGCCGCTCGATCTTGCCGGCATCGGCATCGGTCCCTCCAATCTGAGCCTTGCCTGCCTGCTGGAATCCGTGCCCGAAGTGCGCAGCCGCTTCTTCGAGCGGCGAGCCTCGTTCGACTGGCATCCCGGCATGATGATGCCCGGGGTCGAGCTGCAATCATCCTTCCTGAAGGACCTCGTCACGCCGGTCCTGCCGACGAGCCGCTGGTCGTTCGTCTCCTATCTGGTGGCGCATAAGCGGCTCTACGCCTTCCTGAACGCCAATTACGAGGCCGTTCCCCGGCAGGAATTTGCGCGCTATCTCGCCTGGGTCGCCAATGGCGTTGACGGCTTGCGCTACGCAACTGAAATTCGCGACGTGGAGCACCGCGACGACCGTTTCGTCCTGCGCTTCGACAACGGCCAGGAAGAAGCGACGAATCTGGTGATCGGTACGGGGTCTTCGCCCTTCGTGCCCGACTGGGCGAAACCCTTCCTTGGGCCCGATTGCTTCCACAACAGCGATGCCAAGTCGCGTCTCAAGGATCTTCGCGCCGGCCGCATCGTCGTGGTCGGCGGCGGCCAGAGCGGCGGCGAGGTGGTCGACGCGCTGCTTGGGGATGCCAGCTCGATCAAGGAGCTGACCTGGATCAGCCGGCGCCACAATTTCGAGCCGATCAACGACACGCCGTTTTCGAACCAGGTCTTCTCGCCGGAATATGTGCAGGCCTATCTGAAGCTCAGCGGCGAGCAGAAACAGGCGGCGCTGAAGAACTCGATCCTGACCAGCGACGGCCTGTCGATCTCGACGATCCACTCGATCTACCGACGCCTCTACGCGCTGCGGTATCTCGATCAGAGCACGCTGAACGCATCTCTGTCGCCGAACCGCGACGTGATCCAGATGGAGCGGAACGGCAATGCCTATCGGCTGATCGTCCGCAACCATTTCGACGGCGGGATCGAGGTGCTGCATGCCGATGCGGTGGTGCTGGCCACCGGCTACAGGTTCCGTTTGCCGGATGCGCTCGGTTCGCTCGGCGAAAGGATCAGCCTCGACAGAAATGGATATCCCACCTTGAACGACGACTACACGATGCAGTGGACAGGCCCGAGGTCCAACCGGCTGTTTGCCCAGAATGCCGGCCGATACTCGCACGGCATCGCCGACTCGCAGCTCAGTCTCATGGCCTGGCGCAGCGCCAAGATCGTCAACACGATTCTCGGCCGGCAGCATTTCGATGCCGAACCCGACAATGCGCAGCTGGTCTGGGCGACGGAGGCAGCTTCCGCCATGCCGCATCAGCTCCGGGTCGGCTATGGGGACGGCATGCTCTCGTCCTGAAACGTCAGGACATGAATGCCGGGCGCGGCGGATGATGAGCGGGCGGCCAGTGCGACGACGTGCTGGCTGCCGCTCTCGACCAGGCGGTGATGCCATTGCCGGTCCGGTTCGCCGCTGTGAACCAGAACGGGGATGCCGTCCTGCCAGGAAAAGGCGACGCTGCGGGCATCCCCGCGCAAGCCCACCCCGAGCGCCTTGAGATGGCTCTCCTTCAGCGTCCAAAGGGCAACGGCCGCACGCGGCCGTTCGCCCGCAGGCACTTGATCGAGCCACCGCCGTTCGTCCGGACTGCAATAGCTCTCCACCGCCGCCGCTTCGACCTCGGCATCAGCGCGTTCACAGTCGATCCCGACGCGCGCGCATTCCGAAGCGACGGCGACCGCCACCAGCCCGTCGGCATTGGAAAGGCTGAACTGCAGCGTGTCGCCGCCCTCGACCGCCAGCTTGCCGTGCGCATCCGCCAGCAACACGACCTTGTCAGGCCGCGTTTCGGTATGCGCGCTCAGCACTTGCCGCAGCAGATAGCGGCCGGCGATGAACGAGGTCCGGTCGCGTTCGAAGCGATAGGTCGCGGCGCGCTCTCGCTCATTCGAGGACAGCGACCGTATCCAGCGCTCCCCATCGCTTCCGTTCTGCGGATATTGCCAGAGCACGACATCGATGGCGGCCGGCTGGTTGTCTGATTGCTGCATGCGGCCAGTATGCGTACCGCTGCCCGATTGGCAATCGGGCAGCGGGTTATGTCCGCAATCGCCGAGGGGGCCTACTCCGCGGCTTCGATGAACCGATGGCGTTCGTAGAGGAACTTCAGCACGGCTTCGCGGCATTTGAGATATGTTCGGTCGGAGGCGAGTTCGATGCGGTTGCGGGGAAGGGGCATGGGCACATCGAGCACTTCGCCGATGCGGGCCGCCGGGCCGTTGGTCATCATCACGATGCGGTCGGAGAGCAGCACCGCTTCATCGACATCATGGGTGATCATCACCATCGTATTGCCGAGCCGGGCGTGGATTTCCATCACCGCATCCTGAAGATGGGCGCGCGTCAGCGCATCGAGCGCGCCGAAAGGTTCATCGAGCAGCAGGATCTTCGGCTCCATGGCAAGCGCGCGGGCAATGCCGACGCGCTGCTTCATGCCGCCTGAGATTTCCGCGGGCCGCTTGTCCTTGGCGTGCGCCATCTGCACGAGGTCGAGATTGGCCATGACCCAGTCATGCCGCTCGGCCTTGGTCTTCGTTCGGCTGAAGACCTTGGAGACGGCGAGATTCACGTTCTCATAGACCGTCAGCCAGGGCAGCAGCGAATGGTTCTGAAAGACGACGGCACGTTCCGGACCCGGTTCGTTGACCTCGCGATTTTCCAGGAGCACAGCGCCTGAAGAAACCGGGGTCAGGCCGGCGATGAGATTGAGCAGGGTGGACTTGCCGCAGCCGGAATGCCCGATGATCGAGATGAATTCGCCCTCGGATATTGTCAGGTTGATATCCTTCAGGACTTCGGCGCGCACGCCGCCGCGATCGAAATGCTTGTCGATATGATCGAGCTTGAGATAGGCGTTCATCAGAATGGTCCTTAGTTGGCCATGGCGCCGCGGGTGACGAGTTTGCCGAGCGCGGCCACCAGCTTGTCGAGGGCAAAGCCGACGATGCCGATATAGGCGAGCGCGACGATGATGTCGGGAAGGCGCGAGGAGTTCCACGCGTCCCAGATGAAGAAGCCGATACCGACACCGCCGGTCAGCATTTCAGCCGCGACGATGGCGAGCCAGGAAAGGCCGACGCCGATCCTGAGGCCGGTGAAGATGTAAGGGGCTGCCGACGGCAGCATGATCTTCCAGAAGAATTCGAACTGGTTCAGCCGCAGCACCTCGGCGACGTTGCGATAATCCTGCGGAATATTGCGGACGCCGACGGCGGTATTGATGATGACAGGCCAGATCGAGGTGATGAATATAACGAAGATCGCCGAAGGGTTGGAATCTTGGAAGGCGGCGAGCGACAGCGGTAGCCAGGCGAGCGGCGGCACCGTGCGCAGCACCTGGAAGATCGGATCGAGGCCGCGCATCGCCCAGACCGACTGGCCGATGATCGCCCCGACGATGACGCCTGTGACGGCGGCAAGACCGAAGCCATAGGCGACGCGCTGCAGCGAAACCAGCACGCGCCAGCCGAGCCCGATATCCTGGGAGCCGTAGTTGAAGAACGGGTAGGCGATGAGATCGTAGCTGTCCTGCCAGACCTGGTGCGGCGACGGCAGGGAGGCGTCCGCCGATGAACAGAGCGCCTGCCAGAGGAGGAGGACGAGCGCCAGCACGACGGCCGGCGGAACGACATTTTGGAGTGCGGTCAGCGCCGCACGGCGAAAATCGATCCGCGATCCTTGCTTGCCGGAGAATGACAGAACCTTCGCCGCCGGCTTGGCGGAGGCGACGATCGAGGGAGTTTCTTTATTTGCCAGGGCGGACATCAGCGCGCTCCTCACGGGAATGGAAGGCCGGCGCGCCGCGCGCGCCGGAGGCGGGATCAGGAGACGGCCTTGATTGAAAGGCTGTCGAGATAGGCGGAGGGATTTTCAGGATCGAAGACCTTGCCGTCGAAGAAGGTCTCCTTGCCGCGCGATGAGGAGGCGGGAATATCGGCCGCGGCGACGCCCAGATCCTTGGCGGCCTCGCGCCAGATGTCCTCGCGGTTCACCTGGTTGACCAGCGCCTTGATGTCGGTTGTACCGGGCAGATTTCCCCAGCGGACGTTTTCGGTCATGAACCAGGTGTCGTGGCTCTTGAACGGATAGGAGGCGCCGTCCTTCCAGAATTTCATATAAAGGTCGGTGGCCTTGGCCTCGCGGCCGTTGCCGTAGTTGATGTCGCCCTTCAGGCGGCCAAGCACGTCCTTTGTCGGAACGTTGAACCATTGGCGCTTGCCGAGGATCTCGGCCATCTCGGACTTGTTATCCATGCTTTCGCACCATTGCTGCGCCTCCATGACAGCCATCAGCAGGGCCTTGGCGGCATTCGGGTTCTTTTCGATCCAGTCGGCGCGCATCCCGAGCGCCTTTTCAGGATGGCCTTTCCAGAGTTCGCCGGTGGTCGCCGCGGTGAAGCCGATGCCCTGGTTGACGAGCTGCTCGTTCCACGGTTCGCCAACACAGAAGACGTCCATATTGCCGACCTTCATGTTGGCGACCATCTGCGGCGGCGGCACCACGATTGTGGAAACATCCTTGTTCGGATCGATGCCGCCGGCGGCGAGCCAGTAGCGGATCCAGAGGTCGTGGGTGCCGCCCGGGAAGGTCATGGCGGCCTTGACCTCCTTGCCCTCCGCCTTCTTTTTCTCGAAAGCGGCTTTCAGTTTTGAGGCATCGAGCTGCACGCCGGTCTCGGCATATTCCTTGGCGACGGAAATGCCCTGGCTGTCGAGATTGAGCCGGGCCAGGATCGCCATCGGCACCGGCTTGTTGTTCTGCGTCACCTTGCCCGTCTGCATGAGGTAGGGGAGCGGCGAGAGGATGTGGGCGCCATCGATGCCGTTGGCCGCGCCGCCGAGCACCAGATTATCTCGCGTCGCGCCCCAGGAGGCCTGCTTGGCGACATCCGTTTCCGGCAGGCCGTGCTTGTCGAAAAAGCCTTTTTCCTTGGCGATGATCAGCGGTGCGGAGTCTGTCAGGGCAATAAAGCCGAGCTTGACGCCCTTCACTTCAGGACCCGTCCCGGCCGCAAATGCGCCGGAGGGAAAGGCAGTCTTGACGGCGCCGATCAGGGCGGCCGCAGCCGTCGTCTTGAGCATGCTGCGGCGGGTGATGCCGGTTGTCGAAATGCCAGTCGTCGAAATCTTTTTCATCTGCAGGTTCCCCTCTGCTTGCTGAGTTCGGACGCAAAAAAACGCCGCCGGCATCTGCGTTCGGAATGGGAGATCCCGGACAGCAAAAACCTTGCGACGTCGGTGTCGAAATCGGCGCCTATGCCGCGCCTCTCTGCCTCGGTCGCCGTTGACCGGGCGTTTGGGAACTTGCAACCCGCGTGCCAACTCAGAGAAGGGGAAGTAACAGCCAGAAGCGAAACAAGAAAATCGGAAATTTCAGAAGTGATTATTTAATATGCATGAGCAGAATGTGATTATCATTTGTGCGAATGCGAATGCAGCTCGCACGCGCGAAGCGCCAAATTTGTGCAGCGCACATAAAGTAACCACGCGAATTAAGCCTTCCGGATCCGATTGAACTGCTCCGTGCGGTCGACTGCCGAGGGTATCAAACGACCCATTATCAATGTTGGCGGTCTGACGAATCGCAACGCGGCGGCAGTCTGGCGGCGCCCGCAGCGTTGAATTTCCGCGTCCGGCAAAGTCGTAATTCTGCTTATTTTCCAGTAACTTTGAGTGGAGGCGGCTTCGAATTGATCGCGGAAGTAATTGCGCCCACCAGAGATTTTGAAAACCGGACGACTCTCCTCGTTTAGTTAATACTAAATTATCGAATCCGATGGGAGATTCGCATTAACCGGCAGCGACCGTCCCAAGAGGAGACCCGCATGAAGCGCCCGAGTATCAAGCAAGCTCTCATCCTGAACCTGTCCATCATCAGCATGTTCATACTTGGTCTGTCCTATGTCTCGCTGGACACCATTTCCTCGCTTCGCTCAAATGCGGAACAGGTCGGTACGTTCTGGGTGCATCGGCTGGTGACGGCGCGTGAAATCAAAGCGAACTTTCTTGATCTGAAACTTGCCCATGCTCGGTATTTGCTCGAAGACACGGTGGAAAACGACAAAACCGGAAAGCAGGCGATCGCGGCCGCTTCATCGGGGCTCGACACGGTTGTTGGCGATTACGAAAAGGGCGTTCGCACCGAGCGCGGGCGCCAGCTGATCAATCAGATAAAGCCGGAACTCGACAAATATCGCGCGTTGGCGGAGCAAATGATTGCGCTCGAAGACAGCGGCAAGACAGCTGAGGCAGTCCGGCTTTTCAAGGAGAAGATGGAGCCGCAGGCCGAGCTGGTGAACAGGGGGGTGGCGGATCTGGTGGCATTCATTCTCAGCCAGACCGAAAGCTTCGTAGCGGCAAGCGATGCGTCCGCGAATTCCGCTTTCATGCTGACAGCTGCGATCGCCTCGCTGGCCTTGCTCGTGGCTATCGCGGGTATCGTCTTTGCGATTTCCGGCATTGCCAATCCGATCCGCAATACAGCGTTCGCCATGAAGCGGTTGTCGGCTGGAGATCTCGACAGCGATATTCCATATGCCGGCCGCGCGGACGAAATCGGTGAAATGGCCGGCGCAGTTGAAGTGTTTCGCCAGAATGCCCTCAACGTTGTCAGGCTTGAGAAGGAAGCTGCCGAATCCCGCAGTGAGAGCGAGGCGGCGCGGGCCGCAGCCCAGCAGCGTGCCGAACGCGAAGCCGAGCAGCTGCGCTTTGCAACCACCACCTTGGGCGGGGGCCTCCGGCGCCTTGCCGCGGGCGACATATCCTTCCAGATCTCGGAGCGATTTGCCGCTGAATACGAAGCATTGCGCGACGACTTCAATACTTCGCTGCGGCAATTGGGCGCGACGATCGGCGCGGTGCTCCAGACGGTACACAGCATAGACAACGGTACCGGTGAAATAGCATCCGGTGCCCAGGACCTGTCGAAGCGCACGGAACAACAGGCCGCTTCACTCGAGGAGACCGCCGCCGCGTTGGACGAGATTACCTCGAATGTCGCGATGGCGACGAAACGCACCGAGGAGGCGCGCAATATCTCTGTGGAAGCCAATGTCAGCGCCCAGCGCTCGGCCACGATCGTGTCGGAGGCGGAGCAGGCCATGCGACGCATCGAGGACAGTTCGCAGCAGATTTCCAACATCATTGGCGTCATCGACGAAATTGCTTTCCAGACGAACCTGCTGGCGCTCAACGCCGGTGTCGAGGCAGCGCGCGCAGGTGAGGCAGGAAAGGGTTTTGCGGTGGTCGCACAAGAAGTCCGGGAACTGGCGCAACGAGCCGCGCAGGCGGCCAAGGAAATCAAAGGTCTCATCCAGAAGTCGTCGACCGAAGTCGAGCACGGGGTCAAACTTGTACTCGAAACCGGAACGTCACTGAAATCGATCGGCGAACGCGTGGCCGAAATTAATCGAGCCATGGACGCGATCGCCACCTCGGCGCGCGAGCAGGCGACCGGGCTTTCCGAGATCAACACGGCGATCAATCACATGGATCAGGCAACTCAGCAGAATGCGGCGATGGTCGAGCAGTCCACGGCCGCCGCCTCTTCACTAGCCTCAGAAGCAAGCCGCCTGCGCGAGCTGGTCAATCAGTTCCAATTGGATGGTGACAGAGGCCCAGTGAATGCCCAGTCCAATACGCACTCCGTGGAAAGCAGCATGCCGTCGCAGGTGGTCGCTCTGCGGCCCGCGATGCGAAGGTAAATTTGCCGCCGTGGTCAGTCTCGTCAGTTTGAAGGGACGACTCCCTGATGAGAAGAATGGTGCAGCTTCAGGCTGTGCTGCTGTGGACAAAGAGGTTCCGGAGGAAGCTCTTGTCCACAGGCTGCACCGGTCCGACGCCAGACATCGCCCGGCATTCCGCGAATTTGGGATCTGCAGCGGTCGGGTTGCCGCCGGCGGGTACTCTCGATTAGCACTCTTTAAGATGTTCAATGCGACATTCGGGCGAACGAAATAGCGAGATCGCCTTGAGCAACAAACGATCCAGGACAAATGTCGAGCTTGAGAACCTGCTTCGCCAGCTTGGGCTGGCCCTTGAAGCGTCCGGGATCGGGATCTGGCAGCACAACATCGCAAGAAATCAGACGCGATGGGATGAACAGCTCAAATTGATCTATGGCGTTCCGAAAGCGCCGCTCGATGTCATCTGGCTGGACAGTATCCATCCTGACGACCTGGTGGCGACAAACGAAATATTTCTGCGCGCGATCGAAACCAAATCGGATTATGCATCCGAGTTTCGCATTATTCGCCCGGATGGCGCGATCCGCTACCTGCGTTCGCGCGCTCGTTATTTCGTCGATGCCGCCGGCGACCCGTGCTTTGTAGGCGCCGAATGGGATGTGACGGAGGATGTGCTTCTCAACAAGGAGCTGGAGCGGAGCCGGGCAGAGGCGCGCTTCGCGGCCGATCACGATCACCTCACCGGCCTGTTGAACCGGCGCAGCTTCGATTTCGCCCTGTCCGAACTTGCCAGGCAGGAGAGCGTCAAGGTTGCGCTTCTTCATATAGACGTGGACCATTTCAAGGAGATCAATGACCGCTTCGGACATGCGGTCGGCGACCTCGTGCTCAGTCATGTCAGCAATATTCTATTGGAGGCGATCTCGGCGGGTGACTTCGCGGCACGGCTCGGCGGCGATGAGTTCGCTGTCGTCATCACCGAGGACGAGTGTGACAGGACGATTGCGGTGCTCGATCATATTCAGAGACGTCTGGGAAGCCCGCTTCCTGTCGGAGATCAGACGCTCATCGTGCGGTGTTCGATCGGCGTTGCGAGCGCCATGAGCGCCGATTTCGCCAGGCTGCTCTCCCAATCCGATCTGGCGCTGTACCACGCCAAACGCAACGGCCGGAATCGGGCCGAGATTTTTTCCGACGAAATGGCTTCGACACTGGCGAACGAAAGGCAGCTCGCCCAGGATCTGCGGTCCGGGCTGGCGCTCGGCCAGATCCGCCCATTCTACCAGGTGCAGGTCGACGCCAGATCTTTCCGGGTGAATGGCGTCGAAGCTCTGGCGCGGTGGCATCATCCCACCCGAGGAATTCTCGCCCCGGCGCATTTCCTGTCCATCGCCTCGTCGAATGGATTGGTCGCAGAGCTCGACGATGTCGTTCTGAAGGCTGTTCTGTCGGATATGAAATCCTCCGCTTCCCCGCTCAAAGGCATTCGGGTCTCCGTCAATCTCTCCGCCGATCGTCTCGACGATCCCGAGCTGACGGCCAAGCTCGACGGCTATGACATCCCGCCCGGTCGGTTGAGTTTTGAGCTGATAGAGACGATATTCCTGGACAGCCTGAGTGACCAGGTGCGGCAGAACATCCAGGCCATCAAGTCCTTCGGTATCGACATCGAGATCGACGACCTCGGCTCGGGTCACGCCTCCCTGTTGGGCCTGCTCGAGCTGCGGCCGGATCGCGTCAAGATCGATCGCCAGCTTGTGACGCCGATTTTGCAATCGGTGCCCAGCTGCCGGCTGGTCGGCTCATTGGTCGACATAGCGCGGGCGTTGGATATGGAAGTGATTGCCGAAGGCGTGGAGACGCTCGAGCACGCCAACGTGCTTGCCGCGCTCGGTGTCCACACCCTCCAGGGCTATGCGTTCGGACGACCGCAGTCGTTTGCCGATCTGTCGGCGCGATTAGACCAGGAGATATTCGATTGCGAGCGGGCAGAAATTGTTGGGGCCGGTCGATAACGTCGAAGCGATCGAGCGACGGCAGTTCATCGCCTGCCCTGGTGCGCGTCGCCAGAACCGCTCTAGCTTGCTTTCCAGTTCGCATTATTGGGGATTGACCGCTGAGGCACCACGACCTGGATGATGGACGGACTGTTCAGGTTTTCTTTGGCGCCGCTTATGGCATCCTCCAGTTCGCCATAGGTGTCCACTTTCCAGCCCCGGCAGCCAAAGACCTCTGCCAACTTGCTGTAATTCCATCGGTGCAGGATGCATGAGGTGTAGAACGGCCTGTTACCATGGAAAACCGATGCATCGGCAAGCCATTGCTCGACGCCATAGATGCCGTTGTCCATCACGAAGATGATCGGGTTGAGATTGAAACGGGTTTGTGTCGAGAGGCATTGAGCGGTCATCTGAAACCCGCCATCCCCGGCAAAGACCAGCAGCCTCTGGTTAGCTTGCTTCGCCAGCGAAACTCCAGTCGCGGCCGGGCCAATATAACCGATCGCCGAATAGGATGATTGGACGATGAAGCCGCGGCGAGCCCCCACTTCAAGAAGCAGGCTCCCGAAATAATTCAAACTGGCGTCGGCACCAACGATGGTGTTTCCGTCGATCTGCTGCTGAATGAAATCGTAGAAGCCCTGATAGGTGATTTCGCCTGTCGGATTCACGATCGGCGCCTGTCGGGCCGTTTTCGCCGGTAGGCTTTGGGGTTTGCATGTCAGCCTTTTGTCGATCAAGCCGTTGACGAGATCCGCCAACGAAACCTGTGCGTTGAAGATCGTGCCATATTTCACTGTATCCCATGAGGCGAATGCGGTTTTGTCGAGATCGATAGGCCAGCCCAAATCGTTGATATCAGTCAACCAGACGCCCAGCGCCAATACGAAGTCGGAGTCTTTGACCAAAGACTGGACATAGGATGACGACGATTGGCCATCGAACACCCCGGCAAACTGGACATCGTCTTCCGACAGGATGGCCTTGCTCAAAAGCTCGGTCACGTAGGGAATTTTGAGGTCCTGGATAAGCCGCTCCGCCTGGTCGTGAAGACCGAACCGGTCGATCTCGACACCGATCCAGATCAGAGGTTTGGTCGCGTTCTGCAATCTTTCGCTGATTTGCGCGATCGACTGATTGAGACTGTCCTCGTCGGATATGTCAGGCGCCGCTTTCAATGCATTCGACGGGCGCGTGCATTCCAGGTCGACCATATCCTCCAGCAACTCGACATAGACCGGACGTCTTTCCGTGATGCACTGTGTCAGCGCATAATCTATCAGCATTGGCGCAAGATGAGGGCTGTCTATGCGAACGGTAGCGGCGGTTATGTATTCGAACACCTGCCGATCCGTTTCGCGCCCGCTGATGAAGTGGTGCGAACTATAGCCGGTTTGTTCGAATCTCAGCGTTTTCTGGACACTTGGCGCACCGTTGATCAGGACGACCGGCACTTTCTCGACGTAGCATCCGGCGATCGCATTTGTCGCACAAAGCGAGCCTGCGGAATAGGTGACGCACAGCGCGCCAATTCCTTTCAGTCTCGCATAGCCGTCGGCCGCATAACCGGCATTCAGTTCATTCACCTCTTCGATGACCTGAATATCGCTTTTCTCGACATAGCTGTTTACCCATTCGATCGAATAATCGCCCGCCACCGAAAACAAATGTCCCAGACCCAGTTCGCGAAGTCTGTCGACCAGATATTGTCCAACCGTGTATGTATCGCCCATGTTCCAGCGGCTCCCCTGTTGACGAGAATTGACGAATATTAGAACTCGCTCGCGTTATCGAATAAGCGCGGTATGTATATGTCGAATATTCCGGGGCATTTTCGTTCTGGAAATCTTTCCAGCAGGAAGCGCTTGAAAGCATCATTGGTGAGTCCGTGGCCGGCGGCCTCTATGGCGACGGACAAATACTCTATATTTTTGGCAACCTCGTTTTTGTCAGCCGGAAAGCCGTGACCGGGAAGGAACAGCTCATAGTCGGACAGCAGCATGCCCTGCAAAACCCCGATCCAATGCTCCATGTATTTCGTCAGATAAAGGTGCGTTCCGCTGTAGATCAAGTCTTGGGCAATAAAAACGCCGACATCAGGAAGACCTATGGTGAGGAGAAAATCGATCTCCGTATCAACGACTTCATCAAATACGTATTTGACTCCGTCGATGATCTCGTGGCCGGCGCGGACGGTTTTTTCGGGAATCACCAAGGTCTTCGGAGCGAGGTTGCCAAGTTTCCAATGGTCATTCAGGGAATCCTGGCCATGCTGCCTCAGGAACTCCTTCGTTTCCGACAGTGCATGAATCGGAATGTCGCTGAATGCGGCTCCCAGGCCAAACCAATGGTCCGGGTGCCTGTGCGACAGGTAAATCCGGTCGATCTCCTTGCCGAGACTGTCGGCATAGGCCCTGAATTGCAGCGCGTAGGGGACGAGGAATTGCCCATCGACAAGAACAAGCTTGTTCCTGCCTTCGATGATGTGCGTCGCGTTGGCGATATTGTCATCCGTGAAAGCCGAAATGAACGTGTGAATACGAACATCGCCTGCTCGCCTGACGATTTTAATGGGCTCCGGCAATTGCGCCACCATAGGTATCTCCCTGATTGAAAGGTCTTTGCTGAGGTTTGACGTTCACCCGGGCATGGCGGAGACTTGGTTCCCCAGCATTCGCGGGCTGTTTCCAACATTTGCGCGCCGGAGCGCCATCACGAATGAGATCGACGGCCGTGGGACGCGATCTTTTCCTCCAATGTCCTCAGGGCGGCGCGCGCAACGTCGTAGGCGCTGTCGACATCAGCCTCCGGCGCGTCCTCGCCGGGCCGCCAGAAACGTCTGCGCGTCATTCGCATCGAGCTCTCGAAGGGGGGAATCGCGTTGAAGACTTCGACGAGATAAGGGCCGGAATAGACCGGTTCGATTTCGTCCAGCATGATCTCCCAGGGAATCCAGCTGTCGCTGACAGCGCCCCGGTCCGGCGCCGAGATATGAACGTAATTCAGCCGGCTCTGCTGTACTGCCCGGGCGATGTTTTTCCTGAAGATTGCCGGCCCCTGGCTTTCCATCACGACCTGGGCTGTATCGACCGTGACGCCACCGACCGGAATGTCGGCGCTTTCGAGAAAATCCAGCGCTTCCGAGACCATTGTCGGCCCGGGCGTTTCCCAATTCTTGACGGGTTCGATGGCGAGCTTCACCCTCTTCTCGGCAGAATATTGCGCCAATTCCCGGAAGATGGAGGCCGCCGCCGCATATCGTGGCTTCATCCACTCCTGAAGCGCGTCGCTCCAGATCCCATCGCCGTCATCCGTCAGCGGGAAGACACCATAGGGGTACAGGAATGGCCCCGACATGATCGTATTCTCCCCGCCCAGCACCGAGGTGATGTCGACGCGGGATTTGAGATAGGACAAAGCCTGCTTGCGCTGTTCCTCGTAGGTCGAGGTCGGATCGAAGCTTCGCGTGGTCCCCACATTGGTTGTGAACCTCACATCCCGGAAGCCGGCCCGATCGAACGCTCGTCTGAGGCTGATATAGCTTTCGACCTCAGCGTGATGATCGGCATGAACCGGGCCTGGGGCGATATGCACATCGAAGCCGGTGTAGCCGATCTCTGTAAGAGCTTTCAGATGTCTGACGAGAACCTCTGTATAGCCCGCGTCATTCGGCCTCAAATCCGCCGTAAACATAAAGAAGCTGAAATATATATCTCGCCTGCGTGCCTCTTCCATCTTCATCGCTCCAGCTGTGACTATCCAGTAATGCGTGGTTCAGGATGATGTCTCGCCGGGCATTGTATGAGGCGAGATCCTTTCCCGCCTCCTTCACATCGCCATCCGGCTGAAACAAGCGCTCGGCGCCGGGCTACCATCCAAGCAGCTTGCGCAGATATTCACGGCCCATTTTCGCGTATTGCAGCGGATTGGCCTTGGCCGGGTCCTGCTCTGCCTCGATGCAGATCCACCCGGCGAAATCCGCCTCGGCCAACGCATCGAGGATTTCCGGAAAGGTCTCGATGGAGCCGTCACCCGGCACGGTGAAGATCCCCGCCTCGATCCCTTGCTGGAAGGACAATTCTCCCTTGTGAATGTTCGTAACCACCTCGCCGCGAATGTCTTTGAGGTGAACATGCTTGATGCGGTGGGCGTATTTTCTGGCCAGCGCCAGCGGATCGACGCCGGCGGCCGCCTGGTGTGCGGTATCGAGAAGCATGTGGACTAGGCGAGGATCCGTCTCGTCCATGAGCCGGTGGATCGCTTCCGTCTTCATCACCCCGGTTCCGAGATGCGGGTGATAGCAGAGCCGGCGGTTGCGGGCCTTGGCCTTCTCGCCGGCTGCATGCAGGCCTTCGATCAGCTGTTTCCACTGGTCCTCGGAGAATTCGGGGCAATTGGGAAACAGGGCGACCGGAAGCGGATTGACCGCTCCGCCAAACTCGGAGACGACGAGATCGGCCCTGCGCGGATCGTCGCTGCCGCCTTCCATGGCTTCGAGGAAGTCGAGCTGAGCATCGACGCTTTCAAGCGTGTGACGATTCATCGCCTTGATGGTGAAGTAAGTGCTCACCCAAGGCTCGGAAATCCGCAATCCCCTGAGTTCGAGGACGGGGCGCAAGATTTTCAGATCCGTCGGATATTTATGGCCAACGCCGCACCCGACATAGCCGGCGAGCGCCATTTCACTCAGAGCCTGCTCGTAGGGGATGCCGATGTCGATGTCGATGAAATCGTCATTCCACCAGAGCGTGGGGATGACGCCGAGCCAGACCTTAGCGGGCGTCAGTCGATGCAGATAATTCGTCATGGCGTTGATCCAGTTCTTTGAGGACAAGCGGAATTGGCGTCAGGGCAGGTCTCGGAACGGGCGCGTGAGCCGGAATTTTCGGCGGAAAGGCCCAGGAGCCGAAACCCTGCCCCTTGGCGCCCGCAGGGTGGGCTCCGATCGCCTTCCAGAGCAGACCCTCGATATAAGCATCGGGAGAAACGACGAAGGTGGTATTCGCAGGCCTGGGGCCAAAGCGCTCCGTCCAGGCGGTGGACAGCTCGAACCAGGTGCCGGAATACCAGAGCTTGATCAGCGCGCGGGCCACCTCTCCCAGCAATTCATTGCCGAGAATGGTCGTGCGCATGGCGCGGATACGGGCCTCGCTTTCCGGGGGTGGCAGGGCGGTGAAAGCGGCCAGCAGTGCGTCGGTGATCTCGCTGCCGACCACCGTGTCGAGCGTGGCGAGATAGCGTTCTGCCAAGCCGGTTCCCAGAAGATCGAAGTAGGAGAAGGCCGTCAATTCGACGGAAAGACCCAGAAATGGCTCGAAACGGCTGCTCATGCGTTCACCTCCGCCTGCCGGGTGACGACTGGCTGTTTGATACCGCCGGGGATCTCATAGGTGGGGCTGCCGTTCTTACCGGGATGCTTTGGCAGCGGATTGCGGATGAGTTCGAGGATCATGTTTCGGAATTCGAACATCATCGGAACGGCTTCCAGCAGCAGGTTTGGCTGGCCGTTATAGGCACGCGTCACAAGCTGGAGAAATTCGCCATAGCGCGTGTTGAAGGCGATCGCCGCCTCACGCAGTTCCGAACCTTCGAGTATGTCCCCCACTTTCAGGTTCTCTTTTATGGGATAGGCGCCCTCCCAATCGACCTGCAGGTGCGGACCCGTGGGGTGGCCGGGCTGGTCGCCCTTCTGGTAGTAGCGGCCTTTGACCAGTTCCTCGAAACGATAGTAATGGGCCAGTTCGTGGTCGTCATCGTCGTAGATACCGCCGCCGTCGCCTTCGCCCTGTTCGATGATGAGTTCGAGCGCTTCCTGGGCACTTTTCAGATCGGTCACCGCAAACAGCTCGCCGCCGCCGGAGTAATAGTATTCCGAGGTGATCTGGCGCGACCTGTCGCCGGTAAAGATGGTTGTGCCCGCCTCATGCGCTTCGGCTTCCAGGTATTTGATGCCTTCCGCGATGGCCGAGTAGAACTCGCCGATACTGTAGAAATGGAGGTCCTCATGTCTCGGATGGCTGGCGAGCGCGGTGATACCAGCGGGAGTTTTGCGGTGTATCAGGCCCTTGCCGACGAGATGTTCAGGACGCTGGGCCGGCCGCTCGATTTTCAGGAAAGTCGCCAGCGCCTCACGGCCGAATGCCTGGATGCCGACCTTGAAATCGGTCTCGCCGTCCGGCAGGGCGGCGGGATAGCTGGCTACGAAGTCCGGCCTGACAAGATCCGGCTTGCCGCCGATGGCATTGAGAATATTGGCCGCGATCGTCAGATGCAGCATTTCTTCCACGACGATTACGCGCAGAACCTGGGTTGCGTCCTGATTGACGCCGGGCTTGATCGAGTAGAGCGCCGTCAGATACGGCGGAATCGTCGCATGCTCGAGCTGCATCGCCCGGTAGAGAAACTCTTTCAGCTCATCGAGCGTCTTGATACTATAGGAATCCATGCTCATGCTCCGTGAAAGATAAGTTGGGTGCACCGGCCGGCTTCGTGTCACTTGCATCGAACCCATAGGTTCGTTCCGCGCTGGATACCGGTCTTCGTTCAATGCAGAGACTTCAGAATGTCGCGACCGCTTCGGAAGCACATGGCGGCCAGCGTCAAGGTGACATTGGCCGTGCCGATCGTCGGCATGCTGCCGCCGCCCATGAGATAGAGATTTTCGTGGTCCCAGCTGCGCTGGTTCTTGTCCACGACGGAGTTGGTCTTCGTCGTTCCCATGATATGGGTGCCGGCCAGATGATTGCCGCCGCGGATCGCATAGCCTTGTCCCTCATAGGCCACATAGCCGTAATCGCTGGGGTCGTAATGGGTATGGTCCTGCGCGCCCAGGCGGGCAAAGACGGTGCGCGCAAACTGGCGGCCATAGGCGGCACCCTTCATGGTATATTCCGGAACCGTGAAGGACAGGATCGGCCGCATGTTGCCCAGAGCATCGGTATATTGCGGATCGACCGTGATGCGGTTGCTTTCGACGGGCATGACCTCGATCATGAACGCCAGCAGCAACTGCCTCGAAACCTGGTCGACCATGCCGCGCCGAAGATCCGCTCCGTAGAGGTTGCGATCATCCACCAGTTCCAGAAGGTCGGAGGTCGGCGCACCCGTGGCCCAGCCCCAGCCGTCGTTATGGATATCGATGGCGAAGGCGGCCTGCTTTTCCCGGAAAGGGCCGTCCCGCAGGTCGACAATACCGCCCGTCGAACTGGTTCCGCGCATCGTGCCGCAGATCTCCGGCATCAGCGCCCAGTTCAGCAGGTAGGCGTGGTCCATCAGATTGCGTCCGACAAGGCCGCTGGTGCTGCGCAGGCCGGAGGCCAGCATAAGACGCGCGGTTTCGATGGCGCCTGCCGCAAGCACGAAAACCTTGCCCTTGACGGTGATGGTCTCGTGAGCCGGTGAGGCCGGGTCCTTGTAAATCTTGACCTCGAGGGAGCGGACTTTCCCGCTGTCCGGATCGATGTTGACCTTCGAAGCGACCGCCTGCGGCAGCAGTTCTACAAGCCGCTCGCCGCCTTTGCCGTTTGCCGCGAACGCCTTGGCAAGCGTTTTGCCGGAGTGGTAGCGCGCTTGCACGGGACAGAGCGGTACGCAGTTGGTATTGCCCTGGCACCGGCCGCCCTCTTCGACCTGATGCGTATCAACGGCGCCGATTGGACGGTAGCCCTTCCCACCGTCATAGGCCGGGTTGGGTATGCCGTTGCGACCCTGCGGATAGGGCCTGACCTTCAGGGGATAGCTCTTGTCGTAAAGTTCGACACTGGTGCCTTCGATGCCCTTGTTGACCTGCTGATCCAGATAGGAAAGCGGCAGTCCTCGCATGGGAAAGACATAGTCGTCCGGGAAGGTCTGCCCGAGATATTGCTGATCTTCGACATTCGCCGATACGCCGATTTCCCGCTCGGCCAGGCGGTAATCCTCCTCGACCTCCTCAAAGCTCAACGGCCAGTCCAGCCCGTGGCCGAAAAGCGTGCGCGTCTTGAAATCCGAGCGAAGCAGGCGAGGCGTTTTCGCCTCCCAGTGCATGGTCGTTCCGCCGAAAATACGGGTATATACCGTATCGCTGACATAAGGGCCGGATTGAACGATATAGTTCGAACTATCGGTTTCCCCCGCCTGCAGCTTGCGAAGCTGCGGGCTGCGGGGTATGGCCGCGTTCGCATTCAGCGGAAAGGGCGACTGGTTGTCCTTGGAGGCTGCCGAATAGAAAGTCGTCAGCAGATTGTCATAGCCTGCCAGAGTGACATTGGAACCCGTTCCGGCTTCAAGGATAAGGACACGTTTGCCCGCTTCCGCAGCCTGCTTGGCAATGATTGCTCCGGAAATGCCGCTGCCGACGATCACGATATCATAGTCGCCAGACTCTGCGACGGTCTTGGCATCGGCTCTTATTGCCGATTCGAGGGGAAAAAGCACTTTGGTCCTCCATTAATCCCGGAAAGCCGATCAGGGCTTTGCGGATCATGCGTTCTGGACTCAATCGAGATCAGGCCCTACGGCCTTCAATCGTCATGATTTCGGGCCGCGAGAGTTTCGGGGCTTGGACTTGGTGGCCGGGGCGGCGGCGCGGGCTCTGACTGCCGAGAGGAAGGAGGCATAGCTCCAGGTCAGATTCCGGACGCTTTTCTCGTAGCCAACGGTTCCATCGAACTGTTCGCTCAGTTCATAGTAATCGCTGTGGTAGACGATGGCGCGCAGCATGGCGTCAGACGAAGCCCGCAAAGCAGCCGACGCGTCGGCGGCGCTGCTCGATGCGCCAAGTCCCATTTCCGCGAAGAAGGGTTCGGAGAACTGATCGAGGGGGATGGCGCCGCTGGCATCGATGGCATTGGCAAGCCGATATTGAAACTCGGCGAAATTGGCGGTGCACAGAGCCCAGGGATGCCCGCCGGCAACCGGAGCCGCCACATCGCCATCGTAATGGTCGCCTGGATAGCGCCCGAAGAGTGGTCCGAGCCCTTTGGCCGCGTCGGCGCCATTGACCGGGTAATAGTTCGAAGACGAAGGATCGGCCCACTGGCGCCGCAAGATGGCCGCCGTTGCCAGAAGCTTGGTATCGGTTGGCTCGATCCCGCCATAGCAGACCGAAGAGACGATATCGATGTTCGCGTCGTAACCGGCTTGCTCCAGGGCATCCAGAATGCTCACATAGAGCTGCCCGTTCCAGTGGGTTGCCAGCTGGCTTTCCAGCCAGGAGATGGCGCCGGCCACCCCGGCAGGCACCGCAATGCCGATCGTGTTTGTGGAAATTTCCCGGAAAAAGCGGAGCTGTACGGCTCTTGCGAAAAACGAATAGCCCTCATATTCCTCCCAGAGATTTGTGGTCTTGTTCTGGTAAACTTCGAGAAGATAAGCGAGGTTGGCCTGGACCAGTTGTTTGGCGATCGTCTGCGTGGCGCCATCCAGCTGATCGAACAGGGTGAGGATCGCAATCGACTGAATGGCCGGCCCGTCATTCTGCTCCGACCACGGACGAACCTCGCCGGTGATGGTGAAGCAGGCGTGGCCAAGTGTGACGGTGTCGGAATTCTTCGCATTCGCCTGGCAGAGCGCGGCGAAGTTCACGTAGTCGACCAGGCTCGGCAAAACTCCGCCCGGAATGGGTAACAAGCCGGCAAGCGCGATCTCGATGGCCGTAATGGCCCCGTCGCGGACCCAGTTGAAAACATAGTCCTGGTCGACACCCGGCGTGTTCGCTGGATAGGAGGGTGCGGCGATGACGCAGCCCGGGGCCGAAAAGACGCCGGGCGATGTGGGATCCTCGATGACATAGCCATCGCTGGTGATGTTGCGCATCATCAGAAGAGAAAAATAGCGCGACAATGCGACCAGATCCGTCTGCGCGAAGGCAGGCCTCGGTTTGACTGTAGGCGCATTGGCGCCGATATGGGCCGGGTTCGCACCCGTCATTGACTGACTCCAAAGCGCAACTGTCATTGACAGACTCCAAGATCGGTTGAGACTTGCCGGGACCAGATCGACAAAATATTCCGGACCGGATGAGCGAAATATTGCGGCCGAATGGGTGTCGAGAGTGAACACAAGGTCTCTGCGGAGGGCAGGGTGCTTGCCGTCTGCCCTCGCTGCAATTGAACCTTTAACTAGAAAGATTGCCGATGATCCGCCGTTTATCAACCTGAAGATGTTGAGCTCAGCTCAAATAATCTTAGAGAATTGCGCCTGGCGTTACGCGTGCTCCGGCGGGATGGATTCGACCAGCCCGACGAGATTGGACCGTGTTGCCGCAGACCGGTTGCGCAGCGCCAGAACCATTTGCAACTCCGCGGCGGAGATCGCGCTGTTCCTATGCCAGTCCATCGTGCCGCGCCCGAGCAGCAGCCAATCGAGGGAGACATCCAGCAGATCGGCGAGCGCGCAGGCGCTTTCCAGTGAAGTATGTCCGCCATTCTGCCACCGTGAGACGGCGGCGACGGACACGTCCAGTTCGGCTGCCAGGGCGTGAACTTTCCGGAACTTGCCGCGAGATATCGCCTCTCGAATACGTCTGCCGCGCGCCATGTCGTGGGTCATCAACAATCCTCCCCGTTGTTGCGTCAAATTGCCAAGAGCTTCCGATCGACGAACATCAGAAACTTCTTATGGAAGGGGAAGGCAAAGCCAAGCACCGGTCAACCTGGTGAAATATCCAGATTGCTCCGGCTCGGCTTCCTGTTGTGAAACGTCAGCACATCAGGAGGGACGGATATGTTGCGGATACTCACCAAAGACATGCTCGAGACCGATCGACGTGCTTTCGATGAAATGTTTCGGGCTCGCGCCGCCGTTTTTCGCGATCGGCTGGGATGGCAGGTCGATGTCCGTGATCAATGGGAGAGGGACCGATATGACGAGGCCGAAGATCCCGTCTATCTCGTCACGCAACGACCTTCCGGCACGCTGACGGGTTCGCTGCGCCTGCTGCCGACCACCGGAGCGACGATGCTCAAAAGCGAGTTCCGGCATTTCTTCGATCAGCCTATCGACGTCGATAGCCCGACGACCTGGGAATGTACCCGCTTTTGCCTTCATCCGCATGCCGGACACATGGAGCAATCGCGCGCAGTCGCCACGGAGCTGCTCTCCGGGCTTTGCGATCTTGCCCTCGACACCGGTATCGAGAGCATTGTCGGCGTCTATGACGCCGCGATGGTTGCTGTGTACCGAAGGATCGGCTGGAGGCCGATGCCGCTTGCCCGATCCCGGCCCGAGATCGGCAAGCTGTATGTTGGCCTATGGGATGTGACGGCGGACAATTGTCGGACACTGCGGGCCAACCTGTACCGGCTTCTCGAGCAAGCCTCTCCCAATCCTGCCAGAGCCCCTGTCAATGGTGGCATGGGATAGGCTCAGCGCGGTCCGCCGCCCAGCATAGGATGGATCTCGCGAGTTCTTTGACCTGTTCTTCATGTCGCGTCATGGTTGCCACAAAAAGCTGCTGTTCTCGGTAATCGGGAAATGTTACCATGGCGAGCAGTTATGAAACAACGCAACCACGAGTCCATCTCATGCTGAGCAGTTCTCGTTTTTTCTACTGTCTGGACCGGATCTCCGCGTCGCCGACATTGCAGGATCTGGAAACAGCGCTGGACGAAGTCCGCCACATCTATGCGATATCGCATATGGTTTTGCATGTGACCCGTTCATCGGGGGCAACGGTCAGCAATCCATTGCTGATGCTGACCTATCCGCCCGAGTGGGTGAAACAATATCGTGACCGGGACTACTTCAGCATCGATCCGGTCGTGCGTCTGGGCCGGCGCGGCTTCCTGCCCGTGGAATGGTCCGCATCAAAATGGGATTCAGGCCGAGCCTATGGCTTTTTCAAGGAGGCGATGGCCTTCGGTGTCGGCCGGCAAGGCGTTACCCTGCCGGTGCGGGGACCTCAGGGGGAGCGATCGCTGTTTACCGTGACCTCCAATCACCCCGACGCCTATTGGCGGCAGTTCCGTATGGACTGCATGCGCGACCTCCAGTTTCTCGCCCATCATCTCCACGACAGGGCCATGGTGCTGGCCGGCATGAGGGAGATTGCGGATGTTGCGCATTTGTCGCGCCGCGAACTGCAATGTCTGGAGATGACGGCCAGCGGCTTTCTGGCAAAGCAGATTTCCGCCCGGTTGTGCATTTCGATCAGTGCGGTGCAGCTCTATCTCGCCTCGGCGCGCCGGAAGCTGACCGTTGCCACCACGAGCGAGGCGGTCGCCAAGGCCACTGCGCTGGAGTTGATCTAGGCTAAGCGGATGGCGGTTCAGCGCCTCCCCCGCGTGCGCGTCGCCAGAACATTGCGGATCGAGAAGCTGGAATGAATCCGGAGGACGCCGGGCAAGGTCGACAATATCTCCTTGTGAATCCGTTCGAACTCGCCCGCACTGGCAACCTCCACGCGCAGCAGGTAGTCAGATCCGCCCGTCATCAGAAAACATTCGCGGATTTCCGGATGCCGACGCACCGCCGCTTCGAAGCGATCGAGATGATCCTCCGTCTGCCGTTCGAGGGTGATGTTGATAATCACGGCGATCATGTCATCCGCATTGCCGGTATCCACCAGCGCCGTATAGCCGCGGATGACGCCTGATTTTTCCATGATCTTGATGCGTCTGAGGCAGGCCGACGGCGAAAGGCCGATCTCGGCGGCGAGTTTGGCGTTGCTCATACGCGCGTCAAGACGCAACAGCCTGAGGATATTGCGGTCGAGCGTGTCGAGGGCGGGCATGACGGTTTCCTTCACATCTCGGCTAATTATGCGAATTATATGCAGTATGCGCAATAATAAGCGACAAGATCGTCGGCAATTTCGCTCATTATTTCATAAGCTCTGATATCGAGATGGGGTGGACATGGATAGCGATATTTTGGTTTCCCGCAGACGCACCGCTACGATCACGCAGGGAGCCACGGGCTATCTGACGATCGATCTTGCCGCGCTCGGCCGCAATTATTCGAAGCTTGCATCGATGCTCGCGCCGGTCCGCGCGGGCGCCGTCGTCAAGGCAGACGCTTATGGTCTCGGCGCCGAGCGGGTCGCCCAAACGCTCTACGATCAGGGCTGCAGGCATTTCTTCGTCGCCCAGTTCGTCGAGGCCGTGAGGCTGCGGCCGGCTCTTGCTAAGGCTGCGCAGATATTCGTGCTGAACGGCTTGCAGCCCGGCAGCGAGCTCGCCTGCGCCGAAAGCGGCATCGTTCCGGTTCTCAATTCGCTCGCGCAGTGGCGGCAATGGTCGGAGACGGCGCGCCGGTTGAAGCGCAGCCTGCCGGCCGTTCTGCAGTTTGACACCGGCATGTCGCGGCTCGGTTTTCCCGAGGAAGAGAGAGCCGAATTGGCGGCAGCCATCCGCGACGGCGCCAATGTCGAAATCCTGTTCATCATGAGCCACCTGGCCTGCGCCGACGACCTGGAGAGCAGCCAGAACGGCGAACAGATTGCCGAGATGGCGCGCATTGCCGATGAATTTCCCGGTTTCGACATCTCCTTCGCCAATTCCGGCGGCGTCTTTCTCGGCGATGCCTATCATGGTGTGCTCGCCCGCCCGGGCATCGCCCTTTACGGCGGCGCACCGAATGCCGGCGGCAAGAACCCGATGGAACCGGTCCTCAGGCTGGATGTCGCGGTCGTGCAGACGCGCACCGTACCTTCAGGCACCAAGATCGGCTATGGCGGCGCGTATGTGACGCGCAGCCAAACCCGCCTCGCCACCATTGCCGCCGGTTACGCCGACGGCCTGCCGCGCAGTCTCGGCGACCGCGGCGCCGTTTATCACAAGGGCACCCGTCTGCCGATCGTGGGGCGCGTGTCGATGGACAGCGCGACCGTCGACATCACTGCTTTGCCCGAAGGGGCGCTGAGCCTCGGGAGCCTCGTCGAAGTGCTTGGTCCCAACCAGACGCTCGAAGACGTGGCTGGCGATGCCGGAACGATATCTTACGAAATACTAACCGGTTTGGGCGATCGTTACGACAGGCACTATTGCTGAGAGCCGGCCGGCATTGTTCTTGAGGAAATCATGAAAGTCATTGTTCTGGGTGCCGGCATCGTCGGCGTCACATCCGCCTATCAGCTGGCCAAATCAGGTCATGAGGTCACCGTCGTCGACCGGCAATCGGGGCCGGCGCTGGAGACGAGCTTTGCCAATGCCGGCGAAGTCTCCTTCGGCTATTGCTCGCCGTGGGCGGCACCCGGCATTCCGATGAAGGCCATGAAATGGCTGTTCATGAAACATGCGCCGCTCATCCTGCGCCCGAAATTGGACATGGCCATGCTCTCCTGGATGGCGAGGATGCTGTCCAACTGCACCTCCGAGCGCTATGCAATCAACAAGAGCCGCATGCTGCGCCTTGCCGATTATAGCCGCATCGCGCTCGCCGAGCTTCGCGCCGAAACCGGCATCGCCTATGACGAACGCATGCAGGGAACCCTGCAGCTGTTCCGCACGCAGCAGCAGCTCGATGCCTCGGCGAAAGACGTCAAGGCGCTCGCCGCTGACGGCATTCCCTATGAGGTGCTGGACCGGGACGGCTGCATCCGGGTCGAACCGGCGCTGAAGCACGTGCGCGACAAGATTGTCGGCGGCCTTCTGACGCCGAAAGACGAGACCGGTGACTGTTTCAAATTCACCAATGCGCTGGCCGTCAAAGCCGATGCGCTTGGCGTCCGCTTCGCCTATGGGACGACGATCAAGGCGCTGGATGTCGAAGGAGGCCGCGTTCGCGGGATTGTCACCGACCGCGATCCCGATCGCGAGCGCGAACGCATGGACGCGGATGCCGTGGTGGTTGCCCTCGGCAGCTATTCGCCGCTGCTGCTCAAGCCCTTTGGAATCAGCCTGCCGGTCTATCCGGTCAAGGGCTACTCCCTCACCATCCCGATCACCGATGCGTCGCGCGCGCCGGAATCGACCGTCATGGACGAAACCTACAAAATTGCGATCACCCGGCTCGGCGACCGCATCCGCGTCGGCGGCATGGCAGAGATATCAGGCTATACCAATGATCTCGGGCTCGCTCGCCGCAGCACGCTCGAACATTCCGTCACCGATCTCTTCCCCGGCGGCGATGTGTCCAAGGCCTCCTTCTGGTCCGGCCTGCGGCCGATGACACCGGATGGAACGCCGGTCATCGGCCCGACGAAGATCGGCGGCCTCTTCCTCAATACCGGTCACGGCACCCTTGGCTGGACCATGAGCACGGGGTCGGCAAGGCTCATCAGCGACCTCGTCAGCGCCCGTACCCCTGAGATCGATTCGCGGGATCTTGCGGTCAGCCGCTACGCGTGAAATCCCGGCGAAGTAGCGCAAAGAAAGAAGAGTATTATCCCAGAGAATAACTATACTCGTGGGAAATTATCGTGAGGTGGTGAATGTCCGTTGGTTCCGATGCGCCCCTCCCTTATCCGGCCGGGCAAAATTCGTCATTTTGGGAAACGGCATACAGCGGAACAGACCCGGATGCCCTCTCGGAGATATTGTCGACATCGGCCTCTCCGATCAAGGCTGCCGCGCAAGCCAATTCCTCCATCGCATATCGCTGCAATTTCGTCTCGGCGGGGGATCTGACCATAGCCGACTGCGCCTATGACGGCGCAATCTCGCTCAGGCGGGAGGCGCCGAGCAGCAAAGTGATCATATTCCTGCCGGTTGAGGGAAATGCAGTCTTCGATGCCGGACAGGAACCGATCCATTCCGTTCCGGGTCGCGGCGCCATCCTGGGAGCGGGTCGCGCCACCGGCGCCCGTCTGCTCGGCTCTCGCCGCCATCTCGGCTTATTCGTCGATCAGGCGAGGATCAACGGGCAACTCACGCATATGTTCGAGCGAACGATCACCGGTGATGCCGGTTTTCTTCCCCATTTCGACCTGACGGCTGGCCCGGGGCTGTTGTTGCGGCAACTCGTTGCGAACCTGTATCGTGGACTTGGCGGGGGCGGGCTGCTGCAGGAATCGCCGCTGGCCGTCAGCGCGCTCTGCGACGCGGCGATCTTCCTGCTTCTCGAGACCTTTCCGCATCGCTATTCGAACGAGCTGGCGCTTCCTGCGCCTGCGCCGGCTCCGCGCCATGTGAAATGGGCCATCGATTTCATGCATGCGCACATCACGGAACCGATCTCGCTGAATGAGATCGCGATGGCAGCCAAGGTGAGCATTCGGACGTTGCAGCAGGGCTTCCGGCAGTTCAGGAACACCACTCCGATCGCCTATCTCCATGAAATCCGCATGGTCGCCGCCCGTCGAGACCTCGTCGAACCCGGTGCGAAACCAGCTGTCGCCGATGTCGCGCTCAGATGGGGATTTACCCATCTCGGGCGTTTTGCCGCCGAATACAAGAAGCGTTTCGGCGAGCTGCCGTCGCAGACGCTGAAGCGCTGAACTCCGCCTCGGCGTCCCAGACGGTTCCATCGGCGACGGACCGAGCGTCCGATCGCCGACGGCAAATGCTCTAGGCCGCGCGTTTCAGGGCCTCCCCAAGCGTCGAGACGAGCGTGTCGATCTGCTCCTTCTCGATGATCAGCGGTGGAGACAGAGCGATGATGTCGCCGGTCACGCGGATCAGCAGCCCCTTGTTGAAGCAGTCGACGAAGACATCGTAGGCGCGCTTTCCGGCAGCACCGTCACGCGGCGCCAGTTCGATCGCGCCGACCAGGCCGAGATTGCGGATGTCAACGACGTGCGCGAGGCCCTTCAATGAGTGCAGGGCGTCCTGCCAATATTCGGCCAGGTCGGATGCACGCGTCAGCAGCCCTTCTTCCTCGTAGATTTCGAGGGTGGCGAGCCCTGCGGCGCAAGCGACCGGATGGCCGGAATAGGTGTAGCCGTGGAAGAGTTCGATCGCAGTATCGGGTCCGACCATAAGTCCGTCATGGACCTTACGGCTGGCAAAGACCGCGCCCATGGGTACGGCGCCGTTCGTCAGGCCCTTCGCCGTGGTGACCAGATCGGGAACGACGCCGAAATAGTCGACCGCGAAAGGTGTGCCGAGACGACCGAAGCCGGTGATGACTTCGTCAAAAATCAGCAGGATGCCGTACTTGTCGGCGGTCGCGCGCAGCCTTTCCAGATATCCCTTCGGCGGCAGGACAACACCCGCCGATCCCGACATCGGCTCGACGATGACAGCGGCGATGGTTTCGGCGCCGTGCAACTGCACCAGGCGTTCGAGATCGTCGGCCAGTTCGACGCCATGCGTGGGAAGCCCCTTTGAAAAGGCATTGCGCCCGATATCCAGCGTATGGCGCATGTGATCGGCCGGGATCTGCGGGAAGACCCGCCGATTGTTGACGAGGCCACCGACGGAAATGCCGCCGAAGCCGACGCCGTGATAGCCTTTTTCACGGCCGATGATCCGAGTGCGGGTGCCCTGGCCGATGGCGCGCTGGTAGGCGATGGCGATCTTCAGAGCCGTGTCGACCGATTCCGAGCCCGAGCCGGTGAAGAAGACCCTGTCGAGCTTGGCGTTAGCGCCGCCCGGTGCGTTCGCAGCGAGCTTGGCGGCGAAGTCGAAGGCGATCGGATGCCCCATCTGGAAGGTCGGCGCATAGTCGAGCGTGGCAAGCTGCCGCTCGACCGCCTGGGCGATCTTCCTGCGGCCGTGGCCGGCGTTGCAGCACCAGAGCCCGGCCGTGCCGTCCAGCACCCGGTTTCCATCGACGTCGGTGTAATACATCCCTTCGGCAGCGGCCAGCAGGCGCGGCGCGGCCTTGAATTGCCGGTTGGCGGTGAACGGCATCCAGAAATTTTCGAGTACGGGCGCATTCGTCTTGCTGATCTGGTCCATCCTGGCCTCCTTTGAAATCGCCTGGAGAATGGCAATTTCAATCTTTCAAACAAGTCCTTTTCTTCGGTGATGCAAGTTATTGAAATTGAACAATGAAGAAGATAGGTTTTGCGATATTCTGGACAACGCAAACGGATCCATCATGTCAGTCGACATCGGCAGCCGCCTTCGCCACCTGCGCATCGCTCACAAGCTTTCCCAGCGTGAGCTCGCCAAACGCACCGGTGTACCGAATTCGACGATCTCACTGATCGAATCGAATGCCTCCAATCCTTCGGTCGGAGCTCTGAAGCGAATCCTCGATGGCATTCCGATCGGGCTGGCGGAATTCTTCGCCTTCGAACCGGAGCGTCCGAAAAAGGCCTTTTACGCCGCCCAAGAACTGGTGGAGATCGGCAAGGGTGCCATTTCCTACAAGCAGGTCGGCGAAACCCTGTTCGGGCGCAGCCTGCAGATCCTGAAGGAATGCTACCAGCCGGGTGCCGACACCGGAAAAATTCCCCTTGTTCACGAAGGGGAGGAGGGCGGAATCGTGCTCTCGGGAAGACTCGAGGTCACGGTCGACGACGAGCGGCGGATCCTTGGGCCGGGAGACGCTTATTATTTCGAAAGCCGGCGCCCGCATCGGTTCCGCTGCGTCGGACCGGTGCCCTGCGAGGTTATCAGCGCCTGCACGCCACCGACCTTTTAACGCAATTTCAGAATGCGTGCAGTGTTTTCGGAAGGATGATCCCGAGGCGGATCGGTAAGGATCCGCCTTCGGCGGTTGATCTTGACTTAGTCGTTCGCCGATACCTTGACGCCGAGCACCGTAGGAATGGTGTTCGGCGCGCCCATGGCAGCACCGACAATCATCGGCACCGGAACCGGCTTTTCCGGGGCGGCGCTGATCGTCAGGCTCTTCGGCCCGTCGAGATAGGTGTTGAGGGCCGCCGATATCTGGTTTTGCAGTTCCGGCATGTTGAGTTGCGCCATCATCATCGGAACCAGCGCCTTCAGCGATTGCGCCAGCTCGTCGCCCGTGACGCCCTGCTTCGCGCCGGCATAGTCGAGCGCCTTTTTGGTGATCGAGGCATCGTCGAAGCGGATCGAGGCGCTATTGAACGTCAGCTGCTGCATCAGGCCCATCATCGCAAGTCCGGCGGCCTGGTTGGCCTCTTCCTTGTTCGGATTGGCTTCGGCTGTCTTGACCGCCTCCTGCAGCGATTTGATGAAGCCGAGCGTATAACCCGAGAAGTCCACGGCGAAGTTCAGCCGGCCGACATTCTTGAAATCGAAAGCATATTCGTCGAGGACAACCTTGCCGCTTTCGACTTCCCAGCTTCCCTTCATCGTCATAGTGCCGTCGAGCGTCGTCAGTCCGAGCTTCTCAATGGCCTCCTTCGCAGCCGCGTCCTCGACCTGCGACAGGTCGGCCTTGAAGCCGGCGACATTGGCGTCATAGGCAAAGCCGCCGTCCTGGCGTCCCATGTTTGCCTCGATACCGTCGATCGCAAGCACGTCCTTGCCCTTGATGTTGAGGGCGATCGGCCCAACGCTGGCGTTCTCATAGAGAAGGATGTCGTCCAGCGTCTCGCCGGTCGCATTGGCGGGAATCGTCAGGCCGGTGAACAGAATCTCCTTGGCGGAAAAGCGTCCTCCTTCCTGGCTGATATCGACATCCGGGAAGGAAAGGGTCTTGGCGTAATAGGCGCCGCCTTCTTTTTCCTCGACGCCCTCGAAGGTGAGGTCGCCGATCTTCAGCGGGTCGCCGGGCAGGTTCGCAAATCCCACCTGGACGCCTGTTGCCGTCACCGTGTCGCCGTCGACTTCGGCCTTCTCGAAGGTGATGACCGTGCCGCCGGCATTGGTCGCGGCGCTGAGCTTTTTCATCATATCGGCGCCGTCGAGGGCGAGCGCCGGGCCGGCCAGCGTCAGGAACGCGGTGCTTGCCATCATCAGGCGGAAATTGCGCATAGGCTTCATGGAGATGTCCTTGTGTGGAAAGTGGATGCGGGGAAATTCATGGAATATGCCCCGCCGCGCCTGCTCGCAGAGCGGCCGGGACGTCACGGTTCGTCAGATCAGCTAATTGGGGGTGATGCGATCGGGATCGGCCGGAACCGGCTGGCCGGAGACATTCGGCCAGCCCGCCGCCGGTGGGCGGGCGAGGATATTTTCTCTAGCAAAAGTAGTTTCGTGACTCATCGTCAGAGCTAAATTGCATTTCTTCAATTATTGCAACCGCGATTTTTGATGGTGGAGCGGAAATCAGTCAGGCTTGTCGGCGACGCCGACGCATTCCAGGATCGTGGTGCGGCAAACACCCGCCTCCCGCTGTGGTCGAGGCTGGGCGCGCCAGTTCTGGTAGGCGATCCGGAATTCGATATCTTTGTAAAAATAGGTCCTGGCTTTCTGTCGCGAGCGGCTCCTGTTCAACGCATCGGCCGTGACCACGACATGGGTGGCAAGCCGTTTGAATTGCCATGGCGGCGTGCGTCGCTCCTTCTCGATCACCTCGACGTGGTAATAGGGATCGTCTTCCCCGGGATCGGGAGCCGTGTGGACGGTGGCCCAACGGACGGTCCGAGGTGAGACGGAGAGAATAATGGCGGAAATGGGCGGTCGCTCCACCGGTTCGGCGCGGGCTAAAATCGCCTGGCCCAAAATCGCGGCGACTGTGAAAAGGACGGTAAGGGATATTCGCTTAGGGTGCATGCGCTTCAGTCGCTGCGGCCCTCGATGCGGGCGAGCACACCGTCGAGTGCCGCGGTCAGCGCAGCGAGGCCGCCCTTCTTGTCAACGTCGGAGAGAACCTGCTCGTTCAATCCGCCCTTGGTGGCGAATTCGCGGCTTAGCGCGCTGAACGGCTCGGTGCCTGGGCTGTTGGCCTTCTGCGCCAGGCTTGCGAAAAGCGGCGCGATGTAGGCATTTGCTTTCGGCCTTTCCAGGCCGCTTTTTTCCAGCCAGACGGCTGTGGTTTCCATGATGCCGAAATAGGTCGACATCAGTGCGCTCGCCGCCGCGAGCAGATCATATTCCTTTCTCGACTGGCACTGGACGGCGGTTCCGAGCGTATCGAACAGCGCCGCGACGGCGGCATCCGGCGGGAGGATGGCGGTGACGCCTTGCCGCTGCGCAACGAAAGGCAGGGGGATGGCCTGGACGAGGTGCACGTCGGTGCCGATCCAATCGAGAAGAGCCTGGCGCTCGGTCGCGGCTACGAGGCTGACGACCACCTGGCCGGTTCTGAACGAAAGCGCCCGTACGACCTCCTCGGCGATCTGCGGCCGGATCGCCAGGAACACCATGTCGCTGCGATCGACGACAGTCTGGTTGTCCCCGGCAATCCTGACGGCGGCGAACTCCTGGGCCAATGTCGCGGCAATGTGTGCGCTCCGCGGCGATACGTGGATCTCGGAGGCGTAGGCCGGTGCGGCCAGAAGCCCGCGAACCATCGCTTCGGTGATCGCGCCGGTGCCGACGAATCCAATGCTGTTGATCATCACGTCGTTACTCCGCAGCTCGCAGCGGTCCCAGCGCGACATCCGTCGTGTAGTTCTCGCGCATGAAGTTGATGAAATTATCCTGGAACTGGCGCGTATGGGCGTGGGCGAGCTCGTCGGCCAGATCAACGTTCTTGTCCCTGATCGCGTCGAGCATCAGCGTGTGCTCGTCGGTCAGCAGATAGCCTTCGTGCGTCCGCTCCAGATATTCGAAATGCAGGTGCAGCATGCGCTGGCCCTGCGACAGAAGCTTCTCGTAGAATGAGGCCAGATACTGATTTTTTCCGGCATGGGCGATCGCCATGTGGAATTCCTTGTTGGCTTCCGACATGGCGAGGTGATTGCCTGTCTTGACCGCAGCCTCAAACGACTTCAGCCGTTTGGCGATGATCTTCAGGTCGGCTTCCGTTCGGAGCGCTGCGGCAAGCCGCGTATTCATCCGCTGCGCGATGTCGAGCGCCTCGACATATTTCGGAAAGGTCGCGACTTCGATCGGCGCGACGATCGTGCTGCGGTTGGAAAGCGTCACCACCAGCTCGTCGGCGCACACTTAAGTTCCTTTCTCCAGAGGCCAGGTCCATTGGGCCAGAAAAACAGCGTGTCGGCAATTTAATTTTTCCGCTTGACTTTGTCGACACGCTGTTGACATGCCTCCGGTCAGTCACATGAAATCGCTGCTCGAACATCTGCCAGGGAAGACGTCCGTTTAGCAGTCAGTCTCCGCTATCCTCGTGATGGCCTCAAACACGGCGCGGGACATCTTCAGCCCTTCCGGTGCAGGCCTCGGATATTCGATGCCGCTGAAGCCGGGTACGAAGACGCCGTGGTCCTGCAGGCGGTCGGCCTGGCGGCGCGCGCGTTCGACAAGGCCGTCGCCGGGGCGCCTCGGCATCATTGCGACAATTGTCGACCCGACAGCGGGGCTGGCGCTCCCCGATCTGAAAGACGGTGTATCCAATCACCAGGGGCGACGGGACAGGCCGGCCGACAGCATTTCCACCATCAGCGCCACATTAGCGCCCTTGCGCCCGCCGAAGTGAAGGAGAGCTCCGCCGCTCTTGCGGCATCCTGAGTTTCCTGTCCCGCTTCATCGACGGCCCATCCCTCCGGGATGCTGCGTCCCTCCGCCGCGGCTGCGGCGACGTTGACATAGGCGGTCGCGCTCGACGCCTGGTCGATGAGGAGCGGGGGCGATCCGTCGCCAAGCGGAAAGCCGAAGGCCATCGGATTCGTACTGTAGACGGCGGGGCCGCCCGCTTTGGCGACCACCATGGCATTGGCGTTGGTTGCGGCGATGCCGACGATCCCTTCGCCGGCGAGACGGCGAACGTAATAGCCGAGTTCTCCTGTGGTATAGCTGTTCGTTTGCGTGAAGACCGCGACCCCGAGCGTACGCACCGCTTCGACCAGATCCTTGAAGGCAAGTTCGAAACCGAGCTGCGCTATCCCCCGATCGGCGTCCGCGGCGAAGAAGGCGGGGTAAGGACGCTCACAGGTGGGAGCGGGGTCGCGATTGATGCGGCCCTCGCGGAAGCTGTCGAGGTAATCGACGAAATGCGGAAACCCGACGGCCGGGGGTCCATAAAGCGCGGCGGACAAGGTGGCGTCCACGAGGGAACGGGCGGTGGCTTCGCTGGCGCCTGCCGCCCGGCAGGCGCGCATCGCCAAGCTTTCGGCTTCCGCCAGATCGAATAGAACCTCATCCGACATCTTGAATCTGCTCCTGTTTCTCTCCTTGCAGACCGACCGGTCCGGGCCGTTCAGAGGTTTCTTTACCAAAGGTGGCGACGCGCTGACAGGGAAAATGTACAGGCGTGTCCATTTTCCTGCTACTCAGTTGACAAGCCTATGTTTAAGGGCGCGACGCATCGCCTGTGCGATGATCCCGCTTTCGTTTCGGATGTCATGTGTTTACAAGCGGAAGCTGTAAAGATTCGACCGAACGGAGGCATTGATCTTGCATATCGTGCGTCGCGCGCTGTTGGGGTCTCTATGGGCCCTGATCGGCTGGAAACCTTCTTTCGCTATCGACACCGGCCCGGAAACAACCACCCAGGAGGAGGCGTCGTCGGTGACACCCCGGCATGTCCTCTGCTTCCTCGGGCGGGATCGCGACCTCTGCCAATTGTCCGAAGCGGCGGCCAAAGCCGTCCGTGATTTCGCCACCGGCTTCAGCGTCGATGAGGATTATTCGCAGGCAGAGCCGGATGACCGCATGAACCGGTCATTCGATGTCTGCTGGGATCGGGTCGAACCCGATGCATGGAACGAGGCGGACGAGAAAGCCGTCGCCGATCATCAATCCGTCCTCTATGTCCTCGGGCCGAGCATGGCGCGAGCAGACACCGTCGAGGTGTCGATGACGGCCCTGCGCCTCGTCGAGCGGTTGATCGAGGCGGGAGCTGTTGCCGTCAAGGGCGAAAGCGCCGGTATCGCACATGGATTGGATCGATGGAGAGAGCTGATCGGCCAAGGCGTCGAGGCGCAGAACGCCGGCGATCCGCTCGCCCAGCAGCGCGTCGGTCGCCTGGCCTTCGCAAAGCGGCCGCTCTCGGCGCGCGGTTATCTGGAAAGCGTCGGCTTCCATCTCGTGGGGCTGCCGGATGTCTATGTTCCGGAGACGGCGGGCAGCGAAAGGCAGGTCGTTGCCATCATCGATGCAGTTGCCGACGAGATCGGCAAGCAGGGTCTCGATCGGACGCTCAAGGCGCGGGGCGCAAGCCTCTCCTTCGATTCCACCTATGACGTGGACGAGTTCAAGTTTAATCCCTACGGCATCGTCAAGGTCGCCGGGTGAGCCGGCCCCATCTCGGGTAATTGGCCTGCGACAGGGCGAAGCGCTGGATCGGCTCTGCAGCGACTCGCGCATACGCCTGTCATTCAATCGGTCTGCTGTTCCAACGTCTGGGCAAGCTCCTCATAGTGGCGCGCGGATCCCGCGTTCTTCTCGGCCGCATATTTGGCTCTGGCGAGCCGCGCAGCCTTGGCCGCGATACGAAAGGCGTCTATCCTGTCCTGCGGATCGGGATCGGCTTGCCCGCCGATGTCGCCATCGCTGAAACTGCCCGCCCTGTATCCATCGGCGAGATCGATGATCCCGATCTCGGGAATCCCGTCCTTCATCCTGCCGAAGAAGGCCGGTCCGGCCTTGTCGCCATCCCGGCGGCGCAGCATTCCTTCCCCCGACGCCTTGCCGTCGACGCAGGCGCCGATCCAGAAGGTCGGTCCGGCAGTCAGGGAAGCCGGCGCTACGAAGCTGCAATGGCTGCCCGGATCTTGCGACCATTGTCCGTCCTCGGGCGCCGCGCTGGCATGACGTGAATATAGGATGGTTGCGAGGACGAAGGGCGCGATAAGAGGCAAACGCCACACCCCGCTGAAAACTCTTCCTGCCGTCACTTTACGCCGCTCCCATTCACAATCATTCATTGCATTTGCCGTGAGAAGCCAATAGGCCAAGCCGCGAGCAATGCATCATTGTCGACGGGACGGCAAGCGGTCGGGATCTCACAATCCGCCGGCCACGAACAAATAGTCTAGTTGTAACTTATCGTGTCGCTCACGCGCGGGCGATTGAAGAAATGGTGGTCGAAGCTGTAGCCGTTCTGTCCGGTGAAGTTCGAGAAAAACGCCGACACCGGTGTCGTCAATGTGTATTGTACCCGCGTCAGCACCACCTGGACGCTCGTCTCCTGGATCTTCGTCGGTATGTCGATCGCGCTTGCCGTGCCAAAAGCGAGCGACGTGGTGTTGAACGCGGCGGACCAGTTGACCGTCGCTTTGCCGCTGTTGTCGATATCGTTGACCGTGACCGTGATCGTCAGCCCAGTGGTCTCATAGGGTTGCAGGATGAAGCTCGCGCCGGAAAGAAGCTTGGTCACGTCGGTCTTCGTCCAGGTGCTCTGCTGCGCGATCATGTCGCCTGTACTGGAAGCGATCTCGTCTATTTTGCGGCTGACGGTGAGGGCATGGCCGAGATCGACGGTGCCGAACAGCAACACGATCAGGATCGGCAGCACCAGTGCGAATTCCACGCCCGAAGCGGCCGTGCGGTCGCATGCGAGGTGACCGATGCAGGACCGGGTGAGGCTGAGAAGGGCGAGGTTCCGTTTCGTGATCATGTCAGAAGGGCTCATTGCGAAACAGCGCTGAGGACCCAAGGAGATAGCGGCCGTCCGAAAGTTTGGCGCTCGACAGGCTGAAGAAATTGACGGAGGCTGCCCAGGGCAGAAACGCCTGCACCAGAATGTAATCGCTGCCCTTGCCGATATCATAAGTCTCGGTGACGGCGAGATTGCCGCTGTCGTCGATCGGATCGGCGCGAGTGGCGGACGACAGGTCGGAAAGCACGTTGACTTTGACGACGAGACCACTCGAGCAACTGAAGGACAGAAGCATGTCGTCGCAAATTTTGCTCTTGAAAGTGGCCAGTGTGATCTTCGATGACGCCACCTCGCCGGTACGGATCATCCGGGAGATTTTATGAACGGAAGCGTCCAGCGAGGAGTTGACGAAGAACATCAGCGACACTTCGATGATGCCGAAGATCATGATGAAGAGCGGCAGGGCCAGGATCGCAAATTCGATCGCAGCCACCCCCTTGCGATCGCCGAGCAGGCGGCGAAGCAGTGCAAAGCGGTTTCGTGCGGTCATTGGGTCAGCCGGACGGAAGAGAGATATTGAGTGAAGAGCGTCGACAGGCCTGCTGTGATTTCCGTCGACGACGATGCCGATATGAACAGGCTCTTCGACGATGCGCAGTCGGCAAGCGCGTAGGGAATATAATCGCGTCTCGTAGTGCTGGTCGACACGCCGCTGTCCATGGTGCCGCCCCAGGTGCTCTTCCACTTGGCGCTCGCCATGGTCGAGCCGACGGTTGCGTTATAACCCCAGTCCGAGGTGATCGGCAGATATTCGGTATAAAGCACGGCCATCGTATTGGATTGATTTTTCAGATAGCCGCACCAATCGGGGTTGAGCGGCGCCACCTTGTTCCAATACGAGCCGGAGATCGCCTTCCCGCTCGACCATACTACTCCGTCGGTCACCCATTCGCGCTTCGACTGAACGCCGTCCGTCAGCAGGAGAACCAGCTTGAGTGGGGAGCCCGAGGACGTCCCGTCCCCTCCGGCGCCGACTTTCTGTTTAAGCGTCGCAAGCGAAACGTCGAAATAGGTGGCGGCCTTCGAGGTCGCACTGGTGAGGCCGTAGCTGGCGTCAGCGAGGCGGGTGCGCGCCGTATCCGTGCTCAGCGTGGGGGCGAGAACCTCCGAAAGTGTATCTCCCAGGCTGTATAATCCGACTTTGATGCGTTCATGATTCTCGTCGGATTCGTCGATCATGTCGAGCACTTCACGGACGGCGTCGCCAGCTACGTCGGCGCGCAGCTTTATCTTCTTTGCCGTGCTGTACGCGTAGTTGTTGGCGTATTTCGTCTTTCCGACAGTGTGCGCATCACCCGTGTGGCAGGCAAACTGGCATCCGATACCGGAATACATGGTCGACTGGCCGGACGTCGTTGCCGCCAGCAGCATCGACGGCGATGTGTCGATGACGACATAGACATTGAGATAGGACGTGGCGGGGCCTTTGACGGCGCTTGCGACGCTGACGGGAACGGTCTCGATGTTGGCGATCTTCATGAATGTCGTCGGAACGGTCCCGTTCGCCGTCGCCGTGATGTTGTGGTTCACGGTATCGATGTCGATATCGCCAAGCGTGTAGCTATTGTCCACCTGTGCGTGGAACCAGTCGGAAACTTTCTCCTTAAGAGCGTCGGTATCCTCGGTGTTGTTGATCTGCTTGACCGCGGCGATCAGGGCCGCGTCAAGGTCGCTCTGCATTCTCTGCCGGACATTGTAGCTCCGGATATAGTCGAAGCTCGCACCGACTGCGACGAGCATCGGCACGAGGCTGAGGGCAACGACGATCCCGACGTTGCCGCCTCTGTCCCTTTCAAGACTACGGAGGGCGCCCGTAATTCGAGCAAGTGAGTATGAAAGAGCCGACTTCAAAAGACACCGTGACGCAAGACAAAAAATAGCAAAAGCAAGATGTATCTCGAAAACTTGAGGGTTTGTTAAATTCCCAATTTCCGGTAGAAGATGCACTGTCGGCACGCCGTTTGCTGCGCTTATTGGACATGGTCGCGAATTATGGATATTCGCTACGCTGTCGGCGCATGCGGAGGAGCCTCTCTCAGCGCTGCACCAGCAGGTCGTGCAGGCGTCTTTGAACCTCCTGCGAAGACATGTTCCTGTTATTGAAAAAGTCTCCCACCGCGGCAATCCCAGCCTTCCGACATCTGGGTCGGTACGGCCTGCGATTGGGCGCTGACTTCACCCTTCTTGGCCTTGATCATCTGCAATCCGAGCTTGCCGCAATGATCGAGCTCCGGACGAATCGACGTCGGTGCGGACCGGCGCCGCCCCGGTAGTTTTCGCGAGGCCGGCCGGCGCAGCAAGCATTCGGTTGCCGCAGAAGCCGGTTCCGGCTTGGCACAGAGATAACCTTGGGCGGTCTCGCATCCGGCGCTAAGCAGGAAAGCGCGCTGCACCTCGTCTTCAATGCCTTCGGCGGCGGGATTTCACCGGTCCCGCCGCTTGCCTCGTGCACGGAAGCATCCCGCCGTCGGCGAGGCCGACAAGGTCGCGGCGGTCCGCGCCGCCGTCTGGAATGCTTGATGATTTCGAGACGAACATACGGTCTGCCTGCCTCGCGTTGCAGCGTCCAAGCAATCGCGTGCTGATACCGGATCTCACGATGTCTGGCGAAGGGCTGCGATGACGCGGTCGCCCATGGAGGCACAGCGGGCGCCGTCGAAGGGGAACAGCGCAGAGAAAGCGCCGGAGAGCTGTTTTTCGATCGACTGGCGCATCAGCTTGCGCGCCCGATGCAGCCGGGTCTTGGCGGTTTCAGGTTTGATGCCGAGATAGGATGCGGCCTCCTCCGTGCTCATGCCCTCGACCTCGCGCAGCACGAAGATGGCGCGAAATTCGTCCGGAAGGTCGTCGACGGCCTGTTCGAGAAGATGCCGCGCCTGGCTTCGCGACAGCTCGCTTTCGGGATCGGTTGCCGAGAGCGAGGAGGGGAACTGGAGGACTTCGCCACCCCGCGATGTCGTCTGCATGTCGATTTCCTCAAGCCCGGTGGTGTTCTTTCGTGCGCGAACGCGGCCCAGCGCCTCGTTAAGCGTTATCCGGGTCAGCCATGTCGAGAGCTCGGCCTCGCCGCGGAATGTCGCCAGATTGGTGAAGGCCTTGACATAGACGGCCTGCACGACGTCTTCCGCTTCCCAATCGCTCCGGATGATGGCGCGCGCGGTGCGGAACAGGCGCCGGTTGTGACGCTGCACAATGGCGCGGATGGCGGGCTCGTCACCCTGCTTTGCAAGGGACACGAGCTCGGCATCGGGAATTGCTGATATGTTCTGGGGGCGTCGGGCGACCGGATCGGCAATTGCTGTCATGCAAATCTCCGCATTGCTTTGGATCGGAGCCCGGCCCTACGGCCGGACGTCCAGCTTGCCCGTCATGGCGGGATGAAAACGGCAATAGAAATCGACCGCTCCCGCCCGGCGGACCGTCATCCGCGCTTCCGATTTCGGCGGCAGATCGACATCGAAGCTCTTGTCGCGAGCCGTCGCCGTATGCCGGAATATATCATCGTTTCGCCAGACGATCACATCACCGACATGCAGCTCGGCAGGCGGCGCACCGAATTTCATGCCTGCGATGGTGACCTTATATTCCGCCGCTGAGGCGACTCCGCTGCTTGCCCAGAGCAGCGCCAGCAACAGCGGCGCCAATTTCATCAGCGATCCCATCGCGGCCCTACTTGATCATCGAAGCGAGATGCTCGGCATGCGTCTGGTGTTGCTTGAACAGGGTCAGGCCCGTTTCCAACAGCGATTTCAGCTCTTTGTTCTGAGCCGAAGGGATCAGCACCTTGGCAAGGGCGTCGTTGACCGACTTGTGATAGGCGACCTCGTTTTCGACATAGGCCTTGTCGAAGGCTGCGCCGTCGAGGGCGTCAAGCGTCTTCAGTTCCTTGCTCGCCTGGGTCGAGAGCGACTGGCTGATCTTGTTGTCCTCAGGCGTCACCTTCAGCTTCTTGACGAGGGCGAGCGCCTGGTCGTTGACGGCCTTGTGGTCGCGCTCCATGGTTTTGGCGAATTCGATCACCTCAGGATTCTTGCTTTTCTTCAACGCCTGCTCCGCGGCGGTAACATCGATCTGCCCGGCCGTATAGGCGATATGGGCGATCTGAGGGTCGGTCGGCTTGGCGTCGGCGGCAATCGAGGCCGTTCCGAGCGACGCCGCGATGAAGGTTGCGCCGAGAATTCGTTTCAACATGATCTGTCTCCTTATGTCGGATGGAAGCGATCATTGGATGCAGATCGATCGAAAAGGTTCCCGGAAATCTTCGCAGCGGGAGGTGGTTGTCGGGCCGCTTCAGTTGTCGCCGATGAAGCGCTGGAGCACGATCGCATGGTTGTGGTCTGGATCTTTTGCCGCATAGAGAAGTGTGACGTCCGATTCCCCGATCCGGCGTCCGAGTTCCTCCACAGCTGACGAGTTCTTTTTGAGCTCGTCGCGATAGCGGCGCTGGAACTCGCTCCATTTGGCGGGGTCGTGGCCGAACCATCGGCGCAGCGCCGGGCTGGGCGCGATCTCTTTCAACCAGACATCGACGGCCGCCTCCTGCTTCTTCAAGCCGCGCGGCCACAACCTGTCGACCAGAACACGCGTGCCGTCCCGGTCTTCTTTTGGCTCGTAGACTCGTTTGATGTGCAAGGCCATTTGCTCATCCGCTGTAAAGGTAATTCCGAGCGAATACGCAGATGCAGGATTTGGTTCCACTCATGGCCGATGGTTGCCAATTAGTCACACTGCGCTGCCTCTGAGCTGTCACAATTGATTTTTCGCCTTCAACTGCGGTCATCCGCCGCCGTTTCCAAGTACGTTTAAGTCAGCCGCCCTATGACTCACCGACAGGCGCATCACCTCGCATCAGGCCAAGCGACTTCAGGTCCTCCCACAGCTCGTGAGGGATATGTGTGTTCCGCGCGCGTTCGTTTGACGCCACTTGATTGATCGACTGGCCACCCGGGATGACGGAAACGACAGCCGGATGGAAGAGCGGAAAGTTGAGAGCCGCGTCTGAGAGAGCGACATTGTATTTCAGGCAGACATGCTCGATGCGCCGGACTTTATCGAGGATGTGTGACGGGGCGTCAGAGTAATTATACTGCGCGCCAGCAACCGGGCCTGTGGCCAGTATACCGGAATTATAGGGCCCGCCGAGCACGATGCCGATATTGCGGGCGACGCACAGGGGGAGAAAGGATTCCAACGCCTCCTGCTCGAGCAGAGTATATCGTCCCGCAAGAAGAAACAGATCGAAGTCGCCACGCTCGGCAAGCGTCTGGCACATCTGCCACTCGTTTATCCCGCCCCCGATGGCTTTCACTACTCCCTGGTCGCGTAGTGAGGTCATCGCCTGATACCCACCGCTCATGAATTGCTCGACATAATGGTCGCAGGCCGCCGGGGTGCCGTGATTGAAGACATCCAGATCGTGCACGAACAGGATATCGAAGCTGTCGAGCCCGGTGCGCTCGAAAGAGGCTTCGAAAGATTGCATGATGCCATCGTAGCTATAGTCAAAAACCTCTCGGCGATTGGGAGTATCGAAGAATTTGCCGATGCCGGTCCGCTGTTCGGGTCGGCAGACCTTGAGGAGCCGGCCGACTTTGGTCGATACGACGAAATCTTCACGCTGCTTCGTCGCGAGGAAGCGGCCAACCCGCCTCTCTGCGAGGCCAAGTCCATAGAGCGGAGCGGTGTCGAAGTAGCGGATGCCATATTGCCAGGCTGCATCCAATACTGCTGCCGCCTCCTCATTGGTTATCGCCCGATAAAGATTGCCGAGCGGCGCGGTTCCGAACCCCAGTTCCGTAAAGGTAAGCCCGCCGTCTCCCCTGCGATCCCAATGTCGCGTCTTCATGTCAAGTACCCGCATCCCATTCGTTTACCGCTCGTGCCCGACACTGCATTCTAACTAATAACGCTTTTGGGTGGAATCGAAGCTAAAATGACAAACCTTGGTCTGCGATGGCCCGGGCAAGGTGCCAACCCAGCGAGCATGCGTAGGAGAGCGCGATATCCGATGCATTAGCCGGTGAATGGCGTATCCAGCTGCCCGATTTAACGAAGCCCAAACCACTCTGTCGTATGACAGAGTGGTTACATGGTTTGGGAAGGTGGATCCAACGCGGTGAATGGCATCTGGACGCAATTCGGTGGCAACCTTTCCTTCGTATCCCTGGCAATGTCGCTCTGGGCGCTCTTTTCGATTCAGTTTCAGCGCCGGTCCTTCATGCAGGAGAGGATCGCCTTCGGAATCATAGCCGGCGGCGCCTCCATCGGATCGATATTGCTGGCTGTTGAGTTTCATCCGGGCATCTATATCGATCTGCGATTTTCGCCGCTTGCATTGGCTGGCATGTTCGGTGGGCCGATCGCGGCGGCTTTTGCGGCATCGCTGGCGATGGCCTTTCGATTTGCCGTCGGCGGCACGGCGATGGTCGACGGGATTGTCACGATGGCTGTGGCTGCCGGCATTGGTGTGGCCGGCCATTTCTGGACCCGCAAGAGATCTCCGGTGCTCATGGACGTTGCGTTGCTGAGCCTCGCCCTTGGCGGCGCGCTGGTCGCATCGATGGCTCTGCTTCCCACTCTGGTGACCGCTCATGTGCTGGCCGGCGTCGGTTTTCCCCTGACGGCCTTGAATTGTCTGGCGACCGTGCTGGGCGGTTTTGTGCTCTTGAAGACGCAGCAATGGGAACTCGAACGCAGCATTTTGGTGACGGCTTTTTCGCAATCGCCCGACTATCTCTATGTGAAGGACCGAAACAGCCGGTTCATCACCGTCAATGAAAACATGACCCGCCTCTTCCGTTTCAGAACGACGGCGGAGATGACCGGATTGTCGGATTTCAATCTGATGTCGCAGCCGCTGGCTGAAGAATTGTATCATCTCGAGCAGCAGGTGATGGAGACGGGGACGCCGCTGATCGACTCCAACGAGCGGATCGAAGGCCGCTTCCTGCTCGCTTCCAAGGTGCCGCTCAGGGACAAGCAGGGACGGATCATCGGTCTTGCGGGCGTGACGCGCGACGTGACCGAGCGCACAGCACTGGAGCGGGAGCTGCGCGAAAGCAAGAACCTGCTGTCGCATGCGATGGCGAACATGTCCGATGGCATCGCCATGTACGACAGCAAAGGCTTTCTTGTCTTTTGCAACGAACAGTACCGCGACGCCTTTCCGCTCTCCGGAGATGCCCGCGTGGTCGGCGCGCATATCAGCGACATCCTGCGCCGCGTCGTCGAAACCGGCGAGCGCCCCGCTATTACAGAGGTTGATACGGAAGTGTGGATCAAGACCGCAGCCGCTTCCCTGCACAGCAATAAGGATGAGGAGGTTCAGCTTCACAATGGTGATTGGCGCAGCATCCGCACAAGGATTGCCGGAGACGGCACGGCGATGGCCGTCGTCTCGGACATCACGGCGACGAAACAGGCGGAGATCGCGCTCAGGCTGTCGGCGGAGCAATTGAAGAATCTTGCCGAGACCGACGGGCTCACCGGCATTGTCAATCGCCGCGCTTTCGACGAGGCCTTCGCGCGTGAGACGGCGGGCAGCGCCAGGAAAAATACGCCTTTCAGCCTGCTGATGGTCGATATCGACCGCTTCAAAGCCTATAACGATACCTATGGCCATCCCGCCGGCGACCAATGCCTGCGCGTCGTCAGCAAGTGTCTGCGCCAGTCCGTCAGTCGGCCGGCGGACATCGTTGCGCGCTACGGCGGAGAGGAATTCGCCGTGTTCCTTCCCGACACCAGCGCCAAGGGCGCGATGATCGTTGCCGAACAATTCGCGCGTCGCCTTGCACAGGAGAATATCGTTCATTCCGGCAGCGAATTCGGGCGGGTCACCGCCAGCATCGGCATATCCTGCGCCACAGGCGCGACCCTGCGGACCAGCCCGAACCGGCTTTTAGCCGAGGCCGATGCCGCGCTCTATGAGGCCAAAACGCAAGGCCGAAACCGTATTCTGGCGCATTCCCGCGAGAACGGGCATGCCCTTAAGGAAACCGGTTAGGGTCCGCGCTCGATAGGTTTCTTCTATCGAGCCATCGTTCGTACACCCTTGATGTTTAGCGCCCTTCAACAATACAGGGCGCATGGACACAAAATTTATCGGCAAGAAATCGGCGGCAGCCGGCGGCTGGGGCGCTCTGAAAAGCTGCGGCAAACAATTGCTGCAAAGCGGCATGCCGGTCTCGGGGGCGCGGACGATGCTGAAGGCGAACCAGCCGGACGGCTTCGATTGCCCGGGCTGCGCCTGGGGCGATCCGGAACACGGCTCGTCGTTCGAATTTTGTGAAAACGGCGTGAAGGCCGTCGCCTGGGAGGCGACAGAAAAGCGGGCGACACCCGCCTTCTTCGCGGCGAATACCGTCTCCGAGCTTCGCCGGTTGTCGGATTACGAACTGGAACTCAATGGCCGCCTCACGCATCCGATGCGTTACGATGCTGCGAGCGACCGTTATCTGCCGGTGGCGTGGGAGGATGCTTTTGCCGAGATCGGCAGCATTCTGAAGGGCCTCGATAATCCCAATCGGGCGGAGTTCTATACGTCCGGCCGCGCCAGCAACGAGGCTGCCTTCCTCTATCAGCTGTTCGTGCGCATCTACGGCACCAACAATTTTCCCGATTGTTCCAACATGTGTCACGAGGCAAGTGGAATCGCGCTGAACCAGGCGATCGGCGTCGGCAAGGGCACCGTGCTTCTGGAGGACTTCGAGGAGGCCGATGCGATCTTCGTGATCGGCCAGAACCCCGGAACCAATCATCCCCGAATGCTCGGCGACCTGCGCCGGGCGGCGATGCGCGGCGCGCGGATCGTCGTCTTCAATCCGATCCGCGAGCGCGGGTTGGAGCGTTTCTCCGATCCGCAGGACAAGATCGAGATGCTGCGCGGCGGCGCGACCGATATCGCCGGCCTCTATCTGCAACCGCAGCTCGGCGGCGACATGGCCGCTGTGCGTGGAATGGCAAAGGCGGTGCTGGCCGCGGAAGACGCTGCAGTTGCCGCCGGTCTGCCGCCGGTTCTCGATCATGCGTTCCTGGCCGACCATTGCGCCGGGTTTGCGCAATACCGGGCAGCGGTCGAGGCGACGGCCTGGGCTGATATCGAAGACCAATCGGGGCTAAGCCGACAGGACATCGAAGAGGCCGCCGATGTCTATATCAGGGCCGAACGGGTCATCTGCACCTGGGCAATGGGAGTGACCCAGCACCGGCATTCGGTGGCGACGATCCGGGAGATCGCCAACTTCATGTTCCTGCGCGGCAATATTGGCAAGCCTGGCGCCGGTCTTTGCCCGGTTCGCGGCCATTCCAACGTCCAGGGAGACCGGACCGTCGGCATCAATGAAAAGCCTGCGGACGGTTTCCTCGATGCGCTGGAGAAGCATTTCGGCTTCTCCGTGCCGCGTGACCATGGCCACCATGTTCTTGCCGCGATCGGGGCGATGCTTGACGGGTCGGCCGAGGCCTTCATCGGGCTTGGCGGCAATTTTGCCCGTGCGACGCCCGACAGCGCACTGGTCGAAAAAGCGCTTCGGCAGCTGAAGCTGACGGTGCACATCGCCACCAAACCCAATCATTCACATCTGATGCCCGGCGAGGCGTCCTTCATTCTGCCCTGCCTCGGGCGTACCGAGATGGATCTGAACGCTGCCGGTAATTCTCAACTCATCAGTGTCGAAGACTCGATGAGCATGGTGCATGGATCAGCCGGCATCAATCGCCCCGCCTCGCCGCATCTCCTCTCGGAAGTCGCCATCATTGCCGGCATTGCGCAGGCAACGGTCGGCTCCTCCGTGGCCGACTGGGCAGAGCTGGCCGACGACTACGACCGCATCCGCAATCATATCGAGGCGACTATTCCCGGCTTTGAAAACTATAATGCCCGCCTTCGCAAGCCGCGCGGTTTCCATCTGCGCAATCCGGCCGCCCATCGGGAGTGGCAGACGCCGGCAGGCAGGGCATCATTCTCTTGCCCGGCGCTTCCAGAGCAGACCGTGCACCAGCGTGCGCGAAGAGGCGAGGGGCGTTTCGCTCTGCAGACGTTCCGGTCGCACGACCAATACAATACGACGGTCTATGGTCTCGATGACCGATATCGCGGTGTCTACGGAGAGCGGCAGGTCATCTTCATTCATCCGGCGGATCTGAAGGCGATGAATGCCGAGGCTGGTGACCGTGTCGACGTGATCGGCGATCACGATGACGGCATCGAGCGTATCGCGCGGGATTTCCGCTTCGTGCCCTATGATATTCCGCAGGGCAGCATTGCCGGCTATTACCCGGAACTGAACGTGCTCGTGCCGCTTGGCAGTGCCGGCGAGGAAAGCGATACGCCGACCTCGAAATCGATCATGGTTTCGTTGCGCAAGCGAGACGCCGCGTGAGTAGCGAAGCTATCGGCGCAGACCGATTTCTTGCCCTTGTCGCTGCGGCGCAGGATAGGGACATCGGACTGACCTCCATACAGGCTGGTCTGCTCGTCGCCGCCGAGCTCGGGATCGCGTCCGACAGCCGCTCCTTTGCGCGCATGCTGGGGATCGCGCATGCCCTGGTGTTGCGGGATCTCGGCGCGCTGGCGGAGCGTGGTGATATGGTTGAAATCGTCAAGCGGGATGCGAGGACGATGCGAGTGCACTACAGGTTGGCGGTGCTTTAAAAGACAGAGGGCGCAAAGAGCGAAGCTGAAAGATCGCGGTGCGCTTCAGATGCAAATTACCGGCGGCCCATGCGCTTTCTCGTATCGGAGGGGTATTCGCCATATGTCGCCTTGTAGACCGCGGAAAAGCGGCCGAAATGAAAGAATCCCCATTTGAGACAGATGGCCTTCATCGTCTCCCTGCACTCGGGATCGAGCAGATCCCGGCGCGCTGCGCGCAGACGAAGCGTCAGCAGGTAAGCGGCGGGGGACGTTCCCTTGAATGCGCGGAAACCGGTTTCGAGCGCTCTGCTGGAGACGCCGGCCGCTTCCGCCACCTTCGGCATGGTGATCGGCTGATCGATATTGGCCTGCATGAACTCGATCGCCCTGCGCACATGCTTCGGAGCAATCAGAGCGGTTCCCTTTTCGAGGAAATGCGACAGCCGGTGCGGCACCATGCGCACGACGAGATCGGCGAGCGCCTGCGTCATGTGCGCCATGGCGATCGGCGACTGCAGCAGCGGGCCGTTGTCGCGCATCCCTGATATGATCGTTTCGGTGAGGTTGCCGATCGTCCGGCCGGCCGGCGTCGACAGATCCAGTTCGGGCAGAAGGTCGAGCGAGCCGCTGAACGGCATTTCGAACGTCTGGCCGATCGTCTGGAGGATGACGGGCCAGTTGATCAGCAACTCGTCGATGACATTGCCTTGCCCGTGCATGAGTACGCTGTCGGGTTCGAAATTATTGTAGAGAAGCAGTTTGCCTTGCCCGGCCTCGGCCTTGCGCGCCCCATACGTAACTCCCATGCCGCCGCGGCGCGGCACCACGAGCGACAGATACTCTGCCGTGTTGACGGTCGGCTCGACGTTGAATTGGAACTCCGCCTCGTGGTAGCCCGTCAGCAGAACGGCGGTCTCGGCCACCGAAAAATCCAATCCCCAGTGGAAGTCCTTGGCGCGGCCGACAGGCTCGGCATCAAACGCGCCGAAAGCGCCGCCGAGGGTTTCCACCATATTGTCGAAAGACGAACCGTGGAATCGGAAGGAGAATGGCTGGGCGCTGTTTTCCGTCATACTTTCCCCCTTTATTTCATCTGCCGCCGGACACGGCGGGATGCCTCGGCCGCATCGTCGGCGTGGGCGTCGCCGAGCTCATCTTTCTCCTCGCGCCTTTCAGGATCCGATGCAGGGCATCATGGACGAGGCGTGGCCGTATATTAGCGAACAAGAGGCGAAAGCGCAGTAAGGCGGCAGCGAAGCGGGCAGATTTCAAGGTGATGCGGGCGTCGGTACCGCTGGATAACGCAAGCCGGTCCGGGCCGAGCCTGAGCATGGCCGGCGTCCGAAATACAAACCTTTTAAATGCCTTATCTAAAAATCCCATCTGGCGGATCTTCCTAGCCGGTCGGCAGGAACTGACAGAAGCGGCAGCACTTGGCAAGGTCGCGGGGCTGCTGCTTTGATGGTAGTCCGGTGATGAAACGTTTAGCCATCCTGCGCAGATGGCGCGTTGGGGTGCGCCATCCGAAAGTCGCCTGCCGAAGGTTCTAAAGTGGACCGCTCGAGATAGCCTTCGGCAGGCTGACAGGCAGTTGGCATACGCACGGGATGGGGTGCGTATGGATGTAATCCCCTTCCACCATTTGGGGGTGATCGATGGAGGGGAGCTTCCGGACCGTAAGCCATCATGGCTCCGGTCGGATCTACTTTAGTGTTCCGTAGCGATGGAGCAATTGTCGGGCACCGATATTGTTGGCCAATCGGCTTTTCGTGACGCAGTCTGGACTGGTCCTGCGCAAAACGTATAGGCTTGGCGCTGTCTGCCCCTTCTTTTCAAGGCACGGGATCAAAGCTCCAAATCCGACTCACCGGCCAGAAATGAGGGACCACGCTGCAGTCACCGGGACGAAAATTCCGCGGGTCAGTATGGTGGCGGGATGAACCTGCATCGGGTCGACCACGATCATCCCGGCGCCGTCGATGGCGCGCCGGCGTGACGTGCTGGTCACGCGGCACGCCGTTCTCGGCCGTGTTTGCGGTATGCGCGCCGAAGACGATCCTGCTGCGCAAGCTGCGCCCGCGCAAACTGACGGGCGAAAACAGACGCGGAAAAAGCTTCGACATGGTGGTCCCTCAGACAGCCGGCTTGCCCGTTGCAGTGCGTGTGACGCGCCGAACGTCAATGTCGCCGGGCAACCGAGAGGCGTACGTGGAGCGTCAGAGCGCCACTGAAAGGGCACTGTCGCGCTGAGGAGCCACCTCCTGTGAATTCACCATTGCGCCTGCGAGCTGGCGGAAGGTGACGAGGCCCAAGGTTTCTCCCGACGGGGAAACCACCCTGGCATTGTCGTCCGGCGTCGAGGCCAGCATCCGGACGGCCTCTTCGACCGTCGTGCCGGCTGTGATCGTCGGCCCGTTTGCCGCCGCGGCGGAATGGAGCGGCGTCATGACGGCTTCGACATGGACGACCCGGCCGCGATTGACCTCCTTGACGAAGTTGGCGATGTAGTCGTCCGCAGGGCGCAGCACGATATCTTGGCTGGTGCCCTGCTGGATGACCTCGCCGTCGCGCAGGATCGCGATCTGATCGCCCAGCCGCAAAGCCTCGTCGAGATCGTGGGTGATGAAGACGATGGTCTTCTTGATCTCCTTCTGAATGTCGAGAAGGACCGTCTGCATGTCGGTGCGGATCAAAGGGTCGAGGGCCGAATAGGCCTCGTCCATCAGAAGCACCGGTGCGTCGTTGGAGAGCGCCCGCGCCAGACCGACGCGCTGCTGCATGCCGCCGGAAAGCTGATTGGGGTATTTCTGCTCGAAGCCCTTCAGCCCGACGCGCTCGATCCAGCGCATAGCGACGTCGACGGCTTTTGCGCGCTCCATGCCCTGCACTTCGAGACCGAACATGGTGTTGTCGAGAACGTTGCGGTGCGGCAGAAGCGCGAACTTCTGGAAGACCATAGCCGTCTGCTGCCGGCGGAACGTCCGCAATTCTGTTTCGTTCATCTTAACGACATCGACGCCGTCGACGAGCACCTCGCCGGCAGTTGGGTCGATCAGCCGGTTGATATGGCGGATCAGCGTCGACTTGCCCGATCCCGAAAGGCCCATGACGACCTGGATGCAGCCGGAGGGCATCTCGAGATTGATATCCCGGAGGCCGAGCACGTGGCCGTACTTCTGGTTGAGCTCGGTCTTCGTCAGGCCCTTCTGAACCGCATCGACATGAGCGGCGGGGTTGGGGCCAAAGATCTTGTAGAGGTTGCGGATCTTGATACCGCCGAAATGATTCTCAGCCATGGACAGTCTCCCGATGCTTCTGGAGCCTTTTGCCATATGCCTGGCTGACCCGGTCGAAGATGATGGCGATGCCGACAATGGCAAGGCCGTTGAAAATGCCCAGCGTGAAGTACTGGTTGGCGATTGCCTTGAGTACCGGCTGGCCGAGGCCCTGGACGCCGATCATGGAAGCGATGACCACCATGGCGAGCGCCATCATGATCGTCTGGTTGATGCCGGCCATGATGGTGGGAAGCGCCAGTGGCAGCTGCACCTTGAAAAGCTTCTGCGCTCTGGAGGTGCCGAAGGCATCTGCGGCCTCGAGCACGTCCTTGTCGACGAGTCGGATGCCGAGATCGGTGAGCCGGATCATCGGCGGGATCGCGTAGATGACGACGGCGATCAGACCGGGCACCTTGCCGATGCCGAGCAGCATGACGACGGGGATGAGATAGACGAAGCTCGGCATCGTCTGCATCACGTCGAGGATCGGATTGACGACGCGCTGCAGCCGGTCGGAGCGCGCCATCAGGATCCCGATCGGAATGCCGATAGCGATGGAAAGCACCGTGCAGACGAAGATCATCGAGACCGTCCGCATCGTATCGTCCCACATGTCGAAATAGCCGATCAGCATCAGAGTCACCAGACAGCCGGCGACGATCTTCAAGCTGCGGCTCGCAAACCAGGCAATGACCAGGATGATCAGGGTAATGATCGGCCACGGCGTTTGCGTCATGAATCGCTCGGCAGCTATGAGGAAGTGCTGCAGCGGGACGAAGAGGCTTTCGATGCCGTCGCCATAGCTGCGGGTAAATCCGCGAAAGCCGTCATCGATCGCTTTCTTCAGGTTGCGAAGCGCGTCGTCGTTCATGTGCGGGAATTTATAAAACCATTCCATCTCGGTTCCCCTTTCGTCAAACAGCCGTGGCAGTCTTTTGATTTTGTCGGCGCGTGAGAAGCGGTGCGCTTTTGGCGCACCGCAATTTTGGCTCAAAGAGCAGCTTCGATCTTCTTGGCTGCCTCAGGCGAGACCCACTTGGTCCAAATGTCCTTGTTTTCTTCCAGGAAGTGCTTGGCGCCGTCTTCGCCGGTCGCCTGATTGTCCGTCATCCAGGCCATCAGCTTGTTGACGGTGTCGTTGCTCCAGGAGCGCTTCTTCAGATAGTCCATGACCTCAGGCCCAACCTTTTCGGAGAAAGGCTTGGCAACGAGAGTCACGACGTGATCGACTGGCCATGCCGCCGGCTTCGGATCGGGGCAGTCGGCAACCGTGATGCAGCGCTTCCATTCGGCAGCATCTTCCGGCACGCCGGCTTCGAGCTTGACCATCTGATATTTGCCGAGCAGCGCGGTCGGAGCCCAGTAATAGCCGACCCAGCCTTCCTTGCGTTCGTAGGCCTTGGCGATCGAACCGTCGAGACCGGCGGCAGAGCCGGTGTCGACGAGGGTGAAGCCCGCCTTTTCGGCATCAAACGCCTTGTAGAGCTGCGAGGTGACGACCGTGCCGCCCCAGCCCTGCGGGCCGTTGACGATGGCGCCCTTCTTCGCGTCTTCCGGATCGGGGAAGAGTTCTGGATGCTTCAGCGCATCGCCGATGGTCTTGATGTCGGGATGGGCGTCAGCAACATATTTCGGTATCCACCAGCCCTGTACGCCGCCATCCGGCAGCGGCGAGCCGACCTGCACGATGCGGCCTTCTTCCGTGCCTTTCTTGACGACATCCGGCAGCAGATCGATCCAGGCTTCCGGAGCGATATCAGGCTGACCCTTCTCGGCCATGGAGGTGATCGTCGGGACGGTGTCGCCGACGGTGATGTCGGCGCTGCAGCCGTAACCTTCGTTCAGGATGAACTTGTCCAGGTTGGAGAGAACTTCGGCGCTCTGCCAGTTCATGCTGGCGATGGTGATGCTGCCACATTCGGCGGCGCTGGCGAAAGACGCGCCGCCGAGCAGGCCGAACGTCAAACATGTCGATGCGAGTAGTTTCTTCATTCTCGTTCCCTCTATTTAGCGGCTGATGTGGCTAGGCGGGGTGCCGCAGTACCCGCCCTCAACGGTCGTCAGGAAGCGTCTCCTATACTCACCGATTTCTTGAATGCTGCCGATAGTCCGTTTGCAACAGCAGCGTCGAACCCGGAGGCGCGCATACCTTCGATGGCTGCCGCGGTGGTGCCGCGATAGTCGAGAAAGGTTTGAACGACGTCGTCGGGACAGTCGTTGCGGCGCTCCAGCAGTCGGCCGGCGCCGGATATCACCGTATTGACGGCGCGGCGCGCTACCTCGGCCGGCAGGCCGCTGGCGACCGCATCGCGCATCATGGCGGCGGCGAGCAGCGCCGGGAATGCCGGCCCGGAGCCGGAAAGGCCTGTGAGATAATCGATGTCGCTTTCGCTTGCGACCTCGTCCTCAGATCCGCAGGTTTCGAAGATCGCGCGGACGACGGCCCGATCGTCGCTAGTGATGTCGTTCGAACCGATCCAGGGGGTATAGGATTTCCCCACTTCGGCAGCGGCATTCGGCAGGGCGCGGACAACGCGGCCTGTCCTGTGGCGCTCCGAAAGGACGCCCAGGCGAATGCCGGCCATGACCGAAATCACGAGCTTGTCGGAAGCATCGAGCGCGAACGGATACCAGTCATCGGGACGGATGGAGAGAAGAATCACATCCGAGCGGTCGGCAAGTTCCTGACTGTCGGTGGTCCAGAAGGAATCCGGGAAACGGTCGGGCTGCCGGCTACGATAGGAGAGGGAGAGATTTCGAGGGTCGACCAGGCCGGAATCGAGGATTGAGCTGGCAATGGCCCCGCCGAGCCAGCCCCCACCACCAATGATACCGATCCTCAAGGAAACGCTCATCTCGGCTTCCTCAGTCGGGCCTATAGCTATGCCGCGCGAAGAAGCGATCGAGCTCCCTCTGCTGCGGCACTTCGCCGGTGTAGATCGCAATATATTCCGGAATCCGTTTCATGCGGATGGCGAGTTCCTCCTTAGACTGCATGGAGATATAGCCGATCTGAACGAGATAAGTTGTCCGCGCTCTGACATCCGATGTCGTTTCTGGTACCCCGAACCGCATAAACATTCGTTTAAGCGCCTCCAGCCGGATCTGATCGGCCTTGTGGACCTCGGCCAGAAGCTCGTCCGACTGCAGCGCCCAGCTGCGCACGGCAAATTCGAACTTGGCGTCGAAGAGATCAGTGTTCAGCCAGCAATCGAAAACGTTGAGCATCGCCTCGGCCAGCGACTCCGCATAGGCTTCGGACTGCTTGACGATATTGCCGGTGTTTTTATCGCGCCACCGCGCCACCAGCGCGCTCAACAGTTCCTCCCGATCCTTGAAGAACCAGTAGAAGCTCGTCCGCGAGAGATTGAGCTTCTTTGCGAGCGGCAGAATTTTCACCGATTCCACGCCGGATTCCAGCAGTGACTGGTAGGCTGCTTCCAGCCAACCCTCCTGCGATCCGCGCCAGCCGGTGTCGTTCAAAGCCTGGTCCATGCATCATCTCCTATCAACTTCCGCGGCTTGGCACAAGAAAAATGTACATTAGTGTCTATAACAATGACCTTCATGTTTTCAATGTTGACACATATGTACATTGCCCTTAGCGTTTGCTTCGATGTTTTAATCCGGAACCATGGCCCATGTCGAACGATCCTCTTCTTCAGCCTTACCAGCTCAAGCATCTGACGCTGCGTAACCGTATCATCGTAACCTCGCACGAGCCGGCCTATCCCGAGGACGGCATGCCGAAGGAGAGGTATCGGGCCTATACGGTGGAGCGGGCAAAAGGCGGGGTGGCCTTGACGATGACGGCAGGCTCAGCCGCGGTTTCCAGGGATAGTCCGCCTGTTTTCAACAACCTGCTGGCCTATAAGGACGAGATCGTACCCTGGATCAGGGAAATGACCGACGCCGTCCACGAACAGGGTGCGGCGATCATGATCCAGCTCACCCATCTCGGCCGGCGCACGCGCTGGGACAAGGGTGACTGGCTGCCGGTCGTCGCCCCGTCGCATCATCGCGAGGCTTCGCATCGCGCCTTCCCGAAGAAGATGGAAGATTGGGACATCGAGCGCATCATCAAGGATTTCGCCGATGCGGCCGAACGGATGAAGGCGGGCGGTATGGATGGAATCGAGCTGGAGGCCTACGGCCACCTGATCGACCAGTTCGCATCTCCGCTCACGAACGAACTCGGTGGCCCCTACGGGGGTGCGCTCGAGAACCGCATGCGCTTCTGTTTCGATGTGTTCAGGGCGATCCGCGAGAGGGTCGGGAACGAATTCATCCTCGGCGTGCGCTATACGGCGGACGAATGTCTGCCCGGCGGTAACGGACAGGCCGAAGGCATAGAGATTTCGAAGCGGCTGCGCGACAGCGGGCTTATCGATTATCTGAACGTCATTCGCGGCCACATCGACACCGACCCGGGGCTGACCGACGTCATCCCGATCCAGGGCATGGCGAACTCACCGCATCTGGATTTTGCCGGTGAAATCCGCGCAGCGACCAACTTCCCGACCTTCCATGCGGCGAAGATTCCCGACGTCGCCACCGCGCGTCATGCGATCGCAGCCGGCAAGGTCGACATGGTCGGCATGACCCGCGCCCACATGACTGACCCGCACATCGTGCGCAAGATTATCGAGAAGAGGGAGGAGGATATCCGCCCCTGCGTCGGCGCCAACTACTGTCTCGACCGCATCTATCAGGGCGGGGCCGCCTACTGCATCCATAATGCCGCCACCGGCCGCGAACTGACGATGCCGCATATCGTGGCAAAGGCCGACGTCGGAAAGAAGGTCGTCATCGTCGGCGCCGGCCCGGCCGGTCTGGAAGCGGCGCGCGTCGCGGGAGAGCGTGGTCACGAAGTGGTCGTTTTCGAAGCTGCCAACAATCCAGGGGGGCAGATCCGTCTCACCGCCCAAAGTGAACGTCGTCGGGAAATGATCAGCATCATCGACTGGCGCATGAGGCAGTGTGAGAAATACGATGTCACCTTCCACTTCAACACCTGGGCGGAAGCCGATACGATCGAGGCCGAAAATCCTGACGTCGTCATCATCGCCACAGGCGGCTTGCCGCATACCGAGGTGCTCACCAACGGCAACGAGCTGGTGGTCTCCTCTTGGGACATCATCTCCGGCGATGTGAAGCCCGGAACCAATGTGCTCGTTTTCGACGATGCCGGCGACCATGCCGGTCTCCAGGCGGCGGAGTTCCTCGCCAACGCAGGCGCCAAGGTCGAGATCATGACGCCGGACCGGTCCTTCGCGCCGGAGGTCATGGCCATGAACCTGGTGCCCTATATGCGTTCGCTCCAAAAGTACGACGTGACCTTCACCGTTACCTATCGGCTGGAAGCCGTCGAGAAGAGCGGTAACCAGCTCGTCGCCCTTATCGGCAGCGATTACGGCGGAATTGCCCGGCAGCATAGCTACGACCAGGTCGTCATCAATCACGGGACCATCCCGCTCGACGACCTCTATTTCGAGCTGAAGCCCAAGTCGAAAAATCTCGGCGAGGTCTCGTACGACCAGCTTCTCCAGGGGCAACCGCAATCAGTCATCCACAATCCCGAGGGCAAGTTTCAGCTGTTCCGGATCGGTGACGCTGTCGCTGCCCGCAACACGCATGCCGCGGTCTATGACGGTCTGCGCATCGCAAAGGATATATGATCGCAAGAGAGGCCGCCTGTCGGCCGATCGGGAGGGAATGATATGAGTTTGCGCAACGGAAGCCTCCAGCATTTCCTGGAAGCCGCTTCGGTCGCTTTCGGCCAGTTCGCCAGGGCTCCGGAAGCCCGCCGCTCGATCGGGCAGTTCTTCGCGGCGCTGGAGCGTCCGGGGACTGCGCGCGCGGGAGAGGGAAGCCGACTACCGGTCTGCGCTCACCTCGATATGGTGCTCGCGGTCGATACGTCCTATGCTTCGCTGGCGCGATTGATCGAGGGGTTCAAAGGCATCGAGCCAATGCTTGAATGGCGTCGCCGCACAAAGTATGACCACACCACGGCCAGCGACAATTTCGTTGATGGGCATGCCAACGCCATGATCGTCGGGCCGGGTGGATTGGAGGAGCGAAGTGACCTGTGGTTCGGCGTGACATTGATGGCGCCTCACGTGCGCTATCCCGATCACGACCATGCGCCGGAGGAAGTCTATCTCGTGCTGTCCAAGGGAGAGTTCCAGCAGGGGGAGGGGAACTGGTTTTCGCCCGGTATCGGCGGATCGTTCTATAATATTCCCGGGATCAAACATGCCATGAGGTCGCTGGAGACGCCGCTCTTCGCCTTCTGGGCGTTGCTTGCTGAGCGGTCGCATTGACGGCCGGCTGTCTAAAGCATGTCGCGCAAAGCTGGGCGGCGGTTGCGACAGCGGCTTACGACAAAAACAGTTGAAGCGCGGACCAAGCGAATCTGAAAGATCGCGGCGCTTTGGATGAAGGGGTTTGCCATGAAGATTCTCGTGCCCGTCAAGCGGGTTGTCGACTACAACGTGAAGATCCGGGTTAAGCCGGATGGCACGGGTGTCGAGCTTGCCAATGTGAAGATGTCGATGAACCCGTTCGACGAGATCTCGGTGGAAGAGGCGCTGCGATTGAAGGAGGCCGGCAAGGCCGAGGAAGTGGTGGTGGTCTCGATCGGCCCTGCCAAGGCCGAGGAGACGCTGAGGACGGCACTCGCCATGGGCGCCGACCGGGCGATCCTGGTCGAGACCGACGATCAAGTCGAGCCGCTCGCCGTCGCCAAGATCCTCAAAGGTGTCGCCGATGCCGAGCAGCCGGGGCTGATCATATCAGGCAAGCAGGCGATCGACGACGACAGCAATCAGACCGGCCAGATGCTGGCGGCATTGCTGGGTTCGGCCCAGGCGACCTTCGCCTCGAAGATCGAGATCGGTGACGGCAAAGCTCAGGTGACCCGCGAGGTCGATGGCGGCCTGCAGACGATCGAGATCAAGCTGCCGGCGGTCATCACCACCGACCTGCGTCTCAACGAGCCGCGTTATGCCTCGCTGCCGAACATCATGAAGGCGAAGAAGAAGCCGCTCGACAAGAAGACGCCTGCCGATTTCGGCGTCGACACGACGCCGCGGCTGAAGGTGCTGAAGACCGAGGAGCCCAGTGGCCGCAAGGCCGGCGTCAAGGTCAAGTCGGTCGCCGAACTGGTCGACAAGCTGAAGAACGAAGCCGGCGTGCTGTAATCGGGTTGGAACAGGAGCAACTATCATGACCATTCTTCTTCTGGCCGACCATGACGGCAATCATCTCTCCGACCAGACCGCCAAGGCGCTGACGGCAGCCTCGCAGATCGGCTCCGATGTGCATGTGCTGGTTGCCGGCAAGGGCGCCAGGGCTGCGGCCGATCAGGCGGCAAAACTCTCCGGCGTCTCCAAGGTGCTGCTGGCCGAAAGCGAGGCGCTTGCCAACAATCTCGCCGAGCCGCTGGCCGACCTGATCGTCTCGCTCGCCGGCTCCTACGACACCATCGTCTCGGCCGCCACCTCGGTCGGCAAGACGGTGCTGCCGCGCGTCGCCGCCCTGCTCGATGTCGCCCAGGTCTCGGAGATCATCGAAGTCGTCAGCCCCGATACCTTCAAGCGGCCGATCTATGCCGGCAACGCCATCCAGACGGTGCAGGCCAGCGACGCCAAGAAGGTGATCACCGTGCGAACCGCCTCGTTTGCCTCTGCGGCTGAAGGCGGCTCTGCCTCTGTCGAGGCGATCCCGGCCGTCTCCGATCCGGGTCTGTCGCGGTTCGTCTCCGATGCGCTGTCGGCGTCGGAACGTCCGGAACTGACCTCGGCCAAGGTCATCATCTCCGGCGGCCGGGCGCTCGGCTCGGCCGAGAAGTTCAGGGAGGTCATCCTGCCGGTTGCCGACAAGCTCGGTGCCGCCGTCGGCGCCAGCCGTGCGGCCGTCGATGCCGGTTATGCCCCGAACGACTGGCAGGTCGGCCAGACCGGCAAAGTGGTGGCGCCCGACCTCTATATCGCCTGCGGCATCTCCGGCGCCATCCAGCATCTGGCCGGCATGAAGGATTCGAAGGTGATCGTCGCCATCAACAAGGATGAGGAGGCGCCGATCTTCCAGGTCGCCGACTATGGCCTCGTCGCCGACCTCTTCGACGCCCTGCCGGAACTGCAAAAGGCGCTCTGAGCGAGGAGACCAAACGTGGCGCGTGGGGTGGGACGTCCAATCAGACCTGGTGCCGACCTTCTCCTGAACGATGAGGAAAAGCCGGCCTATATCAGGCTGCACGACATCGGACGGGAGAGGCGTCCTCAGCCGCTGCAGGAATTCCTCAACGATATCGGCGGGCTGATGCTGTCGGCCGAGGCTCCTGCCGTGGCCAGTTTCGTCGCCGGCAAGGTGCTGCAGAGGCTGCTCAAGACAGGCAAGGTGCGGCCGGAGGGCGGCCCTCTTCCCGGTGTGCCAGAGGGGCTGGATGACGCCATCAGCCATCTGGCAAAATCCGGACGGAAGTTTGAGGCGATCGCCGGCCAGTTCAAGAGTCTCGCCGATAAGCTGCTTTGGAGACGTGGCCGAACCGGCCCCTTTGCAAGCCTGAACTTCGGCACCACGCACTCGCATGCGGTTCTGGTCGGTCCCGGCGGCCTGGAGGAGCGGGCCGATCTCCGGGTGGGCGTGATCTATATGGATCGCTACACCCGCTTTCCCGATCATGTTCAGACGCAGCCGCGCGCCTTCATTCTGCTTTCGCGGGGAGAAATCTGCCTTGGTGATTCCCAGTGGTTTTCTGCCGCGACCGGAACGGTCTTCGCCAATGATGCCGGGCAGTCTTTCGCGATAAGATGCACGGCGCAGCCGCTTCTCGCGGTGTGGTGTCAGGTCGAGCCGGGATGAACGAGATGAGGCCGAAGCAGATCGTTTCGATCTCGCGGTCGCATCCCGCATAGTTAACAACCGAATTTGAATTAACAGGAGGGATTATCAAATGGACGTTCGCGCCGCAGTCGCCGTTCAGGCCGGAAAACCGCTCGAAGTGATGACCGTGCAGCTCGACGGCCCGAAGGCCGGCGAAGTGCTGGTGGAGGTCAAGGCGACCGGCATCTGCCACACCGATGATTTCACCCTGTCGGGCGCCGATCCGGAAGGCCTGTTCCCGGCCATCCTCGGCCATGAGGGCGCCGGCATTGTCGTCGACGTCGGCCCGGGTGTGACCTCGGTCAAGAAGGGCGACCACGTCATTCCGCTTTACACGCCGGAATGCCGCGAGTGTTATTCCTGCACGTCCCGCAAGACCAATCTCTGCACCGCCATCCGCGCCACCCAGGGCCAGGGCGTGATGCCGGACGGCACCTCGCGCTTTTCGATCGGCAAGGACAAGATCCATCACTATATGGGCTGCTCGACCTTTGCCAATTACACGGTGCTGCCGGAGATCGCGCTCGCCAAGATCAATCCCGACGCGCCCTTCGACAAGGTCTGCTACATCGGCTGCGGCGTCACCACAGGCATCGGCGCCGTCATCAACACCGCCAAGGTCGAGGTCGGATCGACGGCGATCGTCTTCGGCCTCGGCGGCATCGGCCTCAACGTCTTACAGGGTCTGCGGCTGGCCGGCGCCGACATGATCATCGGCGTCGATATCAACCCGGATCGCAAGGCCTGGGGCGAGAAGTTCGGCATGACGCATTTCGTCAATCCGAAGGAGGTCGGCGACGACATCGTTCCCTATCTGGTCAACATGACCAAGCGGGGCGGCGACCTGATCGGCGGCGCCGACTACACCTTCGACTGCACCGGCAATACCAAGGTGATGCGCCAGGCGCTGGAAGCCTCCCATCGCGGCTGGGGCAAATCGGTCATCATCGGGGTTGCCGGCGCCGGCCAGGAAATCTCGACGCGGCCGTTCCAGCTGGTGACCGGCCGCAACTGGATGGGCACCGCCTTCGGCGGCGCGCGCGGCCGCACCGACGTGCCGAAGATCGTCGACTGGTACATGCAGGGCAAGATCCAGATCGATCCGATGATCACCCACACCATGCCACTCGAAGACATCAACACGGGCTTCGAGCTGATGCACAAGGGCGAAAGCATCCGCGGCGTGGTGGTGTACTGAGTCATGAAAACCATTGCGACCGACAAGTCTTACGGCGGCACTCAGGGCGTTTATGTCAATCGCTCCGAGGCCTGTGACTGCGACATGACCTTCGCCGTGTTCGTGCCGCCGCAGGCGACCGAGGGCAAGCTGCCGGTGCTGTGGTACCTGTCCGGCCTGACCTGCACGCATGCCAATGTCATGGACAAGGGCGAGTATCGGAAGCTTGCCGCCGAGCTGGGCCTGATCGTCGTTTGTCCGGATACCAGTCCCCGCGGTGATCACGTTCCTGACGAGCCCGACAATTGGCAATTCGGCAAGGGGGCCGGCTTTTACGTCGATGCCACCGAGCCGCCGTTTTCGGCCAATTATCGCATGTACAGCTACATCACCGACGAGCTGCCGCGCCTGCTTGCGGCGGAATTCCCTGTCGACATGGATCGCCAGGGGATCTTCGGCCATTCGATGGGCGGACATGGCGCGATCACCATCGCGCTCAAGAACCCCGACCGGTTCCGCAGCTGCTCGGCCTTCGCGCCGATCAGCCACCCCTCGGTGTCCGGCTGGTCGAAACCGGCCTTGCGGAAATATCTCGGCGCCGATGAAAACACCTGGCGGGCCTATGACACCTGCTCGCTGATCGAAGACGGGCATCGCTTCCCCGAGCTCTTCGTGGACCAGGGGACGGCGGACAGCTTCCTGGAGGATGGGCTGCGTCCAGACGAACTCCGGCAAGCCTGCGAGGCGTCAGGCATTCCGCTCAGGCTGCGCATGCAGGAAGGCTACGGCCACTCCTACTTTTTCATTTCGACGTTCATGGACGATCATCTGCGCTGGCACGCGCAGAGGTTGGAGAACTGATTTTAGCGAGCTCGGCCGGGCATAACGCAAACGGCCAGGGAGGAAGGGAGAAAAGCAATGAGCAGCATAGCCATTCATCCGGCAGTGGATTCAGGCTTTCGAGCGACGGACGCTGCTTTCACAGGCGGGACACTCGTGTGCAAATGCACGAGCAATCCCGTCAAGGTCAGGATCAAGGGCGATATCGCCCACAATCACGCCTGCGGCTGCACCAAGTGCTGGAAGCCCGAGGGAGCAGTCTTTTCGGTCGTGGCCGTCGCTCCGACCGAGAGCGTCGAGGTGCTGGAGAACGGCGACAAGCTCGCCGTCGTCGATCCCGCTGCCTTGATCCAGCGGCACGCCTGCAAGCAATGCGGCGTGCATATGTATGGGCCGGTCGAGCGCGAACATCCGTTCCAGGGATTGTCCTTCGTCCATCCGGAGCGCTTCCAGGAAAGCGGCTGGGCCAAGCCCGGCTTTGCTGCTTTCGTCTCATCGATCATCGAAAGCGGCTTCGATCCCGCCAAGATGGACGCGGTCAGGGCGCAGTTGAAGGCTTCGGGCCTCGAGCCTTATGATTGCCTGTCGCCCGGCCTGATGGACTATATCGCGACCTGGACTGCCAAGAAGAGCGGTGTGCTCGCCGCCTGAATTGTCAGGGGAGCGCCGACGGCGGCGCTCCCCCATCAAGCCGGGCATTGGATGATAGACGCTCCATGACGCCCCTCCGCCGCTTTGTCGGCGCTTCCGACGTCCGACAATCCGCCGCGACGCCGGCTTTTCCACACTTTCCTACCGACAATCAGCTCGGAAAAGACTGCGCGATGCGTCGAGCGCCGCGGGGCCTCGCAACCGTCGTGGCGTCGAGAAAATTGTGTTTTCTATGAATACTGATTGTGTACGCAAAGTACACAATTGTTGACTCCTGCCGAAAGGCCTGTCATCTTCCCCGTCGTGGAGCAACGAAGGGCCGGAGATCGAGATGGCGAAGACACCCAAGAGCAATCTCTACGAAGATCTGAAACGCCAGATTCTGACGATGGAACTGGACCCGGACGCCGATCTGGACGAGGCCAGTTTGAGCGAAAGGTACGGGCTTTCCCGAACGCCAGTGCGGGACATATTCCGCCGTCTTGCCGGAGAGGGTTACATCGATATCCGCGAGAACAGGGGCGCGCGGGTGATTCCGATGAATCATTCCACGCTTCGCAATTTTTTTCTCGTTGCGCCGATGATCTATGCGGCGGTCGGGCGTCTCGCCGTGCAGAACTTCAAGCCCGCACAGCTTGTCGAGCTGAAGCAGACACAGGAGCGGTTTCGCACCGCCAGTCAGAACACCGACGCTCTGGCGATGGTGCTGGAGAACAACCGCTTTCACGAAATCTTCGGCGAGATGTCGGGCAACGTCTACATGCAGCCGAGCCTCGGCCGATTGCTCATCGACCACGCGCGCATCGGTCACACGTTTTTCCGGCCGAAAAACGAGGATATGAGGCGGCGGCTTCAGCTGGCCGTCGACCATCATGACGGCTTTATCGCAGCGCTCGACGCTCACGACGAGGATGCCGTCGTCGATCTCGTTTTTGAACACTGGGAATTGTCCCGCGAGAACATGGAGATGTTCATCGCACCGCAAGGCCTTAAGGCGGACGCCTTCGTCGGCGGTCCAGCCACGCACATATTGGAGAAGTCATCGTGAAGTTTGAGGGGATCTACACGCCGGCGGTAACGCCGCTCGATCGAAATGGTCAGATCGACCGGGCCGGTTTCGCCGCTGTGCTGGAGTCGCTGATCGAGGCGGGCGTCCACGGCATTATCGTCGGCGGCTCGACGGGTGAATATTACGCCCAGAGCAGCCAGGAGCGTTTCGAACTCGCGGCCCATGCCAAAGAGGTCATCGGCACGCGGCTGCCGCTTATCATCGGCACCGGCGCCACGCGCACCGAGGATTCGGTCGAATATGCGAAGGCTGCAAAGGAAATCGGCGCGGATGCGATCCTGGTTTCGTCGCCGCCCTATGCACTGCCGACCGAACGCGAGAATGCAGTCCATACCCTGACTGTCGATCGCGCCGCCAACCTGCCGATCATGCTTTACAACTATCCGGCCCGCATGGGTGTGGTGATGGGCGAGGAGTATTTCTCCCGCGTCGGCAAGTCGAAGAACGTCGTCGCCATCAAGGAAAGCTCCGGCGACATGGGTAATCTGCATCTGCTCGCCCGGAAGTTTCCGCATATTTCGCTGTCCTGCGGCTGGGACGACCAGGCGCTCGAATTCTTCGCCTGGGGTGCGAAGAGTTGGGTTTGCGCCGGCTCCAACTTCCTGCCGCGCGAGCATGTTGCCCTCTATGAAGCCTGCGTCGTCGAGAAGAATTTCGACAAGGGCCGGGCGATCATGAGCGCCATGCTGCCGCTGATGGATTTCCTGGAATGCGGCAAGTTCGTCCAGTCGATCAAGCACGGATGCGAGATCATCGGCCTCAAGGCCGGCCCCGTGCGGGCGCCGCTGCGCGGACTGAACTCCGAAGAGAAAAGAACCCTTGAGACCGTCGTTGCCTCGCTGAAGCGCACGGTCGGCCAGATCACGTCGGGAGCCAACCATGCATGAACCTTTGACCGCAGCCGAATACAAGGCGATTGCCGCCGGTCTTCAACTTCCGACGAATGCCTTCATCGATGGCGCATTCCGTCCGGCAAATTCCGGCAAGACCTTCACCTCGACCAATCCCGCCACTGGGGAAGTCCTGGCCGAAATCGCAGCCTGCGATTCCAGCGACGTCGATTTCGCCGTCGAGAAGGCGAGGCAGGCATTCGAAGACGGGCGCTGGCGGCTCCGCTCGCCGGGCGAGCGCAAGGAAGTGCTGCTGAAGCTTGCCAAGCTCCTGGAGCGCAACCGGCATGAACTCGCCGTCATGGAGAGCCTCGACAGCGGCAAGCCGATCCGCGAATGCCAGACCGTCGACGTTCCCGATACCATTCATACGCTGCGCTGGCATGCAGAGCTGATCGACAAGCTCTACGACAACACCGCGCCTGTCGGCGCCAACGCGCTGACGATCATCGCGCGCGAGCCGATCGGCGTCGTCGGCTGCGTGCTGCCGTGGAATTTCCCGCTGCTGATGCTGGCCTGGAAGATCGGCCCGGCGCTTGCCGCCGGCTGCTCGGTCATCGTCAAGCCGGCGCAGGAAACGACCTTCACCACGCTGCGCGTTGCCGAGCTCGCCCTTGAGGCAGGCATTCCGGCCGGCGTCTTCAACGTCGTCACCGGTTCCGGCCGCGAGGTCGGCGAGCCGATCGGCCTGCACATGGATGTCGATATGGTCGCCTTCACCGGCTCGACGCCGACCGGCCGCCGCTTCCTGCGCTATGCGGCGGACTCGAACCTGAAGAAGGTCGTGCTCGAATGCGGCGGCAAGAACCCCGCCGTCGTTCTCGACGATGCCGAGGACCTCGATCTCGTCGCCGAGCAGGTCGTCAACGGCGCCTTCTGGAACATGGGCGAGAACTGCTCGGCCACGTCGCGCCTCATCGTCCATGCCAAGGTCAAGGACGAGCTGATGAAGCGCATCGGCGCCTATATGCGCGAATGGAAGACGGGCGATCCGCTCGATCCGGAAAACCGCATCGGTGCGCTCGTCAGCAAGTCGCATTTCGAGAAGGTGAAATCCTTCCTCGACGATGCCAAGACGGAGAAGCTCTCCGTCACTCAGGGCGGCGAAACCTATAATGGCATCTTCATCGAGCCGACCTTGGTCGAGGGCGTGACGCCGGCGAGCCGCCTGTTCCAGGAAGAGATCTTCGGGCCTATCCTGTCGGTCACGACGTTCAACACGCTCGCCGAGGCGACCGCTCTGGCCAACGACACCAATTACGGCCTGACGGCATCCGTCTATACCGGCAGCCTGCGCAATGCGATCCGGCTGACCCGCGACATCCGCGCCGGCCTGGTCACCGTCAACTGCTTCGGCGAAGGCGACGCCACCACGCCGTTCGGCGGCTACAAGGAGTCCGGCTTCGGCGGCCGCGACAAGTCGGTCTTCGCTCACGACAACTATTGCGAACTCAAGACCATCTGGATCGACATATCCGAACGGTCGGTCGACGAGACGATCCGATGAGCCGCCATGTGATCAAGCACCTGCCGACCGACACCGGCGTTTCGGGATGGGAGGCGACCAGCGAACGCACCTTTCCCGCATCGGCGCTTGAGCACGACATTACCGCCGACTGGCTGATCATCGGCGGCGGATTTGCCGGCCTGTCGGCAGCCCGCCGCCTCTCGCAATCGCGACCCAAGGACAAGATCGTCATCCTGGATGCGCGTGAGCTCGCCAAGGGGCCGGCCGGAAGGAATTCCGGCTTCATGATCGACGTGCCGCATAATCTGTCATCGGGCGAGTATTCGGTCGCCGACGAAGCGGCGACCAAGGACGAGATTCGCCAGAACCGTCTGGCGATCTCCTTTGCGGCCGATGCTGCAGCGGAATATGGCCTGTCGCGCGAGACCTTCGATCCGGCGGGCAAGGTGAATGCCGCGGCCTCCGAGCGGGGGATGGGGCTCAACGACAATTACCGGAAGTCGCTCGAAAAGATCGGCGAGGACCATCGCGTTCTCGATGCCGCTCAGATGCTAGACATGACCGGCTCGCGCTACTATCTCGGCGGTCTCTATACGCCGGGCGCGGTGATGATCCAGCCGGCCGACTATATTCGCGGCCTGGCGCGCGGGATCTCCTCCAAGGTGATCATCCACGAGCACTCGCCGGTCCTGGAGCTTGCCCCTGAGGGCCGGACCTGGAAGGCAAAGACGGCCCGCGGGTCGGTTTCCGCGCCCAAGGTCATTCTGGGGGTAAACGGCCATATTCAGAGTTTCGGCCACTTCCGGGGCCGGCTGATGCATATCTTCACCTATGCGTCGATGACCTCGGCCTTTTCCCAGAACGAGTTCGGCGGCGACGTCAGCGGCGTCGATCGCTGGGCGCTGCTGCCGGCCGATCCGATGGGCGCCACGGTGCGCAAGATCACCAAGGACGGGCTTTCGAGGATCGTCGTCCGGACGCGGTTCACCTACGACCCGAGCCTCAAAGTGTCGGAGAAGCGGGTCGCCGGCATCGCCGCCGAACAGCGGCGGTCGTTCGATGCCCGTTTCCCCGCGCTGGAGCGCGTTCCGATGGAATACAGCTGGGCGGGTGAACTCTGCCTCAGCCGAAACCATGTGCCGGCGTTCGGCGAGGTCGAGGAAGGACTTTTCTCCGCCTGCTGCGAAAACGGTCTGGGCACCGTCAAGAGCACGCTTGCCGGGATGATGGCGGCCGATCTTGCGACAGGAGCGGCCAGCCCGGAGCTCGACAAATTCAAGAACCAGCCGGCACCGACGCGATTGCCTCCCGAGCCCATAGCATGGCTCGGCGTCAACTCGGTGATCCGCTTTCAGGAATTGCGTGCGGGCCGCGAGGGATGAACCCTCGGCTCACGCAATAGGAAGACTGCCGCCCGCAGGCTTCAATGAGAATGGGAACGAAAACCAGGAGTAACAACAATGAAGACTTTGTGGAAGGCTCTCTGCGCCGCTGCGGTGATCGGGATGAGCATCCTGCCTGCCCGTGCGGAGGAAAAGACGATCACTCTCGGCACGATGTCGTGGGAAGACCTGACGCCGATCACCGGCATCACCAAGAAGGTTCTGGAAGACGCCGGCTATACCGTGAAGGTCACCGAATTTTCCGAATGGGGCATTGCCTATGCCGCTCTCGCGAAGGGCGATATCCAGGCTCTGACCTCGCAGACCGATTACGTCGCTCAGGACTATTGGGACAAGAACAAGAACCGCCTCGAGAAGATTTCTCCGGTTTCGCATGGTCTTTATCAGGGCGTGGCCGTTCCGAAATATGTCCCGATCGACTCGCTCGAACAGCTCAATGAAAACGCCGACAAGTTCGGCGGCAAGATCATCGGCATCGAACCGGGCGCCGGCCTGATGCGCGACACGTCGAATGCAGTCAAGGAATATGGCCTCAAGCTCCAGCTCGTCGAAGGCAGCACGGCGGCGATGACGGCGGCGCTGAAGTCTGCTTACGACCGCCAGGAATGGATTGCGGTCACGATCTGGGAGCCGTCGTGGATGGTCCAGAAGTACGAGGTCAAGTATCTCAAGGATCCGAAGGGCGTCTTCCCGCCGCCGCAGAGCTACTACTGGATCGGCCATAAGGGCTTCTCCGAAGAGTACCCGCATGCGCGCGAAGTCATGGCTAGCGTCTACGTGCCGATCGCCGACATCACCACCATCAACGGTGAAGTCAAGGACGGCAAGACGATGGACCAGGCCGTGCAGGACTGGATCGGCGCCCATGCCGACCTGATCAAGCGCTGGGAAAACATCAAGAAGAAGTAAATGTCGCGTGGCCGTCCGAACTCTCGGGCGGCCACCCTAAAATCTAAGAAAGAAGCCAGCGCCACTGGCTCAAAGGGGATCGCTATGAAAACCGCCAATATCGATGCCAATGATGTCCTGATCGACTGCCAATCCCTCTGGAAGGTCTTCGGGGGCAAGTCCGCTGCGGCGATGAAGTCGATCAAGGAGCGCGGCCTCGGCAAGACAGAGGTTCTGAAGGAATTCAACTGCGTCGTTGGCGTCTCCGATGCGAGCATCCGGGTGCGGCGCGGCGAAATCTTCTGCATCATGGGACTGTCGGGAAGCGGAAAGTCGACGCTCATCCGCCTTCTCAACAAGCTGATCACGCCGAGCTCAGGCAAGGTCATGGTCAAGGGGCGCGATCTCGCCAGCTTGTCGCCGGTCGATCTGAGACAAATGCGCGCCAAGAATATCGGCATGGTGTTTCAAAGCGTGGCTTTGTTGCCGCACCGGACGGTTCTGGAAAATGCGGCCTTCGGCCTCGAAGTTCAGGGTATAGCCAAGCCGGAGCGCAACAAGACCGCCGCTGCCGCGCTCGAGAAGGTCGGCCTCGCCGACTGGCTGAGCCGGTATCCCAGCGAGCTTTCCGGAGGCATGCAGCAACGCGTCGGACTTGCACGCGCGCTCGCTTCCGACCCCGAGATCATTCTCATGGACGAGCCGTTCAGTGCGCTCGACCCGCTGATCCGCCGCCAGCTTCAGGACGAGTTCCGCCAACTGACCAAGGCGCTTGGCAAGTCCGCCGTTTTCATCACCCACGATCTCGACGAGGCGATCCGCATCGGCGACCGCATTGCGATCATGAAGGACGGCGTCATCATTCAGACCGGTACGGCCGAGGAGATTATCCTCAACCCGGCCGATGCCTATGTCGCCGAATTCGTCGCCGGCATATCCCGTCTGCATCTGATCAAGGCGCATTCCGTCATGCTCGGAGTCGCCGAATTCCAGCGGAATGCGCCGAATTCCGAAATCGCTTCGCTGGCGCGGACGACGCCGGACGCCGATATCGACGAGCTCATCTCCTTGACGATGCAGTCGGACCGCGACGCCATCGCCGTCGTCGACAAGGATCAGGTCGTCGGCGTCGTCACGCCGCGCAGCCTGCTGATGGGCGTCAAGGGAACTTCCGCCCACGATCTAACGGCGGCGTGATCCCCAACCGGAGCTGATCGACATGGATACTTCAGTCTTAACCGATCTGTTCGACGAATGGACGGACTCCGCGCTCGAATGGGTGAGCGACAACGGCGAGTTCCTCTTCGACTATATCAGGCAGGTGCTCGAGGGCCTCTATGACGGGATCCTCTGGCTCCTTGAGCTTCCGCCGTTCTACGTGATCGCGATCATCGTGGCGCTGATCGGCTGGCGGCTGGTCAATGTCTGGTTCGCGGCGCTCAGCGGCGTCGCGCTGGCGCTCTGCTTTTCGATGGGACTCTGGCCGGAGACGATGAGCACCCTGGCGCTGGTCCTGACAGCCACGGTGATCGCCTTGGCGATCGGCATCCCGATCGGCATTGCGGCGGGCTTCTTCACCGCTCTTGACCGCTTCATGGAGCCGGGTCTCGATCTCATCCAGACGCTTCCGCCATACATCTACCTGCTGCCGGCGATCGCCCTTCTCGGCTACGGACCGGCGACGGCGTTGATCGCGACCGTGATCGTCGCCGTGCCGCCGGCGGTCCGCCTGACCTCGCTCGGTATCCGCATGACCCCCAAGGAGTTCATCGAACTTGGCGAGGCGCTCGGGATGACTCCGGGAAAGATGTTCTTCAAGATCCGCCTTCCCTTTGCCCTGCCCAGCATGATGGCGGGCATTAACCAAAGCCTGATGATGGCCTTCGGCATGGTCGTCATCGCCGGCATCGTCGGTTCGGGCGGGCTCGGAGAGACGATCTACGGCGCGATCAGGACGCTCGATATCGCGACTTCTATCAATGCGGCGATCGCCATCGTGGTATTGACCATGGTGATTGACCGAATAACGCAGAGCGCCGCTCGCTTGGGAACGGGGAGGAAGTCATGAATCTTTCGGACTTGCAGTTTTCGCCCGGCGCTTTCCTGGCCCCATCAGTCGATTGGCTCAACACCAACCTTCATCCGCTGTTTGCGGCCATCAGCTATGTGGTCGAAACGGTGCTGTCCGCCATCGAGGCCGCACTTCTCTTCGTGCCGCCTTATGCGCTGATCGCGATCGTCGTCGTGCTGGCATTCTTTGCCGTCGGCCTGCGCGCCGCCATCCTCGCCGGCCTCTGCCTCGGCTTCTGCCTGCTTGTCGGCCTGTGGACGGCGTCGATGCAGACGCTTGCTCTGGTCACCGTCGCCGTCGTGATCTCCGTTCTCATCGCCTTTCCGATCGGCGTGCTCTGCTCGCGTTACAAGGCATTGGAGGCCGCAGTTCGCCCGGTTCTCGACGTGATGCAGACCGTGCCGCCATGGGTCTATCTCATTCCGGCGGTGATGATCTTCAGCCTCGGACGCGTGCCGGCGATCATCGCCACCATCGTCTATGGCATTCCGCCGATGCTGCGTCTGACGACACTTGCCTTCAACCAGGTGCCGAAGGTGTTCATCGAGCTCGGCAGCGCCATCGGGGCCCCGCCACGCTCGATCCTGTGGAAGATCGAGATGCCGCTTGCCAAGCAGACGCTGCTGGTCGGCCTCAACCAGTGCATCCTGCTGTCGCTTGCGATGGTCGTGCTCGCCGGCCTCGTCGGTGCGGGCGGGCTCGGCGCGGAAGTGACGCGCGGCCTGACGCGCATGGAAATGGGGCTCGGCCTCAGAGCGGGTCTGGCGATCGTTGCCGTCGCCCTGCTGCTCGACCGGCTGACCCGCGGTCTGTTCGACCGCGGCCGGCTGGCGAAGGCGCGGTGAGCCGGGATATGAAAAGATGAGAAACAGCTTCTTCTGCATCGATGCCCATACCTGCGGCAACCCGGTCCGTCTCGTCGCCGGAGGCGGCCCGCTGCTTCCACATCTGCCGATGGGCGAGCGCCGGGAAATCTTTGTCCGCGACCATGACTGGGTCCGCAAGGCGCTGATGTTCGAGCCGAGGGGGCATGACATTATGTCGGGCTCGATCATCTATCCGCCCTATCGGGAAGATTGTGATTTCGCCGTTCTTTTCATCGAGGTGAGTGGCTGCCTGCCGATGTGCGGCGCAGGCACGATCGGCACCGTCACCGCCGCGATCGAAGAGGGCCTGGTCAAGCCCCGTGAAGCCGGAAGGGTCGCCATCGAAACCCCGGCCGGCAGGGTCGACGTCACCTATGAGGAGAAGGGCGGCTATGTCGATTCCGTTCGCCTCCACAATGTGGCGAGCTATCTGCACGAGGCGGATGTCGAAGTCGATGTGCCTGAGATGGGCCGGCTGCGTGTCGATATCTCCTATGGCGGCAACTATTATGCAGTCGTCGAGCCGCAGGAGAATTGGAGCGGGCTCGACGGCATGAGCGCCTCCGACATCGTCGCCTGCAGCCAGCGGCTCAGGCATGCGCTTGCCGATATCTGCAATCCTGTTCATCCCGACGATGCCAGGATATCGGGCGTGCATCACGCGATCTGGTGCGATCGTCCCGTCAACGACGTGTCTGACGGGCGCTGCGCGGTCTTCTACGGCGAGAAGGCGATAGATCGCTCGCCGGGCGGCACCGGCACATCGGCGCGCATGGCGCAGTTGCATGGAAAGGGACGGCTTACCGTCGGGTCGAGCTACCGTCATGAAAGCCTAATCGGAACCATCTTCCAGGGCCGTGTAGAGGCCGAGGCAAACATCGGGTCTTATCGCGGCATCCTCCCGAGCATTGGAGGCTGGGCGCGGGTCATCGGCCACAACGCCATTTTTGTTGACGACCGCGATCCCCTGGCGCACGGTTTTCAGATCAGATGAGCGCATTCAGGAATGGTGATGAGATGAATATGCGACCTGGGCAGCATCGGCAGGCAGACGGCGCCGCAAAACCCGCCGCCCGGCTCAAGGTTGGCTTCGTTCTGTCGCGGTCGTTCACGCTATCCGCCTTTGCGCTATTCGTGGATACGCTGCGGCTAGCCAGCGACGAGCAGGACCGTTCCGGAAGAGTGCTTGCCGACTGGCAGGTGATCGGCAGCACGCGGCACCTGATCACTTCGAGCTGCGGCGTCCAGGTCGCTCCGACGTCGGACTTCGTCGATCCCACACGTTTCGATTATATCGCCGTCGTCGGCGGCCTGCTGAGCGTGGAGAACCCCGTCGATCAGCAGACCATCACCTTCCTCAAGCAGGCGGATGCCAAGAAAGTGCCGCTGATCGGCGTGTGCACCGGTACGTTCATCCTTGCCGCCGCGGGCCTGATGAAGCGGCATGAATCCTGTGTGAGCTGGCTGCATTACAAGGAATTTCGCGAGCGCTTCCCCGATCTCAGTGTTCGCTCCGACCGGCTCTTCAATCTGGATCGCCAGCGCGGATCCTGCGCGGGCGGCAGCAGCAGCGCCGATATGGCGGCTCTGCTGGTAAGGAAATACATCAGCCGCGATGCCGAACGAAACGCGCTTGAAGTGCTGCAGATCGAGAAAGCTCGCGCTCCGGCCGACATTCAGCCCCGGCGTCCGCTCTACGACGATTATGACGACGCACGCGTCAAGGCGGCGATGATCACGATGGAGCAGTTCGTCGATGGCAGCATGCCGATCGAGAAGCTTGCCGCCATGGTCGGACTATCCAGGCGGCAGCTGGAGAGGATCTTCATCGAGAAGACGGGAATGTCTCCCGCCAAGGCCTATAACCGCGTCCGCATGGAGCGGGCAAAATCGATCCTGGCGCAGTCGAAGGCGCCTCTGATCGAGATCGCGCTCGATGTCGGCTTCGAAAACGCCTCGCAATTCACGAGGACGTTCAAGCGCACATTCGGGCAGACGCCCTCGCAGCATCGCGCGGCAGCTGCGAGAGCGCACTGAAGCGGTTTCGCGCCGACGTCTCAGACCTCTCCCAGAAAGAGCCGCTCAGCTCGACGGACTCATTTTCGTCTCGTAGCATCCGGGTGATCCCCCGGTGATTGATGCGGTGTCGCTCAGCGTTCGATGACGAGATCGCTGAGCGGCTTCGAGCAGCAAGGCAGGAAGAAGCCGGCGTCGATTTCCCGCTGGCGGATGCCGCCATTGTGGTTCATGTCGACCGTGCCTGATGTGAGCTTCGACTTGCAGGTGCCGCAGACGCCGTTGGCGCAGGAGGACGGAATCCTGACGCCCGACTTCTTCGCGCAGGAGAGCACGCTCTGATCGCCTGTTACCTCGATGCTGCGGGCCTGTTTGGAGAAGGTGACCCGAAAGACCTTGGCGGCGGCTTCCTGGATCGCGGGGATCTCCGGTTCGTCGATGACGGCGGCGTCGAAGCTTTCCTCGAGATAATGCGCGGCGGGAACGCCGAGTTTGGCGGCAATGCCGCGCGCTGCCGCCATGAAGGGGGCGGGGCCGCAGCACATCACCGTGCGGTCTGCGATATCGGGAACCGCCAGCCTGAAATAATCCGCCGAAATGCGGCCGGTAAGGCCGGACCAGGAGGGCTCGCCCGCAACCGTTTCCGGCAGGAAATGCAGCCGCAGCCCTTTCAGCCTGCGGGCGATGCAGGCGAGTTCGTCGCGGAAGATCAGATCGAGCGGGGTACGCGCCGCATGCATGAAGACGACGTCGGCCGGCGCGCAGCTGTCGGCGAGTTCACGCAGAATGGACATGACGGGCGTGATGCCGGAGCCGCCGGAGAGCAGCAGAAGCTTCGGCTTTACCGCCTCGGACCGGACGAAATGGCCGAGCGGGCCGTTCGCCTTGACCGATGCCCCCGGCACCAGCGTCTCGTGAAGCCAGTTGGAGATCTTGCCGCCGGGAACGCGCTTCACCGTCACCGAGAAGGCGTTCGTGCGGTGCGGCGAAGAGGAGATGCTGTAGCACCGGCTCTCGGGCTCGCCGTTGTGCTCGAGGTCGAACAGGAAATACTGGCCGGCCTTGAAGGCGAAACGCTTGCCGTCACGAGAGGCGAAGGTGAAGGTCTTGACGTCATGGGTCTCCTGCTGCACGTCGAGGCAGACGAGTGTATCGTCTTCCTCGGGATTCCAGACGTCGTGACGGGTTGCCTTTGCGAGCGGCGCTTGCGGGTTCCTAGTATCCATGAGCGCGCATCCGGTCGATGTACCAGGTGGCGAACTTGTCGAGGTTCGTCTCGGAGAAGCGGGAATAGGGGCCTGGCTGATAAGCCGGATCGAGAGCGCCGGCATGAGAACGGGCGACGAGGTCGGCGTCCTGGTCGGTTGTCGCGATCCAGACATCCGTTAGCTTGTCGAGATCGTAATCGACACCTTCGACGGCGTCCTTGTGGACCAGCCACTTGGTGCGGACCAGCGTCTTGCCGGCCGAGAGCGGGATAACAATCGCGACGACCGCGTGGTCGCCCATGAAATGGTTCCAGCTGTTGTGACCCCAGAGATGCGTGTCGCCGAGATCTTTGCGGGTCATTTCCCCGAGGAGCTTGGAGGATGCTGCAGTGGCGTCGTGGGTCTGGGATTCGCCGGCGCCTGCGATGATCAGCCGTTGCGTGCGGAAGTTCGTGGCGCAGTCGGTGAGCTGTTCGATCGCGGCGGATGGGAAACCGTCGGATTCCCATGCCTGGGTGCGCGCCTCGTACAGCCGGAAATGCTCCTCCGCCTGTTCGCGATCATCAGGGCTCAGCGTCTCCGGGTCGAAGCCGAAGTCAAGGTCGACGAAGGAGACGCAGAGCTCGGGATGGTTGGCGGAGCAGTGATAGCACTCGCGATTGTTCTCCATCGTCAGCTTCCAGTTGCCGTCTTCGATGACGTCGGTCTGGTGGGCGATCTTGGCGTTACGAATGTCGTAGGGCGCGAGGCGCTCGACCATAGCCTGTTCGAGGCCGGCAATGTCCTCGGGCGGATTGTCGGACAGGCAGACATAGATCAGGCCGCCGATCGATTTGAAAGTAACGGGCTTCAGGCCGTGACAGTCCTTGTCGAAATCCTTGCCCATGTGCGGCGCATAGCTGAGCTCGCCCGTCAGCTCATAGGTCCAGGTGTGATAGGGACAGACGAGCTTCGAAACGATCGTCTTGCCCGGGCTGAGAAGACGGGAGCCGCGGTGGCGGCAGACATTGTGCAGCGCGCGGATTTCGCCGTCGTCGTCGCGCAGCAGGATCAGGCTCGTTTTGCCGATGTCGACGACCGTGGCGTCGCCGGGCTCCGGAACATCGCAGTCGAGGCCGACGCAGATCCAGTGCTTGTGGAAGAAGACATCGATATCCGCTTCGAACACGTCTTCTCTAATGTAGAGGCCGGCCGGCAGCGAATGGCCTTCCGCGCGGGAGTCCAGAAGCGCCGAAATGGAAGAAGGAAGCCTGTCTAGCATGAGAACCTCTTATGTGAGAGTTTCCCCAGATTGCTCTTGCAGCGCCGGGCTTTCAACGGCATAAAAAATTAGCCTCGCATAAGTTTTTATCATGCGAATAGGAGTCTCGTGATGCAATTTCGAAGACGGCTTCCATCGCTGACGGCGCTGGTGACGCTGGAAGCGGTGCTGCGCAGGAAAAGTTTCACCACGGCGGCGAGCGAACTCGGCGTCACCCAGGCGGCCGTCAGCCGGCAGATCGCCGCTTTGGAGGAGGAGCTCGGCCAGCCGCTCTTCCTGCGTAAACACCGGGCGATCAAGCCAACGGCGGCCTGCGTCAGCCTCGGCGCGACGCTGGCGAAGAGCTTTGCCGATATCGCCGAGAGCGTGGAGGCGATCCAGTCGCGCAGCCAGGATGTGGTGACGATCGGCGCAACCGTCGCCTTCTCTTCCTTCTGGCTGCTGCCGCGGCTCGCCGAATTCCGCCGGGCCAATCCCGGCATTCTGGTGCGGGTGATATCCCAGGATAACCCGATCACTCTTGATGACGGGGAGATCGACGTGGCGATCCGATACGGCCTGCCGCCCTTCAGCGATGGAACGGTCATTGCCTCGCGCGGCGACGTCGTCTGCCCTGTCTGCTCTCCCGACCACCTCAGGCGCCGGGGAAATGGCCCTCTCAGTTCCACCGACGAATTCATCGAAACGGAGGTGATCGATCGTTCCTGGTATGGCTGGGGGCAATGGGTGTCGCTGACCGGCGGCAATATCGAGGTCAAACCGTCGCTTCGCTTCAACCATTACACCGAAAGCATCGCGGCGGCGCGCGCGGGACAGGGGATTGCCTTGGGATGGCGCATGCTGATCGGCACGTTCCTGGAGGACGGAACGCTGGTGTCGGCTTCAGGAATCGAGCTTGCCGCCGAAGGCCGCTACAACGTGATCGTGCCGATCAAGGCCAAGCGCAGCCATGCGGGCGATCTCGCCGCCGCCTGGCTGACAGCCTCGCTGCACGGCTGATCAGAGGCCGAGGCCGGGTGTCGCCGTTCGATGAACGCCCTTCGGAACGAAAGCGAATTGATCCGCCAGCCCGAGGAAATCAGCCGCCAGGTGCACGACCGACAGCCACATTTCCGTTCCCTGCAGGCTCGGTTCGCCGCCGTCAGCGAACGGGAAACCTTCGCCATCCCGCCATCGGTCCGGCGCCCGCGAGATCAGGCTGCGGGCGATCGCCTCGCCATCGGCCCGCCTGTAATCGGTCTGCCGGGCGATCAGCAGCAGCGGATGGATCGTGTCGAGCAGGTTGCAGGCATTGTATTGCCCGCCGACGAAACCGTTGTGATTGCGATAATTCAGATGAACCGCTTCGAGCGCGGCGTGCGGGTGCGGAAGCGGCATGCCGAACTGAGCATAGGTGCCGCGCGTCAGGCGGTAAAAGCCGTTCACCGGCTGGAGCCACCCCTCCAGCGCCGTCGGCTCGCCCCAGAGGCCGGAGACGCTGTCGGCATTGCGGCTCAGCCACTCGAAGAGCGCCTGCCTCGGCCCCCTGATGCCGAAATGCCTGGCATTAAAATACATAGCGGTTCCGATCGTATCGACGACGCTGCCGGCGTGCCATGCCCGGCTCGACCAGGGAAGGGCGCTCAGCCATTGCTCCAGCTCCGGGGCATCGATCTGAACCGCCTGGATCGGTTGCTGTGGCCCGGAGCCGAGCAGCTCGAGCGCATAGCCGACCGAAAGCACATTATAGAGCGCCTTCGGATCCACCCTCAGAGCCCGGCCCTCTACACGCGAATGCGCCTCCGGAAAGAGGCCGGTCTCCCGATCCTGAAGACCCTGGAGACGCTCGAGAGTCTGCGCCGGATCGAGCCCGGGCGGCGGATGACCGAAGCCGGCCGCAATCTCGATGGCATCGCAGAGGTGCCGGATCGACGGCCGCCTGACGCCGTCCGCTTCCAGCGATTCATAGCCCTCAGATGTCTTCCAGTGCGCAAGAATATCGGGCCATTGCTCTTTCGCCTTCTGCCCGAGCCTGGCCAATTGATCTTCGATGTCTCTTACGGCGGATTTCCTGGCCGGCGCGCCGCGATTGCGCAGCACCTTTGCCGGTACGCCACCGGCAATCGCCAGCGAGGGAATGTCTTGCGTGACCACCGCTCCGGCGGCGATCACGGCGCCGTTGCCGATCGTAACGCCATCAAGGATCACGCAATTGGCGCCGATCCAGACATCGTCGCCGATGATGATGCCGATGCTGACGACGCCCTGACGATGGATGGGCCGATCGGGATCGTCGAAGCCATGATTGAAGCCGACGATCGAGGCATGGGAGGCAATCCTGACCCCATTGCCGCAGGTCACCTTGCCGGAAACGCAGGCATAGGGATTGATCGAGCAATGCTCGCCGAGGATGACGTCACCTCGTACGAGCGCATGCCCTGCAATCCAGGACCATTCGCCCATCGTCAGGCTCTCGGTAAAGATCGCAGCATTTTCCGCGATATAGGACGTCTCGGCCAATTCGGCGCCGCATGACCGCCGAAGCTCCGCCTTGCGGGCAAGGTGAGCGGGATGATCGAGATCCGCCGCGACACGCTCCCAGGAGAGATATTGCAGCCGACGCGCCTCGCGCTGTTCATCTGCCGATAAGGGGACGCTATTGGCTTGGTCCATCTTGATCCTCGCACGCAGCTTCAATCGCCGAATATCGGCTTAGCAGGACTGTCGGCGGCCGTCTTCCTTCATGAAAGGCCCGATCCGAATTTGTCCCAGCCTTCCTTGATCGTCTCCATCGCCACATTCGTCGAGGTGTTGGCAACATGGGGCAGCGTCGAGATGCGCTCGCCCAGCACGCGGCGGTAGCGGCCGATGTCGCGGGTGCGGATCTTCAGGAGATAGTCGAACCGGCCGGCGATCATGTGGCACTCCTCAACTTCCCTGATCTTCTTAATGGCGTCGTTGAAGCTTTTCAGCGCCGCCTCACGGGTATCGGAGAGCTTCACTTCGACGAAGGCGATGTGGTCGAGCTGCATTTTCGCCGGATTGAGGACGGCCTTGAAGCCTTCGATATAGCCGTCGCTGATCAGCCGCTTGAAGCGGATCTGGCACGGCGTCTTCGAAAGCCCGACCCGTGCCGCCAGATCGGTGATCGACAGCCTGCCGTCCTCGGCCAGCGCCGCAAGGATCTTTCTGTCGAACTGGTCTAATTCACTAAAGACGTCGGGTTCTGTGGCCATTTGAACTATCTTTGATCATTTCATAAGTTCATACAGCTTGGAAACCGCTAAAATCAAGTGGGATCGCGATTTGTGGCTGTGGTAGATTATGCGTCGGCAATGGGAGGAGGGCGGGAGCCTGGCGCATTGCGGGGATCGGCAGCGGCGCAGCACCAAAAGTGGGATCACGGATGCACGAGAAAGCAGATGACGATCGGAAACCCGACTTGCTCGTTCACTACCGGCCGGTGGCGATAAGAGCGGTCGCGGCGGCTACCCTCAAGCGCGACAAGCCGGATGCGCGCCCGCTTCGCGACACGGAATATTCCGGGCCCCCTTTTATGGATGATGCGCTCTGGGACGACGAGCCCGGTGTTCCATCTATCCGTTAGACGCAACATTTACTGATCAGGGAATCCTATGTTGAACGCAGCGATCGACCCCACATCCTCCAATGATCCCGCCGGCGGCGCACCGTTCGCCGCATTCGCGCCACCGGTCCGACCGCAATCGGAACTTCGCCGGGCGATCACGGCCGCCTATCGCCGCCCGGAAACCGAATGCCTGCCGCCGCTCGTCGCGGCCGCGCGCGTTTCCGAGGCGAAGCGCTATGACATTCGCAGCACGGCCCGCACGCTGATCGAGGCGCTGCGCGCCAAGCACAAGGGCACCGGCGTCGAAGGGCTGGTGCAGGAATATTCGCTTTCCAGCCAAGAAGGGGTGGCGCTCATGTGCCTTGCCGAAGCGCTGCTGCGTATTCCCGATACGGATACCCGCGACGCGCTGATCCGCGACAAGATTGCCGAGGGCAACTGGACCTCACATATCGGCGGCGGCAAATCCATGTTCGTCAATGCCGCCACCTGGGGCCTCGTCGTCACCGGCAAGCTAACCTCGACGGTCAACGATCGCAGCCTTTCGGCGGCGCTTACGCGGCTGATCGCGCGCGCCGGCGAGCCGGTCATCCGCCGCGGCGTCGATATGGCGATGCGCATGATGGGCGAGCAGTTCGTCACAGGCGAAACGATCGAGGAGGCGCTGAAGCGCGCTCGTCCGCTGGAAGCCCGAGGGTTCCGCTATTCCTACGACATGCTGGGCGAGGCGGCGACGACCGCAGCAGACGCCGAGCGTTATTTCAAGGATTATGAAAAGGCGATTCATGCCATCGGCAAGGCCTCGAACGGACGCGGCATCTATGACGGTCCTGGCATTTCGATCAAGCTTTCGGCACTTCATCCCCGGTACAGCAGATCGCAGGCCGGCCGGGTGATGGGAGAATTGCTGCCCAAGGTCAAGGCGCTCGCCGTTCTCGCCAAGGGTTATGATATCGGCCTCAACATCGACGCCGAGGAGGCCGATCGGCTGGAGCTTTCGCTCGATCTGCTGGAGGAGCTCTGCTTCGCGCCGGAGCTGGCAGGGTGGAACGGGCTCGGCTTTGTCGTGCAGGCCTATGGCAAGCGCTGCCCCTTCGTGCTCGATTACATCATTGATCTCGCCCGCCGGTCGGGACGCCGGATGATGGTACGTCTCGTCAAGGGCGCCTATTGGGATGCGGAGATCAAGCGCGCCCAGCTCGATGGCCTCGACGACTATCCCGTCTATACCCGCAAGATCTACACCGACGTCGCCTACATCGCCTGTGCACGCAAGCTGCTTGCCGCCGCCGATGCGGTCTTCCCGCAATTCGCGACCCACAATGCGCAGACGCTCGCCACGATCTATCATCTGGCGGGGCCTGATTTCGGGGTCGGCAAATACGAGTTCCAGTGCCTGCACGGCATGGGCGAACCGCTCTATGACGAGGTTGTCGGCAAGGAGAAGCTCGACCGGCCCTGCCGCATCTATGCGCCCGTCGGGACGCATGAGACTCTGCTTGCCTATCTTGTCCGCCGCCTGCTCGAAAACGGCGCCAACTCCTCCTTCGTGCATCGCATTTCCGATCCGAATGTTTCGGTCGAGGCGCTGATCGCCGATCCGGCCGAGACCGTCGCGGCCATGCCCGTCGTCGGCGCCCCGCATGTGCAGATTGCCGCGCCCAAGGCGCTTTACGGCAGCGCCCGCGCCAATTCGAGCGGGCTCGATCTCTCGAGCGAAGCCACGCTTTCGGATCTGGCGCAGACGCTCGCATCCACGGCTGCGACGCCCTGGCATGCGCTGCCGATTCTCGCCGACGGCTCCACCGACGGCGTGACGCGCGAGGTCCTCAATCCCGCCGATCACCGCGACGTCGTCGGCACCGTGACCGAGCTGAAGGTCGAGGAGGCCGCCCGCGTCGTTGCGATGGCAGCCGAATATGCGCCGCAATGGGCGGCCGTGCCGCCGGCAGAGCGCGCCGCATGTCTCGATCGGGCCGCCGACATCATGCAGGCCCGCATCAAGGTGCTGATGGGCATCATCATGCGTGAGGCCGGCAAATCCGCGGCCAACGCTGTCGGCGAAGTGCGCGAAGCGGTCGACTTCCTGCGCTATTACGCCGATCAGGCGCGCAAGACCCTCGGACCGTCGCATCTGCCGCTCGGCCCGATCGTCTGCATCAGCCCGTGGAATTTCCCGCTGGCGATCTTCACCGGCCAGGTTGCAGCAGCACTCGTCGCCGGCAATCCCGTGCTGGCGAAGCCCGCCGGTGTCACGCCGATCATCGCCTCGGAGAGCGTCAAGATCCTCCACGAGGCCGGCGTGCCGGTCGGAGCCCTCCAATTCGTGCCCGGCAGCGGCCGCCTCGGCGCCGGCATGGTTGGGGCGCAACAAACGGCCGGCGTCATGTTTACCGGCTCGACCGAAGTTGCCCGCATGATCCAGGCGCAGCTCGCCGAGCGCCTGTCGGCAACCGGCAAGCCGATCCCGCTGATCGCCGAAACCGGCGGCCAGAACGGCATGATCGTCGACTCCTCGGCTTTGGCCGAACAGGTTGTGGCCGACGTCGTAACATCGGCTTTCGACAGCGCCGGCCAGCGCTGCTCGGCGCTGCGTGTTCTCTGCCTGCAGGACGACGTCGCCGACAGGACGCTCGCCATGCTGAAAGGCGCCTTCCGTGAGTTGACCATCGGCCGCACTGATCGCCTAAGCATCGACGTCGGGCCAGTCATCAACGACGGCGCGAAGGCGGAGATCGACCAGCATATCGAAGCGATGCGCGGCGCCGGCCGAAAGGTAGAACAGCTGCCGCTGCCGGAAAGCGCAGCAAAAGGCACCTTCGTTCCGCCGACAATCATCGAGATCAAGTCCCTCTCGGACCTGACGAAGGAGGTCTTCGGGCCGGTGCTGCATGTCGTCCGCTTCAAGAGAAACGGCCTCGATCGGCTGATCGACGACATCAACGCATCGGGCTACGGCCTCACGTTCGGGCTTCACACGCGGCTCGACGAGACGATCGCGCATGTGACGAGTCGCATCAAGGCCGGCAACCTCTACGTCAATCGCAACATCATCGGCGCGGTTGTCGGCGTGCAGCCTTTCGGCGGCCGCGGCCTGTCCGGAACGGGGCCGAAGGCCGGCGGTCCGCTCTACATCGGCCGCCTGGTGCAGCGCGCCCCCGTGCCGCCGCAACAGGATTCCGTTCATACCGACCTCGCCCTTCGCGATTACATCGTCTGGCTCGACAAGAAGGGTCTGACAGACGAGGGGGAAGCTGCGCGCGGATATGCAAGCCGCTCGGCGCTCGGTCTCGAGCGCGAGCTTACCGGGCCCGTCGGCGAGCGCAATCTCTATGCGCTTCATCCGCGCGGCCGAATTCTCCTCGTGCCGCAGACGGAGACGGGGCTTTATCGTCAGATCGCCGCAGCCCTGGCGACGGGCAACCATCTCGCGGTGGACGCCGGTCCCCTGTCGAAATCGGTGCTGGCTGGTTTGCCGGCGGCCGTCGCAAGCCGCCTTTCCTGGACATCGGACTGGGAGAAGGACGGGCCATTCTCCGGCGCGCTGGTCGAAGGTGATCGTGACAGGGTCCTTGCCGTCAATAAGAAGATCGCCGCGCTACCCGGTCCGCTTCTGCTTGTCCAGGCTGCGACAACCGAGGAGCTTACGAGCGATCCCGAGGCCTATTGCCTCAACTGGCTGCTGGAGGAGGTCTCAACCTCGATCAACACCGCGGCCGCCGGGGGCAACGCAAGCCTTATGGCGATCGGCTGAGTGACGGGACGAGGGCGCTGAAAATGGGCTCTCGTTGTGCGCCTTGATCTTCGGCAGGTGATAGGCCGATAGGATGAGTTTGCCCAAGTCTGAAAAAAAACGGCGGTCTTTCGTGAACAGCATAACCGCCGGTATTCTTCCTGGCAGCTCGACCGCATCGGTCTCTCATGGGGTGCAACTTCGTCTGGGTCGAAATCGGCAGGTTGCATGGTGGTCATGCCGCGGCGTGCCATCCATCGCGGATATGGCGATAGCCTTCACGGTAGACTGATTGCGGTGTCTCGAAAAAGTCGCGCCAGACCCTTGTCGCGGCGGCAAGCTCCTTGAGCGCCCGACCAAAGGATTCGATCGTCAGCCATCCGTCGTAGCCACTCGCGCGCAGTGCCCTGAAGGTTTCCGCCCATGGAATATTGCCACGGCCTGGTACGCCACGGTCGTTCTCCGAAATGTGGACATGCACGATGCGGTCACGGTTTCGCGTGAAGGCGCCGATGGGATCGGATTCTTCGATGTTGCTGTGAAATGTATCATACATGGCGCGGATATTCGGATGTCCGATCGCGTCGATATGGGCCGCAAGGTCATCCATCGTGTTGAACAGGTAACATTCGAAGCGGTTGAGCGCCTCGAGTCCGATGGTGACGCCGCGCCTTGCTGCATGATCGCCGATCGCCAGTTGCGAGGAAACTGAGCGCTTGAGTTCCGCCGCGCTCGGCCCGCTTCCCGAAAATTTTCCCAGCGTCGAGTGTAGCGGCCCGCTCAGCATTGTCGCGCCGAGCGCATCGCTGCAGTCGATTGCCCATTTCACGTAGTCGATACCGCGTCTGCGGGTTGCTGCGTCGGAGGCGATCAGATTCATCGCGGGGTCGCCAATGGCGGAAACGGCGGTCCGTTCCAGGCCGATCCGGTCGAGCAAGGACCCGAGCCGCCGGTAGTCGTCGGGTGTGCCCGAAAAGACTGGAATTTCGACGCCATCAAACCCGGTCTCCTTGATGTCGCGTAGCAGTGCCTCGTGTTTTCGGCCGACGCTTGTCGTCCAGAGGAACATGCACATGCCGATCTTCATTTTTTCCTCCCCTCGGCCTTGCGGCCAATACCCGGCAATCTCAGCGGCTTTCCCTAATCTGGTCATACCAAATGTACAATCATGGTCAAGCCAGTTGATCCGCCGTGCTGAACGTCGGATTCCCACATATCCGTGAAAATGAAGCGAAAAACGTCCCGCCGCTTGGAAAACTAAGCCATTCCGGCTCGTCTTGCAGAGGCTCTGGAATTAGGTTAGATCTTTCAGACAACAAAAAGTGGCCAAACCAGATTGCCAGGTAAACAAGCTGGTCAGGATAAGGGGATGTTTCGACGCCCAGTGGTTGTCGAGCGTGGCCGCAACAGTCTAGGAGGACCCCATGCATCTTTCGACACACAACTGGATGCGGGCCGAACCGCTCGCCGTCACGCTGAAGCGCATCAAGAAATACGGCTACGAGAGCATCGAGATTTCGGGCGAGCCGGCTCAGTACGACGTCAAGGAGACGCGTGCGCTGCTGAAGGAGCACGGCATCCGCTGCTGGGGCGCCGTTACACTGACCCTCGGCGAGCGAAATCTTGCTGCCAGGGATGAAGGCCAGCGCGCCAGGTCAGTGGACTATGTCAAGAGCGTCATCACCATGGTCAGCGAACTCGAGGGCGAGATCCTCACGCTCGTGCCGGCGACGGTCGGCAAGGTCGTGCCGGATGGGACCGAGGAGGAAGAGTGGAGATGGGTGGTGGACGCCACCAGGGAGTGTTTTGCCCACGCTCAGAAGAGGGGCGTGCGCATTGCCGTCGAGCCGCTCAACCGTTTCGAGACCTATTTCTTCAACCGTGCCGCCCAGGCGCTGGCGCTCGCCGATGCCGTTAACCCCGAATGCGGGGTCTGCCTGGATGCGTTCCACCTGAACATCGAGGAGGAAGACATGTATGAGGCGATCCGGCTTGCCGGTAAGCGCCTGTTCGATTTTCACATCGCCGATAACAATCGTTTCGCCGCTGGCCTCGGCCACCTCGACTGGCCGAAGATCATCGGCACGCTGAAGGAGGTCGGTTACGACGGTGCCGTCACCAACGAATTCGTCGCTCCGGTTGACCGAACGCCAGCCACCAAATATCCGGACATGGTCGAGCGCAACCCCGTCGACATCCCCCCGGAGCAGCTGAAATTTATCCAGGACCACGGCTCGAGCCTCCTCACTGAGAAATTCTACGACGATCAGATGCGGATTACCGCCGAGACGATCCTGCCGCTAATTAAGTAACGAACTGAAGACATGTGCCCGCGGGCAGCGGCCCGCGGGCCGTGAGGAGGGGGATCCGGGACGTGCGTATCAAGACCGTCGAGGCCTGGTGGGTCAAGATTCCCATCGAGGCGAGCCTTCAGCACCGCAGCGACTTCGGCCGCCTCACGACTTTTGATGCTGCGATTCTGCGTATCGAAACGAACGACGGCATCGTGGGTTGGGGAGAGGGTAAGAATGCCGCAGGCAGTGCCGGCACCTACGGCACGCTGGTACACATGATCAATCACGAGGTAGGGCCAAAGCTCATCGGCCGCGATCCTGGCGACATCTCCACCATATGGGAGATGCTCTATAACGGCGTACGCCACGAGACGGCGGCGAGTTCGGGCCATGCCATGCCCGAGATCGCGCGGCGCGGCCTTTCCGTTGCGGCGATCAGCGCGGTCGACATCGCACTCTGGGACATTCTCGGCAAGTCGCTCGGCGTCCCGGTCTGGAAGCTGCTGGGTGGCCGCAAGGCCGACAGGTTGCCAGCCTATGCCTCGGGCGGTTGGGAGAGTGCGGAGAAGATCGGCGAGCAACTCCGGTCGTATATCGCGGTCGGCGGTTTCAAGTCAGTCAAGATGCGGGTCGGCGCGATGGATCGTGCGCCGCATGTTTCGGCGGCGCGCGTGCGGGCGGCTCGCAAAGCTGTCGGCCCCGACGTCGACCTGATGGTCGATGCGCACGGCACCTATACTGTTGCCGAAGCGAAGCGGTTCATCCAGATGGTTGCCGATTGCGACCTCGCCTGGTTCGAGGAGCCGGTGATAGCCGATGACAAGCCTGGCTTGGCGGAGGTGCGCGCTGCCGGGAATGTGCCGATCGCTGCCGGCGAGAGCGAGGCGACGCGTTTTGCCTTCCGAGATCTTGCCATGCTTCGGGCCGCCGACATATTCCAGCCCGATCCGGCCTTCTGTGGCGGCATTACGGAGGCGATGCGCATCAGTTCGCTCGCTAGCGCCTTCAACCTCCGTTTCGCACCGCATCTTTGGGCCGGTGCGCCCTGCTTCTTCTCCGGCCTGCACTTGTGCGCGGCCTCCCCGGCAAGCTTCGTCATCGAATACTCACTCGGCGCAAATCCGATGATCCATGATCTTGTCGAGGACCCTGTGTCTGTAAAGGACGGTATGATAGAGATCCCGGACAGACCTGGCCTGGGCTTCACGATCAATCAGCGGGTCCTGGAGACTCATGCGCAAAGACACTGACAATGAAAGAAAACTCCCTCCTCTCCGATCTTGCGGCACATCTTTTCTCAAACTTGAGCGGCAACGGCCGCACGCCATCGGAGCGCGAACTTGCGGAGCACTTCAGCGTCAGCCGCGGTCAGATTCGCGAGGCGCTTGCCATTCTGGAGGCGATGCGCATCGTCGAGCGCCGAGCCAAGTCGGGCATCTACCTGACGACGACGGAAGCGAGCGTGGAGGCAATGGCGCTTTTTGCCCGCGCCGGCGTTCCGCTTGATCCCATCCTGATCTACGAGACCGTGGAGCTTCGCAAGATCCATGAGATCAAGGCGGCAGAACTCGCCTGCGATCGGGCGACGGAGGAGAATTACAAGCGCTTGCGCGATATCCTCGCAGCATCCGAGGCGAAGCTTGCCGCGGGCGAGGGGCTGGCGCGCGAGGACCGGGATTTTCATTTGGAGATCGTCCGCGCCACCAAGAATAGTGTCTTTTATCGGGTGTGCAGCGTCTACTACGTGATGGGCGAGCACCGGCTGCCGATCTATTTTGCCGATGCTGCCCGCAGCCGGCGCTCGCATGAGGAGCATATCCGCATCTACGAGGCGCTGCTTGCCCGAGACGGCAATCTCGCCCAGGCGCTGATGAGCGCGCATCTTCAAGGTGCGCAAAGCTATTGGAAGGGTCTCATCGGCGGTCCGGCGGCGGCAGCTCGATAGGGAGTAACCGGCGGGGAGGGCCGATGAGCTTCATCTTTTCCACACATCCCCTGCACCCCGCGGCCAAGGCCATGCTTCAGGGAGCGGGTGATCTGCGTATCGCGTCCGCGCCCGATCCCGAAACCTTGCTGCGAGAAGGACGGGGTGCGGGCATTGTCATCGTGCGCGCGCCGATCCCGCCGGTTTTCTTCGAGGATGCGCCGGCGCTCCGTGCGGCGATCCGCCATGGTGCCGGCCTCGACATGGTGCCGATGGAGGCGGCGACCCGCGCCGGTGTGCTTGTCGCCAACGTGCCTGGTGTCAATGCGTCGACTGTCGCCGAACATGTGTTCCTGGTGACACTGGCTCTGCTCAGGCGCTTCCGCCAGATGGACGGGGACCTGCGTCAGAACGGCTGGGCAGCAGGCCGCGCCCAGGCGGATGCTGCCGTCGACCTCGGCGGCCGCACTATGGGTATCGTCGGCATGGGCAATGTCGGGAAGGCGATCTTCAAGATTGCAAAGTTCGGCTTTGGCCTCGAGGTGGTCGCCACGAGCCGGTCGCCGGGAAGTGTGCCGGAGGGCGCGCGCTTCCTGACAATCGATGAGCTCGTCGCGCTGGCCGATATCCTTGTGCTTTGCTGCCCGCTGACGCCCGGGACAACTGGCTTGCTCCATGCCGGGCGCATCGCTCGGATGAGGCCCGATGCCATTCTGGTCAACGTTTCGCGCGGTCCCGTGGTCGATGACGCGGCGCTGATCGAGGCCTTGCGCGGCGGCCGCATCGGCGGAGCGGCGCTCGACGTCTTTGCTACGCAACCACTGCCGTTAGATCATCCCTATTTCGGCTTTGCCAACGTCATCGTCACTCCGCATCTGGCTGGTCTGACGGAAGAGAGCATGATGCGCATGGGAACAGGCGCGGCCAGCGAAGCGCTGCGCGTCATCAAAGGCGACCTGCCCGTCAATTTGCGGAATCCCGAAGTGGTAGAGCACTACCGCCGGCGCTTTCCGACATAACGCGGCTGCGAGCGGGAAGGCCGGCTGCCATGCCACGCGCAGAGACATCTTTTTGTATGGAGCAGGTCAGACCGCATGCCGCAGGCTTACCCCGCTGCCGGCGTCAAAAAGGACGACCTTTTCCGGATTCCACGAAAAGCGAACCGTGTCCTCAATCCGAAGTACCGTTTGCGTCGGCACGGTCGCGTGGATGAACTTCTCGCCGGTGCGTAGCGTCACAATCTTTTCGACGCCATGGTTCTCCACGTCGTGCACCCGCGCTTCCCCTGGCGCGCCGCTGTCGAGGAAGATGTCCTCCGGACGGATGCCGAAGGTGAGCGGGCGACCGTCCGCCGCGATCGCCCGGCCGTTGCCGAACGGCAGCCGGTAGCCCTCGCTGGCCACTGCCTCGCCGCCGGCAAGCGTACCGGTGATCAGGTTCATCGGCGGTGAACCGACGGCGCGCGCGACGAAGGTGTTGGCCGGGTTCCGGTAGATCTCCTGCGGTGTGCCTGTCTGCACCAGTTGGCCGTTGTTCAGGACGCCGATCTTGTCGCCCATGGACATGGCCTCTATCTGGTCATGGGTGACGAAGAGGAAGGTCGCGCCGAGGTTCATCTGCAGGTTCTTCAACTCAGTGCGCAACGCTTCGCGAAGCTTCGCGTCGAGCGCCGAAAGCGGTTCGTCCATCAGGAAGACCCGCGGCTTGCGCACGATGGCCCGACCGATCGAGACGCGCTGCATCTCACCTCCCGACAGCCGATCCGTCTTGCGGTCGAGCAGATGCTCGATGCGCAGGGTCTTTGCAACCCGTGCCACGCGCTCCTGGATTTCCGGAGGGTCAATGCGGCGAATGCGGGATTTCAATGGAAATTCCAGGTTCTCCCGAACCGTATAACGCGGGTAAAGCGAGTATTGCTGGAGCACCAGGGCTACGTCCCGCTCGGCGGCGCCCCAGTCGGCGACGTCGTGCCCGTCTATGAAGATCTGGCCCGCCGTCGGCTTCTCAAGACCGGCGATCAGGCGCAGCGTCGTCGTCTTGCCGGCCCCGGTCTGCCCGAGCAGCACGAAGAACTCGCCGTCGGCGATGTCGATGTTCAGGTTTTTAAGTGCCGTGTGGGTGCCGAAAGTCTTGGTGATGCCCTTGAGTTCGATATGCGCCATCAGAGTCTGATCCCAAGCGATGAACCGGTTGCCGTGTTGAAGAAATGCGCCTGGGCGGGGTCGATGCGGGCCCAGACGGCCTCGCCCGGACCGGGCACGAAACCGCTTTTGGTGCGCGCCCGGATCATCTGCTGACCGACCTTCAGGTCTACGATGTCGTGCGAACCGAGCGGCTCTATAATATGCGCCTCTACCGGCACGAAGCCCTCACGCGCCTCCCGCGAAACGACCACGCCCTCCGGCCGAACCCCGAGTGTCAGCTGCCCGCTCGCGGCCCTCGCCTCAGAGAGGCGGTTGGCCAGGACAGCGGGGAACTCGAAGCCCGTTGTCCCATCGCCGACCTGCACACTCGTGTGGCCGCCCGTTTCACTGACGGTTGCCGGCGCCATGTTCATGACGGGGCTTCCGACAAATTGCGCCACGAACATGTTGGCGGGCTGCCCGTAAACCTCTTCCGGCGTGCCGACCTGCTGAAGGATCCCCTCGTGCATGATGACGATGCGATCGGCGAGCGACATGGCCTCCACCTGGTCATGCGTCACGTAGATAGTGGTTGAACCCTGCTTGATATGCAGACGCTTGATTTCCGCCCGCATCTCCTCTCGCAGCTTCGCGTCCAGCGCACCGATCGGCTCGTCCATCAGCATCGCTTTCGGGCGTCGCACCAGCGCGCGGCCGATTGCGACACGTTGCATATCGCCACCTGACAGCGCCGATGGCTTGCGGGCCAGCAGATCGGTGATGCGCAGCACGGCGGCGATCTCGCGGACCGCCCTGTCGACATCGGCGCGGCTCATTCGGGTGGCGCGAAGCGGGAAGGCGATGTTTTCGTAGACCGTCATGTGCGGATAGAGCGAGAAGGATTGGAACACCATGGCGATGTCCCGGCCTGATGCCTTGATATGCTGCACCGGCTGGCCGTCGATCAGGATGTCGCCGTCGTCGATCGTCTCCAGACCCGCAATGGCGCGCAACGTCGTCGTCTTGCCGCAGCCCGATTGTCCGAGCAGTACGATGAACTCGTTGTCGTCGATGGCAAGATTGAGATCTTTGATGACCTGGACGGCACCGAAATACTTCTGGATAGCGCGAAGCTCGATCTGCGTCATGAGTGGCTGCCTTCGTCTGGTTGCGCATCCCGGGGGATCTTGGTCGTCACCATGAAGGCGATCAGTCCGACAAGCGTCATCGTCATGCCATAACGGTGCAGAAACAGATTCCATGGCTGGCACAGCGCGATGATGCCGAAGATCATCAGGTACTGCGAACCGGGCTCGAGATATCTCTGGTTGACGGTGCGCAACGTCATTTGCGGATCGCTCCAAAGCTCATGCCGCGCAGGAGGTGGTTCCTGAGCAGGAAGGTGAAGATGGCGACCGGTAGCAGGAACAGGAAGGTCCCGGCCGCGATGACCGTCCAATCCGGCAGGCCGGAGCCGACCTGGCTGGGAATGAAGGGTGGGGCGGTTTGCGCCCGCCGGTTCGTCATGATGAGCGCAAAGGCATACTCGTTCCAGGCGGTGATGAAGCAGAAGACGGCGGTTGCGGCTATGCCGGTCGCTGCTTCCGGAATGACGATCTTGAAAAAGGCTTCCATCCGCGTGTAGCCGTCAACGAGCGCGGCCTCCTCGTATTCCTTCGGGATCTCATCGATGAAACCCTTCATCAGCCAAACAGAGAAGGAAAGGTTGAAGGCAGTGTAGAGTATGATGAGGCCCCAATGCGTGTCGTTGAGGCCGACGGCGCGGTACATGAGGAACATCGGGATCGCTACGACGACAGGTGGCAGCATGCGAGTCGACAGGATGAAGAATAGAAGGTCTGCCTCCCCCTTCACTCTGAAGCGTGAGAAACCGTACGCCGTGAAAGTTCCCATTCCCACCGCCAGCAGCGTGGAGGTGATGGCGACGATCAGCGAATTCATGAAGCGGTTCGGATAGCCGGACGGCTGCACCTCGCCGCGGCCGGAGCGGACGATCTTCTCGCCGCCGTCGAACACCATCCGCTCCCACCAGGGGGCGGCGGCATATTCTTCGGGCGTCGGCACCCCGCGTAGCTGTGAGCGCTTGGTGAAGAGCTTCACGAAAGGCGAGAGTTCAGGCTCGAAGACCACCGTCGGCGGGATGGTGGTGGCGAGGTTGCGAGGCTTGAAGGCCGTCGAGGTAATCCAGTAGATCGGCGCCAGGAAGATCAGCGTAATGACCAGTACCGCGGCGATCGCAATCCGGTTCAGCGCGCGTTCGGAGCGTGTTTGGACGGCAGCCATCTCAGCGCTCCTTCACTTTGTTGAGGTACTTGACGTAAATGTTGGTGATCGCGAGGATCATGATGAGCACGATGTAGGCGAGTGCGCAGGAGCGCCCCGTCTGCCATTCCTGGAAGGCCATCTTATAGAGCCGAATGGAGATCACCTCCGTCGTCGGCTGGCTGGTCAGGATGTAGGCGAGGTCGAAGGTTTTGAAGGCTTCCATCGTCCGGAAGATAATTGCGATCATCAGGATCGGCGCCACCAGCGGCAGTGTGATGCGGAAGAAGGTATAGAATGGTCCCGCCCGGTCGATCGCCGCTGCCTCGTAGAGGTGCTTTGGCACGGCCGAAAGGCCGGCGAGCGACAGCAGCATCACGAACGGCGACCACATCCAGATATCAGTGATGGCGACCGCATAGAGCGCCACATCCGGATTCGACAGCCACTCGAAGGAGCCGAGGCCGAGCGTGTAGTTGATGATGCCAAAGGAGGGATCGTAGAGCAGCTTCCAGAAGAGGCCGACCACTGCCATCGACAGCATCATCGGCAGCAGCAGCAGTGTCGTCAGAAGACCCTTCATCGGAATGTCGCGGTTGAGCAGCATCGCCGTGCCGAAGCCGACGATCACCTGTCCCGTAACGGAGACGATCACATATTTCGCGGTGATGGCAAAGTTAGACCATATGAACGGATCGTTGAGCAGCTCGCGGTAGTTCTGCAGGCCGACGAAATTGACCGGCGCGTTCGACGAGGCGCGAAAGTCGGTGAAGGAATAGCCGAGCGAGTAGATCAGCGGGAAGATGTTGAAGACGATCAGAAACAGGATCGTCGGGATGATGAACAGGTTGCGAATGCGGATGTCGCTCATGCCACGCGACGCGGCACGCGATTTCGTGTCCAGCGATGTCATGACTGCGGTGGCCAATCCTCTCCTCCTCCGAGAGTTCGGCGCCGGATGCCGGAAGGCATCACAATGCGCGAAGTGAATGCCGGGCGCCGCGCCCTCTCGAACCGCGCCTTGGGCGCGAGATGCAGAATGAAATGGGAGGGGCGGCGGGGCCCCTTCCGCTGATCGCGTTTTGCTACTTGTTGCGTCCGTATTTCTTGAACGTCGCGTTCCAGTCAGCCGCCAGAGCGTCGAGCGCTTCCTTCGCTGAGCCTTGGCCAGCGGTGACGAAAGGATAAATCCGCTGGTTCATCTGGATCAGCAGTTCGGCATATTCAGGAGTTGCCCAAAAGTCCTTCACCTTGAACATGGTCTCGTAGAAAGCCTTGTTATAGGGTGTCGCGTTCTGAAATTCCGGAGATTCAAGCACCTTGGCGCTTGCCGTGTAGCCGCCGAGTTCGGCCCAGCGCTTCTGGGTCTCGTCCTTGATGAACCATTCGAGGAATTTCATCGCCTCTTCCTGGTTCTTTGAATAGGAGATGATCGATATGCCCTGGCCACCGAGCGCTGCGAACTGCTCGCCGTTCGGACCAGCCGGGTTGGCAAAGAAGCCGGTAACCTTGGCGTTCGGGTTCGATGCCTCGTTCACCAGAGCCGGGAAGAAGGCGAAATAGTTCATGCTCATCGCCGCCAGGTTCTCGGTAATCGCCTGGTTATTCTCGACGAAGAAGGACTTGGCCCAGCCCGGAGGCGTAAAGCCGTACAGCTCGCGATACAATTCGAGCGCTTTGACGTTCTTCTCAGAGTTGACGATGCCGTCAACCTTGTAGTTCTGGTAGTCGCCGAGTTCACCTCCGAACGAGAAGATTGCGTTCTCGACACCCATGACGAGACCGTCATAAGAATTGTCGGTGTAGATGGCTATTCCGTAGCGCTTCTGATCTGGGCGATGGAAGAACTCGGCGATGTCGCGCATCTGGGCCCATGTCTTCGGTGGGGCGAGGTCGTAACCGTATTTCGCCTTGAACGCCTCCATCTCCTTGGGATCTTCGAACCAGTCCTTTCGGTATGACCAGCCGACGGCGTCACCTTCTGCAGGAACTGACCAGTACTTCTTCGAGTTCGCCGGATACTCGGAGTAGTACTTCACCGTCGCCGGAGCCATCACCTGGGTCAGATTGTGCTTGGTGAAAAATTCGGTGAGATCGACGTAGTGTCCTGCTTCTGACGCAGCCCCGATCCACTGGCTGTCGCCGACGACCAGGTCATAGGCTGAGCCCTTTGCGTTGAATTCGGTGAAGGCCTTGGTCTGAAAGTCGGACCATGGTGTGGTCTCGACAGTGACCTTGACGCCGGTTTCAGCCTCGTATTCGTTGGCAAGTTCCTGAAGGTAATTTGCCGGGTCCCACTCGGCCCAGAAAATTGTCAGTTCCTGGGCCTGTGCGGACGTGCCGCAGGCCCACATCAATCCGACACCGGCAATGAGACCGGTCATAGTTTTGCGCATAACGTTTCCTCCCATTTATGCACGCTTCCCGCGTCGTCGCGGGCCTCCCGATCTGGCTTCTTGATCCTCCTGGGTGGTTTTCGTGCTGGCGTCCTCCCCGACACCTAGCGCGTTCAGATCTCAAGCCTGAATATTATTTCCCTGATCTGGTAGTACCAAACGCCATTATCGTCAAGGGCGACCCTTCGAGAGCTTCATCAACGGCACGCCTTCCAGAATTCTGGATATTCTCCCGCAATCTGTGGCTCCATTGATGCAGATCTGTGGAGCGATCTTTCTTTTCTCGTCGCCAACGGCGACCACGATACAAACGACATCACCTCATCTGGTCGAACCAGTTGGCGGGCTTCCATATCATCCTTTGCTCTCAGCCTGACGTAACGCGCTGTCAACGAGCGCCTTGGCAGCCCACTCGGCAACAGACTGGGCGCTTTCGGAGGTGAGGCCCCAGATATCCTTCAGAACGATCAGCACCTCGACGCCGAAAACAAGCGAAAGCGCCTGTGCAAGGCGTTCCCGGGACTCAGGCGGCACGGTGCCCTGCAGAGGGGCCGTAACGCACTTCAGCAGGTCGACGCGGTGGCCGCGCGTGAACAGCGGCTCGTTGCCGAGCGTTCCCGCCTGACGCTGTGCCCACTGGTCCAGCGAGAGTTTCAGCGCGGCCTTGAAAGTGGCCTCGAACTCGTCGATGCGCGGCATCGCGGTCGCCAAAAGGTCGGCGACGCGGGTGCGTGCATCCGGACTGTCGGACGACCAGCCGAGTATTGGTCCCAGAGCCTCATCGACCACGGCATGCACGAGCGCGGCCTGGCTCGGAAAGTAGCGGTAGGCCGTCGCGCGCGACACTTCGGCCGCCTCGGCCACTTCGCTTACCGAGGGAGTGATGCCCGACTGCATGAGCCGCGTTGCGGTTTCGAGCATCAGTTTTCGCGTGCGGGCACGGGGGCCTCGCTCGGTCCTCGCTGTTTCGTTCTGTTGACGTGAGACATCCATATCTTTATGATACGCGAGTCTCAAAAATTTGCAAGAGTCCATCGCTTGCCCCGTGGTGGATGTGCTGGGGAGGAACCCAACCGGTCTGGGAGGGGAAATGAAGCGGATCTACGCAGTCGGCACGGCCGACACGAAGGGCGAGGAGCTTGCCTATCTTGCCGCTTGCATCGAAGCTGCGGGCGGGTCTGTTGTACGCGTCGACGTCGGCATCCGTGAGCCCCGGACCGTCGTCGATGTGAACGCCAATGCGGTTGCCGCATGCCACCCCGACGGTGCTGTAGCCGTCCTTGCCTGTGAGGACCGCGGCCGGGCGGTCGAAGCGATGGGCATTGCCTTCGCGCGCTTCCTCGTGGAGCGCCGGGACATCGCCGGCATCATCGGTATCGGCGGAGGTGGGGGCACTTCGATCATTACTGCGGGCATGCGCCAATTGCGGCTCGGTCTGCCAAAGATCATGGTCTCGACACTCGCCTCCGGCGATGTTGCTCCCTATGTCGATGTTTCCGACATCGTGATGATGCCTTCAGTCACGGACATGGCGGGTCTGAACCGGCTCAGCCGCGTCATTCTTCACAACGCCGCCCAGGCGATCACCGCCATGTCCCGCCGGCCGGCTGAGGTGACTGCATCGAAACCGGCGCTCGGGCTTACCATGTTCGGCGTGACCACACCCGCCGTATCCGCCATGGTCGAGCGCCTGCGTGCGGACTATGATTGCCTGGTCTTCCACGCTACCGGCACGGGCGGGCGGGCAATGGAGAAGCTTGCCGACAGTGGTGTGATCTCAGGCGTACTCGATATCACGACGACCGAGGTCTGCGACCTGCTTTTCGGAGGCGTCCTGCCTGCCACCGCGGACCGTTTCGATGCGATTGCCCGCACCGGCCTGCCCTATGTCGGCTCGGCCGGCGCGCTCGATATGGTGAACTTCTGGGCGCCGGAGACTGTCCCTCAACGCTATGCTGGCCGGCTGTTTTACCGCCACAACCCGAACGTCACCTTGATGCGCACGACCTCGGCCGAATGCGCTGAGGTCGGCCGCTGGATCGGCGAAAAGCTCAATCTCTGCCACGGCCCCGTACGCTTCCTTGTTCCTGAAAAGGGCATCTCGGCCCTCGATATTGAAGGCGGTGCGTTCTTCGATCCGCAAGCCGACGCCGCGCTCTTTGCCGCCCTTGAGGCGACGGTGAAGCCAACGGTGTCGCGACGCATTGTTCGCTTGCCGCTCCATATCAACGACCCGCACTTCGCAGAAGCCGCCGTCGCGGCCTATCGTGACATCGCCAACCCCTGAGAGACAGAATTGATGCCAGCCATACCGCGCAAGACCATTCTCGAAAAATTCCACGGCATGATCGCAGCCGGCGTGCCGATCGTCGGCGCCGGCGCCGGCACCGGCATCTCTGCCAAGGCTGAGGAGGCCGGCGGCATCGATCTCATCATAATCTACAATTCTGGGCGCTACCGCATGGCGGGGCGCGGGTCGGCGGCCGGACTGCTGGCCTATGGCAACGCCAACGAAATTGTGAAGGACATGGCGCTCGAAGTGTTGCCGGTCGTGAAAAAGACGCCGGTGCTCGCCGGCGTCAATGGCACTGACCCCTTCGTGCTGATGCCGCGCTTCCTCGCCGACCTGAAGGCTATGGGCTTTTCAGGTGTACAGAACTTCCCAACCATCGGCCTCTTCGACGGCCGGATGCGGCAGAGTTTCGAGGAAACAGGCATGAGCTACAATCTGGAGGTCGAGATGATCGCCATTGCCCACGGGCTCGACCTGCTGACGACGCCCTATGTCTTCAACGAGAGCGAGGCTATCGCCATGGCCGTCGCCGGCGCCGACATCGTCGTGGCGCATATGGGGGTAACGACCGGCGGCACGATCGGCGCCACATCCGGCAAGTCGCTTGATGACTGCGTCGACGAGATCGCCGCGATCGCCAAGGCGGCGCGGTCCGTGCGCGACGACGTCATCGTCCTCTGCCACGGCGGCCCAATCTCCATGCCGGAGGATGCGCGCTACGTCCTCGAGCGTTGTGCTGGCTGCCACGGCTTTTATGGTGCAAGCTCGATGGAGCGCCTGCCGGCAGAGGCTGCAATCCGCAAGCAGACGGAAGACTTCAAGGCGCTCGCCCTTAATGCGGGCGCCTGAGAAAGGGCATGGAGGAGGCCGTTTCGTGGAAAAGAACAAGTACTTCATCTATCCCCAGGATGTGAGCGCCTTCGGTTTTGACTGGGGCAAGCTGTCGCTGACAGTGGCGCCCGAGGTCAACGGCTCCAGCCGCTTTTCTGGAGGCGTCGTCGAACTGCCATGTGGCGAGGGCCATTCCCGCCACAATCATCCGGGCGCAGAGGAAATCATCTTCGTGATTTCAGGTGAGGGCGAGCAGATGGTCGAGGACGAGAACGGTAATCCGATGACGCGGCGGGTGGCTAGCGGCTGCACAATCTATATTCCCGAAAGTCGCTTTCATTCGACCAAGAACACTGGCGGTGGGCCTATGCTCCTCTTCGTGGTCTACTCACCGGTGGGGCCGGAGCTTGCGCTTCGCGATTTGCCGGACTTCCGCCTGCTGCCGCAGGGCCTCTGAGGCGGACATCCATATCCTGGGAGGAAAGACAATGAACGACAATGCAGGGCAAGCAAGGCAGCCCACTGTGGCGCCGTTCGATACGGCCAAGCTCGACCGCCTCATGGAGGAAGCCGGTATCGACGTCATCGCCGCCACTTCAAAACACAACACGCAATATCTCATGGGCGGCTACAAGTTCATCTTCTTCGCCGCCATGGATGCGATCGGGCATAGCCGGTACCTGCCGATGGTAATTTACGAGAAAGGCGCGCCTGATCACTCCGCCTATGTGGGAAACCGCATGGAAGGCGCAGAGCACCAGAACAATCCATTCTGGACGCCCGCAGTGCATACGGCGACCTGGGGCACGCAGGACGCAGCCGGGCTCGCCGTCGAGCACCTGAAGAAAATCGGCAAGGCGAGTGGGCGGATCGGCATCGAGCCAGCCTTCCTGCCATCCGACGCCCGCGATCTTCTTGCCTCTCGGCTGGATGGCGCTCGATTTGTCGATGCCACGCATGTTTTGGAGCGGCTGAGGGCCGTCAAGACAGCGGACGAACTGGCAAAGCTCAGACGCGCCTCCGAACTGATCACCGACTCGATGCTGGCGACGATCGCGGCGGCCCGCGCCGGCTCGACGAAACTGGAGATCATCGAGCAGCTGCGCCGGGAGGAGACGAACCGCGGGCTGCACTTCGAATATTGTCTGCTGACGCTCGGCGCCAGTCACAACCGCGCGGGCTCGCCGCAGGCCTGGGCCGAGGGCGAGATCCTGTCAATCGATTCAGGCGGCAACTATCACGGATATATCGGTGACCTCTGCCGCATGGGCGTGCTCGGTGAACCGGATGCGGAGCTGGAGGACCTTCTGGCTGAAGTCGAACGTATCCAGCAAGCGGCCTTCGCCAAAGTCAGAGCAGGGGTTCTTGGCAGTGAAATGATCGTCGCGGCGGAAGCCGAGCTCAAGGCCTCGCCATCGGCGGCCTTCACCGACTTCTTCTGCCATGGTATGGGCCTCATCACCCACGAAGCGCCGTTCCTCATGACGAATCACCCCGTCGCTTATGAGGGAATCGATGCCGACAAGCCGCTGGAAGCCGGCAATGTCATTTCGGTCGAGACGACGATGCTTCACCCGAAGCGTGGTTTCATCAAGCTGGAGGATACGCTGGCGATCACCGACAAGGGATATGAAATGTTCGGCGACCGTGGACGCGGCTGGAACCGCGGCGGAGTGTGATTGCGCTCCGAGAGCCCTCAATGAAAGGCCCGGCAGATGTCACTGCCCGGCCTTTCGGTTTCTTGGTGCGGTGGTCTCAAGTGTGGCGGATCTCCGTTCCCAGCACCTTCAGGCATTCGCGCATAAAGGCGGCGAGCGCCGTCCAACCCTTGGCCGAGACCATTGTACCGTCGACATGGGCCTCGGTTGGCGACAGGTCGATATAGGTTCCGCCCGCCAGGGTGACCTCGGGCTCGCAGGCAGCAAGCGCACCCACCGTCTTGCCGCGAACGACACCATCGACCGCGATCAGAATCTGGACCCCGTGGCAGATAGTGAATATCGGCTTCCTCTGCTCATGAAAGTGGCGCACCATCGCCTGCACGCGTTTGTCAGTGCGGATATATTCCGGTCCGCGCCCGCCGGCACAGTAGACGGCATGATACTGGTCGAGTTGTTCCGCGGCCTCGGAAAACGTCTTGTTGATCGTGACGTTGTGCCCGAGTTTTTCCGTATAGGTCTGATCCCCCTCGAAATCGTGCAGCGAGGTCCTGAGGATGTCGCCGGCCTTCTTGTCCGGGCACACGACGTGCACCGTATGACCGACCGCCTCCATTGCCTGCTGGAAGACGAAGATTTCATACTCCTCGGTGAAATCGCCGGTCAGCATCAGGATTTTCTTGCCTGGCATAGGTTCTCCTCCTCGTTGTTAGATCGGGCAAGCGGGTCTTGCCTTCCCAGTTCCTCAGATTTCGTCGAACGCCGGCAACAGCCGGTCGCGCGAATGTTCGATGTGGATGCGCATTGCACTCGCAGCCGCGCCCGGGTCGCGCGCCGCAAAGGCATCGAGCAGCATTTGATGCTCGCCGAGCGCCTCCTCGGTGACACGGCGATGGAACATCAGGCGAAAGATGTGGAAATGCGTGTGTTGGAATGCCAGTGTCTCGCGGATCAACTCGTTGCCGGCAAACTCCATGATGCGGTCATGGAAAATGGCGTCGTTGCGGGCGAAGGCCGAATAGTTCACCCGCTCGTCCCTATTGTTGCTCCGCGACATCACACCTGCGGCTTCCGTCAGGATGGTCAGCTTTTCGTCGTCCATCGCCTGGGCCGCCTTCGCCGCGCCGGCGGGTTCCAGCAGCAGACGAAGTTCATAGAGCTCGTCGAAGCGGCGGCGTGTAATTTGGGGCGCAGCGCGATAGCCGACGAGATGCTGCTTGACGACGAGGCCTTCGCCTTCAAGCCGGCCGAGGGCTTCGCGGATCGGCGTGTGGGAGACGTTGAACTCCCTGACCAGATTGTCGACCGTGATGCGCTGACCTGGTGCGATCTTTAACGACATGAGCTGGTTGAAGATTGCCTCGTAGACGTCGCCGGCCAGACTGTTGGCGCGCAGTATCTGGGTCGTGCCCGTCATAGGTTCTCTGAGTCTCGTAGAAATCATCTGCTGCCTTGCCTCTTGACAGCTTCAATCGCTAGCACGATGCTGCGTCCGAGACAATCCTATATCCTATACGATTTAATATAGGGAGGAAAAATCATGCGAGTTGCCGAAGCGGAAGCCCTTGCGCTTGCCACCCACGTGCTGGAGGAGCATGGCGCACCGCCTGACCATGCGGCCCTGCAGGCTCGCGTCTTGGTAACGGCCGAGATGAAGGGGCACCCCTCCCACGGCCTGTACCGGCTTCCGCTCCTGGTCGAAAGGATCGAGCGCGGTGTTGTCGACCCGCAGTCGAAGGGAACGCAGCGCTGGCGCGCGGATGCGGTGCTGGAGGTCGAGGGTTCAGCGGGATTTGGCCCCGTCGTCGCCCAGACGGGGATCGAGCGGCTGGCGCCCCATATTCCTGATCTTGGCATCGGCCTCGTCACCGTGCGCAATGCGAACCATCTCGGCATGCTTGCGCATTATGTGGAGACCATCTCTGCAATGGGATTCGTGGGCATTGCGCTTTCTTCGAGCGAGGCGCTTGTCCATCCCTACGGCGGTACACGGGCGATGCTCGGCACCAACCCCATCGCCATCGGCGTCCCGACCGCCGCGGATCCTCTGGTGCTCGACCTCGCCACCAGCATCGTGCCGATGGGCAGGATACATCACTATGCGGCGACCGGCAGATCCATTCCGGAGGGCTGGGCGCGCGATGCGGCCGGCAACCCGACGACCGACCCGCGGCGTGCCAAGGCCGGCGCGATCGCGCCCTTCGGAGATGCGAAGGGCTATGGCCTCGGCCTTGCCATCGAGCTGCTGGTGGCGGCCCTTGCAGGTTCCGCGCTCGCACCGGACGTGCACGGCACGCTCGACAGCCAATCGCCATGCAACCAGGGTGACGTCTTCATCCTGATCGAACCCAGTCTGGCGCCGGGCCTCGCCGCGCGCCTGTCAGCCTATCTCGCTGCCGTGCGCGCCTCACCATCCGAGATTGCTGGCGAGCCGGTTCTCGTCCCCGGCGATCGTGCCCGTCAGCGGCGGGCGGCTGCCCGCCGCAACGGTTTTGAGATCGACCAATGCCTCTGGGAAGACCTCAACGCGCTTTCCTCCTCCCGCATTCTGGCCTTCGAGGGACAAGGATCATGAGCCTGTTTGCCGCCTTGAGGCTGCCGCGGGAGATCCTGTTCGGTATCGGCCAGCGCCATGCGCTCGCGAGCGTCGCCAGCAGGACCGGCCGGCGCGCGCTCGTCTGCACGGACGCGCGTTTTGCCTCAACGCCCGCCTTCGCTGAAATGATCTCCGCCATCGAAGCCGCCGGCATCTCCGTACTGGTCCATGATCAGACGCTGCCGGACGTGCCGCGCGACACGGTCGCCGCTTGCGTTGAGGCCGCGCGTGGCTTTAAGCCCGATATGGTGATCGGCATCGGCGGTGGCAGCTGCCTCGACATGGCGAAATGCGCGTCGCTGTTGCTCTCTCATGGCGGCGCGCTTTCCGATTACTATGGTGAGTTCAAGGTGCCGGCACCGGTCCTGCCGATCATTGCTGTGCCGACCACGGCAGGCACAGGCTCCGAGGTGACGCCGGTGGCGGTTGTATCCGATCCAGACCGCACCCTGAAGGTTGGCATTTCGAGCCCCTATCTCATCGCCGCCGCGGCGATATGTGATCCGGATCTCACCGTATCCTGCCCGCCTGGGCTCACGGCGGTTGCCGGTGCGGATGCCCTGACGCATGCCATCGAAGCCTTCACGGCGATGCGTCGCCCCGGCGACCCGGAACTTGCGCAGCAGCATGTGTTTGTCGGCAAGAGCGACCTGTCCGACCAGTTCGCACTATATGCTATCCGGCTCCTCAGCCGGAGCCTTGAAAAGGCCTTCACCGACGGTTCGGACATCGAAGCGCGCTGCGATGTGATGATGGGTGCGCTCGCGGCGGGCTGTGCCTTCGGAACCGCAGGCACCGCTGCCGCCCATGCGGTGCAATACCCTGTCGGTGCTCTGACCCATACGCCGCACGGGCTCGGGGTGGCTACGATGCTGCCCTATGTAATGACATTCAACCGCCGCGTCGCTGCAGCGGAGATTGCCGCTGTCGGTAGGGCGCTCGGCCTCGACCCCAATGGCGTTGAGAACGACACGGCGGTTGCCGATTCCGCAATAACCGAGGTGAGCCGCCTCTTTGCCACGATCGGGATTGCGCCGACGCTCGCCAGACTCGGCCTACCTGAAGACCGGATCGACTGGGCGGCCGAGCAGGCACTCGGCATCGGCCGGCTGATCAAAAATAATCCACGGCAGCTCGATTCAGCCGCCATGCGGGGCCTGTTGCGGGCAGCCTATGACGGCGACCTTGCCGCTTCCGCCCTCTGAACCGGGAAATCATCATGAACATCAACAAGACTTCTCCAAATCTAGACTACGATCCCTTCGCGCTCAACTCGTTTTCCCGCGGCCTCTATATTGGCGGGGTCTGGCGGCCTGCAGGCGGCGAGGGTTGGATCCAGGTGATCGATCCCGCGACGGAGGTCGTCATTGCCGCCGTGCCGGATGCGGGCCTTGCGGATGCGGCAGCCGCGGTGGATGCCGCGGCGAGCGCCGCGGAGAGCTGGCGCGAGACTGCGCCGAGGAAGCGGTCCGAGATACTACGCCGCTGCTTCGAACTTATGGTGGAGCGCTCCGAAACGCTTGCCAGGCTCATTTGTCTCGAAAACGGAAAAGCGTTGCGCGACGCGCGCGGCGAGGTGGCCTATGCGGCGGAGTTCTTTCGGTGGAACGCTGAGGAGGCGGTGCGCATCTCGGGTGAGTTCGGCATTGCGCCGGCCGGTGGAAACCGGATCGTCGTCGATTACCAGCCTATCGGCGTCTGCGTTCTCATCACACCCTGGAATTTCCCGGCCGCCATGGCGACCCGCAAGATTGCGCCCGCCCTTGCCGCCGGCTGCACCGTCATCCTGAAGCCGGCGAGCGAGACTCCGTTGACGGCCTATGCGCTTGCGGCTCTCTACGAGGAGGCCGGGGTGCCGCGGGGCGTCGTGAACGTGATGACGACATCGACGCCTGGCCCTGTCATCGCCGCCATGCTGGCCGACCCGCGGGTGCGAAAACTCTCCTTCACAGGCTCGACGGGCGTCGGTCGCACGCTTCTGGCGGAAGCGGCGAAAAATGTGATCTCCTGCTCGATGGAACTCGGCGGCAACGCGCCTTTCATCGTATTCGACGACGCCGACATTGACGCGGCGATCGAGGGGCTGATGGTGGCGAAAATGCGCAATGCCGGTGAGGCCTGCACGGCTGCGAACCGCATTTATGTCCAATCCGGTATCCACGATGACTTCGCGGAAAAATTTGCACGACGCATGGCCGCCCTCAGGGTCGGCCCCGGCGTAAATGCGGATACCGCATGCGGTCCGATGATCACACGCAAGGCGGTGGAGAAGATCGAGCGCCTGGTTGCGGACGCCATTTCCCGCGGCGCGCGCGCGCTCTGCGGCGGACGAACATTGGCGGGACGGGGCTTTTTCTATCCGCCGACGGTGCTTGTCGATGTTTCCCCGGCCGCGGACTTGGGCTGTGAGGAGATTTTCGGTCCTGTTGCGCCGCTCTATCGTTTCGAGACCGAGGCAGAGGTCATTGCTGCCGCGAACAATACGGAGTATGGCCTCGCCGCCTACATCTATACCCGCGACATCGGCCGGGGCTTGCGCGTCGCCTCAAAGGTCGAGGCGGGCATGATCGCGCTCAATCGAGGACTGGTCTCCGATCCCGCTGCCCCCTTTGGCGGCGTGAAGCAGAGCGGCCTCGGACGTGAAGGAGGGCAGCATCACGGAATCGCAGAGTTCATGGAAGCCAAGTACATTGCCACAAGCTTCTGAGGGGGAGCCCGTGGCCGTCGATCCTTTCCGCACTCGTGACCATGTCACGGATTTCGACGAGATTGTCGACGATATCCGTGCCCGCAGCCTTGCGACCCGGCGCACTGTAACAATGGAATCCAACATTGCCTACGGAACCGGCCCGGACGAGACGCTCGACATTTTCCTTCCAAGCAACGCCGGGTCGGACATGCCGATCCACATGTTCATCCACGGTGGCTATTGGCGGATGTTTTCCAAGGAGGATTATTCCTGCGTCGCTGAAACCATTACCGGAGTTGGAGCGGTCGCGGCCATCGTCGATTATTCCTTGATGCCCGCCGTGAGAATGGACGTCCTGGTTGGTCAGGTCCTGAAAGCTAAGGCTTTCCTGCTGGCGCATGCAAATCGTTTTGGCGCCACACGGAAGCAGTTCTCCGTCAGCGGTCACTCCGCCGGTGCACATCTTGCAACCTTTCTCTTCCACCGCTCTCCGGCGCCTTCGGGCGTGGTCGCCGCTTTCCTCCTTGGCGGCCTATACGATCTCGAGCCCCTGCAGACCTCCTTCCTCCGTGAGGAGATCGCGCTGAGCGATGAGGAGGTGCTACGGTTTACGCCAATGCGTCACGAACACGACCCTGCAACGCGTGTCGCTATCATGACCGGCGAACTGGAAACTGATCCATTCAGAAGACAGGCGAACGCGTTCAAAAAATTTCTCGCCGCCCAAGGGCTTGAAGTGCGGGAATCGCTTGTCGCAGACGGCAATCACATGAGCACGGTACGCGATCTCGCCGTCGCCGGCACACCTGTGGCGGCGGCATTGCGCGCCGCAATTGTTGATGCCGGTGCGAGATCCGAGCGATCAGCTTACCCCTGACCGCCGCTTTTCATGATCATCGCAGTCGAAGAGTGACGCATCGTTATAACAGGCGATCAACATGTACCGACGAGCGTCGGCAAAATGGAGGCCGCCTATGCGGCTGCTCCTTTTTTGGTCACGCCAATCGCCCTCTCACCTTGCAGCAGCGGGGCTCGTCGGGAATGACTGTAGGCGCCGTGACCTCCCTTCGCCCTAGGTGCGCCGAAACTCGACACCATTGACTATTTTTTTAAGAGTTCTGCCTATCGTGGTGGCCTCGGATGCGGCCGCCGCCAATTGCAGACAATGGTCAATTTGCACGCGGGCGTGCTGTTGGCTGGCGAACGCCGGAGTTGAGAGCCGAAATTCCTGGGCGGGGGCCACCATTTCATGCCGTTTATTGATCGTCTGTTGCAGCGTATGCGGATCGTGACGAAGGTTCTCTTCTTCGTTGTTCCGCTCGTCATTCTTATCGCCGGCATCGGCCTGTTCGGCTATTTCACTGCCGGTACTCTGAATGGCCAGATGACGCTGACACGACAGACGATCGAGACACTTTCCAGTTTCCAGCAGCTGCGATCCTCGCTGACCGCCTTTACCGATCTTCCGACACCGTCCACGCGGGATCGGCTGGTCGCCAGCATCGCCGATCAACAGAAAGGCGCGGCGACGCTTGACGCCATGTTGAACAATCCCGGCCAGAAACAGCAGATATCCGCCGTGCGCGAACTCGCCGGCAAGATGCAGGGCGGCGCTGACGCGCTGTGGGCAGTGGCGCAGGAGCGTGCCAATACCGAACTGGCGATCGACGGGGCGGTGGCGCAACTTTTCAAGGAAAGCCAGACCGCTCGCAAGCAGCTCGACGTTCTTCAGGACCAGGCCAATGGTAAGGAGACCTTCGTCCGGGCGCTTCTTCTTGATGCAGCGGCCTATAAAAATTTGGCGGAACGCATCGCCAAATTGCGTAAGGCCACCGCAGGCGCGGCCGATCCTCAGAAACTTGCCCAGCTTGTCGGCAGCCTTTTGCCGCCGCTCGTCAAGGAGGTCCGCGAGAGCGAGGCGCTTGGCTCCGATAAGGCGAAAAGCCAGATCGCTCCGCTGAAGCCGGTTCTGGACAAGCTCGCCGCAATGGCGAAGGACAGCGCCAATCTGTCGCTCGAGGGTTATGCTCCGGTCGACCAGGATCTGCAGCGGTTCGAGGAGCAGTTTGCAAAACTTGCTTCCGGCAATGCGGATACGGCGATCGAGCGTTTCGCCGGCATGGATGCGAGCATAGCAACCCTTCGCTCGATGGTGACGATCGTCAATGCCGCTTTCAAATCGATCGACGATCTGAGACTGCACCTAAGCGAACTGAACAGGCGGGTCGATGCCGCCTCGCGAGATGCGGTTCTGGTGGATCTGAAGGCCCTGCGCGAAAGCGCTGCAAAGCTCGAGCCTGTAAGCGGCAAGAACGCCGCCTTGAAGGATCTTGCCAAGAAAATCGAGCCTTCCCTTGCGCTGATCGGGAAGAGCACCTCGGCATTGATATCGATCGCGGACCGGTGGCAGAGAAACAAGCAGGCAGCGACCGAGCTGGTCGCTGCCGCAAGTCACACGCTCGAACAGTTCGTCAGTACGGCGCAAGAGAGCGGCAAGGAAATAAGCCAGCGCTCGGCCACCATGTCGCTCGCGGCCATGATTGCCGGCACGGTGCTTGCCATCATCGGCGGGCTGATGCTGATTGAAACGCTGCGCGGACCGATGAAGCGGATCACGCAGACGATGACGAGACTTGCCGCCGGCGATCTCAATGTTCCGATCGGCGATGGCAAGCGAGGCGATGAAATCGGCGATATGATCCGCTCCGTAACCGTCTTCCGGGACCAGGCGCTGGAAAAGACGCGGCTCGAAGAGGTCGCTGAAATAAACAGGGCGCGTGACGAGCAGGAGCAGGCTCGCCGCACAGCCGAGCAGGCGCGTATCGAAGCCGAACAGAGCGAGGCCCTGGACGCCCTGTCTGAGATGCTCGGCAAACTCGCCGACGGCAACCTCGCGGCCGAGATGACCGAAGAACTGGCCGCCGATTATGTCGCCATGGCCAGGACCTACAACCAGGCAATCGACGCCCTGCGCCGTACACTTGCCGAGGTTCGCAACACCACCTATGAAATCGCCGAGGGCAGCACCAATCTTTCGGGTGCCGCCGACGATTTGGCGCGGCGCACGGAACAGCAGGCGGCCGCTCTCGAAGACAGCTCACGCGTCCTTAGTGAGCTAACCGCCAGCGTCCGCACGACGGCGGAGAACGCGCACCAGACATCGATTTCCGTCGCGGAGGCGCATCGGCAGGCGGAGCATTCCGCTGCCGTCGTCGCCAAGGCCGTCGAGGCCATGGACGCCATCAACCGGTCGTCGGACAAAGTCTCGAGCATCATCGGCGTGATCGACGAGATTGCTTTCCAGACCAATCTTCTCGCACTCAATGCCGGGGTGGAGGCGGCGCGTGCGGGAGAGGCGGGCAGGGGTTTTGCCGTTGTCGCGCAGGAAGTGCGCGAGCTTGCACAGCGCTGCGCCAAGGCCGCCCGCGAGATCAAGGATCTCATCTCCAACAGCGCATCGCAGGTCGGCACCGGCGTTCGGCTCGTCGAGGAGACCGGTGAGGCGCTTTCCGCGATCATGGAACACTTCACCTCGATCAACGGTCTGGTTCAGGTCATTTCGACGGCGACCAGCACGCAGTACAAGGGGATCGACGAAGTCAACAACGCCGTTCGCGACATCGAGCATATCACCCAGCACAATGCCGCTATGGTCGAGGAGAATACCGCGGAAATTCACAGGCTCCGTCAGCAGGTGGAACTGCTGAACGACCGAATCTCCCGCTTTCGGACCGCAGACGGCCGCAGGGCGTCACAATTCGCCAATCGGCGGATGCCCTTGGCCTCCTGAGGCGCGTCGTGTCTTTCCCCCGGGACGCGCCTCTTTAGAAATCGGCGACTTTGCCCCAGGCGGAGGCCGCGAAGCGATTGGGATGATAGGGCCGGGGATCGACGATCGGCTCATCGCCCGTGACGATATCGGCAATCAGATGACCGGCGCCGGGTCCGATACCGAAACCGTGGCCGCTGAATCCCGCAGCCAGGATGAATCCCGGGAGGGAGGCAATCTCGCCGATCCCCGGCACACCGTCTGGCGTGCTGTCGATGTAGCCCGCCCAGGCCGCGTTGATTTCGGCTTTTTTCAAGGCGGGCAGCAGCTTGATCGCCCGCGCATGTGTGAGGGCAATGGTCGCCTCATCGACGGCCGGGTCGAGAATGCGCATGCGCTCCATCGGCGTCGGCCTGTCGAGCCGCCACCGTGCCAAAGATTCGTGGCCCGAGCGAATTCCCTCCAATCCGCCAGGTGCCAGACTTCGCCAGCGCCGGGCAAACATCGGCAGGAACTGCGGTGCGAAACGAAACTGCTGCGCGGTGGGATCGACGCGGCCGCGGCCGCTGATGGCCAGCGTGTAACCACCGTCGGCGCGACGTGTCACGGAAACCCTAGATGTATGTAGCGCATCCGGCAGCCCGCTCGCGCCTGGCGACACAGAGAGGATCGACGAGCGGATCGAGGCTTGCGGAAATCGAATGCCGAGCTGGCGGCAGAAGGCTGATGCCCATGCGCCGCCGGCCAGGATCGCGACCTTCGTTCGAATCATGCCATGCTCCGTGACGACGCCTGAAACTCTGCCGCCTTCGATGTCGATGCCGCGGGCCGCACAGGACTGATGCACCGTCCCGCCGAGTTTCAGGATCGCACGCGCGACGGCAGGCGCCGCCCTTGCAGGATCGGCGGTGCCGTCGGTCGGCGAAAAGACCCCGCCTTTCCACGCGGTCCCGGTGGCCCCCCCGCGTTCGGTTGCTTCCGCGCTGCTCAGCATATGCGTCGTGACGCCGACCGATCGGGCGAAATCGCGCCAGCGAGCCCAGCCGGAGAGTTCTTCCGCGCTATTGCTGAGATAGAGGAGGCCACAGCGGCGAAAGCCGGTGTCCTCGCCGGTCTCAGTGGCGAAGCGCTCCCAAAGATCGAGGCTCTTCGTCGACATCGGCAATTCACGGGCATCGCGGTTCTGCTGCCGGCACCAGCCCCAATTGCGGCTCGACTGTTCGGCCCCGATGAGGCCCTTTTCGACGAGGGCGACTTTCAATCCGCGGCGCGACAGATAATAGGCCGCGAAAACGCCGACGATGCCGCCGCCGATCACGACCGCATCCGCCGCAGCGGGTAGCTGCGGTGTAGTGTCGACGCGCGTCAATGGTGCGGGCATGGCATGGTCTCCGTTTCAGCCAGTTTAGCGGATTCACCGCCGCGCCTTTGCCGGAGTTCATCCAGCGACAGCAGAAGATTCCGTCTTGGCGGGAGGCTGGCAGCCATTTGTGCTTCTACATGTCCTTCAACCCGGTCGACACCTCCTTGCCATGTGTTAAGCTCGACGTTGGAAAAGCCGCAGCAGATTATGCTTCGTCACTGGCGATCTCGAGCAAATGAAGGCATGTGATGAAACTCGACCGGATCGACATAAAAATTCTCTACGAACTGCAGAAGAATGGCCGCGTCACCAATGTGGAGCTCGCCGAGTTGGTCAATCTGTCGCCGAGCCCCTGCCTGATGCGGGTGAAGAAGCTGCAGTCGGAAGGTTATATCGAAGGCTATTCTGCTCAGATCAACGTCAGCAAACTCGGGCAGACGCTGACCGTATTTACCGAGATTACCTTGAAAAACCATCGGCAGATCGATTTCGCCCGTTTCCTCGCAGCGATCGAGAAGGTCGACCAGGTGATCGAATGCCATCTGGTTTCGGGCGGCTATGATTATTTGCTGAAATTCGTCACCGCCGGAATAGACGAATACCAGACGATCATGGAACGACTCACCGACATGGACGTCGGCATTGATAAATATTTCAGCTTCGTCGTTCTGAAATCACCGATCATTAAAGCGCACATGCCGCTGACCACTTTGTTCCCGCATTAGAGAGCGCATCGCACCGGCTTGTGATCGGCATGGACGCCTCGGTGATAGCTGTCGCACCAGCCGGCAGGTTTGGCTGGGTCGTGGAGAGATTTCCAAATACCGACTAAAACAACCCCTTATTCGGCGACGCTTACTTCGGCATCGCCTTAATCTCGGCTGACACCACGATCGACCCCAGAAGCAGGCCGGGATGATCGAGGCAATCGGTAGTCCGTCATGCTTAATCTGGCTGCTGCCTATCGCCCTCGAAAGCAGTCTAACTCCCGCCTCGCAGATCAGAACCGCCTCTCAAAGAAGGAAGATGACATGTCACTGTTGGTCACCATCGACACTGATCCGAATTTCACGCCAATGGACGCGGTCCCCGGGTCGGAGCGTCTCATTTCGGGCAATCCCTTTTTCAAGACCTGGGCTCGCCCGGCATCCGAAACGGACATACCTAAGTTTGAACCTTCACGCGTCCAAGAAGCCGACGATGCCCTTGATCTCGGTAAACTCGTGCAGTCCGAATTTCCCATACTCCCGACCGTTGCCTGATTGCTTGTAGCCGCCGAAAGGGGCGGCTGCGTCCCAGGCGGAACCGTTGAGGCGAACGGTTCCGGCGCGCAGCCTGCCTGCGATCGCGCGCGCCTCCTTCGGATCGCCCTGAATGTAGGCTGCCAGGCCATAGGGCGTGTCGTTGGCGATCGCGACCGCTTCCTCTTCGCTGTCATAGCCGATGATCGAGAGTACCGGGCCGAAGATCTCCTCGCGGGCGATCGTCATCTGATTGGTGACGCGGGCAAACACGGTCGGGCGCACGTAATAACCAGCATTGAGATGCGACGGGCGGCCAGGGCCACCCGCGACCAGCGCCGCTCCTTCCGCGATGCCGCGTTCGATCAACGCCTGGATCTTGTTGAACTGCGCGGTGCTTGCGACTGGTCCGAGGTTGGTGCGCGGATCCGCGGGCGGACCGACAACGAGCGCAGCCGCTTCCCTAGCAGCGATTGCGCTTGCTTCGTCCATTCGCTCCGCCGGCACCAGCATCCGCGTTGGCGCGGTACAGGTCTGGCCGGAGTTGCCGAAGCACCGGCGCACGCCGGTGGCGACCGCGGTTGAAAAGTCGGCACTGCGCAAGACGATGTTCGGCGACTTGCCGCCGAGCTCCTGATGCACCCGCTTGACGGTCGGTGCCGCCGCCTGCGCCACGGCAATGCCGGCGCGGGTCGACCCGGTGAAGGACACCATGTCCACATCCGGGTGGCCGGCCAGTACCGCACCTACGCTAGGCCCGTCGCCCTGGACGAGGTTGAAGACTCCCTTCGGGACGCCGGCCTCATCCATGATCTCGGCGAAAATGACGGCGTTAAACGGAGCGATCTCCGAAGGCTTCAGGACCATGGTGCATCCCGTGGCGAGCGCCGGAGCGACCTTGCAGGCGATCTGATTGATCGGCCAATTCCATGGCGTGATCATCGCAACCACGCCGACTGGCTCGCGCAGGATGCGCGTGGTCCCCTGCATGTAGTCGAAGGCAAAAGTCTCCATGGCCTTGATCGCCTGCTCGAAATGGACAGCGCCGATGCCGGCCTGATCAGCCCGGGCCATGGTGAGCGGCGCGCCCATTTCCCGTGAGATGACATCGCCGAGCTCATCATTGCGGCGTTTCAGCAGCTTTACAATGCGCTTCAGCAGTTCGATGCGCTCTCCATCGGACGTCTGCGAGAAGGAGGCAAAGGCCCGCCGCGCAGCCGCGACCGCCTTTTCCGCGTCGGCGGCACTTCCGACTGCGATCGTTCCGATCGGCTGCTCCGTCGAGGGATCGATGACCTCAAGTGTTTTCGATACGGACGGCTCGACCCACTCCCCGTCGATATAAAAGCTGTGGGCATGTTTCATTGGCGACTCCCATTTATGATGTCTTGCGCTCCTCGGCGGCGCGTTCCACGCATCCGGCGACAGCGACGATGGCGGCCTCCGTGTGCGGCAAGGCGGCGAGTTCGCCCAGCGTCACCGGTTTGATGGGCGGGCGTAGCCGAAAGTAACCGAGCTCGCCGGGCGCTACGCCACGGCATTGCGCCAGCAGCTCAACCGCGGTCAGGCCGCATAACCGGCCCTGGCATGGTCCCATTCCGCATCGGGTGAACGCCTTCATCTGGTTAGGGCCTGGTACGCCGAGCGCCGCAACTTCACGCAGCTTGCCAGCCGTAATCTCCTCGCAGCGGCAGACGATGACCTCGTCCTCCGGCACACGAAAGGTTTTGCCGGGCCGGAACCGGTGCTCGATGAAACTCCTGCCTCTGAGGGCTCGCGCGAGCTTTCGCGCCAGTTCGTTGCGGCGCTTTTCGTAGACACCCTGGCCAATTCGATTGAGATCGAGCGCCGCAGTCAGGCCCGCCAGCTCTCCTTGGTGAGCCGAGGCAACCGCCCCGACAATTCCCGCCGCATCGCCGGCGATCGAAACTCCCGGCACCGAACTTGCGCCGCACATGTCGACGGCCGGGCGGAAGGCTGCCAGGCGCTCGTCCCAGACGTAGCTGCAACCGGCTGCCAGTGTGAGATTGAGGTTGGGCACGATCCCCTGGTGCAGAAGGAGCAGGTCGCCTTCGATGTGCAGGGACTTGTCGCCACGATGAAGCCGCAAGGTGCTGAATTGTCCGGAACCAACCGCCTCGAGAGCGGTCGCCCCGCGGATGACACGGGTTCGACGGTGAACCTCGAAGAGGAGCTTCAAGCCCTTGAGGGCATAGGACGATGCGGCAAAGCCAAGCACGTGAGGCAGGGCCAAGCGCCGGTTCTCGACCGGCGTGGTGTCGACGACCGCTGTCACGGACACGCCTGCCCGGAGAAGTTGGCTTGCCAGCAAGTACAGCAGCGGCCCCGTCCCGGCGAGGATGGTTCGTCCAGAGGGCACGAGGCCCGACGACTTCATCAGGATCTGCGCCGCCCCCGCCGTCATGACCCCGGGCAGGGTCCACCCCGGGAATGGGAACGGACGCTCGAGCGCGCCGGTCGCGAGAATCACACGATGAGCTGCGATCGGTCGAGCGATGCCTCCGAGCGAGATCCCGACCTCGAGCCCATGGGCGCCGTCGCCGGTTTCCTCGTCGGCGGGCCCGACGCCCCACACCGTCGCCCCGCTTGCATAGTTCAAGTCTGCGCCCTGGAACCGCTCTATGAGCATCCGACCGGCAGCGTAGTCCGGCCCCAGACGAGCGAGATCGCCGTCCGAAGCCTGGTCAACGGACCGATAGATCTGTCCGCCGGGCGCTTTGTTTTCGTCGACCACCAATACGGTGATGCCGTGGCTCGACGCTTCAACGGCTGCCGCAAGGCCGGCAGGCCCGGCGCCAACAACCACGAGGTCGTAGGCGGGCGCGAGATCAGCGGCAGAGTGGATGTTCCGGATCATTCTTCCTGTCCCACCACGGCCGCGCCATCCTGCGTTTCCACTCGCATGCCCTCTTCCACGGTAATAACGCACGCCTGTCGGTTCGCTCGGCCGTCGATCTTGACCAGGCACTCGAAACACACGCCCATCATGCAATAAGGAGCGCGAGCAGCGCCGGAAACCGGAGAGCGGCGCGTGATGCAATGTCCGGCAGCCAGCAGTGCGGCAGCGACGCTGTCGCCGCTGCAGGCCGTGGTCGGCGCGGCGTTGAATGTGAAGGAGACCGTACTCTCATTTCTATCAGACAGCCGCCGGAACATGGAACCTCCGGGAATGAAATACGCAAAGATCGTCAGAAAGCGCCCCGGCCGAAATCTGCCGCGGCAGGACCAGCGCATGGTTCGCCGCCAGCGTCACGCCGGAATGGCAGGCGAATGCAAAAGCACCTGGAAACCTCTCCGATTGCTCGTAAATGGGGTAGCCGTCCGGCGTCACCACACGAAATGCGGCCCAGATCCGCACCGCCTTGGCGTCCCTGAGCAGTGGGAAGGTGCGCAATGCGCGTTCCGCCAGAACGGCGGTGATTGGTCCTCGCGGGCGCTGATGATCGATCGCCGCCTCCTTGCTTTCGCCGATCAGCACAGAGCCCTCGTCTGTCTGCCGCAGATAGCCAGTGGCATGGCTGAGGAAGGGCTTCAGCCGCTCGGTGACGATGATCTGGCCGCGGCTCGGCGAGAGCGGAACGCTCAGCCCAACGATCCCGGCCAGCGCGGTATTGCCGATGCCGGCTGCAAGCACGACCTTGCCGGCACCGAGCCTCCATCCTTCTCCCGCCACTTGGAAAGCGCCGGCGCTATGGCGGATAGCATTCGTCTTGCGATGCGGGAAATAATGGACGCCGCGCTGCCGCAGCGCCTTATGAAAGACCGCGAACAGCCGCAGCGGGTTTGCGTGTCCGTCGAGAGGGCTGAAAATAGCGCCTGCCACTGTGTCGCCGACCAGGGGCAAACGGCGGCGCGTCTCCGCTTGGTCGAGTATCTCATATTCGAGCGGCGGCGTTCCTTCCGCGTCCATTCCTGGTTGGGCGGCGAGCTTCGCCATCGATGCGATCCCGCGTTCCAGCTCCGTTGAGGTGAGCCGAATTGAGAAGCCGCCCGACTGCACAAAACCGGTGTCGATGCCCGTTTCGGCCTTGAGCTCGGCTGCCAGCCGATGCCAGTTCGCCGTCGAGGTTCGCGACCACCGCGAATAGGCGGCGTTGCCGAGGCCCTTGCTTGAGCTCCAGACCAGACCGAAATTCGCCCGGGCGGCCCTGTTTGCCACGTCGCCTTCATCGACGATTGCGACCCTTTGTCCGCATCTCGACAAGCCCCAGGCTATCGATACGCCTACCAGCCCGCCGCCGATGACGATTACGTCGTAATCCATTGCGCTAGCTTTCCCAGGTCGCCCACGGACTTCTCCGGATCTGGCCTCACGATCAGATTGCGCCGACCTTGACCTTCGACCCGTCAAGGAGGCGCGACAGGCGGAAGGGGGTAGGGTCGACACAGGGTGTATCATTGGCAACGAGGTCGGCCGCCAGAAGGCCGATGGCCGGGCCAAGGCCGAAGCCATGGCCGGAGCAGCCCGCGGCCAGATAGAGCCCGCTCACACCGTCAGCCGGCGAGATGACCGGCACCGCGTCCGGCGTGAAATCCACGTAGGCTCCCCAGCTGTCGGCGAGTTCGACTCCGGCCAATGCAGGAAACTGCTCGGTGACCCGCTTCAAAATAGCCGCTATCGTGCGGCGGCTCGGCGGCGGGTCAAGAACGCGCAATCGCTCGAAGGCGGATGATTTACCCCTGTTAAGGCTTCCGAAGGCTTCCGGACCCTGGAGGAAGGATTTGCCGATGCCGAACTGCACCGCTTTCAGGCGCTTCATGAACATCGGCATGAACCATCGGGCATAGCGAATGCCTTGGGGGGTGATGTCGAGCATTGCCCTGCCGCTGATCGCAAGCGTGTAGCTGCCATCCAACCGGCGGGTCAGCGCGAAGTCCGGCGTATAGATCGCCTCGCCGACATTCGCTGTGGGCCGGGTACGAACCGCCGTTTGGCGCACGCTCGCCTGCGGAAACAGAACTCCGTGCTGGCGACAGAACATCGACGTCCAGGCACCGCCGGCGCAGAGAACGGCTTGAGTCCGGATCGTCCCCTTTTCTGTGATCACTCCGGCTACTGCTCCATTCGCCAGATCAAGACCTCGCGCAGCGCACTCTTGATGGACCGACGCTCCAAATTTGCGAGCGCCCTCAGCGATCGTCGGCGCGGCGATGGCAGGCTCGCCCTTGCCATCGTCGATTGAATGGACCCCGCCGAGCCATCGACGACCATTTGCGGGGATTGCGGCAGCCGCTTCTGCGGCACTCAGCATCTTCGTATTGACGTTGAACTGGCGGGCCGTATGGCGCCATGCTTCCCATTCCGCCAATTGGTGCGGATTGTCGGTAGCGTAGAGCAATCCGCATCGACGGAAACCGACGTCCGCACCGATCTTGGATTCAAACTCACCCCAGAGCCGCAGCGCGACACCCGAGAGAGGCAACTCCCGCTCATCCCGGTTCTGCTGGCGGCACCAACCCCAGTTGCGGCTCGACTGTTCGCAGCCGACATGGCCTTTTTCGACCAGAGCGACCGAGAGTCCCCGCTCCGCCAGAAAGAGAGCCGCGGTTGCACCGATGATGCCGCCGCCGATGACGACGACATCCGCCCTGCCGGGGAGTCGTTCGTCGCTGTGTATTCGTTTGAGGAGTGGAGACATGAAGGCTGACCTGAATGGATTGGAATCGAGCTATGCGGCACTGTCTGCTGCCCCTCCGGCAGAAGCATCTGGGCCAATGACGGCTATCGTCGCGAGTTGAAACGTCGGTGCGAGCCGGCCGCAAATAGGAGGGGCGGGGGCAGAGTGGGATTAAAGACTGGTGTCATGGCGCGTCCTCGAAGTGAGCTCAGGTGAAGCTACCGGAGGATGGTGAGCAGCATGCATCGAATGAAAATGCACGGACGGCGGAAAGTTCCGTGTTTAGCGGCATGACAGTCTGATCTTCGGCCGTTGAGCAGCTAAGTTGTAAAGTGCCTGCTCGATCTCCGGTCGTAGCACGATAGATGCCGGGATCAGGGCCAGAACCCGATTGCTGCCCACAAAAAAAATCGAGAACTAAGCCATGCCGACGGATTTCAATGACTCCCCTGCGCTTGCCATGATCCATACGGTTCCTGGGATCATCCCCGCGTTCAACGAACTCGTCGGTCTCCATCTGCCCGGTTGGCGCTCGTTCAACATGTTAGATGAGAGCCTCCTGGGAAACACCATTCGAGAGGGTGTGCTGTCTTCTCAAACCATGCGGCGGCTTACCGGTCACATTTGGTCGGCGGTGGATGCAGGAGCTTCGGCGGTCCTCGTCACCTGTTCCTCACTCGGCCCTGCAGTGGATGCGGCAATGCCGCTCTGCCCCGTACCGCTCTTCCGGATAGATGATGGCATGGCGATTGAGGCGATCCGACGCGGAAATCGAATTGGCGTCCTTGCAACTCTGGCTACGACGATGAATCCTACAACCCGGCTAATTGAACTCCATGCTCAAAGAATAGGGCATAGGGTTTCTGTGACTGGTCGTGTTTGTGATGGCGCCTTTGAAAAATTGCGAAGCGGGGACAGGGCGACGCATGATGCAATAATACGTGAAGGTCTCGCTTCACTCGTGGACAGCGTCGACGTGGTTGTTCTTGCTCAAGCGTCAATGGCGAACGCTCTCAATGAAATAAGCCAGGCATCAGTTCCGGTGCTTACGAGCCCTGAGCTTGGTGTCCTGCACATGTCCTCCGCACTGAAGGCGCTCCCACGTTGAAGAAAGTGCTCACAGTTATGCCAGCGGTTCACCGGTTTTCCGCAGATCGCAGGCCGGCTTGACGCTGCGCGATCCTGATCGCAAAGCGACCAAAGAAGGCTTCGCGCATCAAGCGAAGCGGTAACGTCTAGATAAGGCAGTCTACCGCGAGCTGCGTCATCGGGCCTCAGCTCAGTGCCGGCAATAAGCCCGCACGAGTTCTGGATCCTGCTGCAGCCCGTCGAGCCAGGCCGGATCGAGCGTCGGCACGGACGAGAAGAGCAGTTGCGAATAGGGATGCTGCGCCGTTTTCACTTTCGAGGGGGTGATTTCCTCGACTTTCCGGCCGCCATACATGACGACGATTTCGTCGCAGATCGCTTCCACCACCGAGAGGTCGTGGCTGATGAAGATGTAGGAGAGGCCGAGTTCGCGCTGCAATTCCTTGAGCAGGTCGATGACGGCGGCAGCGACAACGGTGTCGAGTGCCGAGGTGATCTCGTCGCAGAGGATGAGCTTCGGATCGGCGGCGAGCGCCCGGGCGAAGTTGACGCGCTGCTTCTGCCCGCCTGACAGTTCCCCCGGCCGGCGGTGGCGCAGATTGCGGGGAAGGCGCACCATGTCGAGCAGTTGGTCGATCCGAGCGTTTCGCGCCTGTCGATCCATGCGGTGGTAAAAAACCAGCGGCCTGGCGAGGATGTCCTCGACGGATTTTGCCGGATTGAGCGCGGTGTCGGCATATTGGAAAACGATCTGCATCTCGCGCAGCTGATCGCGGGAACGCTCGCGCGCATTGCCGCGCAGTTCCGTGCCGTCGAAGACGATCTTGCCGACTGCGGCCGGCAAAATGCCGGCAATGGTGCGTGCGAGAGTCGACTTGCCGCAACCGGATTCGCCGATGATGCCGAGGTTGCGTCCCTTTTCCAGTGTCAGGCTCACATGCTCGACCGCGCGTACGAGAGGAAGGCCGTCGGCCTGGCGTTGCCCATAACCCGCAACGACATCCTCGATCTTCAGGAGCGGCGCTGTTGCACTCTCGGCAAGGCCTGCCGCGTCGCGCGGTTTCGGCTCGAAGGCTGCAAGCAGTTGGCGGGTATAGGGATGCTTGGCATTGCTGAGGATTTCTTCGGTGGTGCCGATTTCCTGGGTCTCCCCGCCTTTCAACACCACGATGCGGTCGGCGATCTGTGCAACGACGGCAAGGTCGTGGGAGACGTAGACGCCTGAAATGCCGCCCTTCTTCATGACCGATTTGAAAGCACGCAGCACTTCGATCTGGGTCGTTACATCGAGCGCCGTCGTCGGCTCGTCGAAGATGACAAGTGTCGGGTTGCCTATAAGCGCCATGGCGGCAGCCAGACGCTGCAGCTGACCGCCGGAAACCTGGTGCGGATAGCGGCTGCCGATCGTTTCCGGTTCGGGCAGGGACAGCGCCCGGAAAAGTTCGATCGCCCTGGCACGCGCATCTTCCGGTGACATCAGCTGATGAATACGCGTGACTTCGATTACCTGATCCATGATCGATGTGGCCGGGTTGAAAGCGGCAGCGGCCGATTGCGGCACGTAAGCAACCTGGGTGCCGCGTAGTTTGGCCCGCTGCTTTTCGCTCAGCGCCACCAAATCCTTGCCGGCGACCGATACCGTGCCGCCGGAGATGCGACAGCCCGGGCGGGTATGACCCATGAGGGTCAGCGCGATCGTGGTCTTCCCGGAGCCACTCTCGCCAATCAGCGCGACGATCTCACCCTCGGCAATGTCGAGGCTGACACCCTTGATGATCTCGACGCGTCGGCCGGAATCGGTGGTGGCTTCGACCCGGAGGTCACGAATCTCGACAAGATTGGTCATCACTCGCTCCGATCTCGGATTTTGTGCGGCAGATTGTCGATCAGCAGGTTCACGCTGATCGTGAGGCTGGCGATGGCAAGCGATGGGAACATGACGGCGGGAGCCCCGAATGGCAGACCGCCGATGTTTTCACGCACGAGCGCGCCCCAGTCCGCATAGGGTGGCTGCACGCCCAGTCCAAGGAAGGAAAGGCCGGAGAGCAGGAGAACGATGAAGACGAAGCGGAGCCCGAGATCGGCAAGTACGGGACCCACGATATTGGGCAGAATTTCCGAGCGGATCAGATAAAGGGTGCTTTCACCGCGGATGCGGGCGACAGTGATAAAGTCCATGGAATTGACGTTGACGGCGAGCGCCCGAGCGAAACGATAGGAGCCCGGGATATAGATCACCGAAAGCGTCAGGATCAGCACCGGGATCGACGATCCGACGGCTGCGACCACGACCAGGCCGAAGAGCTTGGACGGAATGGAATTCATGGCATCGAGGAAACGGGAGAGCAACGTGTCGAGCCAACCACCGGCGACGGCCGCTATCATGCCGAGTACGACGCCGCTGAAGCAGGCGATCGTCACTGCCGCAAGAGAGATGCCGACCGTGTAGCGCGCGCCCATCAGGATGCGCGAGAAGACATCGCGGCCCAGATAATCCGATCCCATCCAAAACTGCTGGGACATCGGCCCGAAATAATCATAATCGACAATTTCGCCCACTGGGTAGGGGATGAGCGTGTGCGCGAAGATCGCGATAAAGGCCCAGAACAGGATCACGGCAAGCCCCAGGAGCCCGACGAGATTGAAGCGGTAGCTGAGCCGGCGCGCCACGGCGGGCCGTTGTTCGATATGGGATGTCATCGCAGCCTCGGATTGGAAAGAATGGCAACAATGTCGGCAAGCGTGATGAGGATGAGGTAGCCGACGCAGAAGACCATCGCGCAGGTCTGGACAAGAGGCAGGTCTCGCGTTGCGACCGCATCGACCATGAGCTTGGCAATTCCGGGATAGTTGAAGATCGTTTCGACGATGATGACGCCGCCGAGCAGATAAGAAAGCGAGAGCGCAACTGCGTTGACGATCGGGCCGAGTGCATTCGGCAATGCATGCTTCAAAACGATGCGACTGCGTGAGGCGCCTTTCAGCAACGCCATTTCGGCATAGGGCGTGTTCAGCGTTTCAATCACGGCAGCCCGCGTCATTCGGATCATCTGCGCCGATACGCCGAAGGTCAGTGTGATCACCGGCATCGCATAGACGCGTAGCATATCGGTAAAGGTTTTCGCTTCATTGGTCAGGGAGATTGCCGGAAGCCATTGCAGATAGACCGCAAAGAACAGGACGGCCGACGTCGCGATCATGAATTCAGGCACCGATATTACGCCAATCGTAAGCACGGTGACTGCACGGTCATAGAGCGATCCTCGCATCATGGCTGCTGTGGTGCCTAGTGTCAGCGCGATCGGCACCGCAAACAAGGCGGTGATACCCGCCAGCTTCATCGAGTTGGCAAAGCGGCCGCCGATGAGGTCAGCGATTGGCATATCGTTAGCGTAGGACGTGCCGAGGTCGCCCGACAACAGCCCGATCATCCAGTAGACGAAGCGGAGAAAAGCCGGCTGATCGAGATGCATTGCCTTGCGCAGTCCCTCGACGGCCTCCGGCGTTGCCGCCTGCCCGAGCAGGATGGACGCCGTATCGCCCGGAAGCATGGTCGTGGCGAAGAACACCGCGAAGGATACAATAATCAGCGTGACGACTGCGATCAGCAGCCTGCTTGCTATAAGGGACAGGATCGGATTGTTCATCTTCATGCTCCCCGTCGGCCGAAGTCCGACAGCTTATCACGAAAGGGGAGGATGACCGGGAACAATCCTGTTCCCGGCCAGGTGCCTCGTCAGGATTCCAACCAGATATATTCCGGGAAGGAATAGCCCATCATGCCGCCGAGCGGGTTGGATTCGAGCCCCTTGACTTTGGACGACACCGCATCGACGTTGGAGAGATAGGCCGGTATGATGGTGCCGGCTTCTTCCGACACCATGACCTGCATCTCGTTGTAGATCTCCCGGCGCTTGGCCTGATCGAGCGAGCCGCGGGCCTCGATCAGCATCCGATCGAACTTCTCTGACTTGTACTGGCTCTCGTTCCAAGGCGCGTCAGACGCATAGAGAAGCGAGAACAATATGTCGGGTGTCGGACGCGGATTGATATTGCCGAAATGGATCGGCGCTTTGAGCCAGTAATTGTCCCAGTAGCCGTCGGACGGTACGCGCTGCACGTCGAGCTTCATGCCGATTTCGGCGCCGGCCGCCTGGACGATCATCGCCATGTCGATCGCGGAATTGGCTGCGTCGGAGGCGATGACAGGGATTGACTGGCCGAGAAGGCCCGCCTTCTGGAATAGGAACTTCGCTTTTTCGGGATCGAATGCCTTCGGCTTCAGGTCTGCATTGTGATAGAAATTGGCGGGCGAGATTGGTTGGTCATTGCCGATTTCGGCGAAGCCGCGCAAGGCAGATTTCTGAATCTGCTCGCGGTTGATCAGATATTTCATGCCTTCCACGAAGCCCTTCTTGTCGCCGGGAGACATGTCCAGACGGATGTTGAGATCCGTGTAATTGCCCGACGTCGTTTTGGAGAGAAAGAAGCCGTCTTTGCCGTCCATCAGACGCACGGATCGTGGATTGATGGCTGCGGCGAGGTGAATATCGCCCGAGAGCAGCGCATTGATACGCGCATTGTCTTCGCTGATGGCAAAGAACTCAAAAGAATCAACGTTCGGGTGGTTGGCCTTCCAGTAGTTCTTGTTCTTCAGCCCGATCGAGCGGACGCCGGGCTCAAAAACTTCCCGCACGAAGGCGCCGGTGCCATTGCCCTTGGAAAAATCGGTTGTGCCGTCGGCAACGATCATGAAGTGGTGCATGCCGAGAATCGTCGGCAGATCGGCATTGGGGTTTTCCAGCGTAATCTCGACGGTCAGTTTGTCGACCGCTTTGAAGCCAGTCATTTGCTTGGCGATCTTGGCAACCTTGGAGCCGACCGCCGGGTCGAGATGGCGCTTCATCGAGAAGACCACATCGTCGGCAGTGAGCGGCTTGCCGTCATGGAAGGTCACGCCGCTGCGCAGCTTGATCGTCCAGACTTTGGCATCGCCGCTTTCGATGGATTCGGCGAGTTCCATCCGCGGCGTACCGTCCGACTGGATATAGGTGAGACGGTTGTAGAAGGCGCAGCAGCGGACATAGTCGGTGGAGAGCGATGCCTTGGCGGGGTCGAGCGTATCGGCCGTGGAGGACGACCAGCCGGCCGCCTTCAGCGCCCCGCCGGAAACGGGCGTGGCGGCGAGCGCCTTGCCGGCGCGGCCGAGCACGAGCCCGCCGGCGGACATGGCCACGCCGCCCGCGAGCATCATATGCAGCAGCTCGCGGCGGGTGGCGCCACGACGGATGGCGGTTTCGACCATGGCGTTGTCCGATCTGGTCCAATTGGTGATCTTGTCGTTCATCTCATTCCCCTTTTCTTCTGTGGCGGGCGGCAGTGCAGGGCGAGCCCGATCCGGTTTTAAAAGTCAGGCGCGTGCGGCCGCGGCATCGGCAAGGCCGGCCATGGATGTGAAATGATAGTCGGGTGTCGTAAACTCGGCTGGTTCGATCGTGCCGCCGTAACCCTTCTCAGCATGCCGCCGTTCGATCCAGCAGTTGGTCACGCCGAGCTTCCTGGATACTCCGATATCGTGATACTGGCTCTGGGCGACATGCAGGATATCGTCCTTCGAATGGCCTTCCGATGCGATGTAGGCGAAGACCGTCTCGAAGAAGGCGGGATCGGGTTTCTCGGTCCCGGTATCGTCGGCGGTGAAGGCGGCATGGAAAGGATTGCCGAGCTCCTTCTCGAAGAAGGCGAAGGCCCAGCGTCGGGCATTGGTCATCGCAATGAGGCGGTAGTTTTTCGCCAGGCTTGCGAGTGCTTTGGTGCTGTCTGCGAAACCCTTCCAGCTTTTCGCCGAATCCCGCAGCCGCTCGCCATATTTGCGATCGGCGGGCAGACCGAGCTTCGGCGCGATTGCGATGTAGACACGCACGAGGTCGTCGGGAAAGAGGTCGGCGTCGTCGGAGTAGCGGGCCTCGCGATAGAGGCTGAGCGCCTGCTCGCCATCGATTTCATTTCCCGTTTCGGCCGCGATCTCAGCGAGACAGGTCTTGAGACCGCCCTCGAAATCGATGAGCGTGCCGACGACGTCGAAGGTCATATACTTGAATTCCGAAAGGCTCTTGCTCATGCGAATTCCCCAGTGTTCGGCTCCGATGGGAGCACGCTTCTTAAAGAAGAATGTTCTGTTCCCGGCGGGATCATCGTCCCGCTCTTGTATGGAAGGCCCGCCTTTGCCTGGATCAAGGCCTTTCGTCGATTTCAGTTTGTCACCTGCACTGCGCCGGATTCTCCGAAAAGACGCCATCGAGCGGCACAAAATACCGAATCTCACCGTTTGGCGCTATTCTCAGACCCGCAACGCCCGGCGCACATCCGGGTCCTCAAGCGTCTCGTCCAGCGTGATGCGCGTGCGCTCGACGATGGCATCGATTTCCGTTTCGGTGCAGCATAGGGGCGGCGCATAGCCGAGGACGCCGTTGCCGAAGGCGCGGATGACGAGGCCGTTCTCCCAGGCGCGATCGAAGATCCGACGGGCGGGTTCGGCGGACGCCGGCAGCGGCGTCTTGTTGCTTTTGTCGACGACGAGCTCGACGGCGGCGAGCATGCCGCGGCCGCGGACATCGCCCACGAGCGGGTGATCTCTCAGCGATTGGAGGCCCTGCATCAGCCGCGCACCAGCCTTGACGCCATTGTCAAAAAGGCCGTTTTCATAAAGCTTCAGGACTTCCAGGCCGACGGCGGCGCTGACGGGATGGGCCGAGTAGGTGTACCCGTGACCGATAGCGGTGGTGCCGGCCCCCTCGGCAATCGTTTCATAGACGTGATCGGCCATGAAGACGGCGCCCATCGGGACATAGCCGGAGGTGAGGCCCTTGGCGGTCGTCATGAAGTCCGGCACGACCTCTTCCTCGCTGCAGGCAAAGAGCGGCCCGGTGCGGCCAAAGCCGGTGATCACCTCATCGGCCACGAAAAGGATGTCGTGCGCGCGGCAGAATTCCCGCATGGCCTTAACCCAGCCTTTGGGCGGCACGAGCACGCCGCCCGAACCCTGGATCGGCTCGACGTAGAAGGCGGCGACCAGCTCCGGCCCGATCGCCTCGACCTTGCTTTTCAGCGCCGCGAGCGAGGCTTCAATGATCGCCTGCGGATCCTCGCCGACCGGGTTGCGGTAGGCGTAATGAGACGGAATTTTATGCTGCCAATCGAAGGGAAGGCCGAAGCCGGCATGGAAGGCAGGCAAGGCGGTCAAACCCGCACCCGCGGTCGAGGAACCGTGATAACCCTGTTCGACCGAGATGAATTGATCGCGCTCGGGACGGCCTCGGGCATTCCAATAGTAGCGAATGAACCGGATTGTGCTGTCGACTGCGTCGGAGCCGCCGAGCGTGAAGTAGACATGGTTGAGATCACCAGGCGCGCGATCGGCGAGTTCTGAGGCAAGCCGGATCGCCGGCTCGGAGCCAAGGCCGAAATAGGCCGTTGCATAGGGAAGCTCCCGCATCTGCCGGGCCGCTGCCTCGACGATGCTCTCATGGCCGTAACCGGCATTGACGCACCAGAGGCCGGCGAAGCCGTCGATCAGCTGTTTGCCGGAGGCATCGGTGACCGTCGCGCCCTTGGCCGAGGCCAGCACGCGCACGCCATGCTTCTCGTGACTGCGGTAGGAGGCCACCGGATGGATGAGATGGGCGCGGTCGAGTTCGATGAGCGAGTTGGCGTACATGAGGTCTCCGATCAGCCGAGCGCCTGGCTGGCAAGCGCGAACGTGGTGGCAGCAGGGGCGGCAGCGTGGCCGACCGATGGTTTTTTCATTGCGATACCGCCGCCTACATGGGCGAGGCCATATTCGGCGAGCCGTGGGGAAAGTCCGGCCGCGGCCGTGGTATCCACCCTGAGAAAGCGTGCTGGCCGCCGCGCGATGTGATGTTCGATGAGTTTCCTAGCCTCTTCGATGTCCGCGGCAACCACGGGTCCGATCACCTCGCCGCGCCCGAAGGGACGCAGGCAGGCGAAGCCCGACACGCCGCCGTGGCGGCGAATGACGGCGAATTCGCCAGCCTTGGTGAGATAGGCGAGAAGTCCTTCGCGGTCGGCGCCGAAGGCAAGCCGATCGAGCGCCATGATGGCAGGGAGATCGTCGGCGGTGGCGGCCTCCGTGCCGGCCGGCGCAGGAATGTCTCCGGCAAGGCCTTGGTGCTGCAGCACGGTTCCGGTTTCATGGAATCCAAGCTTTTGATAGAGCGGCAGGCCAGCTGTTGTCGCGACCAGCCGCAGCGGCCGGTCACCTGCGATCTGCAGCGCGGCGTCCATCAGCCTGCGGCCGAGGCCGCGCCCGCGCATCGTCTCGTCGACGATGACCATGTTGATGGTGGCGCAATCTTCCTTGTATCGCGTGACGAGAACGGTGCCGACGACCCTGTCGTCTTCGATTGCGACCATTCCTTCGCTCAGGGCGAGCGCCATCTGCCAATCTTCCGTCCGATGCGGCCAGCCCGCCTGTCGGGAAAGCGCAACGGCGGCGTCCAGATGGTCGGACCTGAACGCGGCGATCTCGATCTGACGTGTTTGCATGGGGCGATCCTTGATGTTCTGCCCGCAAGTCTGCCGGAGTGCCGGCGGGCAGATCATCTGAAGGCCGTGGTTCAGGCAGTATGTTATGGCTTTGCGATCATGGGTCGCCGCATCTTATGCTGGCGGACCGACCCTTTCGCAAACCGCTTGCTGCGAGTGTGTTGAGGCCTTCGTCTTGTCACTGCATCATCGCCAGCGCGGCAATGAAGAAATCTTCGCCTCCAAAATTTCCTGATTTCAACGCCAGAAGCATGTCGCCCTGCCTATTGCCGACTGTACGCAGCACCGGCACGCCGGGAGCAATTTCGGGGCCGATCAGAAATGCCGGTATGGCGAGCTTGTCGACCGCGGCTCCCGAGGTCTCGCCGCCTGCGACCACGAGGCGCCGCACGCCTCTCTCCACCAGCTCGGCGGCAATGATCGATGTGGCGGTCTCGATCGCGTGGCCGGAGGCCTCCCGGCCATATTGCGATTGCAGCCGGGATACGGTTTCGGGCGCCGCGCTCGCGGCGACCACGACCGGGCCGGCAGAAATGCGCTCTCCGGCCCAGGAAATCGCCGCGGCGATCTCATCCGGGCCGGCGGCCAGCAGCCGCTCGGGATCAAGCCGCAGCACCGGCATCGCTCGTTCGGCGACGCCGATCTGGTGCAGCGTCGCCTTCGAACAGCTGCCGGCAATGATCGCCGAAAACCCGCCTACGGGGCGAATGACGTCTTCACCTGTCGCGCGGCCGGATATCCGGCCGGAGCGGACGAGCGCGCGGGCAAGGCCGAGGCCGAGACCGGACGCGCCGGTGGATACCGGCGTTTCCAGCGCGATCTCGCCCAGCGTTTCCAGATCGCGCTCGAAAATTGCGTCGGCGATAGCCATGGTCACGCCTGTCCTGAGGAGGGCATCGAGCTTCGCCCTGGTGGCGGCCGGTCCGGCTGCGATGGCTGGGAGATCGATCAGTCCGACGGTGCCACGCGATTGCCGGGCGAGAACCCGCACGAGATTGGCGTCGTGCATAGGGTTCAGCGGGTGGTCCTTGAGCGGACTTTCGCTCAACGGCTGGCCGCCGACGAAGAGGTGGCCGAGATAGAGGGTGCGCCCCGTCTCCGGAAAGGCCGGTGTCACCAGCACGCCGCCGCCGCCCGCCGCCGCGCTCAAAGCCTCGGTGACAGGGCCGATATTGCCGGCATCTGTGGAATCGAACGTCGAACAGATCTTGTAAAGCACATGCGCCGCGCCCTGCTGGCGCAGCCAGCGCTCGGCTTTGGTCGCAGCGGCCACGGCCTCCGAAGCGGGAACGGAGCGGATCTTCAGGGAGACGACCACCGCATCGACCTCCGGCAGCGCGAGCGACGGATTCGGAATGCCGACCGTCTGCACCGTGCGCAGGCCGTTTTTCGTCAGCGTGTTTGCGAGGTCGGACGCGCCGGTATAGTCGTCGGCGATCGACCCAAGTGAAATTGCCATGGTCTAGCTCCGTGCAAAAGGTTTGAACCAGCCAAGGCCGTCCAGTGTCTGGCCGCGCGGGACATATTCGCAGCCGATGAAACGGTCGTAACCCAGCCGGTCGATTTCACCGAACAGATAGGGATAGTTCAGCTCCTCTCCGTCAGGCTCGTTGCGTGACGGCACGCCGGCGATCTGGATATGGCCGGTGATCGGCAGCAGGCGCCGCAATGCCATCGTAACGTCGCCATGGAGGATCTGACGGTGATAGATGTCGAATTGCAGCTTCAGGTTGGGCAGGCCGCATTCGGCGATCAGCCGCTCGGCGATCGCGAAGTCGTTGAGGAAATATCCCGGCATATTGCGCCCGTTGATCGGCTCCAGCAGGAGATCAACGCCTTTTTCCGCAAGCCGGCCGGCAGTGTAGGTGACGGAGCGTCGGTAGGAGGCGGCGGCCTCTTGATCATGAGGGTCGGCGATACCCGCCATCAGGTGCAGTCGCCCGACGCCTGTCGCCGCCGCATAGTCCAATGCCCGCTCGACATCCGCTTTGAGGTCGTCGAACCGTCCGGGAAGAGCCGCGATGCCGCGCTCGCCCGCACCCCAGTCGCCCGGCGGCAGGTTGAACAGGGCCTGCCGCAGATTGTTGCGGGCAAGCCGTTCGGCGATTGCATCCGGTGCGGCCTCGTAGGGGAAGAGGTATTCGACGGCGGAAAACCCCGCGTCGGCTGCGGCGTCGAAGCGGTCGAGGAAGTCCCATTCGCTGAACATCATCGTCAGGTTGGCGGCGAAAACTGGCATGTCGACCCTCCTTACCGGCCTTGCGGCTCTTTGGCGAAACCGGGCAATTGCGCGCCGGAAAGCTGGGCGTAGAGGCGTGCGAGCGAGGAATCATCGTCGCCGCCCATGCCGGCGCCGGCGGCCGCCAGGTACATTTGCAGGGCCGCTGCCGCGAGCGGTGCCGGATAACGCTGCGAACGGGCCATATCCAGTACGATGCCGAGATCCTTGACGAAAATCTCAATGCTGCTGGCCGGCGTATAGTCCCCGGCCAGCACGTGCGGGACACGATTTTCAAACATCCAGGAATTGCCCGCCGAGGCGGTGATGACTTCATAGACCTTGTCGAGGTCGAGGCCCTGCTTGGCGGCAAAAGTTATCGCCTCGCATGCGGCCGCGATATGTACGCCGGCGAGAAGCTGGTTGATCATCTTGAAGGCGGCGCCGGTTCCCGCCGCCTCGCCGAGCTCGTAAACCTTGCCGGCCATGGCGTCGAGGGCCGGGCGCGCCCTATCGAAAGCCTGCCTGGAGCCGGAGGCCATGATCGTCAGCTCACCTTTCGCCGCCCTGGCCGCGCCGCCTGAAATCGGCGCGTCGAGATAGTGCAGGCCGAGAGCCTGCGCCCTCGCCGCCAGATCGCGCGCGATGGCGGGGTCCATCGTCGCCGACGAGATGAAGACCGCGCCGCGCTTCATCGGAGCAGCAACGCCCTTGGATCCGAACAGCACGGCTTCGGTCTGCGCGCCGTTGACCACCACGGAGACGATGATGTCGGCCCCCTTGGCGGCGTCGGCAGGGGATGCCGCGCCACGTCCGCCTTCGGCGACGAAGCGGTCCACCGCGGCCGGCGTTATGTCATATCCAACGACGTCCAGACCTGCGCGCTTCATTGAGCTGGCCATTCCCATTCCCATGGAACCGAGGCCGATGACGGCCGCGACGATGGCGGAGCCTGAGTTTTCAGCGAGCGGTGTCATGGGAACGTCCTCCGATCACGAGCCATTTTGGCAGCGCTGCCATTCTTTCTAGATCATTCCAGCGGCCTCGCCAACAGTCAAATGGCAGCGCTGCCAAAAAAATGTTGCTTCTTGCCCGAAGTGGTGAAAAATGAAAGTCGCTGCGACAGCGCGCCTAGCAGTTGCTTGCGCCGGACGCATTCCTAATGCCGGATTCGAAATTGACGATGGAATTCAAACATCAGGCGACGGTAACCCTTGCAGAGGTCGCAGAAGCGGCCGGCGTCGGGGAGAGCACGGTGTCGCGTGTCCTGCGCAACCATGGTTCGTTTTCGGGCAAGACACGGGAGCGGGTGATGGCCGCCGTGGAACGGCTGGGCTATGTGCCGAACCGCATCGCCGGAACGCTCGCTTCCACCACGTCACGCCTTGTCGCCTTCGTCATTCCCTCCCTGTCCAACATCGTCTTTGCCGACGTGCTGCGCGGTGCCGGCGCTGTCCTGGAGGAAAACCGATATCAGGCGGTCTTCTCGGTGACCGATTATGATCCGAGCAAGGAGGAGGCGCTCGCCGCTGCGATGCTTGCCTGGCGGCCGGCAGCGGTGATGCTGGCGGGATATGAGCATACCGACGGCACGGCGAAGATGCTGCGCGCCAGCGGTTGCCGGGTGGTGGAATTGCTTGATCTCGACGGCGATGCGATCGATATCGCGGTCGGTTTCTCGAACCGTGCGGCCGGGCGGGAGAGCGCGGCATTCCTGCTCAAGCGAGGCTATCGCCGGATCGGCTATGTCGGCCACGATCTCAGCCGCGACATCCGCGCCGGCAAGCGCTTTGCCAGCTTTTGCGAAATTCTCGAAGCCAACGGCACGCCCCTTGTCGCCCGCGAAATTCTGGCGGGCGCTTCGTCGGTGGAGAACGGCAGGCTGGCGCTGGAGCGACTGCTTGCACGAGCGAGCGATCTCGATGCGGTCTATTTTTCCAACGACGACATGGCGCTCGGCGGTTATTTTCACTGTCTCGCCCAAGGAATTGTCATTCCCTCGCAGCTGGCTCTTTTTGGCTATAACGGTCTCGATATCGGCCGGGCGATACCGCAGCCCTTGTCGACCATCCGGACGCCGCGCGTCGCGACGGGGCAGATGGCCGCCGAGCTGGTTGTCGCCAACGCGCCGCCGCAGGCTATCGACCTCGGTTTTGAACTGATCGAAGGGGCGACTGCGTAACTTTGGAGGAACTGTCATGTCCGACGCGCGCCTGCGTGAGGAAATCTGCCGGTACGGCCGCTCGCTGTTCGAGCGCGGGCTGACGCCCGGTTCGTCCGGCAACATATCGTTGCGGCTGGAGGACGGTGGCTGGTTGGTGACACCGACCAACGCGTCGCTCGGCTTCCTCGACCCGGCCCGCATATCGAGGCTCGACGCGGATCGCCGGTTATTGTCGGGCGACAAGCCGACCAAGGAAATCCCGCTACATACTGCCCTCTACGATACACGCGGCAGCGCCCGCGCCATCGTTCATCTTCACTCCACCCATGCGGTGGCGCTGACCATGCTGCCGGAGATCGATCCCCGCGCCGCCCTGCCGCCGATGACGCCATATTATCTCATGCGCGCCGGCGAGACGGCGCTGGTGCCCTATTATCGTCCCGGCGATCCCGCGGTGGCCGATGCAATCCGCGGGTTGGCAGGCAGATATTCATCGGTGCTTCTGGCCAATCATGGACCCGTCGTCGCCGGCGACAGCCTGGAGGCGGCGGTCTTCGCAACCGAGGAACTGGAGGAGACGGCGAAGCTCTATCTGCTGCTGCGCAATCTCAATCCGCGGTTCCTCAGTCCGGCTCAGGTGGCTGATCTCGTCAACACCTTCGGCCTCGATCTTCCCTCGCATCATGACCACGATCACGATTGAACTCGTCACCGGCCTCGGGGGGCGTCTGGGAGCCCACGCAACCTTCTGCCAAACGCCGCTTTTGATACGATAGATTCTGCTTCGGATGCCGCCAATTCAGGTAGGCCAGCGATAAAGCGATGCCTATGATTGTGAAACATCCCGGTTCCAATCATTCAAGGATACGCAGATGACGACGTTCCGCCCGAAATACATCACCTTCGATTGCTACGGCACGCTCACCAACTTCCAGATGGCGGAAGCGGCACGCGATCTCTACGGCGACCAGCTCGACGAACCGCGCATGGCGGAGTTCGTCAAGAATTTCGCCGCCTATCGTCTCGACGAGATCATGGGCGCCTGGAAACCCTATGCCGAGGTGGTGCACAACTCGCTCGAGCGCACATGCAAGCGCAACGGCGTGACATTTCGCGACGAAGCTGCGCAAATCGTTTACGAGCGCGTTCCGACCTGGGGGCCCCATCGCGACGTAGCCGAGGGTCTTGCCAGGGTTGCCCGGGAAATTCCGCTGGTGATCCTGTCCAATGCCATGGACGCCCAGATCATGTCGAACGTCGAAAAGCTCGGCGCACCCTTCCACGCGGTCTATACCGCTCAGCAGGCCAATGCTTACAAGCCACGTTTCCAGGCTTTCGAATACATGTTCGACATGCTCGGCTGCGGGCCTGAGGACGTGCTGCACTGCTCGTCTTCCTTCCGCTACGATCTGATGTCGGCGCACGATCTCGGAATCAAGAACAAGGTCTGGGTCAATCGCGGCCACGAGCCGGCCAATCCCTATTACGGCTATGTCGAAATCGCTGGTATCTCGGGCTTGCCTGGCGTCGTCGGCCTCTGACGGAGACAAGCGGATGCAGTTCCAATCCTACTGGCACGACACGGCCCGCCCTTTTGCCGAGGCGGCCCAAGGTCCTGTCGAGGGGCATTACGACGTCGCCGTCATCGGCGCCGGCTTCACCGGGCTTGCCGCTGCGCGCCAGCTTGCGAAAGCCGGCGTCAAGGTCGTCGTGCTGGAAGCCGAGCATGTCGGCTGGGGAGCATCGGGACGCAATGGCGGCCATCTCAACAACGGGCTTGCCCATAGCTTCCTGTCGGCCAAGAGCGCACTCGGAACGGAGCGGGCTATTGCGCTCTATCGAGCCTTCGACGATTCCATCGATGCGATCGAGGCGATCATCGCCCAGGAGGGGATCGACTGCAGTTTCCGGCGTGCCGGGAAGCTGAAGCTCGCTTCCAAGCCGCAGCATTTCGATGCCATTGCCCGGAATTTCGAGGCTGTGCATATAGAGGTCGATCCGGAGACGGCGCTTCTGACGCCAAGCGACCTGAAGAATGAGATCGGGTCGCCTTTCCATGGCGCCATGCTCTCGAAGAAGAGCGCGATGATGCATATGGGCCGCTATGTCATGGGGCTTGCCACTGCTGCCGCCCGTCATGGCGCCATCATTTTCGAACGGACTGCCGTAACCGGCCACAGGCAAGGCAATGGCCGCCATAGTCTCGAAACCGGGCGGGGCACCGTCACCGCCGACCACGTGCTGGTCGCGACAGGCGCCTACACGCCGTCGCTCTTCGGTCATTTCCGCCGTCGGATCATCTCCGTCGGCAGCTTCCTGATCGCCACCCGTCCGCTGAGCGACGCCGAAATCGCAGCGACGATGCCGGGCAACCGGACTTGCGTCACCTCGATGAACATCGGCAATTATTTTCGCCTGTCGCCGGACAAGCGGCTGATCTTCGGCGGCCGCGCCCGCTTTTCCGCCACGTCGGATCAGCGGTCGGATGCAAAGAGCGGCGATATTCTGCGCACAAGCATGGCGGAAATCTTCCCGCAGCTTGCCGGCGTCGAGATCGACTATTGCTGGGGGGGGCTCGTCGATATGACGAAGGACCGCTATCCGCGCGCGGGCTATGTCGACGGCGTCTGGTATGCCATGGGCTATTCCGGCCATGGCGCCCAGCTCTCCACTCACCTCGGCATGATGATCGCCGACGCCATCATGGGCAAGGCGGACCGCAATCCGGTGAAAGGGCTAGAATGGCCAGCCGTTCCCGGTCATTTCGGCAAGCCGTGGTTCCTGCCAATTGTTGGGCTCTATTACAAGACACTTGATCGCTTCATGTAAGCGCGGCATTGCGAGAGCGGCTCAGCCGTTCGGCGCATATGGCAAACCCTTGCGGCGGTGCGAAACCAGCAGAATCTAAGATCTAAGCTTGCGACGTCGTTTACGAAGGGCACCGGAATGATCTTCCGGCGCCCTTTGCCTTTTGCCGGTCAGGAGAGCCCGCCGATATGGAAGCTCTTCATTTCGAGATATTCGTCAATGCCGCACTGGGCGCCCTCACGCCCGAGGCCGGATTGCTTGACGCCGCCGAACGGGGCGACCTCGGTCGAGATGGCGCCCGTGTTCAGGCCGATCATGCCGAATTCGAGCGCCTCGCCAACGCGCCAGGACCGTTTCAGGCTCTCCGTGTAGAAATAGGCTGCTAGGCCGAAGGGGGTGGCGTTGGCAATGCGGATCGCCTCTTCCTCTGTGTCGAAGCGGAATAGCGGCGCAACGGGTCCGAATGTCTCTTCGCTGGCAAGCTGCATGTCGGTCGTCGCGTCGCCAAGCACCATCGGCGCAGCATATTGATCGCCGACCGGCACGGAACCGGCGGTGGCGAGGATCTTGGCTCCCTTTTCCACTGCATCGTCAACGTGACGGTTGATCTTCTCGATCGCCGCCTTGTTGATCATCGGTCCGATATCCGTTCCGGCCTCCGTGCCGGCCCCGACCTTCATAGCCGACACGCGCGCGCCGAGTTTGGCGGCAAAGGCATCGTAGACGCCGGACTGAACAAGAAGACGGTTGGCGCAGACGCAGGTCTGGCCGCCATTGCGGAATTTCGACGCGATAGCGCCTTCCACGGCAAGGTCGAGATCGGCATCGTCGAAAACGATGAAAGGGGCGTTGCCGCCGAGTTCGAGGCTGAGCCGCTTGACGCTATCGGCGGCGCCGCGCATCAGCAGCGAACCGACGCGGGTCGAGCCGGTGAACGAGATTTTGCGCACAGTCCGGTTGGACATCAACTCGTCGCCGATGCCGGCAGGCATGCCGGTGACGATATTGACCACGCCTTTGGGGATGCCGGCCCGCTCCGCCAGCACACCGAGCGCCAGCGCGGAGAACGGGGTCAGGTCCGATGGCTTGATCACGACCGTGCAGCCTGCCGCGAGCGCCGGCCCCACCTTGCGGGTGATCATTGCATTCGGAAAATTCCACGGCGTGATGATCGCCGAAACGCCGACGGGCTCCTTCAGGACGACGATCCGCCGATCGGCTGTCGGTGAGGGAATGGTTGTCCCGCCGATGCGCCGCGCCTCCTCGGAAAACCATTTGACGAACGAGGCGCCGTAACGGATTTCACCGCGCGCTTCTGCGAGCGGCTTACCTTGTTCCCTGGTGAGGATCAGCGCCAGATCCTCGATATTGTCGAGCATCAGATCGTGCCAGGCTTCCAGCAAGGCGGCGCGCTCGGCGTTGGTTTTGGCCCGCCATGCGCCAAAGGCTTTTTCCGCCGCCGCGATTGCGGTCCGCGTATCGGCTCCGTCCATATCGGGCACCGTGCCCAGCACATGCTGCGTCGCCGGATCGGTCACCTCGATCGTGCGGCCGGCTGCAGCCCCGCACCATTCGCCATCGATGAGACCTTGCTGGCGAAGCAGGCTACTGTCTCGCAATCCGTTCATTTTCTCCCCTTTCGTCAAAACTTTTCCAAATCACTTCCAGTTTGCGCGACGCGCTAGCCGAGCGCCGAAAGCACCGATGCCGTGATCGCGTCGGTCCTGTCCTTGCCGGGAATTGCGCCGACGCCGCGCGCAGTGGTCGTTTCGATTGCGTCCATCACCTTTTCGGCGGCGGCCGTTTCTCCGAGATGTTCCAGCATCATTGCACCCGACCAGATGGCGGCGATCGGATTGGCGATCCCGAGATGAGCGATATCGGGCGCTGACCCGTGGACTGGTTCGAACATGGAGGGCGCCGATCGATCGGGATTGATGTTGGCGGATGCGGCAAAGCCGAGCCCGCCCTGGATCGCGGCGCCAAGGTCGGTCAGGATGTCGCCGAACAGGTTGGAGGCGGCCACGACATCGAGGCTTTCGGGCGCCATCACCATGCGGGCGGCCATGGCGTCTATATGATAGCTGGTCACTTCGACATCGGGATATTCCGCAGAGAGCCCGTGGGTGATCTCGTCCCAGAAGACCATCGAATATTTCTGCGCGTTCGACTTCGTCACCGAGGCAAGCTTGCCGCGTCGCGCACGTGCCTGCTCGAAGCCGAAACGCAGGATGCGTTCGACCCCCTTGCGGGTGAAGATCGCGGTTTCGATCGCCACTTCGTTGTCCGCGCCCTGATGGATACGGCCGCCGGCGCCGGAATATTCGCCCTCGGTGTTTTCACGAATGCAGAGAATGTCGAAACCGTCAGACCGCAGCGGTCCCTGCACGCCTGGGAGCAAACGGTGCGGGCGGATATTGGCATATTGCACGAAGGCCTTGCGGATCGGCAGCAGGAGGCCGTGCAGCGATACGGAATCCGGCACTTTTCGGGGCCATCCGACGGCGCCGAGCAGGATGGCGTCGAAAGACTTCAGCGTCTCGATCCCATCGGCGGGCATCATGCTGCCGTTTTCGAGATAGTAGTCGCAGGACCAGGGGTAGCGGGTTGCCTCAAGGGAAAATCCGCCCGATCCAGCTGTTTTTTCGAGCACGGCCCAGGCAGCGTCGGTCACGTCGCGGCCGATGCCGTCTCCTGGCAGAAGGGCAATCCTGTAGGTCTTCATCTGAGCTCCTTAAAGGCTGATGAGCACGCTCTTGCTCTTGCGGTTGGCATGATAGGCTTCGCGGCCGAGATCCTTGCCGATTCCGGATTGCTTGTAGCCGCCGGTCGGCAGGATATGGTCGCGCGATCGGCCGTAACGGTTAACCCAGACGGTGCCGGCCTGCAGGCGGCGGGTGAGGCGGATCGCGCGCGAGAGATCGCGGGTGAAGAGGCCCGCGGCCAGGCCATAGGATGGGTGGTCGGCGAGGCTTAGCGCCTCCTCCTCATCCTCGAAGGTCTGGATGGTCAGAACCGGTCCGAAGATTTCCTCGAGAACCGCGGGCGATGTTGCCGTCACGCCCGAAATCAGCGTCGGCGCGTAAAAATAGCCCTCACGATCGAGCCGGCCGCCACCCGTAAGACATTCGGCCCCGCCGTCGATGGCGGCGCGGATGATGCCATCCATGCGGGCGATTTGGCGTTCGGAGATAACGGGCGAATAATCGGTCGTTTCCTCCCAGGTCGGCCCCGGCCGGACTGCCGCCAGTCTGGCGACGAGGGCCGCTACGAGCGCGTCCGCCACCTTCGCCTCGACGATGAGGCGGGATCCGCATATGCAGGCCTGGCCGGCGTTGGACAAAATGCTGGCGGCGATGGCGCCTGCCGCAAGATCGAGATCGGCATCCGCGAAGACCAGCTGAGGGCTCTTGCCGCCGAGCTCCAGCGTCATCGGCTTCACGCCCGTGCGGGCGATATTGGTCATGATCGCCGCACCGGCCGCGGTCGAGCCGGTGAAGCTGACCTTGGAAATCCCGGGATGGCCGGTGATGGCGGTTCCGGTGATCGGACCGTCACCGAGGACGACGTTGACGAGACCAGCGGGCAGACCGGCCCGCACCGAAAGCTCGGCAAGATAGAGGGTCGAAAACGGCGTCATCTCCGATGGCTTCAGCACCACCGCGTTGCCGGCCGCCAGTGCCGGGCCAAGCTTCCAGCCTGCCATCGACAGGGGAAAATTCCAGGGCGTGATGGCGCCGACGACGCCATAGGGTTCCGTCATGATCATGCCGAGATTCGCGTCGTCGGTCGGGACGAGATCGCCGCCTTCCTTGTCGGCGAATTCGGCAAAGAAGCGGATCTGCTCGGCGGTGACCGCGATGTCGCCGGCGACGAGATGGCCGACGGGGCGGGTTGAGGAGAGAGCCTCAAGTCTGGCGAGTGTCTCCGCCTCGGCTTCGATCAGGTCCGCCCAGCGCTGCAGCGCCTTGGTGCGCTCGCGCGGCCGCCCGCCACCCCAATTGCTTCTATCTAACGCCTCCCTTGCCGTCTCCACGGCCTGATCGACAAGGGCCGCGTCAGCAAGCGGACAGCCGGCATAAGCCTTGCCGTCGGACGGCCGATGCATATCGATGACGGCTTCGGCCGGAACCAGCCGGCCGCCGATGAAATGTCCCATGGGCAGGGAAATCGAATTCGGATCGAAGCTGAGTGTCATTGCGTGTCCTCGGCATGAGCTGACGTGAGGCTAGCTGGAGAAAGCGAGCAGCATGCATCGACCGGTATTGCTGCGACGGACAAAAATTGCGTTTTCCGCTCCGCCGCCAGTCAAATCTACGGCGGGCGTCCGGGCCTGGCGCCGCGCTGCCCGCGCGCGGAAGCCCGACGCCCGCCAGCTCATGTCACGGTCACGTAGATCTTGCGTACTGTCTCGATGGTCTTCCAGACGCCGATGAAGCCCGGCTTCATGACGAAGCTGTCTCCGGCTTTGTAGACCACCGGTTCTCCGCCTTCCGGTGTGAGTTCGACCAGGCCGGAAAGGATATGGCAGAACTCGAATGTCTCGCCCTTGATCGAACGCGTCTCACCGGGCGTCGCCTCCCATATGCCGGTATGGACCGTGTCTGCGCGAGCAACATCCTGCGCCCAGGTCTTGAAGGTGGGGTTGCCCGCGATCAACCGCTCGGGGAGGGGACCGGACTCGCGCGGCGCTTGGGACGGGTTGGTATCGATCGTCTTGAGCAGGGACATGGGTTTCCTTTCCAGGGTGCAGATTTGTAGTGAGATAAATCAGTAGCCGCGGCCGCGATCGACCAGCCCGATCGGGTCGAGGCCCGCCCGGTGCCGTTTGATGTTGCCGATCACCGCCGCCGCCGCGGGCTCGGCTTGAGTGACGCTGGCAATATGCGGCGTCAGCAGAATCTTGGGATGATTCCAGAAGGCATGGCCCGGAGGCAGCGGCTCCGGATCGGTAACATCGACCACGGCGCCGGAGAGATGTCCGGCGTCAAGCGCAGCGACGAGCGCCTGATGATCGAGCTGGGCGCCGCGACCGACATGAGCGAGTGCGGCACCAGCGGGAAGCCTTGCGAAGAGCTCGGCATTCAGGAAGCCCCGCGTCTCCTCCGTCAGCGGCAGCATGCAGACGAGAATATCGGTGGTGGCAAGCAGGGTCTCGAGTCCCTCGCCGCCGCTGAGGCATCGAACGCTGTCGATCGCGCGCGGAGCGCGGCTCCAGCCGGACAGCGGCAAACCGAATGGGCGCAAACTCTCAAGCACCGCCCTTCCCAGCATTCCGAGCCCGAGCACGCCGACGCGGCGTTCTGCGGCCTGAACGGGTGCGATCGGTTGCCAGATCCCGCGCCGCTGCTGGTCGAGATAGGCCGGCAGATCGCGATGGAGAGCGAGGACCGCCAGCGTCGCATATTCCTGCATCATTTTGACGATGCTATCCTCGACCATGCGCACTATCTTGACCGGAGCCGGCACGGCGTCGATGCGAAACTGATCGATGCCGGCGCCGATCGAAAACAAGATTTCGAGATTGCGGTAGCGGGCGAGATCATCCGGCACAGTCCAGGTGATTAGGTAGCGCACCGCCTCCGGTTCGACCGATTCCGGATCCATGGCGAAGGCAATGTCGGGCAGTTCGCGCGCGAAGGCCTCGGCGAATATAGCGCCGCGCTTCGCATCGGAATTGAAGAGAAAGGTCATTGCATCGGCTCCTTGATCTGACGGTCAGGCGATGCAACGTCGGGCGAGTGCCTCGATCATCGCCTGGCAGGCCAGGAGTTCGTTCGCGAGGATGAATTCGTCCGGTCGGTGAGCACGGGCGATATCGCCCGGCCCGCAGATGATCGCATCGATGCCTGCGCGCTGGAAAAGACCGGCCTCGGTGCCGTAGCTGACGGCGGCGAGTGGCTCGACACCGGTGAGTTCGCCAAGCAAGCGTGCAAGCGGCGCATCGGCGGCAAGCGACAGCGCCGGATAGGCGCTGAGTTCGCGCCATTCCGACTGAAAGCCGCGTTGCCGCAGTGCGTCGGCCATCGTTCGCAGCGGCGCCAGCAGCGTGGCCGGGTCGATTCCGGAAATAGCCCTCGCCTCGAACTCGGCTTCGCAGCTATCGGGAATGATGTTGACCGCCTGGCCACCCTTCAATGTGCCGACCTGGAGGGAGGAATAGGGCGGTTCGAAAACATGTTCGAACGGACCCTGCGCCAGCCGTTCGGCTTCGGCGCTGGCGCAAACCAAGATGTCGGTCATGGCATGGATTGCATTTAGTCCCCGGTCGGGGCGCGAGGAATGGCCGGACCGGCCTCTGACCGTCAGCCGAGCGGCCGCCTTGCCCTTGTGCGCTCGGATCGCCCGCATGCCGCTCGGTTCGCCGATAATCGCGCCGAGCGGAGGTGCACAGAGCTCAGGCAGGCGGGCGATCATGTGCGGGACCCCGCGGCAGCCTGCCTCCTCATCGTAGGAAAGAGCGAGGTGGATGGGTCGGCGGAGTTGTGCCGCCGCGAGTGCCGGGACGGCGGCAAGCACGACGGCGAGAAAGCCCTTCATGTCGGTGGTTCCGCGACCGTAGAGGCGGTCCGTTTCGGCGCGGAGACGGAACGGATCGCTGCTCCACCCGCCTTCCGTGGCGGGAACGACGTCCATATGGCCGGAGAGGATGTAACCCGGCGTCTCCCTTGGACCTATCGTTACGAAGAGGTTCGACCGGTCGCCCTCGGGGCCGGCAATCTCCGTGACGACAATACCGTGCCTTTGCAGGTAATGCCTGATCCACCCAACGATCTCGCCGTTCGGCGTGCCGACGACCGAGGGAAAGCCGACCAACCTTTCGAGGATTTCAATTGCCTGCATGAGCTTCCTCGCATCGCGGGATATAGAATTGCACCGGCCCACTCGCGGTCAAAGGTACGGGCGGCGGTCGGGATCTGGCCGATGACTGTAGAGACCCGGCCTGGCTTTATTTGCCGAAACTGCACTGGATTTGGACGATTGTTGTGTTTGCACAGGCTTCGCCAGTGAATTGTGTCGCGCGATCCGTCCTAATCTCAACGAAGGGTTTCCGTGCGCAGCTTTAAGGGTTGGCCGGACAACGCCGCAGGAGGGCGGGAGTGAGTGCACTGACATCCGAATCCAGGTTGGTCGATAGTTTCGAGACGCGCATAACCGGGATCGACAGCGTCGATCTCGACAAGCTGCATGCGCTTTCGATGTCCGTCGCCTGGCCGCATCGCCGTGAAGACTGGCAATTCCTACGCGAATTCGGCCAAGGCATTGCGGCTATCGATGAAATCGGGCGCATCCTGGGCTCCGCGATGTGGTTTCCCTATGATGATCGGTTCGCCACAATCGGTATGGTCATCACCTCGCCGCGCCTGCAGGCCAATGGTGCTGGGCAGTGGCTGATGGGCCACGCGCTCGACCAGGTTGCCGGGCGTAATCTTGGGCTGAACGCGACGCGGGCGGCGCGACGCCTATATCTGTCCTTGAACTTTGTTCGTGAGGCGCCCGTCTTTCAATGCCAGGGCGAAGCGATAGCGCCACCGGATGTGGAGTTGCCGCCCAGTGTCGCGATCCGACCCGTGGAAGCTGAGGATCTGGAGGCGATCGTGGAACTGGATCGCCTTGCCTTTGGCACGGACCGCACGCTACTTCTGACACAGCTCATGGCACATTCCAAAGGCGTCGTTTTGGTTCGCGCCGGCCGGATCGAGGCCTTTTCGCTTTGCCGACGGTTCGGGCGCGGCCATGTCATTGGTCCGGTGGTGGCGAGCAGCGACGCAGACGCAATCGCGGTCGTCCATCCGCATGCGCTCGAGCATACGGGGTCATTCCTACGCCTCGATACGCGCGAGAAAGTCGGGATATTTGCCGATTTTCTCTCCCGCTGTGGCCTTGCTGTCTTTGACTTCGTGACGACCATGTCTCTGGGCGACCCTTGGCTTCCAAGTCCGGGAGGTCAGGTGGGGCATCGGCCGAAAACCTATGCGCTCGTCAGCCAGGCGCTCGGCTGACGGGAATTAAGCGCCGGGATAAATGGGCATGGCGGCCGAAGCCTTGATACGTTCGGCTTCGGTCGGAAGGAACGATATTGCCACAGGCCTTCCGCCGTTTCCCGCCGGTATACGGTCTCGAGCCAGAACACCGTGTCATCGATCGGCTGAACAGGATGCCAGGCATACCACTCCGACCAGATCCTCTCTCGCCGCTCGATATTCATCGCCTCTCTCCCCATTCTTGAAGCGATCCGCTTCGAAATATTCAGCAGGAGAGAATTATATTGCGAAACTATTCTGTCGCGAAGATCGTTTTTGGCGCCGCGAGAAGTTGCTCAGCCAATTGTCTCACCGCCGCTTGCGCGGACAAGACGGCCGGGTACTCAGCCAATCGAGCGCAGCCCGAGATAGGCGGCCAGGCTAACGGCAGAAAGGGCGATCGTCAGCCTGGGTCGGGCGTCGTCGAACATTGCCGCCAGCAAAAGGCAGAGCATCAGGACCATGGATTTGGCCCAGAGATTCTGATCGGAGATGGTGAAGGCGACTGTCGCCAGAAACACCGCGCTTGCGACGATCGTCACGGGAGCGGATTTCTCGGCGAGATCGCCGCCGGGAAAATACGGCAGAAGAAAACGTCGCATGCTGAGGCCTGAAGCGACGCTCAGAAGAAGGCAGGTCAAAACAAGGTGCAGCATATGGTCGGCGCCGGTCATTCTACAGATCAGCCTAGAGACGCAATCTCCATGCCAGCCTCGAAACGCGCTGCAGTGGAGACGATGCAGCGGTTTGCGTGGCTATTTCGGCGGCGTCTCGATCTTTTTTTTGGCAATCATTCGGCCGTCTGGCCTGCAGATGGCACGGACATTTTCAAGTGAAGGTCGAGCCCGGGAGCCTTCACGCACTGCCCCGAGTCCGGGTTTTTGCCTGTGCCTAAACCCGCTTGAGCTCGGGTTATGATTTTTATATAGAGAACAATGACTCGCTTTAATTCCCGAAAAGAGATTTTTCATTGGACCTTTCGTCGATCGAGATATTCCTCGCCGTCGCCAGCGACCGCAGCGTTACCAAGGCCGCAAAGGCAGTCGGTCGGGTGCCGTCCAACGTGACGACACGCATCCAGCAACTGGAGGAGGACCTTGGCGCTTGCCTGTTCAGCCGCGACGGCAAGAAGATGACGCTGACTCGGGAGGGCGAGACGTTTCTCACCTATGCCAACCGGCTGATGGCGCTTGCGCTAGAAGCGCGCCGGGCCGTGCGGCCTCTCGCCCCATCGGGAACATTACGGGTCGGCACGATGGAAAGCACGGCGGCAAGCCGCCTGCCGGCGGCGCTGACGCAATTCAACCGGATGTGGCCGGATGTGTCGCTGCATCTGACAATGGGGGCTTCTCGCGATCTTGCCCGCGATGTTCTGGCCGATGTGCTGGATTGCGCGCTGATTGCCCGCCCGCCGGAGACGATGCGCGAGGAGGATTCGGATTTCGATGCCGAACTCATGGCGCTGGAGATGGAGACGGTTTTTGTCGAAGATCTGTTGATCGTGCTGCCATCCGGCCATCCCGCCATCAACTCCGCGGCCGACCTGCGGGTCGGATCGCTGGCAGCTTTGGAACCCGGCTGCACCTATCGCCGGATTGCCGAAAACTGGGCGCGCAAATCGAACACCCTGCCGACGAGCGAGCTCGGTTCCTACCACGCGATCCTGGCGAGCGTTGCGACTGGGAATACGGCGGGCGTGATGCCCAGGTCCGTTCTCGATCTCATGCACTGGCCGACCGCCGTTCATACCCATCAGCTCGGGCCGGTCGAGACCCTGCTGGTCTATCGCAAGGACAATTGCCCCAGCGCTTTCAGGGCCTTTCATGAAGTGCTTGGCGCAACCAAAGGCAGAGAGGTCAGGCTGGCGGCGAACTAGCTCCTGCCTCTCTTCCGTCACCCCCAGATTATCCTCACTCATAATTGGTCTTCGCATGCAGTTTCCCGTTTCACCGAAAGTGGGGCCGAGCCGTATCCGCCGCTTTCGCCTGTTTTCGCCGATCCTGGCCGGCGCGACATTAAGAGAACGATTGATCGCCTGTTTCGGCGCCTTGCTGGGCATCGGCCTCACCGGCGTCATCAGCGGCTATCTGTTTGGCCAGGGGCCGCATCTTCCATTGATCGTCGCGCCGATGGGGGCGTCGGCGGTGCTGCTTTTCGCAGTGCCGGCAAGTCCGCTGGCACAGCCGTGGGCGATCATCGGCGGCAATACAATTTCCGCTCTGATGGGCATCATTGCCGCCTATTTCATTCGTGATCCGATCATCGCAACGGGTGTCGGCGTTTCGCTGGCCATCGGCGCGATGTCGTTCACGCGATGCCTTCACCCGCCGGGAGGGGCTGCGGCACTCACCGCCGTGCTCGGCGGTCCCGTCGTCGCCGGTTGGGGGTTCCTCTTTCCCTTCGTGCCGGTCGCTTTGAACTCCTGCATTCTCGTGGGGCTCGGGCTGCTGTTCCACAAGCTTTCCAGACGGAACTATCCGCACGTCGTTCCGAAGCCGGCGGAGAACACCCACCAGACGATCGATCCGCCATCCGCCGCGCGGGTGGGCTTTCGCGAGGAGGATGTCGATGCCGCCCTCGAGGCGCTCGACGAAACGTTCGATATCGATCGGGCAGACCTCGGAAGATTGCTGCAGCAGGTCGAACTGCAGGCAGCCATCCGATCAAACGACAAGATCAGCTGCGCCGATATCATGTCGCGTGACGTGATCGCCATCGGCGAGACCTGCGAGCCGGACGCCGCGCGACATCTTCTTTTGAAGCATAATATCCGCACCCTGCCGGTGAAGGATCCGGAAGGCCGCCTGGTCGGCACTGTCGGCTTACGTGAATTGTTTGGGGGCGGCGATACGATTGCCCACGCGATCTCCAAACCGGCAGTGGCGAGAGCTTCAGATGCTGCCCTGTCGCTGCTGCCGGTTCTGACGGACGGGTGCACCCATGCCGTCATCATTGTCGACGACGACCACCGGATCCTCGGCCTGATATCGCAGACCGACCTTTTGAGCGCCGTGGCGCGGCTGCTGCCGAACGACGGCGACACGATCGCTGCCGTGGCGTGAAACGTGCGGAGTGGCTGGGATTTCCGCTGGCCCGCCACGGCCGCCGAAGGCGACAAGCCTTCGTCCTCAGCCCTTCCGATATGATCACGGCTATGACCTGAAACGGATGCGGGACGCGCTCGTCATCGATTCGTGCCGGCGCCGTCACTGAGCAATCGGCTGCCCTCCGTCCGTCTCAAAGAGGCCGCGGGCCGCCTGGACCATCGACTGCAGATGATTGGGATCGCGCACGCCCTGTCGGTAGAGCTCGATGATGATGCTCGCCATCCGTTCGGCTTCGTCGCTGTCTCTTGCCACTGCGTAATCGGCGCTGAGCTTGTCGAAGACGTGTTGGCAGGTTTCGAGATCGCGGGAGTCCAGCGGCACCTGCGATCGGCTTAGGATCGTTTGAACCATCTTCATTCCCTCGGAAACGGCCCGCCCGGGGTCTCCAGGCGAGCCTGCGACCCTGTCTTAAAAGTCCATACCGGCGCCGGCCGGCATTGCCGGAGGAGCATCCTTCTTCGGCTTCTCGGCGATCATCGCTTCCGTCGTCACCAGCAGGCCGGCGATGGAGGATGCGTCCTGCAGCGCGGTGCGAACGACCTTGGCTGGATCGATGACGCCCTGCGCGTAGAGATCGCCGAATTCGCCGGTCTGGGCATTCCAGCCATAGGAGAAGTCGCTCTTCTCGCGCAGCTTGCCGACAACGACCGAGCCTTCCGCGCCGGCGTTTTCGGCGATCTGGCGAGCCGGGGCCTCGAGCGCACGGCGGACGATTTCGACGCCGACGCGCTGGTCGTCATTGGCTGTCTTGATATTGTCGAGCGCCTTGACCGCGCGCAGCAGCGCCACGCCGCCACCGGGCAGGATGCCTTCCTCGACCGCTGCCCTTGTTGCATGAAGCGCGTCGTCGACGCGATCCTTCTTCTCCTTCACCTCGACCTCCGTCGAGCCGCCGACGCGGATAACGGCAACACCGCCGGCGAGTTTGGCAAGACGTTCCTGCAGCTTCTCGCGATCGTAGTCGGAGGTGGTCTCTTCGATCTGGGCCTTGATCTGGGCGATGCGGCCCGAAATCTCCTCCTTCGAACCGACGCCGTCGATGATGGTGGTGTTTTCCTTCTCGACCGTGATCTTCTTTGCCCGGCCGAGCATATTGAGCGTCACATTCTCAAGCTTGATGCCGAGATCTTCGGAGATGACGGTGCCGGCGGTGAGGATGGCGATGTCTTCGAGCATGGCCTTGCGGCGGTCGCCGAAGCCGGGCGCCTTGACGGCAGCGATCTTCAGGCCGCCGCGCAGCTTGTTGACGACGAGGGTAGCAAGGGCTTCGCCTTCGACATCTTCAGCGATGATGAGGAGCGGCTTGCCGGACTGAACGACGGCTTCGAGGATCGGCAGCATCGACTGCAGGTTCGACAGCTTCTTCTCGTGAATGAGGATATAGGGATCCTCGAATTCGACCCGCATCTTGTCGGCATTGGTGACGAAATAGGGACTCAAATAGCCGCGGTCGAACTGCATGCCTTCGACGACCTCGAGTTCGGTTTCGGCGGTCTTGGCTTCTTCAACGGTGATGACACCGTCATTGCCGACCTTTTGCACGGCCTCCGCCAGGAAGCGGCCGATTTCGGCATCGCCGTTGGCCGAGATCGTTCCGACCTGGGCAATTTCGGCATTATTCGATATCTTGCGGGCGTTGGCCTTCAGTTCTTCGACGATAGCACTGACGGCAAGATCGATTCCGCGCTTCAGGTCCATCGGGTTCATGCCTGACGTAACGGCCTTGGCGCCCTCCTTGACGATCGCCTGGGCAAGAACGGTTGCGGTCGTGGTGCCGTCGCCCGCGATGTCGCTGGTCTTCGAAGCGACTTCGCGGACCATCTGCGCACCCATGTTTTCGAACTTGTCTTCAAGTTCAATTTCCTTGGCGACCGAAACGCCGTCCTTGGTGATGCGCGGCGCGCCGAAGGACTTGTCGATCACCACGTTACGGCCTTTCGGACCGAGCGTGACCTTTACGGCGTTTGCCAGGATGTCGACACCGCGCAGCATTTTTTCGCGGGCTTCGACGCTGAATTTGACTTCTTTAGCAGCCATGTCCTCACTCCTTCATCGGCAGCTAGCGCATGTCGCCAAGTGTACAGCGGTTTTGCGAGAACGACATGCGTAGAAATTAAGATCCAAAGCGCGAGGAGCGAATCTCAGAGACCGCAACGCGCTTTAGCGTTGACTTCCGACTTGATGGACTCAGGCGGCCTCTTTCCGCTCGCTCTGAGCTTCGATGATACCCATCACGTCGCTTTCCTTCATGATCAGCAGGTCTTCGCCATTGATCTTGATCTCGGTGCCAGACCACTTGCCGAACAGGATGCGGTCGCCGACCTTGACGTCGAGCGGCTGGATCTGGCCGGCATCGTTGCGTGCACCGGGGCCGACGGCAATGACCTCGCCTTCCTGCGGCTTTTCCTTGGCGGTGTCGGGAATGATGATGCCGCCCTTGGTCTTTTCTTCGGAATCGACGCGGCGGACGAGAATGCGGTCATGAAGCGGTCGGAACGACATGTCTTCCTCCATAGACAAACAATGGCAACGGTGTTGGCGCTGGCTGGACCGGATTGACGAGATCCGGACGGGTGCAAGTCGCGCGCCTGCGCGAATGATCTGGTTCGAGCGTTTTTCGATTTCAAGAGGAGCAGGTGAAAAATTAGCACTCTCTATCGACGACTGCTAACAGCTCTCCCGGGAACAGAAGCCCGGCTCCTGCGTTCGACATAATGACGATGGTCGTCCCCCTCGTTTCGAAGGCGAGTTCAAAGCGCACATGGCTTGAATCCGGATGTCGGCGTTCCTAGCTCTCAGGCGATCGAGGCTCGATGAGCTCGATCACCGTCGCACGTCTTTAGGAGTGAGTGACATGGAAGAGAAGACTAATATAATCAAAGACCTTAGTATCGAGGAACGCGAGGAGATCTTCGTCGACATCGCGCGCACGCTCGAGGATACGGCGCGTGAGGCTCTTGTCGAGGGCAATACACACTTCGCCGTGCTCTCAAACAACATGGCCGAAGCAATTCGCGTCAATGCCGACGAACTCGCCCGGGACGATCCCGAGAATGCCGAGCGCGTGTTGCTCCAGGCAACGGCTATGATCTCGCAATTCGAGGCAGTGCACCCCTATCGCATGGTGAGCATGGCCGTTCACTGATTGCCAGCAGCACGGTTTGGCTCGAACGCCCGCTCGAATCAATTGCCAGCATGCGGAACTCTCGCGGCTGGTGGTGGTTATTGGATCACAGCATCGAGAGGTGATCCATGACCATTTCCCCAACCAACATGTCACCCGAGAGCGGAACCGACGATGCGCGCTCCTTCGATACGCGGCAAGCCGAGGCCGATCGCCAGACAGCATTGGAAGCCGCCCGACGCAACGCGCGTTCGACGTTGGATCGCGATGGGGGCACTGAGACCCCAAGCCTGAAACTGGCGAAGGAGTATCTGAGCCTGGGTGGGCGCCGCCGGTCCAAGATCGACGACAACATTACGAAAGTTCGCCAATGGGAGAAGGATCCGCCGGAGGCCGAACGCTTCTGGAAAGAGCGGGTGGAAACGCTTTCAGACAATGAGCGCAAGCAGGTGGAAGATTTTCTTCCCACCATCAACTGGCCTTGAAAGGCAGCCGCTTGGCTCGTTCTCGCACGATGTGTTCGAACGCTCCGAAGCAGGAGAATGCGTGAGATCAATCCGGCAATGCAGCAATGCATCGACAATTGCCTGCGTTGCTACGGCGCTTGTCTTCGCACGGCCATGAACCACTGCCTCGATGCAGGTAGAAAACGTACTGAACCCGCGCATTTCAGGTTGATGATCGCCTGCGTCGAAACTGGAGAAGATCATGGCCATAGACAAACACGAGCAGATACGGCGGCGCGCCTATGAAATCTGGGAAGCCGAGGGCCGCCCTGAAGGTTCGGACCTGCGTCATTGGATGCAAGCTTGCGACGAGCTGGCTGGCGAAGACGAGAATGAGACGCTGCAAGACCTGCTTGATCAAGACGACAGAGATGATGCGGCCTTGCTTCAAGGAGCCGGGGAAAGCGGTGACCTCGACCCGCCGGGAGCCGACCTTGGTCAAGTTGCCGGCGCGACGACGCCCGATATCGAGATAACAACGGGGGAGAAACCTTCCCGGCGAAAAATCAGAAGAACCGAAGGACCGTAACCGCCATGCAGCATCTCGACCATGCCATTCAAATCGCCTTAGAGGCGCATGAAGGGCAGGTGGACAAGACCGGCCGGCCGTTCTTCGAGCATTGCCAGCGGGTCGCGCTTCTCGTGTCGGGCGATGAGGGGCGAACGGTCGCCTATCTTCACGACGTCGCTGAAAAAGGCAGTGGCTGGACGCTCGACAGATTAAGGGAGGAAGGCTTCCCGCCGGCGATCATCTCCGCGGTGGATGCCTTGACGCGGCGGCCCGAGGAGCCTGACGACGAATTCGTCAGACGCGCCACGTCGAATCCGCTGGCCCTGTCAGTCAAACAGGCCGACCTTGAAGACAATCTCCGACAAGCTGAACAAGCCGGCAAGAAAACTGAAAAATACCAGCGCGGTCTGGATCTCCTGCACGACATCCGGAACCAACGCTAGGTCTGATCGTGTGACGCCGAAATCTCGAGGAATGTCCTACCGCGCGTCCTCTTGCATCACCTGATATTTTTCCGCATCGCCCGCAACCGTTCTTCAACCATGCAACGCGGAGCACCCTGATGCCGACCTGAGATGAGGGGCGTGTTAACCGGTACGACTTATAGTCGCGTCCATGTGGATGAACGGGGGAACGGTCGTGTCCGGCGAACTGCACACAATCTTTGCAATGGATGGCACGTTAGAATGCCCGCATGGTGTCGGCGACGACCTTGAGCGACATGGTATCGTGCTGCGCGTTCACTGCGACCGAGCTGAGCTTCACGAATGGGCCGCCAAGCGACCGCAGCCGGAGCTTATTCTGCTGGACGCCCAGTCGCGGGAGGGAGGTGGTCTCGAAGACTGCCGGCGTCTCAAAGCAAACCCCCTAACGCGTGATATTCCGATAATCATCATGGTCTCGCCGGAGGGCGAGGAGAGCCGGATCGAAGGGCTTGCCGGCGGTGCGGTGGATTGCGTTTCCAACCTTGTCTCCGCCGCGGAGCTCGTCGCCCGCATCAAGCGACATATCGAGCTCGGCGCAGTCCACGCGCGCCTGCAGCGGCGCAACGAACAACTCGACACGGCGCTTGCCAGCATGGGACAAGGCGTCTGCCTGTTCGACGAGGCCGGTCGGCTGCTGCTTTCAAACGATCGTTATGCCGAGGTCTACGGACTTGATCCCTCCGTCATTCATCCGGGACAGTCGCTTGAAGACATCCTCAACCTGAGGCAAAGGGTCGGCGCCGTTCCCGCCACCTCGACCTCGGAATATCTCGCCTGGGCCGAAGCGACCAATAAGGGCGATACGCCTCGGGATTGGATCAAGGAACTCAAGTCGGGCCAGATCATCCGTGGCTATCATCAGCGCACGTCGGACGGCGGCTGGGTATCGACCCACGAGGATATCACGCAGGCTTGGCAGGCTGAAAAGGCCCTTGCGAAGGCGCATGTCCAGGCAGAACGCGCCGAGCAGGAGGCGCGCGCGGCGCACGCGCGTCTTCTGGCGGCTTTCGAAGTCGTCCCGGAAGGTCTCGTCCTGTTCGACGAGGAAGACCGCTTCGTCCTGTGGAACCAGAGATATGAGCAGCTTTACGCCGAAAGTGGCGATATGCTCGTGAAAGGCATGCGCTTCGAAGACCGCCTGCGTGCTGGCCTCGAACGCGGCCAATATCCGGAAGCAGTCGGGCGCGAAGAGGAATGGCTGGCGGAGAGGCTGGCCCATCATGCAAAGCCCACCAGCAAACACGAGCAGCGCCTACCCGGAAACCACTGGATACGGATCGAAGAACGCCAGATCTCCGAAGGCGGTAGCGTCGGCATACGTGTCGACATTACCGACCTCAAGATGCAGGAGGCGTCGTTCAGGCTGCTGTTCGAGGGCAACCCGATGCCGATGTGGGTTTACGATCATGAAACGTTGAGGTTTCTCCACGTAAACCAAGCCGCCATCGATCACTATGGTTATCGTCTGGAGCAATTCCTGACGATGCGACTATCCGACATCGAGGCGCAGGAAACCAATCCGCCGGAGGCCGTCGTTTTCGATCTCGAGGATACCGCGTCGTCCCGCTCTTCCCGCCATCTCAAGGGAGATGGTACGGCCATCGAGGTGACCGTCTATTCCACCTGCTTGAACTACAAGGGCAAGGCGGCATCGCTGATGGCTGTCGTCGACGTCACCGAGGCCAAGCGCGCCGAAAAGGCATTGCTGCAGCACCGCGACACGCTTGAAGAGATGGTGCGCTCCCGCACGGTCGAACTGGCGCGGCAGACAGAAGAACTCGAACGGATGCTCGAACAGGAAAAGCAGATCAACGAATTGCAGCGACAGTTCGTCTCGATGGCGTCGCATGAGTTCCGCACCCCGCTTGCGGTGATCGACGGCGCGGCGCAACGGCTCATTCGGCGCAAAGAGGCAGCGACGCCGGAGTTTCTTTGCGAAAAAGCCGATCAGATCCGCAGCTCGGTTTCGCGCATGCTTGAACTGATGGAAAGCATTCTTGCCGCCGGGCGGCTGGATCATGGCCGGATCACCATCGTGCACAAGCCGTGCTCGATTGCCGAGATCATCGGAATCTGCAGCGCGCGCCAGGAAAGCATCCGCCGGTCGCATCGTTTTTTACTCGACCTCGACCGGCTTCCCCCGACGATCTTCGGCGATCATCCTGCGCTCGACCAGGTCTTCAGCAATCTCTTCTCGAACGCCGTGAAATACGCGCCTGATGCCCCGAACGTCCACGTGACTGGATGGCAGGACGGGACAAGCGTCTGCATCACGGTCCGCGACGAAGGTATCGGCATCGACACCGATGACCTCCCGAAGATGTTCCAGCGATATTTTCGCGCCAGAAGCTCCACGGGCATCGCCGGCACCGGCATCGGCCTCAACCTCGTCAAGCAGATCATCGAGCTCCACGGCGGCACGATCGAGGTGGCAAGCAGCCGCGGCAACGGCACGACCTTCACGCTGCGGCTTCCGATCGGCGCAGAGATATTGGATGAACTGCGCGTTGCTGGCGCCCGGTAGGCGGGACAAAGATCGTCAGTAACGGCGGCCTTCATCCCGCCATTCGCGCAATTCAGCTTGCGTCGTGGACTGACGAGGGATGCGCTGCGCCTTAATTTCGGCGATCAGCGTGTCGATATCGTTCTTGCTGCGAACTCGAGAAAGGCGAGCAACCGGCTTGGTGCCGCGAGAGATGATGACCTCTTCGCCGGCTTCGACCTTCGCCAGCAATTCAGATAGACGAGCCTTCGCTTCAGCGACTTTGACTGTGATCGCCATAACGGTTTCTCCCCTTGTTTGCATCTCTCGTCGAGCCAGTGCGAGCTATGTTAGCAGATACCGCATCATCCCCCAAAGGTTCAAAGAATTGACGACGATTTTTCTCCTTCGACATGGCGAGACCGTCTGGAATGCGGCAGGTCGCTTTCAGGGGCAGAAGGATTCCCCACTTACTGAAAGAGGGCAGCAGCAGGCGGATGAGGCGGGTAGGCGTCTTGCTCGCGAGCTTGAGCGGCATCCGGGTCAAATCGATGTTCATGTCAGCCCGTTGGGCCGCACGAAGGAAACAGCGGCGCGCATTGCGCGATATGTGCCCTTGCGCAGCCGCGACGAACCGCGATTGATGGAAGTGACGATCGGCTCCTGGGATGGCATGAGCCACTATGAAATCCACATGGAATATCCGGGCATGCTCGAAGGCGCCGATGCTTTTAACTGGTTCTTTCGATCGCCGGATGGAGAAACATTCGATGCAGCTTGCGCCCGCATAAAGGAGTGGCTGTCGCAGCTTCGCTCGACCACGATAGCCATATCTCATGGACTGACGGGGAGACTGATACGAGGTATGTATCTTGGATTATCAAGGGAAGAAATGCTAGAACTACCGGTGCCGCAGACCGGATTTTATCGGCTTCAGAACGGCCAAGCCCAATACATCGAATAATTCTCCTCGGCCAGATCGTCGCGTCGAGCTGACGCCGGCACTCAGCGATCAAGAGCTTGAGGCGATCGAGGCGTCGCAGATGCAGCCGGGTCTTAGTCATCTAGATGCCGACTTTTGAATGACAAGCACATCGCTGACGGACCGAAAGTCCTCTGACTTCTGCTATCCCTGTCTCTTACCCTTCAAGCACCTACGGCCGAAGAGCAAAGGCCGGCACACGAACGCCGTTCTCGCCGATATCTCGCTCCACCTCCTCAAGATCCGGGCATGCCGGCGGATTTCCCAGTGCCTCTGCCCAATCCGCCCAGTTGGGCAGCGCCATCGCGGCCGTCACGAGCACAGTGGTGCCAGGGCCGATTTCTCCGCGCAGCTGTGGCAGCAAGGTCTTGGCGTGGATCAGGTTGGTGTTTGGGATCGGGCTCATGGCGTGGCCGGCCCTCAGGTTCGGCGATAGGTCGACGATCCCGCTGACATCGGTCTGCCCGTACCAGACGGCCCTGCCTTCGCCCTGTTCGGATCGATCGGCATTGAAATCGGCGCGTTCGATCGCAAAACCACCCTCTATGGTGCTGAGCGCACGCGGCGTGGATATGCGGTGAATGCGGATGTGCCAGGGCTTTGCGGGAATGAGCCATGTCTCGATGCTGACGTCCTGCCAGGGGCGCCAGCGCGAGTAGAGCCGGTCGCCCGCCATCAGCGCTTCTTCGAGGGTTTCGCGCATGCGGAAGTGGACCCCATCGTCGGAAAGGCCGAGCATGCCGTCGAAGCTGGCGGCGGCAAAGTTCCGGTCGTCGGCCTCGATGTTGAAGGCGTAGCGGGTGGAATAGACAAATTTCGAATATTTCTCGTTTGCGCCGCGCATCTTGTCGTGTTGCTGGCCGGAGGAAAACACGACCACATTTCCCGGCGTGTGCATGGCGACCATGCCGGCCGGCTTCAGTGCCACCGGCTCGGGGAAATCCGGCTGCGGCGCCTCTTCGGCGGTCCAGAACGAATGGTCCTGAGGAAGAGCGAGCGGCAGGAAGAATTTCAGCGCCCAATAGGGTGAGCCGGGCGAGTTGTAGCTCTCGCTCATCAGCAGGTTCGGATAGCCGTAGCCGATCGCGAGAACGCCGTCGCGGTCGGCGATCGGCAATGCCGACCACCAGCGGATATGGCGCATGTAATAGCCCTTGACCTCGGCCCAGGGCAGCGCTTCGAGGCCGGCAAAGGCAAGGGCCCCCCAGAAGCCGCCGGCCGCGAAGCGGTAGGTCTGGCTGCGGCCGAAGGCAAGGGCGGCGCCATCGGGGCCGAACCAGTGGCGGATATCCCGGGCGAAGATTTCGGCGCGATCGCGGAACCGGTTCTTTCGCGCCTCGTCGCCGCGCGCCAGTACCGTGTAGATCAGGCCATAGAAATGCATGGCGAAGGGAATGTAGTGGTCGACCCGCCGGACTGGTCCGTCACGATACCAGCCTTCGCCGATGTCGAAAGCTTCCAATTCATCGAGATAGGCGGCGGTTTTCGCCATGTCGAAAGCGACACCGACGCGCTCCAGTCCGAGGTCGATCAGGACGCGGAAGAATTTCCAGTTGTTGTCGATGAATTCCAGTTCGCGCGCTGCAAGAAGATAGGCGGCGACGGTCCTTTTTTCGCCATCGCTCAACGGTTCCCAGATGTGTTCGGGCACCAGCGCCAGGGCGAAACCGACGGCGGCGAGCTCGACCAGCCGCTGATTACGGTCGGCCAAATCGCCGCAATATTCGGGATGCGCAGGATTGGTCCCATTCGCCAGTCCGCGTCGATAGAGGTTCCAATGCGGGAAGTGGCCGCCGCCGGCAGCAAGGGGAACGATGCCCCAGAGCGGCCGCGCATAACCTTCGAGATCCGCCGCCGCCCGGTCGAAGATCGCGCCGGCAGCGCCGAGGCGGACGCGGGCGCCGCCTTCGGAAAAATAGGGCAGGAGCGGCTCGAAAAGGTCGATGACGGCTTTTGCCAGATCGTCGCGCGTCTTCAGGGGATTGCCGGAAAGTGGGTTGGCCCTGCTGGGATCGTAGATCATTGTCTGCTCTGATTTTTCTAAAACAGGTCGGCCGCGGCCATGTGCTGGTCCGCGGCCGCCGGTATCTCGCGAGACTTACTTGATGGCCTTCACGCCTTCGGTCATTTCCTTCAGCCCGTCATCGACGGAGGTGTTGTCGGTCATGATCGCGTCATGGGCGCGGTTGAGCACCACCTCGATCTTGGCGGCGTTCGGATTGACGGCCATTTCCAGGTAGGCTTTGGCCGGTATCAGCGCTTCCTTGCTGGCCTCATCCTGCGGGAAGCCGGGCGTCGATGCGATCTTGGCACTGACGTCGGCGGTCTTCAGCGCCGGGAAGGTGCCGGTCGCCGCGACGACGGCCGCGCCCTCGGGGCCGGCGACGAACTTGATGAAATCAAGCGCGGCATCCTTGTGCTGGGAATTGGAGTTCACCGCCAGACCGGAGATCTGCGCGGCCGTGGTGCCGGCCGGCACGCCATCGGGATGCGGGAACTTCACGATGCCCCAGTTCTTGCTCTTCGATTCACCCGATTTGACTTTGGCGATCTGGGTGCCGACGAACCATGTGCCCATCGGCAGCATGCCGATCGTGCCGTTGAAGAAGAGCGCCGAATAATGCGTGTTCGATGTCTTCAGGAAGGCATAGGAGGGGATGGCGCCATCCTTCTGCAGGGTGAGCGCGCGCTCGTACCAGGGCTTCAGGAAAGCGTAGTCGCCATCGACGAGCGTATGTTTTCCGTCGAGGATGCCGGGCAGCTGGACGGTGGAGCGCCAGGTATGCAGCAGCGCGCCATAGGTCTTGTTGGTGCCCATGCCGCCGGCAAGCTTCTCGGCGGTCTCGTCGAACTGCGCCCAGGTCATGTCATTGGTGGGATAGGGCACGCCCGCCTTGTCGAAAATGTCCTTGTTGTAATAGACGATCCAGAAGTCGGAGCGGAACGGCAGCGAATAGATCTTGCCGTCGATGGTCAGCTCCTCGATCAGGCCGCCATAGGGTGCCGGATCGATCTTCTGATCCTTCACGAAGCCGCTGAGATCGGCAATATTGCCGGCGCGCACGAGATTGGTATAGCCCGGTACGTCCTTGATCGTGACGATGTCGATATCCTTCGAGCCGCCGGTCAGCTGCGTCGAGATCATCTGCTGATAATCCTGCGAGCCGAGATCCATCGGCTCGAACTTCACGTTCGGATGCTTGGCCTGATAGGCCTCGATCAGCGGCTTGTAATAGGCTGTCTTGTCCCAGTCCCACAAAGCCCATTTCAGCGTCACGGCCTCCTGAGCAAGTGCTGCGCCTGCCGTCGTCGCGGCCAGAGTGAAACTTGCCACGGCAAGTTTCACCCTCCTCCCGAAATTATCCAAATACATTCCTGTTCTCCTTCCCTGGATTAGTTATTTATGAAGCGTCTCTTGCATGCGATTTGCAGTGCGTCGGTAAGTCCAGAACCATCTCCGCCGCGCGATGTACGGCGAATGCGACAGCGAACATTCCGAGCGAGAAATTGAAGGTCGCCGGCATGAACACGGAGACCGGATAGAAGAGGATATGCGCCAACCACAGCGCTGCGTTGAAGCCAAGCGCTGCAAGTGCCGGCAGCGGGCAGGCGACGGAGGCGAGCGCTGCGAGGCGAAGGAGCCGCAGCGCCGGCAGGTCGCGCATCACCATAAGAACGATGAGATGGCAGGCGGTGACCGCGAGGAAAGCGGTCGCGACGAGCGCGATCGCGAGCGGTGCGGCGAGCATCAGATTGCCGCGCGCGCCGGCTGCATAGGTGGCAGTCGCATGGACGCCGATCGCAAGCGCGCTTGCCAAGGCCAGGCCCCAGGCGGTGGCGCGCCAGAAGTAGCGCAGGAAGGCTTCGGTGAAGTCACGCAGCAGATAGGTATTTCGATCTTCGACGAAGGCCACCGAGACGCGGGCCATGGCGGCGAGTGCCGCCGGCAGCGTCACTACGAAGAGCGAGGCCAGGATGAACAGGATGTTGAGCTTGACCATCTCCCACCATTCGCGAGCGAGGATGTCGGCGAACAGGGCAAAGCCGGTCTTTGCAGGCGCATCCTTTGGAATGCCCGGCCCCTCCTTCGTCCACATGTCCCGCAACCACTGCATGGCCGTCTCCCGCAGGCGCCTCAGTAAAGAATCGAGCGTTCCGTTTCCTTGTCGAACAGCTGCGCATTGCTCATATCGGCGACGAGGCTCGCCTCCTCGCCGATATCGGGCCGGAAGCGCGGCGACACTCGGGCGATGAGATTGCGGCCGCCGGCCACCATGTTCAGGTGCACCTCCGAGCCCATCGGCTCGGCAAGCTCGACCACTGCCTTCACGGGCGCGAGATTTTCGGCCGGGATGTCGGCCGGCGGCAGTTCATGGAAATTCTCCGGGCGGATGCCGAGCACCAGCTCGCGGCCCTCATAGGGCGCGATCCTGCTCTTGTCGAAATGAACGGGCAGCGGCAGCTCCCGGCCGTCGAAGATGGCGACGTAGCCGTCACCCCGGCGCTGAATGGTCGAGGGCAGCATGTTCATCTGCGGCGCACCGATGAAGCCGGCGACGAACATGTTGACGGGGCGGTCGTAGAGGTTCTGCGGCGTGTCGACCTGCTGGATGTGGCCGTCCTTCATGACGACGATCCGGTCGGCCATCGTCATGGCTTCCACCTGGTCGTGGGTGACGTAGATGAAGGTGGCGTTGAGGCGCTTGTGCAGCTTGGTGATTTCCGAGCGCATCGTGCCGCGCAGCTTGGCGTCGAGATTGGAAAGCGGCTCGTCGAGAAGGAAGACGGCAGGATTGCGCACCATGGCGCGGCCGAGTGCGACGCGCTGGCGCTGCCCGCCCGAAAGCGCTTTCGGCTTGCGGTTCAGGAGATGGGTGATGTCGAGGATCTTGGCGGCGTCCTGCACCTGCTTATCGATGAAATCGCGCGACACTTTGCGCAGCTGCAGGCCGAAGGCCATGTTCTTGTAGACGGTCATATGCGGGTAGAGCGCATAATTCTGGAAGACCATGGCGATGTCGCGGTCCTTGGAAGGGACATCATTCATGACGTCGCCGCCGATCCGGAGTTCGCCGCCCGAGATTTCCTCGAGGCCGGCGATCATCCTGAGCGTGGTGGATTTGCCGCAGCCGGAGGGGCCGACCAGGATGATGAATTCCTTATCGGCAATTTCCAGATCGATATCGTGGACGACGGTAAGCGCGCCGTAGGATTTGTTCAGCTCTTTAAGCGAAATGCTGGCCATCGGGTTCTCCTGACCTCACCAATAGGAAGACCAGCGGCGCGAAAGGCGCGTCAAAGCTTCCATGTAATAATAATCTCCCCAGGAGACGCATTCATCGACGCCCTCACCGCGGCAGGTGTTGAAGGGCGATTTCTTCGAATAGGTGGCGTGCAGCACCAGGCCGTTTGAAACCGCGGGGTCCTTGACCGCATAGTGGTCGGCAAGGCTCTTCACCATGCGCCGCGCCAGCACACGGTAGCGTTCGGCGGCTTCGGCCTCGACGAGATCGGCCATCTCGAGCAGGCCGCAGGCGGTGATCGAAGCCGAGGAACTGTCGCGCGGCTCGCCGTCGCCGTCCGAAAAGACGAGATCCCAATAGGGCACCATGTCGGCCGGCAGCCGGTTGAGGTAGAAGGCGAGCAGCCGGTCGAAGGTCTGGCGATATTCCTCGATCCGCTCGTAGCGATAGGAAATCGCCATGCCCGCGATGGCCCAGGCCTGTCCGCGCGCCCAGAAACTGTCGTCCCGGTAGCCCTGTTTGGTGGCGCCGCGCACAGGCGCGCCGGTGACCGGGTCCATATAGAAGGTGTGATAGGTGGAATCGTCCGGCCGCACCGAATGGGCGAGCGTCGTGCGAGCGTGCGTGAGCGCGATCTCGCGGTATTTCGGGTCGCCCGTCTCGCTGCTGGCCCAGTAGAGAAGCGGCAGGTTCAGCAGGCAGTCGATGATGTAGCGGTATTCCTCCGGTCTGCCCTTGCGGCCCCAGGCTTGGATGAACTGGCCGATCGGCTGGAAGCGCTCGATCAGTTGGTCGGCGGCCAGGATCGCCGCCTTGCGGCCGTCCTCGTCGCCGACGAGCTTCCAGGCGGCGATGCAGGAGGGCGAATAGAGAAAGCCCATGTCGTGATGATCGGTCTCGATGCGGTTGACGATCCGATGCAGGAAGGACTGGACCTGGATCTGCGCGGCATGCCGGAACACCGGATCGCCGCTATGCTCGAAGGCGAGCCACAGCTCGCCCGGCCAGAAGCCCGCCGTCCATTGGTCGTTGGCGACGGCGGGATAAAAGTTGTTGACGCTCGAATGGTTCTGCGCGGCATAAGTGAACTGAGGAAGGTTGCGCCTGACCTGCTCGACGGCAAGGTCGAGCGCGGCATTCACTTGCTTATCGGTGATCGGCTGCGGGGCGACTGTTGAAACGGCATTCATGGCTTTAACCCTTCAATCCCGTTGAGGCGATGCCCTCGACAAAGAAGCGCTGCAGAGAGAGGAAGACGATGAGAACGGGCACGAGGGCGACGACGGAGGCCGCCATGATCAGCCCGTATTCGGCCGAATATTGCGAGATGAACATGCGCAGGCCGATCTGGACGGTCTTCAGCTCGGTCTTGGTGAGATAGATCATCGGCCCGAGGAAATCGTTCCAGGTGCTGACGAAGGTGAAGATCGTCAGCGTCGAGAGGGCGGGCTTAGACAGCGGCAGCATGATGCGCGCCCAGATCTGGTACTCGTTCATGCCGTCGATGCGGGCAGCTTCGCAAAGCTCGGTTGGGATCGACATGTAGAACTGCCGCATCAGGAAGACGCCGAAGGCGGTGAAGGCCTGCAGGCAGATCAGCGCCAGATGCGTGTTGTTGAGGCCGAATTCGCGCATCAGCAGGAACTGCGGCACCATATAGACCTGCCAGGGCATGGCGATGGTGGCGATATAGCCGAGGAACAGCGTGTTCTTGTAGGGGAAGTTCAGCTTGGCGAAGGCGTAGGCCGCAAAGCTTGAAGTCAGAAGCTGCAGCAGCGTGACGATGATCGTCAGCTTCGAGGTGTTGTAGATGAAGAGCGCAAGCGGGATCTTCGTCCAGATATCCACGTAGTTCTGCCATTGCGGCTGTGACGGTATCCACTCGATCGGGAAGGCGAAGACGTCGCGGCTGAGCTTCAGCGATGCCGAGAGCATCCAGGCGAAGGGCATCAGCATGACAATCGTCACCGTGATGACGATGGCATAGAGGAGGACCGTTTTGACGGTGATCTTGCGCCCGGCGATCCTCATGCCTCGTCCTCCCTCTGGCGGCGGAACTGGAAGATCGTGACCGCGAGCACCAGGAAAAACAGTACCAGCGAAATCATGCTGGAATAGCCGAGATCCCAGGAAATGAAGGCCTCGTTATAGATGTGGTAGACGAGGACGAGCGTCGATGTGCCGGGGCCGCCCTGGGTGATCATGAAGATCTGATCGAACACCTTGAAGGACTGGATCGTCAGCATGACCGTGACGAAGAAGGTGGTCGGTCCGAGCTGCGGCACGGTGACATGGATGAACTTCTGCCAGGAGTTGGCCCCGTCGAGATCAGCAGCCTCATAGAGTTCGGCATTGATCCCCTGCAGGCCGGCCAAATAGATGACCATGTAATAGCCCATGTTCTTCCAGATGCCGAAGAGGATCACCGTCACCATCGCCCAGTGGCGGTCGGCCGCCCATCCCGGCATGTTCTTCGGGTCGAGGCCGAGCGTGTAGAGGATCATGTTCACCGGTCCCATCTCGGGATTGAAGATCATGTTCCAGACGACGGCGACCGCGACCAGCGAAGCGACATAGGGAAAGAACATCGCCGTGCGGAAGAAATTCCGCCCGGCGATCTTCTGGTTGAGAAGGACGGCAAGGCCGAGCGCGCAGAGCAGCGTCGCTGGCACCGAGGCGACCGTATAGATGATCGTGTTCCAGAAGGCCGCGATGAAGGCCTTGTCGTTGAACAGTCGCCAGAAATTGTCGAACCCCGCGAATGTGATCGCATTCGAGCCGTCCCAGTGCATGAAGGCGAGCGCGAAGGCGAAGAGGATCGGGCCGAGCGTGAAGACGGCGAAGCCGAGGAAATTCGGCGCGATGAAGGAATAGGCGACCAACGCGCTGCGAATCTTGCGCTGGCGCTTGGACAGAACCGCGACCTTCCGGCGTGGCTCTGCCGGGGCGCCATCCGTCACTATGACCGAATTCGATATGGACACCGATGCTTCCTCCTGGTCGGCACTCTGCAGCTGGCGACGTCTGGGCTTCTCTAACCTAAAGTCCAGAGCCGTTCGGGCGGATGGACGCCGCCTGTTCTTCCTCCTGCCAAGGACATAGCACATCTCCGGTATTGGTCAAACAAGTTCTGAATAGATCATACAAATTTTATGGCGAACGCCGAAAACATATGATAGGTGAGGATGAAGGCCAGAGGCCGGTCGATGCTTTTCCGCTGCGGGGAGGGATATGTTCAGGGAGATTTCGGGCGCGTTGCCGGACGTCTTCGGCGATTTCACGCCGGGAGCCGTCTACTCCGACCGCGAGAGATGGAACGGGGTGCCGCAGGCGGTGCGGGACGTGGTCGTGCGCGACGCCGAAGCCACGCTGGCGCGAACATGGCCTCTGATCACGGCCGCGGATTACCGGGAATATACGGCAACCGGCAATCGCTCGCGTTTCGAGGTGCTTTATTTCACGCGGCGGCGGATGCTTAACGATCTGGTGCTAGGAGAACTTGTCGAAGGAAGCGGCCGGTTCCTGCCGGGGATCGTCGACGGCATCTTCCTGATTGCCGAGGAGAGCGGCTGGCAGCTTCCGGCGCATAATGCCTATGGGCGCGGCGGCCCGCGTCTGCCGCTTCCCGACAGTTCGCAGCCGGTCGTCGATCTCTTCGCTGCCGAAACGGCTGCCCTTCTGGCCACGATCGTCGCCTTGCTCGGCGATGCGCTCGACGGCATCAGCCCGGAGATTGCGGCGCGTGTGAAGCGCGAGATCGAGGTCCGTATCCTGACGCCCTATCTCGGCCGGCATTTCTGGTGGATGGGCGACGGCGACGAGCGGATGAACAACTGGACCGCCTGGATCACCCAGAACGTCCTGCTGACCACCTTCTCACTGAAGACCGATCAGCCGACGCGCCGCGCCGTCACTGAAAAGGCGCTCGGCAGCCTCGATGCCTTTCTGAAGGATTATGCCGAGGACGGCGCCTGCGAGGAAGGCGTGGTCTATTACCGCCACGCCGCACTCTGCCTGCATGGCGCGCTGACCGTGCTCGACAGCGTAGCGCCGGGCTTGTTCGACAAGGTGTGGCGGCAGTCGAAAATCAGGAACATGGCCGAATATATCGCCAACATGCATGTGGCCGACCGCTATTATTTCAACTTCGCGGACTCCTCTGCTGTGGTCGAGCCCTGCAGCGCGCGCGAATATCTGTTCGGAAAGGCGGTCGGCTCCGAGATGCTATCGGCCTTTGCCGCAGCCGACCGGGCGGCAGCCGAGAGCCCGCACCTGCCGGAGGAGTGGAACCTCTGGTATCGCGTGCAGGAACTATTAGAGGGATCGGCGATCCCCAGGGTCAAACCGGATCCGGCGCCCAAGCGGGATATCTTTTATCCCGGCATCGGCCTCTTCGTCGCCCGCGACGAGCAATTTTCGCTCGCGGTCAAGGGCGGCAGCAATGGCGAGGGCCACAATCACAACGATGTCGGCAGCGTGACGCTCTACAAGAACGGACGCCCGTTCCTGATCGACGTCGGCGTCGAGACCTATGCCGCCAAGACCTTCTCGCCGCGGCGCTACGAGATCTGGACAATGCAGTCGGCCTATCACAACCTGCCGACTTTCTCCGGCGTCATGCAGGTCGCCGGGGAAGCCTTCGGCGCAAGGAATGTAGAGGTCGAATTCGCCGAGGAGTGCGCGCGCATAACCCTCGAAATATCAGGCGCCTATCCCGAGGAAGCGCAACTGCGCAGCTATCGCCGCACGGTCTCCCTGCTGCGGGGGCGCCATGTCGAGATCGTCGATACCCATGACGGCGACCGGCCGGCGGTCCTGGCGCTGATGACGTGCCTCGCGCCGACCGTCGTCTCCGACAGAATAGATCTCGCCGATCTCGGCAGCATTTTTGTCGAGGGCGCCGGCGAAATCGAAGTCGATGAGATCGAGGTCAATGACATCAGGCTGAGATCGGCCTGGCCCGAGAGGCTCTACCGGCTGCGTGTGCCGTTCGCGGACAAGCGCCTGAAATTGCAAGTTAATTAGCGAGTTAGAGCATGATATCCTCCGGAGGTCGAGCATGGAATTGACGCTGAAGATCGTGGATGCCGACGGGTTCGTGCAGGCAAGCGCCACTGGGCGGGACGAGACCTTTCTCGTCTATCGCCAGGATTATCGTGAGGGCGACTGCGTCGTCGTCGAAGCCTCCGAACCCGGGCATCTCTTCCTCGCCTTAGACAGCGCGATCCATCCCGGTTTTGTCTACATCAAGGAAAGTACTTACTCGCTCGCTGTGCCTTTCGGCGATAAGCGCAAGTCCTATTCGCCGAATGCCTTCAAGGGGGACATCCACCGGCTTTCAGCGAGAAAGGCGCGGCCCGACGAACTCGCGCAGCGGCGCAATCTCGCTTTGAACCCCTGGGACGACCACGCCAATCGGGCGCTCTTCCCGCATGCGCGGGCCAATGTCGAGACCCGCGGCGAAGCGGTCTTTGCGGCGCGCAATGCGATCGACGGCGAAAAGGCCAACGACAATCATGGATTCTGGCCCTATACGAGTTGGGGCATCAATCGCGACCCCGAAGCGACGCTGACGGTGGAGTTCGGCAGGCCCGTCCGGATTGATGAGATCGTCTTCTACCTCAGGGCTGATTTCCCGCATGATTCCTGGTGGGAGCAGGCGAGCGTCACCTTCTCCAACGGCAAGACCCGCTCCTTTTCGTTGACAAAAACCGGCGTCGCGCAATGTTTTTCCATCGAGCCCTACATCGTCGAATGGGTGGAGCTGCACGGATTGGTTAAGGCCGAGGACGGTTCGCCTTTTCCGGCGCTGACGCAGATCGAAATCTGGGGAGCAGAGGCGTTGGGCGCCGCAGCCGTCGCTGCCGAAGATCAGGCCGGTCACGCCGCTCTTTCTGTTCCTCTATGAACCCAAGGCCGGCCTCGGCCGTGCTGCGCTCGGCGGGCTGTCGTGCAGACGGTTCCACGCTCGGCGCAGCTGCCGGGCCGAGCCGAAGCCTGAGCGCATCGCCACAGCCTCCATATCCAGCCTTGAACCGGCGAGCATCTCCCGGGCAAGCGCCACGCGCATGCGGTTGACGAAATCCGTGACGCTCATGCCGGTCTGCTCGTTGAACAGCCGCGAGAGGTTCCGCGGACTGGCACCGCTGAGGTGCGCAAGCGAGGCGACCGACCAGTCGCGAGTGGGATCGGCGGCGACGGCATCCTGTGCACGATGAATGACCGGATGGATATGGTTACGGCCTTCGAGCCAGGGCGAAAGCTGCGGGTCCGAGCCGGCGCGCCTGAGATAGACGACGAGATACCGCGCCACCGCAAGCGCGCAGGCATGTCCCGTCGCTTCGGCGACGATATACAGCATGAGATCAATGCCGGCGGTGATGCCGGCGCTCGTCAGGCGCTCTCCATCCTCAACATAGAGGCGGTTGTCCCGGATGCGCGCGGTGGGCGCGAGTCTGGCCAGGTCTTCCATGCAGCCGTGATGGGTGGTGCATTCGCGGCCATCGAGCATTCCGGCCTCGGCGGCGAGCAGGGCGCCGGAGCAGATCGAGACCAATCGAACTCCCGGACGAATGGCGCGCTTCAGCCATGCGACGATGCCGGCCTGCGCGGCGCGCTCCTGCCCGTCCCAAGGACGGTTGTTCTCCATCGGCGCGTCGGCGCTGCCGGCGATGACGACGAGCGCCCGATCGGGCAAGCGCTCCGGCAGGGCGGCGACGCCGGTGACGGAAAGGCCGATCGAGCTGCCGACCGTTGCCGACGGGCCGATATAGGTGACGCTGAAGCGCACCGCCTGCTGTTCGAGATTGGCCTTGCGCAGCACTTCGATCGGACCGGCGACGTCGAGCAGCAGCACGCGCGGCGGCACGACGACGAAAACGGGAATCTCGAAGGGCTGCGCGACTTCCGTCATGCGGCGAGTTGCTCAGCGCGCCCCGCCAGCGCCTGTTCGACGGTTGAGATCCTGGCGAAACGGCCCGACAGGACCAGTTCCGTGCGGCCGCGTATTTCCCCGGCGCTCCAGGTGCGTCCCGCCGCGTCGGTCATCGGGAAAGTCAGCGTCGCTTCGCCGACATAATCGACCTGATAGCCGAGATCCGATGCGTGGCGGGTCGTGGTCTCGCAGCACTGTTCGGTGCGGATGCCCGAGACGATGATGCGACGGACGCCGTTCTCGGTCAGCCAGACGTCGAGACCGGAGCCGACGAGCGCGCTGTGACGGCTCTTTTTGAAGGTCACGTCGGGGGCGATCCTCAGCGGAGCGAGCGTCCTGACGAAGCCCGAGCTTTCCGAAAACGGCCCGCTGCCATCGACATGGAAGATCTGAACGACGGGTATCCCGCTTGCCGCCGCGCCATCGATCAGAGCCTGCTGGCGATCGATATAGGCGGATGCGAGGCTTTCATCCCAATGATCGCGCTGCCGGAAGGACTCCTGAGCGTCGATGACGAGAAGTATGGTTTCATGGCCGGACATTTCTTGCTCCGTGGATGTTGATCATGAAGCCATACTCGGCGACCCCAGGCCAGAGGAAAATGCACGCGTCGGACAATTAGCGGACACTTCGCGCCAACTAAGGCGGAAGGCAGCCCGATGCCGCGAACGGTGGACGCGATCGAATGTTGCCGCCCTTCCATGCGCCTGCTTCCGCGAGCCCCTCCGCACGTGCTAAGGGGATTGGATGCGACTGCTTGTGGTGGAGGACAACAAGGAACTGGCGGCCTGGCTGGGCAAAGCCCTGCGGCAGGCGCAATATACGATCGACATTGCCTATGACGGCGAAGACGCGGAGCATCTGCTCAAGGTGGCGGAATATTCGGCGATGATCCTCGACCTTTCGCTGCCGAAGCTCGACGGATTGACGCTCCTGAAGCGGCTGAGACAATCAGGCAACAAGCTCCCGGTCATCATCCTGACCGCCAATGCGAGCCTCGACGGCCGCGTGGCCGGGCTCGACAGCGGCGCCGACGATTACCTCGCCAAGCCCTTCGAAATCGCCGAACTCGAAGCCAGGATACGCGCGGTGGTGCGCCGCGGGCAGGACCGGGCCTCGTCGGAAATCACCGTCGGAAACCTGCGTTTTTCCGGCGGCACGCGGCAGTTCTTCGTCGAGGGCGAGCCGCTGCAATTGACGCCGCGGGAATATGCCGTGCTCGAACAGCTCGTCATGAAGCTCGGCACTACGGTTTCGAAAGCCGCCCTGTCCGAAAGCGTCTTCGGTTTCGACGATGAGGCGGATCCGAGCGCCATCGAAATCTATGTCCATAGGCTTCGAAAGAAGCTCGAAGCCAGCTCCGTGCAGATCGCGACGTTGCGCGGCCTCGGTTATCTCCTCAGACATGTTCAGTAGCGTCTTCAGGAAAACTGGCGCTGCCATGGGTCGGCTCAGCCAGAGCCTCAGGGTGCAGTTGCTTTCCCTGGTGCTGCTGACGCTGTTCGGCGCGATCGGCTTCAATCTCTACGACAGTTTCTGGTCAGCCGACGCGACGGCAAAGCTGGTGACGGATCGAACGCTTCTCGCGTCCGCCCGCGTCATCGCCGAGGCGGTGCGCGTCGACGAGGGCGGCAATGTTCAGGTGGATGTGCCGCCGGCTGCGCTCGAGATGTTTGATACCGGCTTCGGCGACCGCGTCTTTTACCAGGTCATCACCGCCTGGGGCAATCTGGTGAGTGGCTTTCCCGATCTGCCGCTGCCGGCCGTCCAGCGCTCCGGCGAGGATCGCGCCTTCCGCGGCGCCGATGTGCGCGTCCTGATGCTCGATCATCCGGTCGTCGGTCTTCCCAACGACGGCACGATCTCCGTGACCGTCGCCGTGACGCATATCAGCCAATATGCGATGCGAAAACAATTATGGCTTTCGGATTTTTCGAAGCAGTTCGTGCTGGTCTTCCTTGCAAGCTTGGTGACCATTCTCGGGCTGCAGCGCGGCCTTGCGCCGGCTTTGAGGCTGCGGGACGCCGTGCGCCGGCGCGGGCGCAATCGTCTCGATCCGTTGCCGCCGGAGATGGTCCAGAGCGAATTGCGCCCGCTCGTCCATGCGCTGAACGATTACATGGAGCGCGTCCAGAACCAAATGGCCGCACAGCGGCGGTTCGTATCGAACGCGGCGCATCAGTTGAGGACGCCGCTTGCGCTGATTTCGACGCAGGCGAGTGTGGCGTCCCGAGAAGATGATGCGGCCCGCCGCGACGAGGCGCTTGCTGCGCTCCGCGCCAGTACCCGGCAGATTTCGCGCCTCGCCAGCCAGCTTCTCACCTTGTCGCGGGCCGAGCCCGGCAGCCGCCGCCCGCGCAGCGATGCGACCGATCTCAGCAAGGCTGCCCGCGAGATCCTGGAGGCCTATGCCGAAGAGGCGCTCAAGCGCAACATCGATCTCGGTCTGGAGGCGGACCGCTCCGTCATCGTCGAGGGTGACGGGACAATGCTGCGCGAAATGCTGGTTAATCTCATCGACAATGCGATCCGCTATAGCAAAGCCGATGGGCGAGTGACCGTTGCTGTCGGGCAGGAGAACGGCCACGCGGTCGTCACTGTCGAGGACAATGGGCCGGGCATTCCCGAAGGGGAGCGCGAGCAGGTTTTTGAACGGTTCTATCGGATCATGGGAACCGAAAGCGAAGGGAGCGGTCTCGGGCTTGCGATTGTCCGTGAGGTCGTCGAAGGCGCTGGAGGTTCGGTTTCGCTGAGCGATGCGAAGGGCGGCGGGCTCGTCGTGACCATTCGAGTTCCGCTTGCCTGAATGGTCATGCTTGGGCTTGCCCATTCTGTCCGGTTCCCGACCGTGAGGCTGCCCGTAAAAGGCGGGGAGAGGGTGCGGCATGGTCCCTTCGCCGCGGGGAGGTGCGGCAGCCAGATGAGGGGCAAGTGCCGGATGACGCGGGGCAAAGAACGATTTTTGCCATCAAACGAAAGGCCGGGCATGGCGCCCGGCCTTCGCTTCGATCTGCCTTGGGAGGAGGCGGATTTATTGCGTATCGAGGTGCTGCTGCGGCCGCCATTTCGCCAGGCGGTTTTCGATCAGCGTCATGATGTATTCGGCAAAAAGCGTGACGACCATGACGAGGAGGATGGCCGCGAACATGCCGGCCGCATCGAACGTGCCCTTGGCGATCGAGATCAACTGACCGATGCCGAAGCGGGCGCCGACGAATTCGCCGACGATTGCACCGATGATCGCAAAGCCGAAGGAGACGTGGAGGCTCGCGAAGATCCAGCTCATCGCCGAGGGAATGACCACCGTGCGCGTCACCTGCCAGTCGGAAGCGCCGAGAATGCGGGCGTTGGCGATCATGTTGCGGTCGGCTTCGCGCACGCCCTGGAAGGCGTTGGCGAAGACGACGAAGAACACCATGATGAAGGCGAGCGCCACCTTGGACGGCAGGCCGAGACCCATGATCATGATGAAGATTGGGGCCAGGACGACGCGCGGGATCGAGTTGATCGCCTTGATGTAGACGGAGAAGATATCCGACAGGAAACGGTTGCGGCCGAGGCCGATGCCGACGAAGACGCCGGTGATCGAGCCGGCGAAGAAGCCGATCAGCGCCTCCTCCATCGTCACCCAGAGATTATACCAGAGCGATCCTTCGGTCGTGCCCTCTGTCGCCCATTCGTAAAGGCGCTCGAGAACGCCGCTCGGGCTCGAGTAGAAGAACGGGTCGATCCACTGCATGTTGGAGGCAAGCTCCCACATGCCGATCACGAAGACCAGGATGGCGATCTGCCAGAAGCGCACCAGCGTGTTGCGCCGGCGCATGGCCTTCAGTGCTGAGGCTTCGATTTCGGCATCCGATGTGCCCGGGCGAAAGAGAGCGGTCGAACCGGCCTCGAGCGTGATGTGTGCCATGATATCCTCCCTCAGGCTGCTTCGCTTGCGCGGCGGTAGCTGGTCTCGACCTCTTCGCGCAGGTCTTCCCAGATCGTCTTGCAGTAATCGATGAAGCTCTGCTCGTAGCGGATCTCCGAGACGATGCGCGGCCGGGGAAGATCGATCGTGTAGACCGACTTGACCGTGGCCGGGCCGGCGGTCAGCACATAGACCTTGTCGGCGAGCGCCACGGCCTCTTCGAGATCGTGGGTGACGAACACCACCGACGCCTTGCGCTCCGCCCAGAGCTTGAGCAGTTCCTCGTGCATGACGGTCCGGGTCTGCACGTCGAGCGCCGAGAAAGGCTCGTCCATCAGCAGGATCTCAGGTTCGTTGATGAAGGTCTGCGCCAGCGAGACGCGCTTGCGCATACCGCCGGAGAGCTGATGCGGATAGTGATGCAGAAACTTCGACAGGCCGACGCGCGCCAGCCAATCGCGGGCCATCTTCTCAGCCTCGGCGCGCGATTTGCCGCGGAACAGCGGACCGGCCATGACGTTGTCGATGACGTTCTTCCAGGGAAAGAGCGCGTCGGTCTGGAACGCAAAGCCGACGCGCGGGTCGATACCGGTGATCGGCCCGCCCATCAGGCGGACTTCGCCGGCGGAGGGGCGTGCGAGGCCCGTCACGAGATTGAGGGTCGTCGACTTGCCGCATCCGGTCGGGCCGACGACGGCGACGAACTCGCCGCGAGCGACCGTCATGTTGAAATCCCGCAGCGCAGTGAGCGACTTGCCTGTGGGCGAGACGAAGCGGCGGCTGACATTGATCAGCTCGATCGCCGGGACCTGTTTGTTGTCCTGTTGCATGGTGATACCTGAGGCGTGCTTGAGGGCGCGCACGCAATGCCCATGATCGAACGGGGCCGCTCCCGGTTGGAAGCCGGGAGCGGCGCGGCTGACTTACTGGACGTTCTTGACGAATTCCGTCGTGTAGGTCTTGGAAAGGTCGATCTGCTTGCCCTTGACGTTCTTGGAGAACTCCGAGAGCACGGCAAGCACGGTCTTCGGACCGTCTTCCGGCATGACGCCATCGGCCGTGAACATGCCCTTGCCCTCTTCGAGGGCCTTGATGTAGCCGTCCTTGTCGCCGACGTAGAAATCCTTCGGCATCTTGTCGGCGATTTCGGCGGCCGAATGGGTGTTGATGTATTTCAGCGTCTTGACGAAGGCGTTAGCGAGCTTCTGCGCTTCTTCCTTGTGCTCATCTACCCAGGAGGTTTCCATGTAGAGCGAGGCAGCCGGATAGGTGCCACCGAGCGCCTGACGGGTCGCTTCAACAGTGCGCATGTCGACGAGAACGCTCGCTTCGCCTGTCTTGATCATGCGCGAAATCGTCGGCTCCGTCGTCATGCCGGCCTGGATCTGATCTTGCTGCATGGCCGCGATGAAAGTGCCGCCGGCGCCGACGGGAATGGTGACGACATCGCCGGGCTTCAGGCCGGCCTTGGAGGCCATGTAAAGGGTCAGGAAATTGGTCGAGGAGCCGAGACCGGTGACGCCGAGGCTCTTGCCCTTGAAGTCGGCCGGCGACTTGATCTCCTGATGCTTGCTCGACACCATCTCGACCTCGCCCGGCGCCTGGCTGAACTGGACGATGGATTCGACGAACTTGCCCTTGGCCTGGAGATCCACACAGTGGTCGTAGAAGCCGACAACACCCTGGACGGCGCCAGCCAGCAGCTGGTTTTCGGCATCGACGCCGGCCGCTTCGTTCAAAAGCTCGACATCGAGTCCCTCGTCCTTGAAGTAGCCGAGGGATTCGGCAAGCTTGGCGGGCAGATAGATCTGTTTTTCATAGCCGCCGACCATGATGGTGATCTTGTCGGCCGCATGGGCGGCGCTGGTGGTCAGCGATGCCGTGGCCATGAGGGCGGAAATAGCGACGGTGTGAAAAAGGCTGCGTGAAGAACGCATGGAAAACTCCTCCTAGTGGTTTACCCGCATCGTCGTCTCGCCACCTTGACCCGTGTCTCCTCCACGATGCTGCCCTTTCCTAGGACGCCGAAGCTTTCAACTAGCTTTCAGTCGCAGACGGGTAAACCGTCCGTCCATACCGCATGCGGACCGGGCGCGCAGCAGCCCTACAATAGACGTGATGACGCAATCGGCCAGCAGATTCGCTTGCTGCTGCCGGATGGGCTTGCGGCGCTTCCCGCCGGCCTCAGCTTGTAAAGCTGCGCAGATCCTTCAGCAGGTTGCGATATCGCGCCTGGCTGCCGACCAGATGCTCGCGCATGGCGTTGCGCGCGGCCTGATCGTCCCTGTCAGAGATCGCGACGATGATCGTTTCATGTTCGCGATGGATCAGCTTGCGGTAGGCGGTCTGCTCGACGGTTCGGGTTTCCGGGACGAGCCGCGACTGCGGGATGATCGCCGAGCCCTGGGATTCCAGGAAGTGCTTGAACAGCGGATTGTTCGTCGCCTCGGCGATGGCGACATGGAGTTCCAGATCCGCCTCGCGGATGGATTGGTCCGTCTCGATGCAATGGAGGATTTTCCGATGGCATTCGAAGATCGCCTCTTCCTGCGCCGGTGAACGGCGGAGCGCGGCAAGTCCCGCTGCCTCGATTTCGACGGGGGTGCGGATTTCGAGCACTTCGAGATCGGAAGCGACGCGGGCCTTGTCGACCTTCCGGCCCGACAGCGCCGGGTCGGGGCTGATCACGAAAATTCCGGCACCCTGGCGCACCTCGACCAACCCGTCGGACCGCAGCGCGGCGACCGCCTCGCGCACCACGGTTCGGCTGACGCTGTGCGTTTCGGTCAGTTCATGCTCGCTCGGAAGCTTGTCGCCGGCGGCATACTGGCCGCTCAAAATGGCTTGCCGAAGGCTTTCGCCGACCCGTGAGACCAGTGACCCCGAGCCCCTGCCGCGATCCTTCCCCTGCATAGCCATGCTTCCCCCCCCCGCATCGGCTTTGATCCGGATGCCGTTAGTGCGGCATTCGTAAATCTACGATTCATCACACATGTATGACAAATCTGTCTTCATTTCAATGCGGGTTCGCCGAGGCTTCTTCGCTGGATACCGCAAGAGTTAGTCGCGCGAATGGTTGGATGGGGATTTCGATGGAAGCTAAGGGGCTGGCCTCACACGTTCAGTTTTCGCAGAAGGCCGAGCGTCGGCGCTTGACGATCGAGGCGCTGGCGGACGTTGATGGGGGTAATACTGTCAATCACCGGTTTGTGCAGGCCTGGGCCGATAGCCTCGATGGCGAGAAGCCGATCTCGCTGCCTTCGCAATAGAATCACAGCCGCTTGGTCGACTCCCCCCGCACGAATCTCGGCGTCAGAATGAAATCCCGCGGCGGCTCGGCGGCGGCTTCGGGGCTTGAGATTCTTGCCAGCAGCCGCTGCGCCGCCAGTTCGCCGAGCTTCTGGGCATCCTGCACCACCATGGTTATGCGCGGCGTGATGACGTTGCTCCAGGGCACATCGTCGACCATTGCCAGCGATACGTCCTCAGGGCAGCGGAAGCCCATTTCCTGCATCACCTGCAGCGTCGCGAGCCCCATCATGTTGTTGGCGCCGATGATGGCGGTCGGCCTGTCGCGGAGGGTGAGCAGCCGCATCGCCTGCGTATGGCCGCCGGTCCTGGTATAGCCGCCCTCGGTGACCAGCGAGGGATCGACATCGACGCCGGCGGCGGCCATCGTATCGATGAAGCCCTTCAGACGCTCGTCGGCGGTGTGCAGGCCGCTTGGGCCGGAGATGAAGGCGATGCGCCGGTGGCCGAGCTGCAGCAGGTGCTCGGTCAGGATGGTCGTCGTCAGCGGATTGTCGGAGCCGACAAAATCGCGCTCGGCACCTTCCACCTTCTGGTCGAACATCACGATCGGCGTCTTGAAGTCGCGCAGGAACGCGGCGTATTCCTCGCCGTGGCCGTTGGTCGCCAGCGCGATGCCGGCGATCTTCTGGGCTTCCATTCGCTCCAACAGCGCCCGTTCGAGATCGGCCCTGCCGGAAGAGTCGGCGATCAGGACGAAATAGCCATGATCGAGCGCCTGGTGCTCGATCTCGCGGCGGATGTCGCCGAAGAACATGTTGCCGAGATTGGCGGACACGAAACCGACGAGCGAGCTGCGCCCGCGCGCCAGCGTCTGGGCCACCGGATCGATGCGGTAGCCGGTCGATTTGATCGCCTGCTGAATGCGGTCCAGCGTCTCGGCGCCCACCCGCTTCGGGCTGTTGAGCGCAAGCGAGACGGTCGAGATTGAAACTCCCGCAAGGCGCGCGACATCTCTTATGGTCGTCATGTCCATCGAACCGGTTCTAAGGCTTTCCTTTTGGCAGATTTCCTTCGTCTGTGCAACTTGTCCCCTTTGACAGGCCAGAATCTGCGTCATCGACGCTGGGTCTTCCGATTTTCGAATTTCGACTTGACAGGCGCGGAGTCAAGCAAGATGATCAGCCACCGAACCGGTTCGATATGATATCGAGCCGGGAAACAGGGAGGAGAAACCTGTGACAATTTCGGAACGCCAGCCGGGCAAGCACGCCTGGTTCAGCCATGATCGCCTTGGCATGTTCATCCATTGGGGCCTTTATGCTTTGGGAGCCCGGCATGAGTGGTTGAAGAACCGCGAAGAGCTGAACGACGACCACTACCAGCGCTATTTCGAGAATTTCGATCCCGATCTCTACGATCCCAAGGCCTGGGCGCGCCGCGCGCGGCGTGCCGGCATGAAATACGTCGTGGTGACGACCAAGCACCACGAAGGCTTCTGCCTCTGGGACAGCAAGGTGACGGACTATAAAGCGCCGAACACGCCCTGCGGCAAGGATCTGCTGACGCCGCTGGTCGAAGCGTTTCGCGCCGAGGGGCTGAAGATCGGCTTCTACTATTCGCTGCTCGACTGGCATCACCCCGATTTCCCGATCGACGTTCACCACCCCTTGCGCAACCACCCCGAGGCCGCGGCGCTGAATGCCGGTCGCAACATCGCCAATTATGCCGCCTATATGCGCGAGCAGGTGCGCGAGCTTCTGACCGGCTTCGGTCGCATCGACATCATTTGGTTCGATTTCAGCTATCCCGGCCGCGAATATCGCGGCCTGCCAGGCAAGGGCCGCGCCGATTGGGAAAGCGAGCGGCTGCTCGAACTTGTTCGCCAGCTGCAGCCCGAAATCATCGTCAACAACCGCCTCGACCTGCCGCCGGGCAAGCTGCCCGACGTGACGACGCCTGAGCAGTATACGCCGCGCGTGGCACCCGCCATCGCCAGTCAGGGTGTGCTCTGGGAAGCCTGCCACACCTTTAGCGGCTCATGGGGCTATCACCGCGACGAGGACAGCTGGAAGAGCCCGGAGCAGATCATCCAGCTGCTGATCGATTCCGTCGCGCTCGGCGGCAACCTCCTGATGAATGTCGGCCCCACTGGCCGCGGCACCTTCGACGCCCGCGCCATCGCCGCGCTCGAGGTCTACCAGAACTGGATGGAGGTCAATGGGCGCTCGATCTATGGCGCCGGTCCGTCCGAATTTCCCGTGCCGGCCGGCTGCCGCTACACCCAACGTGGCAACCGCCTCTATCTGCATGTCTACAACTGGCCTTACCGCCACATCCATATCGAGGGCCTCGCCGACAGGATCGCCTATGCCCAGTTCCTGCACGATGCCAGCGAAGTGCGCTGGCTCAGCCAGACGAAGGACGTGGATTCCAATATCGGCGTGATGGTGCCGGAGGGCATGATCACGCTCGAACTGCCGGTCCGGCGACCTGATGTCACTGTCCCGGTGATCGAGATCGTCCTCAAGGCGTGAACTCGGTCGCATTCGCGTGTTCATTGCGTCATGGAGGGAGGAGAAACCCATGAAGGTTCTGAAGAAAACGCTTTTGCTTGCCGCAGTCGGCGGCAGCCTCTTTGCCACAACAGCATCGGCCGAGCAGATCAACCTGACCTGGCAGATGTGGACCGGTTCCGAGGCCGATACCAAGGGCTGGCAGCACCTGGCCGACATGGTGAATGCCAAATACCCCGATATCAAAGTGACGCTGACGACGACGGGCTGGGTCGATTACTGGACCCGTCTGCCCGTGCTGGCGGCGTCGGGCCAGCTCGCCGACATTGTTTCCATGCAGTCGCTGCGCATGCCGAATTTCTATTCGCTGCTCGAGCCGCTGAATGACCGGATCGCGGCCGATAAGTTCGACGTCGGCGCTTTTACGCCATCGATCATCGGCGGCATGTCGGTCGATAAGCAGCTTTATGGTCTACCCTATGACGTTGGTCCTTGGGTCGTCTATTATAACCGCGATGCGCTTGAAGCTGCGGGCATTCCGCTGCCGAAGCCGGGCTGGACGCTCGCGGAATTTTCCGACGTCGCCAAGAAGCTGACGAAAGACGGCAAGTACGGCTTCGGCATCACTCCGCAGAACTATTCCGTCCTGGCGGCGGCTTGGGGTGATAAATATGTCAACGATGCCGGCGAGCTCGACCTTACCAATCCCAGCGCCATTGCCGCCGCCGACAGGGTGATCGGCTTTGCCGCCAAGGATAAGATCGCGCCGCTGGTGCCGTCGAGCGCCGATGTCGGCACATTCATCCAGGGCCGGTTCAATTCGGGCAATGTCGCTATGTATGTCGATGGTCCCTGGTCGATCATCGGCATGAAGGACAAGGCGAAGTTCAAGATCGGCCTCACCACCCTGCCGCGCGAAGACGACAAGGACCTTGCCGCGGTTACGGCGGGCTCCGGCTTCGGCATTGCCACGACGAGCAAGAACAAGGATGCCGCCTGGAAAGCGATCCAGGTGCTGACCAGTCCGGAGGCACTGCAATACCTCGCCGAGCAAGGGCGCGCGCTGCCGGCCCGCTCGGCCTCGCAATCCTCCTGGTACAAGGTGGCGGCCAAGGACATCACCAATGGCGGCGAGGCGCTCGATTATTCTTTGGCGCATTCGGTGCCCTATGTGATCACCAACAATTGGGCGGCGGTGGAAAACCTTTTCAACCAGTATTTCCCGCCGGCCTTCGGCGGCAGCGCCGACGCCAAGCAGACGATGGAGTCGATCCAGAGCCTCGCGCAGCAATAGAGCGCGGCGGCACAAGTTGCCGCCTATGGAGGAAAACATGTCGGAAAGCGCCGTTGCCGAAATTACCCTGCAGACCGGTCAGCCACGGCGCCTCCTGAAGCCGGAAACGCAGACGGCCATGCTGTTCCTGCTGCCGAGTTTCCTCGGCTTCATGATCTTCATGGCGCTGCCGATCCTGGCGTCGCTGGCACTGTCCTTCACCAACTGGCAGCTGCTGAAGACGCCGTCCTTCGTCGGCTTTCAAAATTATATCAAGCTCTTCGCCGTTGATCCCGCTTTCTACACCGTCCTCGGAAATACGCTGTTTTTCGCCGTGGAATATTTGGCACTGAACATCATTGTCTCGCTGACGCTGGCGGTATGGATATCGAGTCTCAAGCGCTGCAAGGCGATCTTCCGGGTGATCTTCTTTCTGCCGACCTTTACCCCGACGATCGCAGCCTCCGTGGTGTGGCTGCTGATCTTCACGCCGGGCGGGCTCGCCGACAACGTCATCCGCTGGCTCGGCCTCGGCCTGCCGAATTTCCTGCTGAGTTCGAGCTGGGCCATGCAGGCGGTCGTGCTCGTCACGCTCTGGGCCAATGTCGGCTACAACGTCGTGATGTTCAACGCCGCGCTCGACCTGGTACCGAAGCACTATCTCGAGGCGGCGATGATCGATGGGGCAGGGCCCTGGCGGCGCTTCTGGCGCATCCGGCTGCCGCTCATCTCGCCGACGGTCTTCTTCGCCACCGTCATGACGGCCATCACGTCGCTGCAGGTTTTCGACGAGATTTTCGCCATGACCCGCGGCGGCCCAGGCTCGGCGACCGCGACACTCGGCTTTGCCATCTATCAGAAGGGCTTCACCAATTTCCAGATGGGCTATGCCTCGGCGCTCGCCTGGGTGATGTTCGTCATGATCATGGGCCTCACCATCCTGCAGTTCCACATGCAGCGCAAATGGGTGCATTATGACGACTGACCCGACCTTGCGGCATTCGCATTCCGTCTCTGCAGGTCGGCGCCGCATCCTGCGGCGCATCGGCACCTTCTTCAGCTATGCCGGCCTTTCGCTGGTCGCGCTGCTCTTCCTCTTTCCGTTCTTCTGGATGGTGTCGAATGCGGTGCGCTCCAATACCGAAGTGTTGACCGTGCCGGTGCGCATTCTGCCTGAGGAATATCAGTGGGGCAATTTCGTCGAGGCGCTGGTTTCGCTGCCCTTCGGCGCCTTCCTGATGAATTCCTTCATCGTCGCCTGCGGCGTGACGGCGGTCGTGCTCGTGATTTCCTGCCTCTCGGCCTATGCTTTTGCCCGCCTGCGGTTTCCCGGACGGGAAGGGGTGCTGCTCACCTATCTCAGCACGCTGATGATCCCGCAGGTGATGCTGGTCATCCCGCTCTTCCTCCTCGTCAGCAAGCTCGGCTGGATCAACACCTATCACGGCATGATCCTGCCGGTCGCCTTCTCTTCCTTCGGCACCTTCTTGCTGCGGCAGTTCATCCTCGGCATTCCCAAGGATCTCGACGAGGCGGCGATGATGGACGGGGCGTCGCGCCTACGCATCCTTATCACCGTCATCGTACCGCTTGCCATGCCGGCAATCGGCCTGCTCTCGCTCTTCACTTTCATCGCGCAGTGGAAAAGTTTCCTCTGGCCCCTGATCGCCACCAGCGGCCTTGACAAAGCCACGCTGCCGCTCGGGCTCACTCTGTTCCAGACGCAGCAGGGCACCTCCTGGAACTACATCATGGCCGGCGCGACAATATCCATGGTGCCGGGCGTCATTCTCGCGATCGTGCTCCAAAGGGTGATCTACAAGGGGATAACCGTCGGCTCCGGATTTGGTGGACGCTGAATAAGAACAAAGACTTGATGCTGTATTATCGAGTCCGACTTGAACTGTTTCGAGTCAGCCGCGTGCGGCTGCTTTCCATCCCCTGCGTTAGTTCTCGCTTTCGCACAAAAAGTAAAATTTAACCAAGATTTGAAATAACGCCATTCTATCCGAATTGCGCAGGGGAATTCATGAAAACCGCCACGCTTGCATCCATCGCCTTGGCGATGTCGGTCACTGTCGCGAATGCGCAGACGATCGGCGTCTCAATGTCCGATCTCGATAAATTCAGAACGGCGCTGCTGAACGGCGTCGTCAACCACGGGCAGACAATATCAGGCCTCAAGCTCGTCACCGAAAACGCGAAGGGCGACAACGAGCTGCAGAAGAAGCAGGTTCAGAAGCTGATTGCCGACAAGGTCGATGCCATCATCCTGGCCGTTTCCGATGGCGATCTCGGGCCGCAGATGACCAAGATGGCGGCGGATGCCGGCATTCCGCTGGTTTACATCAATAACGTCCCATCCAATCTTCTGGATCTTCCCGAAAACCAGGTGGTGGTCGCCTCCAACGAGAAGGAATCCGGCACGCTGGAGACAAAGCAGGTCTGCGCTCTGCTCACGGGCAAGGGCCGTGTCGCCGTGCTGATGGGCGAACCCTTCCACGCGGCCGCCCGCGCCCGCACCCAGGACATCTCCGATGTCATCGCCACGCCCGAGTGTAAGGGCCTTGAAATCGTCGAGCGGCAGGCGGCCTATTGGTCGCGCGATTATGCCGACCTGCAGATGCAGGAATGGCTTTCGGCCGGCGTCAAATTCGATGCCGTTATCGCCAACAATGACGAGATGGCGCTTGGCGCGATCCGCGCCATGAAGAAGGCCGGCATCCCGATGAAGGACGTCGTCGTCGCCGGCGTCGACGCGACTGATGATGCGCTCGCTGCGATGACGGCCGGCGATCTTGATGTCACCATTCTCCAGAGCGCCGTCGGGCAGGGGGCGGCGGCAGTCGACGCGGCCGTCAAGCTCGTCAACAAGGAGAAGGTGCCGCGCGAAAACAACGTTCCCTTCGAACTCGTCACCCCTCAGAACATTGCCCAATACCTGCCGAAGAGCCAGTGAGCATAAGAGGCCTATGATGTTGCATTTCTGGAATAAATTCGGCATTCGCGCGCAGATCACCGCAGGCTTCGTGCCGCTGATCCTGCTGATGAGCCTGCTGACCGTCAGCGCGATCTCCGGCATGAACGGGCTCGCTTCGATCTTCGCCTCCTACCGCGCCACGGCCGGCCAGAGCCTCGCCATCTCGGACTACAGTGACCAGCTGCACGAGATCCAAATGTCGGTCGAAGCCTTCCGCTCCACGCCGACCCAGGCCGTGGTTGACAGTTTCCGCGCCGGCGTCAAAGCCTTCGAAGCGGACGATCCGCGCTTTGCCGGCAACAAGGACCTGCAGTCTGGCCTGGCGACGATCCGCCAGGATATCGCCGCCTATGGCAAGGCTTTTGAGCAGATCGTCTCGCTCCAGGCCCGTCGCGACCTGCTGATCTCCAAGGTCACCGAATTCGGTCCCTGGACCAGCATCGCGCTCAACGACGTCATGCGCAGCGCCTGGCGCCAGAACGACGTCGCCCTTCTGCACATGACGGCCGAGACGCTGGAAGCCCTCAACCGCAGCCTCTATTTCTCCGAACGCTTCGTGCATTCCGACGATTTCGCCGCTTACGATACGGCGCAGACAGCACTTGCCGAAGCGGTGGCGCTCAATGATGCCGCCGCCAAGGCTGCCAAGAACGAACTGCAGAAGAAGCGCCTGATGGGCGCCGGCCAGCTGATGCAGAACTACACTGCCCGCCTAGGCGACATGAAGGAGTTGCTGCAGGCCTCCGGCAATATCCGGCAGACCCAGCTTAATGTGCTCGCACCGAAGATCGCTGGGGAGTTCAGGGATCTGCAGGCGACGGTGACCGGCGCGCAGAAGACGCTCGACGGTTCGGTGGAAGCAACGGTTGCTTCTGCGACCAGCACGACGCTCGTCATCAGCGGTCTGCTGATCGTCATCGGCCTGGTGCTCTCCTATTTCGTCGGCCGGCTGATTTCCTCGGCGGTGCGCGGCATGGCGCATTCCATGGAGCAGCTTGCCCGCGGCGACGACGCCATCGTCATCACCGGCGTCGAGCACCGGCACGAACTCGGCGCCATGGCGCGCTCGCTGAAGGTTTTCCAGGAAACCGGACGCGCCAAGCTGATCGCCGAAGCCAATGCCGAGCGCGCCCGCCTTGCCGCCGAAGAAGAGCGGCTGCGCCAGGAAGCCGAGCGGCTTTCCGACGCGCAGGTGATGGAGCATGCCTTCCGCCAAATCTCGCTCGGTCTCGATGCGCTCTCGAAGGGTGATCTCTCCGTGCGCGTCGGCGAAGTCGACCATCGTTACGTCAGGATCCGCGATCACTTCAACAGCTCGGTCGCAAGTCTCGAGGAAGCGATCGACTCCGTCATCCGTGCGGTCACGACCATCCGCTCCGGCCTTGCGGAAATCTCGACCGCCTCCAACGATCTCGCCCGCCGTACCGAGCAGCAGGCGGCTTCGCTTGAGGAAACTGTCGCGGCGCTGGGCGACGTCACCCGCGGCGTCAACGGAACGGCGGAGGGCGCCGGCCGCGCCCAGGCCGTGGTGGCGACGGCCCGCACCAATGCGGAAAAGGGCGGCGAGATCGTCTCGCGAGCCATCGCCGCGATGACGGAAATCCAGAACTCCTCGTCGAAGATCGGCAACATTATCAGCGTCATCGACGAGATCGCCTTCCAGACCAACCTGCTGGCGCTGAATGCCGGTGTCGAGGCGGCGCGTGCCGGCGAGGCCGGCAAGGGCTTCGCCGTCGTCGCCCAGGAAGTTCGCGAGCTCGCTCAGCGCTCGGCCAATGCGGCACGGGAGATCAAGGAACTGATTTCCACCTCCTCGGCACAGGTCAAGACCGGCGTTGAGCTGGTGGGTGAATCCGGTCTCTCGCTCGAACAGATCGTCGAGCAGGTCACGGCTATGAACGCGACCGTCGCCGACATCGCCGTCGCCGCCCGCGAGCAGGCGGCCAGCCTGCGCGAGGTCTCGGCCGCCGGCGACCAGATGGACAAGGTAACGCAGCAGAACGCCGCGATGGTCGAGGAAACCACGGCCGCCGCCCAGAGCCTGACGCAGGAAACCGAGAGCCTCGCCGAGCTGCTGCGGCGCTTCAAGACAGGCAACGGCCGGGCATCGAACCACCGCCACTACGCGATGGCGTCGTAACGTCCTGCTAACGCAGCCAAGAGAACGCCGCCGCCTTCAAAGGGCGGCGGTCGCGTCAATGGCCTCCGGCCGCCGGACTGTGCGGCGCGCCGGCGATGCTTCGGCGAACGTGGCGGACCGCGGTCCAGACGGCGAAGAGGACCAGCGGGATGGCACCGAGAACGGCGAGTTTCGTCATATGCGGATCGACACCCAGTGCGGAGATGCTTTCGAGGCAGATCTTCGCCAGGCCGATGGTGTAGTAGGTGATGGCGATGACGGAGAAGCCTTCGACCGCCTGCTGAATATGCACCTGGACGCGCGCCCGCTCTTCCATTGAGGTCAGCAGTGAGGCGTTCTGATCTTCGAGCTGGACCTGGACAGTGGTCCGAAGGAGGTCGCCGGCGAGGCTCACGCGTTCGGCGAGTTCGTCGAGGCGGCGCTCGGCGGCATAGACCGAGCGCACAGCGGGTTGGAAGCGTCGGTCGATGAACGTACCGAGCCTTTGTCGTTGCTCGACCCGTTCTTCCCGAAGCTCCGACAGCCTGCTCGCCACGATCTCGGCATAGGCTTTCGTGGCGCCGAAGCGGTGGCGGGCGAGTGCCGAGAAGTTGAGCACATCGGAGGAGAGCCTCGTCACCTCGGATAACAGCGCCTTGTCCACTTTAACCGCACTCTGCATATGACTGATCAGGAGGTCGAGGCGCTGATCGAAGGTGGAAAGCTTTGAGACAGTCTCGCGTGCCATCGGCATGGCAAGCAGCGCCATCATCCGATATGTTTCGATCTCCAGGAAACGCCTGACCATGCGGCCGGTGCGATAGGCATTGAGGTTGCGGTTGAAGAACAGGAATTCCACGAAGCCGCTGTCCGTCAGACGGAAGTTTGAATGCACCTCCGCATCGCCCCCGCCGACTCGCGAGGCGACATAGTCGAGCTTCGGTTTTTCGAGGGGACGCCCGTCTTTTTCATCGCGCACCAGCATGCGCACCGCTGCTATGGTCTTGCCGCCGATCTGGCGGCAGCACGCCTGAAAGGCTTCCGGTGGCTGGCTGCCCGGTTCTGCCGATGCCGGCACGACGAAGGTGAGGGTAAGGAACTCGGTATGGGCTTCCCATTTCAACCGGGCGTCACCGACGCGGCCGATGCCGTGGTTGCCCTCGCCGGTCGTGGTGACATCTTCCAATCCCGGCAGGGAACCGGGCAGTGAAGGAGGGGCATTGTCGCCGATGATGGCGATGTGCCAGACGTCGGTGTCGCCATCGAAGTAAAGCGACGGGCGCGCATGGAGCTCGTTGTGAAGTTCCCTTCGCAGCGGATGCTCGGAGCCGAGTGGCATGGAGAGGCACCTCAATGGACTGGACCGCCGGTTGGTCGACGTTCGTAAGTTGAGCCTGACACCGGCGAGCCCGCCAGCCGATAACGCCTATAGCCTCTCGCAAAGCTCGTGTCACGACGCCGCTGAACCGTCCTGTCTATCAGCGCGAATCTGCCGCACCGGCTTGCCCGCCGTTGCTCAGCTTATCGGAAGCCTCCTTGCCGAAATGGATCAGCCACGACCCGTTGCGAGGCCGTGGCTGATGCGTGCGCACATTCTGCGGGAAGGCGTGACCAGATTACTTGGCGGCAAGCGCCCCGTTGATCTTGTCGACGTCGGCGCTCATGGCCTTGAAGGTGTCGTCGAGGGAAAGTTCACCGACGATCAGCTGGCTCATCCGCTGGACGATCAGCTGGTACACGGCCGAGGATCCCTTGAGACGTTCGAGGTCACGGGCCGCCTGCGGCACGCTGTTGCGGCTTCCGAGGAAGACGGCCATGGCGTCTTTGGCGTTCTTGCTCTCGAGCTTGTATTGCGGGTCCTTGATGTCAGCGCCGGTCAGGATGACGTAATTTTCGGCGATTTCGCGCTGGACCTTTTCAGAGCCGAGGAACTCGATGAACGCGGCGACGGCTTCGGGATATTTGGTGCGCTTGAAGCCGACGATCGCGGTGCCGCCCGGCATTGCGTAGCAGCCGGCATCGCCGCAAGGCGCGCTGATAGCGGTCCAATCGAAGGAGTCGGCGATCTTCTTCTGGAACGGATTGACCATCCAGTTGCCGGCGAGATAGGTCACGACATTGCCGTTGACGAACTCGTCGCCCATGTTTTTGTACTGGGTTCCGCCGGCCGCACCCCACATTTCCTTCGGGAAAGAGCCGTCCTTCGTCCAGTTATAGAGATCCGTAATGTAGCGCTTGGCTGCATCGTCCGGGAAGAAGAACTTGCCGTCCTTGACGTAGTTCGCGCCGTAGGAGAAGGCAGCACCCGAGAAGCGATGGCCCGAGCGGTCCATCGTGAAGGGGATCTGGGCGCCGGTCGCCTTGGCGACGCGGGCGGAGGCCTCGACGATCTCCTTCAGCGTGGCGGTCGGCTTCGGAAGCGGTTCGTTTGCCTGTTCGAAGAGCGTCTTGTTAACGAAGGGCAGGTTGAAGGTCTGCGAGGCAATATAGCCGTTGATCGAGTTCGGATCGTTGACGCCGGGGAAGCGAAGCGTGTTCAGGCTGTCGCCGTGCAGCTTGGCGAAGCCGTCCGGGTCCTTCATGTAGGGGCGCATGTCGAGATAATAGGGCGCAAGCTGCCAATCGGTGATCTTGGCAATGTCGGGACCCTCGCCGACAGCAAGCTGTACCGGCAGCTGCTTGGCGACTGCATCATAGCCCGAAGAGACGAAGTTGACTTTGACGTCCGGATGCGCCGTTTCGAATTCCTTGCTCAGCGCTTCCATCCGCTCGACGTAGGCTTGATCGTCATCGGTGAACAAGAAGGTGATCGTCTTGGTTTCCGCCATGGCGGTGCTGGACCAAGCGAGGGAAACAGTCGCCAACGCCAGTGCGAAAGCCCCTGATAGATACCCTTTCATTTTCATCCTCCCATGAAAACATTTTCATCAATCGCGGCCTTGGCCATCGATAGACCAATTTCATATACTTGACATTCGTCTCGTCAAGTTATTTTGTGAGGCAATAGAGATGTTTTTGAGCAGTTTTCGAGAATAACGCTCATTACATAGCGAATGAAAAGATTTTCATGCGATTGCGGAGGAGGCAGTCTGTGAACGCGGAACGCATCAAGCAACCGGACGGCATGGCGCCCGCCTACAGCGTGGCGCGGGGGCAGACGATCACCGCGTGGGCGGTTTCCGGCCTCATTGCCAGCTATTTTCCCGGCGAGCCGGCGCCTGCCGAGGACCGCGTCAACTATCGGTTCATCAACGGCTTCGTCGACGTCGGCGACCTGCCTTGCCGCAAGGCCTTTTGGTCGACAATGGTGGGGCGCGAGCTTGTCCCCGATAAAGCCTGGCCGAGCGAGAGCCTCTATCTTCCGGGTTCGAATCGCCGCGTCGAATTCACCAGCTTCTGGCATGTTCCGACGCATGTCAGGCGATGGCTGAAGGGCACCTTCAGAACGGAAGCCTCGCGCACGCTCAACCTCGCGCTCAAGACGTGCGGCGGCGTTCGCATATGGGTCAACGGCCAGGAGGCGGTGCGCTTCGAACCCTTCAGGCGCAACCTCGAGAGCGGAACCGAGATAAGGCTGCCGCTCGAAGCGGGCGACAACGAGATTCTCGTCCATACCGAAGATCTTGCCGAGCGCGACACGACCTGGTTCTTCGAACTCGAAATGCTGGACGAGGAGCCGCTCTGCGTGCTGCTGCCGGTATCGCTCGATCAGGATGAGGTGAGGGAGCTGGAAGCGCTTTCGCGAGGCGTGCGCCCCGCCCGCGACGTGTTCGTCAACCAGCCGCCGGAGATCATCTTCGATACGGCGCCGGAGCGCGACCTGCCGGTGGAGCTCAAAGTGGTCGGCCATGGCCACGAGCGACCGGTTCTCGCCCATGCGAAACTGACCCTGCACGCCGGTCAGAACCGGCTGACGGCCGTCGATGTCTGCGCCATTGCGGACGGTTATCACGGCATCCGCATGACGATCGGCTCCGGGCCGGGCTCGGTCACCCGCGTCATCGACGCCGCCTTCATGAGCAGCATCTCGCCATTGCCGGCAGAGGCATCGCTTGCCGCCCGCAAGCGGCAGGCGTTGGAATACAGCGCTCGCTTCGGCGCCAACCGCGCCGGCCGCCTGATTGCCATGATGGAAACTGGCTACGACGACCAGGAGAGCTTCGACCGCATCGTCGATGCGACGCTCGCCTCCATCGATGCGCGCGAGGATTGCTCGGATTTCATCATGGTGCCGCTCCTGTGGCTGCTCGGCGCCCATGGCGACCGCATGCCCAAGGCCACGGTCGAGCGCATCCGCCAATCCGTTCTCTCCTATCGCTACTGGGTCGACGAGCCGGGCAATGACGCGATGTGGTTCTGGAGCGAGAACCATGTGCTCTGCTTCCATACCAGCCAGCTTTTGGCCGGGCTTCTTTTGCCCGACGAGGTGTTCTCAGCCTCGGGCCGCACGGGACGGCAGCAGGCGGAACTTGCCGTCGAGCGCCTCGGGCGCTGGTTCGACAGCGTTGAGGCCCATGGTCTGGCGGAGTGGAACTCGGCCGCCTATTACCCGATCGATTTCATCGGCCTAATGGCGCTGGAGCGCTGGGCGGAGAGCGGGATCGCCGATCGTGCCCGGCGCCAGATCGATCTCATCTTCCGTATGATCGCCCTTCATACGCTTGCCGGCGTTCCGGCGGGGTCGCAGGGGCGCGCCTACGACAAGGAACTGCGCGCCGGCCCGCTGACCGAACTTGCGCCCTTCGCCCAGGTCGCCTTTGGCACCGGCTGGCTCAACAATGGCGTGGCGGCGCTGACCATGTTCTGCGCCGGTGACTATGAGCCGCCGGCCGATCTCGCCGAGCTTGCTTCGCTGTCGCGGGGAAGAAGCGTCGAGGCCCGCTACAGTCAGGGGCTGGAGAGCGGAAAGCTCGTGCTCTTCAAGAACGAGGCTGCGCAGCTTTCGACGGTCGTCGACCACAAGACCGGCCGGAAGGGGCATCAGCAGCACGTTCTGGATATCCGGCTCGCCGGCCATCCGATGGCGAGGCTGTGGGTTAATCATCCCGGCGAAGACGATCCGTGGGGCAACCAAAGACCGTCCTACTGGGCCGGAAACGGCATCCTGCCGCGCGTCGCCCAGCACCGCGATGTCGCCCTGCTGATCGAGGACACGGGCGACGCACGGCATGCCTGGACGCATGCCTATATCGGCCGCGACGGCCTCGACGATCTCATCGTCGAAGACAGATGGTTGATCGCCCGGTCGGGCAGGGGATTTGCCGCTCTTTGGGCGTCTAACGGCCTGAAACTGATAACCGATGGGCCGACCGCCGGCCGCGAGGCGCGGTCCTGCGGGTCGCTCTGCGGTTGGGCGGCCATCGTCGGATGCGGCAATGACGATGCCTTCAAGGCCTTTCTCGAACGCCTGTGCCAGACAACGGTTGCCTTCGATCCTGTGCTTCGGCGTCTTTCCCTGACGCCGCCCGGCGGTCTTGAGATCTCCCTCTCTTATGCCGACGGTCTTTCGATCGCCGGCAAGCCACGGCCGTTCACCCATGATCAGCCGCACCCCATCCTCACCCACGACAGCGCCGCGTCCCAAGCCGCCGCTGACGGGCCGTTTTACTCCTGAGAATATAGGATTTCAGCATGAATACAGCATCTGTCGACAACGCCGCTCTCCTGACGACGATCGATCGCGTGGCGACGGCTTTCAGCCGGCTCAGGGGCATCAAGGAAGGTCTCGTGACCGACAATGCGGCTTCGGGAATCCAGTTCGACGAATGGGACTGGGAAGTCGGCGTCGGCCTTTACGGCTTTCTGCGCCGTGCGATCTCCGCCAATGACCAGAAGGCGCTGCAGGAACTCGTCGCCTGGTACAGCGCCCAGATCGACCGCGGCCTGCCGCCGCGCCAGATCAACAGCACGGCGCCAATGCTGCCGCTCGCGATCCTCGTCGAGCATGTCGACCGCCCGGATTTCCGCGCCCTTGTCGAGGATTGGGCCGAATGGCTCGTCAAGGAGCTGCCGAAGACGGAAGACGGCGGCTTCCAGCACGTCGTCAAGGAACGCCTCAACGACGGCGAATTGTGGGATGACACGCTATTCATGGCCTGCCTGTTCCTCGCGCGCGCCGGCGTGCTCTGCGAGCGCAACGACTGGATCGACGAGGCCGTCTATCAGTTCGTCATCCACACCCGCTATCTCTCCGATCCCGTGACCGGGCTCTGGTATCACGGCTGGACCTTCAACGGCCGCCACAATTTCGCCAATGCCTTTTGGGCCCGCGGCAACGCCTGGATCACCGTCGCCATTCCCGAGCTCTTCGATCTCGTGCCGACGCTCGGCGAGAAGGACCGGCGGTTCCTGTCGAACGTCCTCGTCAGCCAGGTGCGTTCCCTGAAAGCACATCAGCGGCCGGACGGCATGTTCACGACTCTGCTCGACGATCCCTCTTCGCCGCTGGAAACCTCGGCCACCGCAGGCATCGCCTATGGCATTCTGCGCGCCATCGACGCCGGCATTCTCGGCGAGAGCGACAAGGTCCATGCGGAGCGCGCGCTCAAGGCCGTACTCGCCCAGATCGACGAGGAGGGCGTCGTCCACGGCGTTTCGGACGGCACGCCGATGGGCCATGACCTCGATTTCTACCGGCGCATCCCGAACCTGCCGACGCCCTACGGCCAGGCGCTGACCATGCTGCTGCTGACCGAAGTCTTCATCGAGAGCGGCCGACGCCAATGAGTACCACCTCCCGCGTCGCGATCGAGGCGTTCGACGGCGATAATACCGATGGCCTGCAGGCTGCGATCGACACTCTTTCGGCTTCCGGCGGCGGACGCCTGGAGCTCCTGGCGGGCATCCACCGCTGCCAGGGGCTCCGGCTGCGCTCCGGGGTCGATCTGCACCTTGCCGCCGGCGCGATCTTGCGGCCCGTCCCCGACTATGCGGCCTACGCGCATACAACGGTTTCGGTGATCGCCGAAAAATCCGATCGAGGCATGATCGTCGCGCGGGATGCGCGGCGCATCAGCCTGACGGGGGAGGGTCGCATCGAAGCCGGCTGCGAAAGCTTCATCACAGGAGACGACGAGACGGTGGGAACTTTCATTCCGGCCGAATTCCGTCCCCGTGTCGTCGTCCTCGAAGGCTGCGACGAGGTCGAGATCAGTTCCGTCACCATCAGCCGCTCGCCGATGTGGACGCTGCATTTCGTCAACTGCACCGATGTCGCGGTCCGCAGCGTCACCATCGAAAACGATCGCCGCCTTCCCAATACGGACGGCATCGTGCTCGACGCCTGCCGCGGCGCCGTCATTGAGGACTGTAACATATCGACGGCCGACGACGGCATATGCCTGAAGACGAGCATCGGTCCTGAAGGTGTGGCCATCGGCCGGTGCGAGAACATTCTCGTGCGCCGCTGTTTCGTTCAGAGCTTGAGCTGTGCGTTGAAGATCGGCACGGAAACGCATGGCGATGTCACCAATGTCCTGTTTGAGGATTGCAGCGTCTCGTCTTCCAACCGGGCGCTCGGCATATTTTCCCGCGACGGCGGCCGGATCTCGAATGTGAGGTTTTCCAGGATTTCGGTAGAGTGCCGGGAAACGCCGGATGGCTTCTGGGGCTCCGGGGAGGCGCTGACCGTCAATGTCGTCGACCGGATCGCCGAGCGGCCTGCGGGCGCCGTCGAAAATCTCGTCGTCGAAGACGTGACCGGCCGCATGGAAGGGGCGATCACCATAATCGCGGCTGCGCCGGCGGGCATCAGCAACGTATCCCTCGCCCGGATCGCCATCGATCAGCAGCCCGGGCAGCTCGGCACCGGGCGGACCTACGATCTGCGCCCGACGAATGCCGACCTCGCGCCGAAGGCCGATGGCGGCGGGCGTGCCAATGCCTGGACTCGGGGTTCGGACGGGCGGGTGATCGGCCTGCAGGACTATCCCGGCGGAATGCCGGCGGTCTACGTGGCCGATGTCGCCGGGATATCGATGAACAAGGTGCGGATCACGAGGCCTGGACCGCTGCCGCAAGGCTGGAACGCAATCGACGTCGTCATGGAAACGACGGCATCTGATGGGAGTGGGGCATGGCAGAACTGAAACTTTCCACCGTCAACAAGTCGTATGGCGCCGTCAAAATCCTGCATGACGTCGAACTCGACATCAAGGACGGCGAGTTCGTCGTCTTTGTCGGACCGTCGGGCTGCGGCAAGTCGACCCTGCTGCGCGTCATTGCGGGCCTTGAGGAGGTGACCTCGGGCGCAATTGCGATCGGTGGCAAGGACGTCAGCGCACTGTCGCCGGCCGAGCGCAAAATCGCGATGGTCTTCCAGTCCTATGCGCTCTATCCGCATATGAGCGTGCGCAAGAATCTAGCCTTCGGTCTGGAAAATCTGAAGTTCAAGCGGGCTGAAATAGAGGCCCGCATTGCCGAGGCGGCCAGAATGCTGGCTATCGAACCCTATCTCGACCGGCGTCCGAAGCAGCTTTCGGGCGGCCAGCGCCAGCGCGTGGCGATCGGCCGGGCGATCGTGCGCGAGCCCGACATCTTCCTCTTCGACGAGCCGCTGTCGAACCTCGATGCGGCGCTGCGTGTCCAGACCCGGGCCGAGATCACCAAGCTCCATCGTGACATCAAGACGACGATGATCTACGTTACCCACGATCAGGTCGAGGCGATGACCATGGCCGACAAGATCGTCGTTTTGCGCGCCGGTCGGGTCGAGCAGGTCGGGGCACCGCTGGAGCTCTTCGATCATCCGCGCAATCTCTTCGTCGCCGGTTTCCTCGGCTCGCCGCGCATGAACATCATCAAGGGCAGGGTCTCGGGCGTCGGCGAAAACGGCGTCGTCGTCGATGTCGGCAATGGCGGCACGATCGTCAGCAATGTCGATCCCGCCGGCATTGCGGTCGGTCAGGCGGTTGTGGTCGGTATCCGGCCCGCGCATTTCACCCGATCCGGCGAGCGGGGCCTGCCGTTCGTCGTGCAATATCACGAGGGGCTCGGGACCGAGACCTATGTCTACGGCAATCTCGCCGGGCAAGATGACCAGATCATCATCCATGAAGTCGGCCATTTCGCGCCGGTTTCGGGCGACCGTATCTTGATCGATGCAGATCCCGCCCGCGTTCATCTGTTCGATCCCGAAAGCGGCCTGGCCTTTGGCCGACGGTCCGGGCAGGGGAGGCGCTGACATGGCAGAGATCACGGCCGGTACATTGCTGTCTCAGACAGGTGAAACGGCGATGAGGGTGGTCGAGGCGCCCATGAATGCGATCGAGCGTCTGTTCGGCCGCAAGCGGATGCCATGGCTGTTCCTGGCGCCGAACCTCATCCTGTTTGGAATCTTCACGTTCCTTCCCATCGCGATCGCCGTCGGCTACGCCTTCACCGGCGGCACCAATCTCTTCGTCTCCGACCGGCCGTTCGTCGGTCTCGACAACTTCCGCACCCTGCTTTCCTGCGGCAATTACCTTCAGCCTGGAACCTGCCAGGAATCGCTGTTCTGGACGGCGGTGTGGAACACTCTTTGGTTCGTGGCCTTTAATGTCGTCGCTACATTGCTGGTGGCGCTGATCACGGCGTTGATCCTCAATCGGGCGATCTTCGCGCGTGGCTTCTTCCGGGCGATGTTCTTCTATCCCGTTCTGCTTTCTCCCGTGGTCATCGGCCTGATCTGGAAGTGGTTCCTCGATCGCAACGGCCTGCTGAACGCCTTCTTTCAGATGCTTGGCGTTCCCCCCGAGATCTTCCTGCTCGATGTTGGCTGGTCGCGCTTTTTCGTGGTCGTCGTGTCGGTCTGGTTCCATATGGGCTTTTACACGCTGATCCTGCTCGCCGGCCTCCAGGCAATCCCCAAAGATCTCTACGAGGCCGCGTCCATCGATGCCGCTTCACCGCGCCGCACACTGTTCAGGATCACGCTGCCGCTTCTTGCTCCGAACCTGCTCGTCGTATTCATCCTTCTGATGATCAAGTCGGTGCAGATCTTTGACGAGGCCTGGGTTCTGACCAATGGCGGCGGCCCGGGCACGGCCAACAGCTTCATCGTCCAATATATCTACCAGATGGCCTTCGGCAGCGATCTCCGTCTCTTCGGGCTTGCCTCCGCCGCATCGGTTCTCATGGGTCTGGTGCTTCTGGTCCTCACCCTCATACAGCTGCGCCTCGGCAAGCGAATGGAGTCCTGAGATGAGCCCGATCAGTTTTCTCTCACGCACACGCCGGGCCGGGCGCATCGATATTACCGACGTTTTGTCCTGGGTCTGGTTGATCGGCGGAACGCTAGCCGTGCTCATTCCCGTCCTCTGGGCAGGCCTTTCCTCACTGAAGCCCGCGGCCGAGATCACCCGCTTTCCACCGTCGCTGCTTCCCCGGGCCGCCGTGGAACAGACCGTGCCCGGATTCGACAAGCCGCTCAGCCTTTGGAACGTAACGATTGACGGCCGGCAACGTGAAATGGCCATGGTGCGGCGCATCGGTCTCAAGGCGCAGATGGTCGATCCTGCAAATCCGGGGCAACCGGTCGGTGTCGACGTGAAGGGGATCACGCCGGTCCAGCATCTGACGGTTGCCACCGAGAACTACACCGATCCGCTGACGCGCTTCAACTTCCTGACCTTCCTGAAGAATTCGGTCTTCGTCACCGTGGTTGCCACGCTGCTGACGCTGATCGTCAACGCCATGGCTGCTTTTGCGCTGTCGAAATACAAATTTCGGGGCGACACGACTGTGTTCGTCATCATCATCTCGACCTTGATGATCCCGCTCGCCGTCGTCATGGTTCCGGCCTATCTCGTCATCGTGGGGGTCGGGCTTGCCGATAATCTCTGGGGCGTCATCCTGCCGACCGTCGCCTCTCCGACGGCCGTGTTCCTGCTGCGGCAATACATGCTGACCATACCCGACGAGCTGATCGAGGCGGCGCGCGTCGATGCGGCGAGCGAATTCTGCATCTTCTGGCGGATCATCCTGCCGCTGACGGCGCCGGCGCTTGCGGTGCTGGCGATCTTTTCCGTGCTCTGGCGCTGGAACGATTTCCTCTGGCCGCTCATCGTCCTCAACAGCCGCGAGAATTTCACCCTGCAGGTCGGTCTCAACGCCTTCCAGGGAGAGTTCTCGGTGCAGTGGCACTATATCCTGGCGATGACCTTCCTCAGCCTGTTGCCCGTCACCGTCGTCTTCCTGTTCCTGCAGAAATACATCACCACGGGCATTGCCGGTACGGGAATGAAGTGAACGAAGCCTGGCGCAGCCCCGATTGGGGTCGAGATGAGCAAACCTCCCAAGCATTGAAGACTGCCTTCCCATCTCGCGCCAGCTGAAGCGCACCGCACCTGGTCCTGCGGTGCGCTTCAGTCCTCTTTAGAGGGAAGCGGGGCGGGTTGGCTGCCTGAGCCGCGATCACAGAACAGTTTCGAAGAGCGGGATCAGGGCTGCGCCGATCGCGCCGGGGGCGTCGATGATATTCGCCACGGCCAGCCCCGGAACGTCGCGCAATGCGCCATGCCGAGGCAGATTGTTGAATTCGGTGCGTTCGATCAGCATTCTCGCAAGTGAATGTGGAAGCTCGCCGCCAAGCACGATCAATGCCGGGTCGAAGATCGCGCAGATCGCATTGATGGCTCGGTTGTGGGCCGGAGTGACGCGGTCGATCCATTCCTCGACACCGTCCCACTCCACTAGATTTTCGTTCTTCAGATCCCTCAGGGTCAGGCCCACGCGCCCTTTGGCGCGAAGATGTTCGAGCAGCTGGTTGAGAGCGGGGCGATCGTCGTAGTCCTGACGCCCGAAGAGAACGGAGATTTCGCCGGCATTTCCGAAACTGCCGCGAAACGGCATGCCGCCGGAGACAAGGCCGCCGCCATAGCCATGAAGGTGGGCGATATAGGCAAAATCGGCAACGTCACGCCCGACGCCGAAAATTGCTTCCGCCAAGGCCGCAGTCCTGGCGACATTGTCTGCCCAGACCGGCAGGCCAAGCCGCTCCCCAAGCAATGGCGCCAGGTCGATCAGCGACCAATGGGCGAGCGGCAGGGGACAATTGAAAGCCGTATCCAGCATGCGATGGCCGGAGACTGCGAGGCCGACGCCGAGGATGTCGCGCCGCTTGGCGCTGCGCCGGGCGAGGATCTGTTCGACCGCTGCTTCGATCCGCTCCATTTCAAGGGATAGCGACGAGCCGGCCTGGGGAATTTCCATTTTGTCCAATGGTTCGCCGAAACCCATGAGGCAAAGGCCAATCGTTCCGACATTGATGGAGATGCCGAGCGTCAGACACCACTCCCTTCGCAGTGTCAGCTCCGGGCTTGGTGGACCGGGGCGCCGGTTTTCCGATTGGGAAAAGGCGACCATTCCCCGATCATGAAGCCGGCCGACGATTCTGTGCAGCGATTGCTGGGTGAGATCGAGTGGATCGGTCAGGCTGGAGCGCTCGATGCCGGGCGACTTCCAGATCAACCGCAAAAGGTCCCGTTCGTTACGGGAGGCTACTCTCGCGGGCTCTGTGTCTCGCAGGAAGTGTGGGGCGACGTGGTCCAGCGGAGCGTACTTCATTTTCCAAACATATTGATTTACACTGTAGGTGTGAAGCAGGTGGAGGGGACGCTTTGCTTCTGCGGGGCAACGAAATCATCCGTGGTTTTGCCGGTCCTGCTTAACCCATCAAGATTGGCCAGACCAGTCGCGATGATGTCAGGCGGCAGAAGAAAAGAACCGAGCGGCATGGATGCGTTAAGACGGGAGAAAATGGCAATTGCCGAGCATGGGGGGTACGGATTCGAGCCCACGCATGGAGGCACCAGCTTCGAATCAATGGTTCAGGCCTTTACGGCTGGTTACGGCGTTTTCGGCGCACAGCCGTTGAAGGATGACCGAAAATTCGCCTGGGCCGCGGATCTGAGAAGGACTGAGGCGCTCACGGTGCTTCATTCGGTCTATCAGAGTTCCTGGACGATCCGGACGCTTGATGAGTCTCCCCAGCATCTCGCGTTTTTTATGCCGCACACAGGCTCTTTTCGACTGTCGATAGGAAAGAGAACGGTCGAAAGTGGCGCCGGTTACTTTCTCATGGCCAACAATCACGAAGTCGGCGATCGTGTGGTCCAGGGAGGACCGCACCGCTCGGACGCCCTTTTTCTGGACTGGAAGGTTATGAAAAGGGTCCTCGCCTCGCTGGTGGAAAAGCCCCTATCGGAGTCGTTCGGTCTCGACCCGATCCTGGATCGCGCGACGCAGCCGGGCCAACTCATCGGCAATCTGCTCCAGACGATCGTGCAGGGCATGCGCGGCGCCGGTCCGTTGCTATCTTCGCCTCTTGCCGCAGCCGCGATGAGCGAAACTCTTGCTCACCTCGTGATCCGATTTGGCCGGCATCGGTTTTCCGATCATCTGGAAAAAAAGAAAGTATCGTTGATTGCACCTTGGCATGTCCGACGCGCTATCGACTACATGCATGCCAATATCGCGGAACCTCTCACCATGACGATGGTCGCCGATGATGTCGGGGTTTCCCTTCGTGCGCTGCAAACGGGCTTCAAGGCCTTCAGGGGAACGTCGCCGGCCGGTTACCTCCGCACGATCCGGCTGCAGGCGGCACGCGAGCAGTTGCGGGATCCGACGAACCAGCAATCCGTCCGCGAAATCTGCGCGATCTGGGGTTTTGCCCACGCGGGCAGGTTCTCCATCATTTACCGCAGCACCTTTGGAGAAAGCCCGCGCGATACACGGCTGCGGGCTGAGCGCTTGCGCTGAGGTGAGCTTAGGAGCTCGAGAGGCTGGCTCTTCCGGCATTTTAGCGCGGCGGTGCGATGCTGCCCCGCAGGACGAGATGGCAGCCGAGCTCCAGACGATGAGCCGGCCGCTGCGGATCATTGGCAATCAACCGCTGTTCGATGAGCGCGAGCGCTGCCGCGCCGAGACGGTCGGTCGGCACGCTCACGGTGGACAGCGGCGGGCGACTGAACTCGCCGGGAACGATGTCGTCGAAGCCGAGCACGGATATTGCGTCGGGAACGCGTATATCGCGATCGGCCAATGCCTTCAGGCAGCCGAGCGCCAGATTGTCGGCCGCGCAGAAGACGGCGGTTGCGCCTTTCAGCGTGGGGTCGCGATGGAGCAGCGCATTGATGGCCGCTTCGCCATGCCGGGGCTCATATCCCTCCGCCTCGATGATCATATCCTTCGGCACGGGAAGCTGTGCGGCGAAATAGGCATCGGAAAAACCGTCATACCGGCGCTGGATGGTCGTGCGGCCCTTCCAGGTCAGATGCAGGATCCGGCGGTGGCCAAGCGCCAGGAGGTGCTCGATTCCGAGCCGTGCGCCGAAGCGGTTTTCAGGTGTCACCGTATCGACCAGCATGGCGGGATCCTCGCCGTTGACGATGACGACGGGCATATCCGCCGAGGCGAGGCTGCGGATGAGTTCGGGCTGATCATCATTCAGCACCACGATGCCATCAGCGCGTTCTGATATGGCGATCTGCCTGACCTCGGCGCCGTCGATGCGCCGGCCGCTGCTGACGTAGGGCACGATGCGGATGCCGCGACGCTCGCATTCCCTGCGAAGACCATTGAGAATCGTCCAGCTCACCAGATTGAGATCGCTCTCCGGCGCGGCATCGTGAGGAATGGCGAGAAGCAGAACGTGCAAGGCGGCGATCGTCGCCTTCTTTCTCCGGCGGTCGAGATAACCGAGACGTTTTGCCGAATCCAGAACTCTTTCCCGCACTTCGATCGTCAGCGGCGCAGTGCCGTTCAGGGCGTGCGAGGCCGTGCTCAGCGACACTTCGGCATCGCGTGCGACATCTTTGAGATTGACTTTACGTTCCACTTTTTCCGCCAGGAATTCAGATCGTACCTTCGAAGCATAAGCTAACTCGATGTTTTCACATAAAGACTTTAGAAAAGCCATGTGCTTGCGTTGATATTTTCGTCATCCGCAATCAGCGACGTTCGGCAAGCAGCCCGTTGAACAGCAGGTCGAAATAGGCTCGCATGAAGGCGTCCTTGCTAGGCGTCGGCACGCGGCGATCGTCGAAGATCAACCGCAGAACCGTCGTCGTCAGAATCGGCGCGACCACGATGTCGGAGAATTCGACGGGAATTTCGCGAAATTCCCCTGACGCAACGCCTTCCAGGATGAGAGCGTCGATCCTGGCGATAATCGGCGCTATGAACTGGTCGTGGTGGCGATCGATCAGGTCGGGGAACCGCTGTCCTTCCGAAATGACCAGCCGTGTCAATTCGCGGGTTGTACGATCCTCCGCGATTTGGTCGTAAAGTAGACCGAGAATGGACATCAGCCTGTCGGTGGCGCTGCCGCCGAGGCCAGCGGTGATTTGGAGCAGTTCCTGAAAGGGGACGGAGAAGTGGCTGATCATGGCTTCGAAGAGCTTTTCCTTCGTCTCGAAGTAGACATAGACCGTGCCCTTGGTGACGCCGACCCTGTCTGCGATGTCGTCGACGCGGGCGCCGGCGAACCCGTTTCTGACGAATTCCTCGAATGCGGCATCCAGGATCTGGATGGGTCGCAGCGCCTTCTGTTCCGCGCGCGTGAGTTTCTTCTGAGCCGCCATTCGTGCCTCGCCTGCCTTGACTTGATTGCCCGCCGTCGTTGTCGTGAAAGTTTCATTGACTAATCCGTCAGTCAATTATATAGCAGCTGCCGTTGAGAGCAAGAGGTCAACCATGAGAACCATTCTGGTCGCCACAGCGATCGTATGCACGATCGGTCTCGTCTCCTGCAGCGAGCCAGGCGGGCCGAGCGAACCTGCCGCGCGGCAGGTCGGCGTCGTCGTCGCCAGGTCTGAGCCGCTGAGCGAGGGCGGTGCGCTGACGGGAGAGGTCCGCGCCCGTGTTCAGACCGATCTGTCGTTCCGCGTCAGTGGCAAGATCGTCGAGCGGCTGGTCGAGGTCGGGCAGTCCGTAAAGGCAGGGCAGCTGCTGGCGCGCATCGATCCGGAAGAACAGAAGGCCGATCTGGATGTAGCGGCCGCGAATCTTCAGTCCGCTGAGGCTCAGCAGACCCAGGCGCAGCTTGCCTTCGACCGCCAGCAGAGCCTGTTTCGAACACAAGTGACAACGCGCGCTGCGCTCGACCAGGCGCAGGAGGCGCTTCTGACCGCGCAGGCATCGACGAAGTCGGCGCAGGCGCTTTTTGAAACCGCGCAGGATACCTTATCCTACACGGAGCTGAAGGCGGATGCCGCCGGGGTGATCACCGCCCGCAATGCAGAGGTCGGACAGGTGGCGCAGGCCGCCCAGGTCGTCTTCACCCTTGCCCATGACGGCGACCGGGACGCCGTCTTCGAAGTGGTCGAGAGCGCCTTCCTGCGCCCGATCGACGGCGACGGCACTGTGGCCCTGCTGTCGAATCCCTCGCAGAAGATCACGGCGAAGGTTCGCGAGATTTCGCCGACCATCGATTCTTCCACCGGCACCATCAGGGTCAAGGTCGCGATATCGAGCGATGCTCCTATTCCGCTCGGCGCTCCCGTCGTCGGGAAGTTCAGTTATGTCCCCCAGGACGTCATCCAGCTGCCCTGGTCGGCAATGACCTCCAAGGACGGCAAGCCCGCCGTCTGGATCGTCGATCCCTCATCCTCTGTGGTCTCAGTGAGAGCGATTGAAGTCGCCGGCTACGAGACCGGCAGCTTCATCGTCAAGTCGGGCGTGTCGGCAGGCGACGTCGTGGTGACCGACGGCACCAAATTCCTCAGACCCGGTGAAATCGTGTCTTACGTCAAGGAAGCATCCAAGTGAGTATTCGTCCCAAGATAATCGCACTGATGATGGGTACGGCCCTGATCTCCTCTTGCACGAAGCAGGAGGAAAGCACTGGTGAAGCGCCCCGTCCCGTGCTGTCGATGACAGTTAGGCAGACGCCTGCAACCAGCCTCGGCCTGACCGGCACAATCGAGCCGACGATCGAGACCGAACTCGGCTTCCGGATCCTCGGGCGGATGATCGCCCGCAATGTCAATGTCGGCGACGTCGTCCAGAAGGGCGATGTCGTTGCCGCCATCGATCCGCTGGCGCTGGAACTTGCCGTGCGCAGCGCCCAATCCGACGTCGAGAACAGCGACGCCCAGCTTCGAAACGCGGTGACGACGGAACAGCGCCAGCGCGCGCTGGTGGAATCGCGCTCGGGCACGGAGGCCTCGCTCGAAGAGGCCGAACAGGCGAGACGGACGGCCGCCGCCGCCGTCGCCAAGGCGCAGGCCAATCTCGACAAGGCCAAGGAGCAGCTCGGCTATGCGCAGCTTAAGGCGGAATTCGATGGCGTCGTAACGGCAACCTCGGCCGAGGTCGGCCAGGTCGTGTCGGCCGGCCAGACGGTCGTCACGATAGCCCGGCCGGACAAGCGTGACGCCGTTGTCGACGTGCCCCAGGCCGCTGCCCAGAAACTGAAGATCGGCGCCCCCTTCGAAGTGACGCTGCAGCTCGAGCCTTCGATCCGCACGACGGGCGTCGTGCGCGAGATCGCGCCGGAGGCGGAGACCGCCACCCGCACGAGCAGGACCAAGATCGCGCTCGCCGATCCGCCTGAAGCCTTCAGGCTCGGCGCGGTCATCACAGCCTCCGCAACAATCGCTGCCGATCCCGAGATCGTGCTGCCGTCCTCGGCGATCCTTGCCGGCACCGACGGCGCCAGCGTCTGGATCGTGGACGTAGCAGGCAAGAAGGTCTCGCGCCGCCATGTGAGCATCGACGGCGACGTGTCCAATGGCGGCACCGTCCGCGTCACCGAAGGGCTCGCTCCTGGAGAGAGGGTCGTCGTGGCAGGCGTGCATAAACTTGAGGATGACCAAGCCATCAGGATCGACCAGGAGATCAGCCAGTGAAGTCCTTCAATCTTTCCGACTGGGCGCTCGAGCATCGTTCGCTCGTCTGGTACTTCATGATCGTGTTCATTCTCGCCGGCGCCTTCTCCTACCTGAACCTCGGCCGCGAGGAAGACCCGAACTTCACCATCAAGACGATGGTCATCACCGCTCAGTGGCCCGGCGCCTCCGCCGAGGAGGTGACGCGGCAGGTGACCGACAGGATCGAGAAGAAGCTCCAGGAACTGGAATCGCTTGACTACACCAAAAGCCAGACCGTTGCCGGCCAGACGACCGTCTTCGTCGAGCTGCTGCCGACGACCAAGGCTAAGGATGTCGCGCCGACCTGGCTGCGCATCCGCAACATGATCGCCGACATCAAGGGCGATTTCCCGAGCGGGGTCGTCGGTCCCTTCTTCAACGACCGCTTCGGCGACGTATTCGGCAACATCTACGCTTTCACCAGTGACGGGCTGACCCAGCGCCAGCTTCGCGATCTCGTGGAAAATGCGCGCTCCGAAGTTCTGACGGTGCCGAATGTCGGCAAGGTCGATGTGATCGGCGCCCAGGACGAGGCGATCTATCTCGAATTCTCCACGCGCCAGATCGCAGCGCTCGGCATCGACCAGCAATCGGTCATCCAGACGCTGCAGGCCCAGAATGCCGTCACCCAGTCCGGCTTCGTCGATGCCGGTCCGGAGCGCATCGCCTTGAGGGTGAGTGGACAGTTCACCTCCGAGGAGAGCCTGCGGTCGATCAACCTTCGCATCAACGACCGCTTCTTCCCGCTGACCGATGTCGCCACGATCAAACGCGGTTACGTCGATCCGCCCTCGGCGCTGTTTCGCTTCAATGGAGAGCCGGCGATCGGACTTGCGATCGGCATGAAGCAGGGCGCCAACCTGCTGGAGTTCGGCGAGGCGCTCGACGCGCGGATGAAACAGGTCGTCGCCGATCTTCCGATCGGGGTGGATGTCCACCGTGTTTCCGACCAGCCGCATGTCGTCGACGAGGCTGTCTCAGGCTTTACCCGCGCGCTCTTCGAAGCGATCGTCATCGTGCTCGTCATCAGCTTTATCAGCCTCGGCCTGCGCGCCGGCATGGTGGTGGCGATCTCCATTCCGCTCGTGCTCGCCATCACTTTCGTGGTGATGGAATATTCCGGCATTTCGCTTCAGCGCATTTCGCTCGGCGCGCTTATCATCGCGCTCGGGCTGCTCGTCGACGACGCCATGATCGCCGTCGAGATGATGGTGGCACGCTTGGAGGCGGGCGATGACCTGAGAAAGGCCGCGACCCACGTCTACACATCGACGGCGTTTCCGATGCTGACGGGAACGCTGGTGACCGTCGCGGGCTTCATCCCGGTCGGTCTCAACAGCAGCGCGGCGGGCGAATTCACCTTCACGCTTTTCGTCGTCATCGCGGTTTCGCTTGTGGTCTCCTGGATCGTCGCTGTGCTGTTTACGCCGCTTCTCGGGGTAACGATTCTGCCGAAGACGATGAAGTCGCATCACGAGAAGAAGGGGCGTTTCGCCGCTGTCTTCTCCTGGCTGCTGACGCTGGCGATGCGCTGGCGCTGGATCACCATCGTGCTGACGGTCGGCGTCTTCGCCCTTTCGGTCGGCGGCATGGGGCTGGTGCAGCAGCAGTTCTTCCCGAACTCGGACAGAACCGAGCTCGTGATCGATTGGAACCTGCCGCACAACAGCTCGATTGCCGAGACCAACAGGCAGATGGCCAAGTTCGAAAAGGAGATGCTGGCCGATAACAAGGATATCGACCACTGGACGACCTATGTCGGCCAGGGCGCGCCGCGCTTCATCCTGTCCTTCGATGTGCAGACGCCCGATGTCACCTTCGGACAGACCATCATCGTCACCAAAGGCCTCGACGTGCGCGACAAGGTGCGGGCGGAACTGCAGGATTATCTGACGAAGACCTTCCCCGGCACTGATGCCTTCGTGAAGCTTCTCGATATCGGCCCGCCGGTGGGCAAACCGGTCCAGTACCGGATCAGCGGGCCGGATATTCAGAAGGTACGCGATATCTCCCAGCAATTTGCGGGCGTCGTCGGTTCGCATCCGCTGTTGTCGAACATGGTGCTGGACTGGAACGAGCCCTCCCGCGTCGTGAAGGTCGATGTGCTTCAGGACAAGGCGCGCCAGCTCGGCGTTTCCTCCGAGGACATAGCAACCGCGCTCAACAGCATCGTCGAAGGTTCGACGGCAACACAGATTCGCGATGATATCTACCTGGTTAACGTCGTCGGGCGAGCCAGGGCATCCGAGCGCGACTCCATCCAGACCCTTCAGAATCTGCAGCTCTCCACCTCCAACGGCAAGGTCGTGCCTTTGTCGGCCGTCGCGAATTTCCGCTACGAACTCGAGCAGCCGACGATCTGGCGCCGTGACCGGCAGCCCACGATCACGCTCAAGGCAGCCGTCATCGGTTCGACACAGCCGGCCACGATAGTCGATCAGCTGAAGCCGAAAGTGGAGGAATTCCAGAAGAACCTTCCCGTCGGCTACAAGGTGGAAATCGGCGGTGCCGTCGAATCCAGCGCCGAGGCGCAAGGGCCGATTGCGGCCGTGGCTCCGCTGATGCTGTTTACGATGGCGACGATCCTGATGATCCAGCTGCAGAGCTTCAGCCGCCTCTTCCTGGTCTTTGCGGTCGCGCCGACGGCCCTGATCGGCGTGGTCACGGCGCTCCTGCTCAGCAATGCGCCTATGGGCTTCGTCGCCATCCTCGGCGTGCTGGCGCTGATCGGTATCCTGATCCGCAACTCGGTCATCCTGGTGGTGCAGATCGAGCATCTGCGCGCCGAAGGGGTCGCGCCATGGCAGGCCGTCATCGAGGCGACCGAACACCGCATGCGCCCGATCATGCTGACGGCGGCGGCGGCAACCCTCGCGCTGATCCCGATCTCGCGCGAGATCTTCTGGGGACCGATGGCCTACGCCATGATGGGCGGCATCGTCATCGGCACCGCGCTCACCCTGCTGTTCCTGCCGGCGCTCTACGTCGCGTGGTTCAGGATCCCGAAGGACGAGGGTGCTCGGGCCGAAGTCACGGCGGAGGCATGAGAGAGTCTTCGACGGCCATCGCCTACGGCCGCCGCGGCGGCCGCTGCAACACGGGCCGCGACGAAATAGGTGGGATGGCGCGGGCGATGCCATCCCACACCCGAGCGGGAAGGGCATGGCGAATGATGACGTGGACAGAACCACAGGCCGGAGAGCGTCTGGCCTTGAGGGAAACGGATCGATAATGCAGCGGCATTTCCGAGGCTTGCCAAAGGCAATACCGGCGATCATCGTCGCCATCGGCCTGGCGATGCTTGCCGGCTGCGCCACGCGGCCATCGCCTGAGGTCTTGACGCCTGTGCATCTGAGCGAGCCGGCCGGTTCGGAAACGGCTCCGGACAGGGTGGGCGTGCTCGTCGCGACCAACAGAACCCCCGATCGCGTGCGGGGCGGATTCGACAGCACATGGTCAGAGAAGCTGACCTATGAGCAGTACGCGTTTTCGGTTCCTCCCGGTAGGAAGGATACCGCGATCACCTATCCCAGGGCAAAGCCGGACCCCGAACGCCAATTTGCCGTCATCGAGCGCAGGCAGCTGCCGAAGGAGGCTTTCGTACAGCAGGCGCTCGCCGCCGTGCCGCCCGAAGGCACCGTCGGCATCTTCGTCCATGGCTACAACTACAGTTACCAGGAGGCGCTTTACCGCACCGCGCAGATCGCCGCCGACGCGAAGATCCCGGGCGCTCCGATCCTGTTTTCCTGGCCGTCGGCGGCATCCGTAGCCGGATATGTCGCCGACCGCGACGCCGCGCTTTCCTCGCGCAGCGAACTTAATTCCCTCGTCACATCGCTCTCGGCATCGGCCAAGGTGAAGCGCATCATCCTGTTCGGGCACAGCATGGGCGGTTTTCTGGTGATGGAAACGGTGCGAGAACTCAAGCTGCAGCATCGCGACGCCGTGATTGGCAAGCTGGCGGTGGTGCTCGCCGCTCCTGACATCGACGTCGATGTCTTCCGGTCGCAGCTGAAGGACATCGGTCCAATGCCGAACCCGATCTCCCTCCTGGTTTCCAGGGACGACCGGGCGCTTGTGGCCTCAAGCTTCATCGCCGGCGAACGGGCGCGCGTCGGCCGCCTCGATATCGACGATCCCGTCATCCAGAAGGCGGCCTTGCAGGCCAGGCTCCGGGTCATCGACATTACCTCGATCAAGACCTCCGACGGGTTGGGCCACGACCGCTACGCATCACTCGCGAAGTTCGGCGCCCAGCTTGCTTCCTTCGAAAGCGGCGGGCGGTCGACCGCCGGCGATGTCGGCGCCTTCGTGTTCGATGCCGCAGGCGCCGCAGTCGCAAGCCCGTTTCGCTTGGCAGGACGTGTCGTTCGCTCGCAATAGGCCGATAGCCTGTAAATCTGGTTGATCAGGATTGTGTACAATGTGACTATTAAATTGTCAGATGCCTAAATGAAGCGCAGACTTCCATCGTGGCCGAGTCGGCCACTGGGGATATGGGAGGGCATTATGAGCATTCAAAATCCGTCTCCCTCGTAGTACAACGAGGATCTTGCGCCCGCGGAGGAGCGTAAGTGGGGTGCATTCAGCATCTTCAACGTCTGGACATCGGACGTCCATAGTCTCTGGGGCTATTATCTGGCGGCGAGCCTGTTCCTGCTCTGCGGCAGCTTCGTGAACTTCGTCATCGCCATCGGTATCGGCTCTCTCGTCATCTTCTTCCTGATGAGCCTGGTCGGAAATGCCGGCGTGCGCACGGGCGTGCCCTTTCCGGTTCTGGCGCGCGCCTCCTTCGGCACCTTCGGCGCCAATGTTCCAGCGCTCGTCCGGGCGGTCGTCGCCTGCTTCTGGTACGGGGCGCAGACCGCCGCCGCATCCGGTGCGATCGTCGCCCTCCTGATCAGGAATGAGAGCCTGCTCGCCTTCCATCAGAACAGCCACCTGCTCGGCCACTCGACCCTCGAACTCATCTGCTACGTCATCGTCTGGGCACTGCAGCTGCTGATCATTCAGCGCGGCATGGAAACGGTCCGCAAGTTCCAGGATTGGGCCGGCCCTGCCGTCTGGATCATGATGCTGATCCTCGCGGTTTATCTGGTCGCCAAATCAGGCACCTTTTCCTTCGGTTCGGAGATCCCGCGCGACGTGCTGATCGAAAAGACCAAGGATGCCGGCGTGCCGGGTGAACCCGGCTCGATTGCGGCGCTTGCCGCTGTCGCCGCCACCTGGCTTACCTATTTCGCTGCGCTCTATCTGAATTTCTGCGATTTCTCGCGTTACGCAACGAGCGAAAAGGCGCTGCGGAAGGGCAATCTCTGGGGCCTGCCGATCAATCTTCTGGCCTTCTGCCTCGTCGCAGGCGTCACGACCACGGCCGCCTTCACCGTCTACGGCGAGGTGCTGCTGCATCCGGAAATGATCTCTGCGAAATTTGACAGCTGGTTCCTAGCGCTGCTTGCAGCGCTGACATTCGCGGTCGCCACGCTCGGCATCAACGTCGTGGCAAACTTCGTCTCGCCGGCCTTCGACTTCGCCAATGTCTTCCCGCGCCAGATCAACTTCAAGCGCGGCGGATATATCGCCGCGCTGATCGCCCTCGTGCTCTATCCATTCGCTCCCTGGGAGACGGGTGCGGCGCACTTCGTCAACTTCATCGGTTCGACGATGGGGCCGATCTTCGGCATCATGATGGTCGACTACTATCTCATTCGGAAGAGCCAGCTGAACGTAGAGGCGCTCTATCAGGAGAATGGCGAGTTCCGGTTCCAGAACGGCTGGCACGGCAATGCCTTCATCGCCTTTGCGGTCGGTGCGCTGTTCTCCTCGATCCTGCCGACCTTCACCTCCATCCTGCCCGACTGGTGGGGCACCTATGGCTGGTTCTTCGGCGTCGCCATCGGCGGGGCGATCTATTTCGTGCTGAGAATGGGCGCGCGGCGCACTCCGGCCTTCGCATCATGACGAAACAAAGGCGCCTGGCCATCGCTAGGCGCCTTTATGTTCCGTTTGGAAAAGGAGCCGGTCATTGGCCACGTTCAACGGCGCGCCGCCCTCTGGCGATTGGTTCGGCGTTTTTTCGGACAGTGAGGGTTTAGCCGTCCCCGTGCGGAAGCGGATGCATGTTTTAGAAAATGGCATTATGATCGGCGCAACGCCTGACCGGCGTTGATTGCGGATACGTGATCCGCGGGACGGGAGGACGGCAGGATTTGGAAAGGCTGAAGGATCTGGACAGAGTTTCCGCGCGGGCCGGCAGCGAGCCGGCGTCGCCTCCTTATGAGCGGCGCGGCGTCGTGGCCGCAGCCGTCTACGAGCATGGGCAACGTATTCGCGACATCAGGATAGAGGAAGCCGGCGAGTGGCGAAACCGCGAGAATGCCATCGTCTGGATCGGCCTGCATGAGCCGGATGAAGTGCTGCTGCACCAGATCCAGGCCGAGTTCAATCTCCATCCGCTGGCGATCGAGGATGCGGCGCAGCCCCACCAGCGCCCGAAGCTGGAAATTTACGGGGAGGCGATGTTCATCGTCGCCCGCACCGCCCATATGAAGGACGGCGAAATCGTCTTCGGCGAAACGCATCTCTTCGTCGGCCGCGGTTACGTCGTCTCCGTTCGCCACGGCGAATCCTCCTCTTATCTCGCGGTCAGGCAGCGGTGCGAGGCGACGCCCGCCGCCCTTGCCCATGGCGAGAACTACATCCTCTATTCCATTCTCGATTTCATCGTCGACAACTACATGCCTGTCATCGAGGTGGTGCAGGAAGAGGTCGAGAAGCTCGAAGACCTCGTGCTGCGCGAACAGCTGTCGAAGTCCGATATCGAGCGGCTCTACCTGCTGCGGCGAAAGCTCCTGCGCCTGCGCAACGCTGTGGTGCCGCTCGTCGACGTCTGCCGGCGATACGAGCATATCGATCTTCCCGGCATGGATCCGACGCTGCAATCGCTGTTTCGCGATGTGACTGATCACGTGCGCCGGGTTCAGGAAGATATCGATGCATTGCGCGAGGTGCTCGCCTTCGCCTTCGAGGCCAGCGTCATGATCGGCCAGACGGAACAGACGGCGATCGCCCGCAAGCTCGCCGCCTGGGCGGCGATCCTCGCTGTTCCCACCGCCATCGCCGGCATCTACGGCATGAATTTCAGCGATATGCCGGAATTGAAGTTCCAGTATGGCTATTTCGTCGTATTGGGCGTCATCGCCGTCCTGTGCCTCAGCCTTTTCGGCTTCTTCCGCCGGCGAAAATGGCTTTAGTCAGGACAGCGCTTTCAGCAGCCGATCTCGGTGTATGCCGATATAGCCGATGTCGTTCAGATACAGCCTGGCGTCTCCCGCGTCGACGTCTTCCGCGAAGGTCTCGTCGCCGGCCGCAGCCCTTGCCAACATGAAATCGGCAAGGGCTCGAAGCCGCCTGCAGATCATCTCGGGAAGCTGCCGCCGTTCTTCCATCGTCGCGCCATAGGCGTTGCAGAAGATTTTCGCCCGCCGCAGTTGGTCGTCCAGACCGAATGCCACAGAGGGATTGGCAGGATCGGAGAGGGGGGCCCAGCGATAGACCGCATAGGCGAGATCCCAGAGGCGCGGGGCGGGATGGGCAGTGTCGAAATCGATGATCCCGACAGCCTCCTGATCGACGGTGGCGACATTGTAGGGCGCAAAGTCTCCGTGACAGACGATCTCACGCGGCTCCTGCGCCGGCAGCATCCATATCTGAGCATCGTCATCCGATTCCAGAAAGCCCTGAGATGCTGTATGAAAATCGCGCAGAAGTCTCGCTGCGGAAATCAGCATGCGCTCCGATCCGACAAGGGGATCACGGAGGTCTTCGCAGACGCGCCCGGCGACGTAGCTGACGACCTCCTGATCGTCGCCGGCAATTTGAATGGGCTGCGGAGCCGCCGGGAAGCCATTGCTTCTGAGATGGCGCAAGAACCTGTGCGTGGTCGGCGTCCATGCGCCTGATGGTCTGATGACGGTATCGCCGTCGCGCCAGATCTGCCCGGTTCGCCCGCCCTCCAATAATTTCACCCATGGCCTCCTACGCAGATTTCAGTTTTTCGATATGGGCCTGAACCGTAGCGGCAAGGTTCGTTTCATGGCAGTTCCGGTAGAACGCCGCCGTGTCCGAAGGCATCCCTTCGGGAATGGCGACGACGTCTTCAAGCCGGAAACCACGTGTAGCGCCGAGTTGAGGGTCAGCCAGCTGGCTTTCACTCAGGCTGCCGACACGAACGGCCAAGGCTTCGAAATAAACAAGGTTCTCATCCACTGCCGAAGGCGAAGATGTTCTGCCGTGCGCAGGAATGACCAGTTTCGCATCAAGGTCACGGATCCGCCTGAGCGAGGAGCGGATCTGGCGAAGATCATCGGCTCTCCTGCTCCAAACTTCGGGAATGGGATATTCCACCGCGTCGACGGCCAGGCAGACGCGGAGTTCCGGAATCCAGACGGCGATATGGTCAGGCGTGTGGCCCGGCGTATGAATGAGTTCCAGCGTCAGATCGCCGCCGTTCAGGACCATCGAGCTGGAGAAGGTGATATCCGGGCCGACGAGCTCGACATTCGCGAACCGCGTTTCCTGTCTCGCCTTGTCCTTCAGGACCTGCTGCGTGGAGGCATCACGCAGACGGTCGAGCGCTGCGGCATGCGCGATGATCGGAGCACGCCCTGAAACCGCAGAGTTTCCCCAGAAATGATCCCAATCCATATGCGAATTGACGACGATCAGCGGGCGATCCTTGCCTCTGTCCCCAAGCAGATCCAGCGCCATCCGGCACAGTTCCGGCGTGCCGAGCGTATCGATCAGGACATTGAACCTCTGGGTCCGCACAAACATGGCGTCGACCTCGTCTCCCGCCCGGAGGACAACGATGCGCTCGTCAAGTCCGGGATAGGAGCACAATACTACCGCGGGGTTCATGTCCTGTTGCCTCCATTGCAACTGCATTGACTTTAGCCACTGCATCAAGTCTCGTTTGGATGCCTGCCTTTAAGGGCTGCCCGATTTCTGCTTCACCGGCACGAATATATCCCACCCCTTCATCACTGCGTTCGGGGCAGCGGTCGTGCAGATCACCATGACGCTAGGCTTCGAGCGGCCGAGGCTCTTCGGCGTCCATTGCGCCTGGAGCGGGACGGCGCATCGAGGCACCAGCACCTTCGCGTTCGGTTCCAGCACGTCCCAGCGCTCGTGCCCCTTGGCGTTCTCCTGTGCGATGAAACGCCTGGCCTCCTCGCGGATTTCGAACAGGCCGTGCTTATCAGGTGTCGAGCGATCGGTCTCGATGCTCCAGGAGGCGAGGCAGGGTATGCAAGCCGTAAGGGCGGTGATGAAGACTATTGATCTAAGCATTGATGGGCTCAACCGCTCGTTCCGGATCGGAAACAGTCAGAGGATCTTTTAGCGCGTGGCGGCGATATCTCTACCGGCAAATCGTGAGGACTTCCTTCTCTCGTTGCGCGAGATCGACCTGCCTGAAGATGTGATGTCCCATCTCGCCGCGCAGGCGCGTCCCGTCTTCCCATGTCCCATGCACCCGTGAATTGACGAGTTGAGTGGAACAACCTCCGTCAAAAGAAGTTTGCCTGAAAAGCAACACGAGGCGGCGGCCGATGTTACTCTCTGCGAAGCAGGGTGCGTTCAGCACCCCACCCCGGATCTATTATGTCAACCCGCTACTTCTCCAAGGCATCGATGCATGGCGCGAGGTTTTCGGCCATGCGGCGGATACCGGCTTTGATTATGTTCTGACGGCGCCGCTCTTCGACCGAGGCGGGGACTGCAGCGTCTTTACCTCCCGGGATTACGAACGTCTCGATCCTGAACTGCAGCTCGGAAGCGCGGTCGATGATGGGATATCGCGCCTGGCGGAGGCCGCGGAGAAGAGCGGTGTCGGCCTGATGATGGACCTGATGCTCGACGGGAAAGTCGGCGATGCGCAAGCGGGCTTTCGTCCGGTCGATCCTCGACGCTCGCCGCTCGATCCGGCGGAGCCGATGAACACGATCGGGTCCGAGCGGCAATTGCGTTTGTTGGGGGAGTGGACCGAACGGCTGTGGCGGCTGTCCGGGCTCGGCCTTTCCGGTTACCGGGTGCTCGGGATCGATCGCGCCGCGCCGGCGCTTTTCAAATCGCTGATCGCTGCGGTGCGCGAGAAGGCTGACGCGCACTTCCTCGCCTGGACGCCCGGCACCGATTTTGCGGTAAGAAGAGCGATCGCGGATGCGGGCTTCTCGGGATGCTTTTCATCGATGGCCTGGTGGGATCTCGACGAGAGATGGTTTGTCGAGGAGCATCGCGTCCAGGAGGCGCTCGGCTGGCAGGTCGCCTTTCCCGAACCGCCATTCGCCAGGCGCATTGCACACGGGACCGAGAGCCGAGAAATCCTCGAGCGGCGCGCCGTGAGAGCGCTGCGCCTTGCCGCCTCGCTCGGCGGCGGTCTCATGGTTCCCATGGGTTTCGAATATGGTGCGGCGACACCGCTTGATCCGACCCACGGCGATGGTTCCGGGCTGCGGAGGCTGCGCCATGATCTCGCCTTCGACATCTCCTCCGAGATACGCGTCGCCAATGCCGAGATCGGTAGGGCCGGCCATGCGCACGCTCCATCGCTTCGCCTGATCCGCAACGCCAATGGACCGGTGTCGGCCCTAGTGCAATCCGAGGAGCGGGATCTCCGTTGCGCATCGAATGTGCGGTTCGTCCTGATTAACAGGGACCTCAGGAGAAGCGCATCCGCCCCGATGACGGCGCTTCGCGAGGCGGCCTCCGGTTATCTGCCCGTCGCGGCCGATGGGGCAGTCCTGCGCCTGCGGGCAGGGGAGACCCGGATCGTCGAAAGCAAAGCGCCGGAACCGATCACATCCCGCCCCCCTCTCGACGTCGAGCAAGCGATCGCTTCGCCGCGGCTTGCCATCGAAAACATCATGCCGCGGGTCGATGACGGACGCTTTCCCATCAAGCGTGTGGTCGGCGAGATGGCCACCGTCGAGGCCGATATATTCGCCGACGGCCACGACCCGATCGCGGCCGTCCTGCTCTGGCGGCCGCACGACGCCATGGCCGAATGGAAAGAAACCGAGATGCAACTGGTCGAGAACGACCGCTGGCGTGCCGAATTCCTGCTGGAACGCGTCGGGCGCTATGAATTCGCGGTCGAGGCGTGGAAGAACGCCTTCGCGATCTTCCGCTACGAGCTGACCAAGAAGAACGACGCCAGGCTGGACCTGAAGCTGGAGCTTCAGGAGGGATTGAACCTCGTCCGCGCCGCGAAGACCGAAGCGCCGCCAGCAGTCGGCGCCGACTTGCAGGCGCTCATCGACAGTCTTGAAAACGCGTCGGATGCCGAGCGCACGGCAATCCTGCTCGACCCCGAAACCGCCGAGTTGATGAATAAGGCTGACAGGCGGCCTTTCCGGCTACGCTCCACGACAAGCGCCATCGATGCCGAACGCAAATCGGCGGCCTTTGCCAGCTGGTACCAGATTTTCCCGCGCTCGCAGAGCGGCGATCCGAACCGGCACGGCACCTTTGACGATGTCATCCCGAGGTTGGCGGATATCCGAGATATGGGGTTCGACGTGCTCTATTTCCCTCCGATCCATCCGATTGGAACGACCAACCGGAAGGGGCGCAACAACAGCCTGAAGGCAGCACCCGGCGATCCCGGAAGTCCCTATGCCATCGGCTCAGAGGAGGGCGGCCATGATGCCATTCATCCCGAGCTCGGCGATTTCGAAGATTTCGGCCGGCTGGTCGAGGAGGCGGGCCGGCATGGGCTGGAGATCGCGCTCGACCTCGCAATACAGGCTTCGCCCGATCATCCCTGGCTGACGGAGCATCCCGGCTGGTTCGACTGGAGGCCTGATGGCACGATCAAATATGCAGAGAACCCGCCGAAGAAATACGAGGACATCGTCAATGTCGATTTCTATACGAAAGATGCGCTGCCCTCTCTGTGGGTGGAACTCAGGGATATCGTCCAGCTTTGGGTCGACCAGGGCGTCAAGCTGTTTCGCGTCGACAATCCGCACACCAAGCCCTTCCCGTTTTGGGAATGGCTGATCGGGGATATCAGGGCGCGTCATCCCGAGGTCGTCTTCCTGTCGGAAGCCTTCACCAGGCCGAAGGTCATGTACCGGTTGGCGAAGATCGGCTTCTCCCAGTCCTATACTTATTTCACCTGGCGCAATACCAAGTGGGAGCTCGAGCAATATATGCGCGAGCTGACCGAAACGGCGCCCAAGGAATTCTTCCGCCCGCATTTCTTCGTCAACACTCATGACATCAATCCGGATTTTCTCCAGAACGCGCCCCGCCCGGCCTTCCTGATCCGCGCTGCATTGGCCGCCACGCTGTCGGGACTGTGGGGCGTCTATAACGGTTTCGAACTTTGCGAGGGGCGTCCCGACGCTAAGCGCAAGGAATATGCCGATAGCGAAAAATACGAGATCCGCGCCTGGGATTACGACCGGCCGGGCAACATCATCGCTGAAATCCGGATGCTGAACCGCATCCGGAACGAAAACACCGCGCTTCATTCGCATCTCGGGCTGACGCTGCTGAACGCCTGGAACGACAACATCCTGTTCTTCGAAAAGGCGAGTCGCGCCCGCGACAATGTCTTGCTGATCGCGATCAGCCTCGACCCCTACAATTTTCAGGAAAGCGATATCGAACTGCCGCTTTGGAAGTGGTCGTTGGATGATGGCGCCGCGCTCGACGCCGAGGATTTGGTGACGGGGCACCGATTCAGGTGGAACGGCAAATGGCAGAGAGTGAGTTTCAATCCTCAGATACTGCCCTTTGCGATCTGGCGCGTTCGCGCAGCGGAGGCATGAATGGACACGATGAATCCCGGTAGCGTCGACCCGCTGCTCTGGTACAAGGATGCGATCATCTATCAGTTGCACATCAAGTCGTTCTACGACGCCAATGGCGATGGCGTCGGCGATTTTGCCGGCCTGCACCAGAAGCTCGATCACATCGCAGCCCTCGGCGTCAACGCCATCTGGCTTTTGCCTTTCTTTCCCTCACCGCGCCGTGACGATGGTTATGACATCGCCGACTACGGCAATGTCAGCCCGGATTACGGGACCATGGAGGATTTCCGTGCTTTCGTCGATGCCGCCCACCAGCGCCATATCCGCGTCATCATCGAGCTCGTCATCAATCACACCTCCGACCAGCATCCCTGGTTCCAACGCGCACGCCAGGCGCCGGCGGGATCGCCGGAGCGCAACTTCTATGTCTGGTCGGATAGCGATCAGAAATTCCCGGAAACGCGCATCATCTTCCTCGATACGGAAAAATCGAACTGGACATGGGATTCGGTCGCCGGCGCCTATTACTGGCACCGGTTCTATTCCCATCAGCCGGACCTCAATTTCGACAGTCCACTTGTCATGGAGGAACTGCTGAAGGTGATGCGCTTCTGGCTGGAGACCGGCATCGACGGTTTCCGCCTCGATGCGATTCCGTACCTTGTCGAGCGCGAGGGGACGATCAACGAAAATCTACCCGAGACCCATGCGATCCTCAAGCGCATCCGTGCCGCCCTCGACGCAACTCATCCCGGCGTGATGCTGCTTGCCGAGGCCAATCAATGGCCCGAGGACACGCGCGAATATTTCGGCGAGGGCGACGAATGCCATATGGCATTCCACTTCCCGCTGATGCCGCGCATGTACATGGCGATCGCCAAGGAAGACCGCTTCCCAATCACCGACATCCTGCGCCAGACGCCTGAAATCCCGGAGAATTGCCAATGGGCGATCTTTCTGCGCAACCACGACGAGCTGACGCTTGAGATGGTCACCGACGCCGAGCGCGACTATCTCTGGGAGACCTATGCTTCCGACAAGCGCGCCCGCATCAATCTCGGCATCAGGCGACGTCTGGCACCGCTGATGGAGCGCGACCGCCGGCGCATAGAGCTGATGAACGCGCTTCTGCTGTCGATGCCGGGGACACCCGTCATCTATTACGGCGATGAGATCGGCATGGGCGACAACATCTATCTCGGCGACCGCGACGGGGTGCGGACGCCGATGCAATGGTCACCCGACCGCAACGGCGGCTTCTCCCGGACGGACCCGGCGCGTCTCGTCCTGCCGTTGATCGCCGATCCGCTTTATGGCTTCGAGGCCGTCAACGTCGAAGCCCAGAGCACCGACGCGCATTCGCTGCTTAACTGGACGCGCAAGATGCTGGCGTTGCGCGGCAGGCATCCGGCCTTCGGGCGCGGTTCGCTGCGGTTTCTCTCACCTGAAAATCGCAAGATCCTCGCCTATCTCCGGGAATATGACGGCGAGACGCTGATGTGCGTCGCAAACCTGTCGCGGCTACCGCAGGCAGTGGAGCTCGACCTGTCGAGCTTCGAGGGCCGCGTGCCGATCGAACTGACCGGCATGTCGCCCTTTCCGCCCATCGGACAACTGACATATCTCTTGACGCTGCCGCCCTACGGCTTCTTCTGGTTCCAACTGCAGGCCGATGCTGACCCGCCGGCATGGCGCACCGCGCCGCCCGAACAGCTTCCCGATCTCGTGACGATGGTCCTCCGCCGCGGCCTGCTCGATCTCGTCGACGAGCCCCGCCTGGGACGCGTCCTCAGCAATGAAATTCTGCCCGCTTACCTCGCCAAGCGACGGTGGTTCGGCGCAAAGGACCAGCCGCTTCAGGCGGCTCGCCTAATCTCGGCGACGCCAATTCCCTATGCCGAGGGGATCGTTCTGGGCGAATTGGAGGTGGACCTGCCGGATCACAGCGAATCCTATCAGTTGCCGCTGGCGGTCGCCTGGGATGATGCGCAACCCACCGCTCTGACGCAGCAGCTTGCGCTTGGGCGGGTTCGTCAAGGCAGGCGGGTCGGCTTCCTGACGGATGGGTTCGCGGTCGAGCCGATGGCGCGCGGCATCCTGCGCGGGCTTGCCGACCGCTCGCGCATCACCGGACGTACCGGAACGCTCGAATTTCTCGGCACCGAGCGGCTCGACCGCCTGCAGGTCACCGACGGGATGCCGGTTCATTGGCTTTCGGCCGAGCAATCGAACAGCTCGCTGATCGTCGGTGACGTCGCCATGATCAAGCTGATCCGGCATATCTTCCCGGGTGTCCATCCGGAGGTCGAGATGACGCGGTTTCTCACATGCGCCGGTTACGATCACACCGCTCCACTGCTCGGCGAGGTCGCGCACACCGATTCCAGCGGGCGCCGCTCGACCTTGATCATTGTTCAGGGCGCGATCCGCAACCAGGGCGACGCCTGGAACTGGATGCTGAACAATCTGCGCCGCGGCGCCGACGAACTCGTGCTGAACGACCCGGCGGTCGAGCCTGGCGATGACGTATTCCAGCCGCTGATCAGCTTCGTCGCCATGATCGGCATGAGGCTGGGCGAGTTGCATGTCGTGCTTTCCGGGGAAAACGCGGATGAAGCTTTCAGCCCTGTCGTCGCCCGCGACGATGAGGTCGAGGCGATCAAGAAGGCGGTGGCGGGCGAAGTCGCCTATGCCATGTCGAAACTGGCAGAACGCGAGGAAAATGCCGATCCCCCGATCGATCTGCTCGCTCGTCCGCTTCGGGAGCGCCGTTCTGAGCTCGTGGAGCTTGGCGCGAGCCTGGCGGAGAGCGCCCGCGGCACGCTGATGACGCGCACGCATGGCGACTTCCATCTCGGCCAGATCCTGGTCAGCGAGGGCGATGCCGTCATTATCGACTTCGAAGGCGAGCCCGCCAAAAATCTCGCGGAGCGTCGGGCGAAGACGGTTCCGTTGCGAGATGTCGCCGGGCTTCTGAGGTCGCTCAGCTATCTCGTCGCCACCGCCCAGCTCGACAATGACGCGGTCACCGAACACGAGAACGAGGTGCGCCGGGGCGCCATCGCCCGTTTCGGGCGCAATGCCGAGAAGGCCTTTCTCGATGCCTATTGGCAGGCGGTCTCCGCATCGAAAGCTCTCGCCACGCCGCCAGATCAACGGCGGAGGATTCTCGATGCCTTTCTTCTCGAAAAGGCCGCCTATGAAGTCGCCTATGAAGCCCGCAACAGGCCGAAGTGGCTGCCGATCCCGCTTGCCGGCCTTACCGAAATCGTATCGCGCTTAGCGGGGGTAACGGCATGAATGTTGAACGCTCTGAATTTCTCGCAGGCGTCGGGCACGATGCGCTCTGGGCCTTGATCGAGGGGCGCCACGGCGATCCATTCTCGATCCTCGGTCCGCACGAGAGCGGCGGTATGACGATCGTGCGCGTCTATCTGCCGGGCGCCGAAGGCGTCGATCTCATTGAAGCAGCCAGTGGCAGGGTGGTGACGCCCTTCAGCATCGCTCACCCCTCCGGCCTGTTTGCGGCGGCGATGGGTTCGAGGATGCACTACCGGTTGCGGATCACATGGCCGGATGGCGAGCAGATCACCGAAGACCCCTATAGCTTCGGGCTTCTGCTTGGAGAGCTCGATCTCCACCTGATCTCCGAGGGCACCCATTACAGCCTGAGCCGGACGCTCGGCGCGGTCGAAATGGCGATCGACGACGTCGCGGGCGTTCGCTTCGCCGTCTGGGCGCCGAATGCCCGCCGCGTTTCGGTTGTCGGCGATTTCAATGCCTGGGACGGGCGGCGAAACCCGATGCGGCTGCGGCAGTCCGCCGGCGTCTGGGAGCTGTTCATGCCCCGGCTGGCGCCCGGCGAAAGATACAAGTTCGAGATCATCGATCCGCATGGAAACTGCTTGCCGCAGAAGGCCGATCCGGTGGCGAGAGCGAGCGAAGCCGCCCCGTCCACCGCTTCGATCGTCGCATCCTCGACACGATTTCGATGGACGGACGACAATTGGATGAAAGGCCAGTCGCGACAGCAAAGACTGGAGGGGCCGATCTCCGTCTACGAGGTGCATGCCGGTTCCTGGCTGCGGGAGAATGGCGGGCGGTCGCTCGACTGGGTCGAGCTCAGCCAGCGGCTCGTCCCCTATGTTCGCGAGATGGGATTCACCCATATCGAGCTGCTGCCGATCATGGAGCACCCCTTCGGCGGCTCCTGGGGGTACCAACCGCTCGGCCTCTTCGCCCCGACCGGCCGTTATGGCACGCCTGAGGATCTCGCCTATTTCATCGACCGCTGCCATGGCGCCGGGATCGGCGTAATCCTCGACTGGGTGCCGGCCCATTTTCCCACCGACGTCTGGGGGCTTGCCCGCTTCGACGGCACCGCGCTCTACGAACACGAAGACCCGCGCGAAGGCTTTCATCGCGACTGGAACACGCTGATCTACAATCTCGGCCGCAACGAGGTGAAAGGCTTCCTGATCGCCAGCGCGCTTGAATGGCTCGAACGCTACCATATCGATGGATTGCGCGTCGATGCCGTCGCCTCGATGCTCTACCGCGACTACAGCCGCAACGAGGGGGAGTGGATTCCGAACCGGTATGGCGGCCGTGAGAACCTGGAAGCGGTGGAATTCTTCAAGCACCTGAACAGTATCGTCCACGAGCGCTGCCCGCATGCAATGATGATCGCCGAGGAATCGACGGCCTGGCCCGGCGTCACCAAGCCGCCGGAAGAGGGTGGGCTCGGCTTTGACATGAAGTGGAACATGGGCTGGATGCATGACAGCCTGAGCTATATCGAGAAGGACCCCGTCTACCGGAGTTACCACCACGGCACGATGACCTTCGGGATGATCTATGCCTATTCCGAACGCTTCATCCTGCCGATTTCGCACGACGAGGTGGTCTATGGAAAGGGCTCGCTGCTTGGCAAGATGCCGGGCGACGAGTGGCAGAAATTCGCCAATCTGCGCAGCTACCTCGCCTTCATGTGGGGCCATCCCGGCAAGAAGCTGATTTTCATGGGAGGCGAAATCGCCCAGCCGAGCGAGTGGAACCATGATGCGTCGATCGCCTGGGATGTGCTGGACCAGCCGGCGCATGCCGGGCTCCAGCGGCTGGTCAAGGATTTGAACGGCTTTTACAAAGACGAGGCAGCCTTGCAGTTCGGCGATTTCCACTCCGAAGGCTTCGACTGGGCGGCGGCGGATGATGCCGTCAACTCCGTTCTTGGCATGCTGCGTTACGCCCCCGATCGCTCGTCTTCGGTCCTTGTCGTCTCGAATTTCACGCCGGTGCCGCGTTACGGCTACCGGATCGGCGTGCCGCAGGACGGCGTGTGGATCGAGAAGGTCACGACAGATGCGCGCGAATATGGCGGCTCGGGCCTCGTCAACGGCGCAGTGTCGAGCGAATCCGTACCCGCGCACGGCAGGCCGCATTCGCTCTGGCTGACGCTGCCTCCGCTGGCGACGGTCTTGCTCAAATCGCCTTGATAGGGCTCCACGTCCTGCCGGTCATTCGTGCGGAGCCGGATGGATGAAGGGCCAGGGGCTCGCCTCCGATCCCTTTTCGACGGGCACTTCGATGAGGACGGGCTCGTCGAGTGCGAGCGCTGTCTCGAGTATGTTTTTCAATTCTTCGGGGCTCGTCGCCCTGAAGGATCGGATGCCGAAGCTCTCTCCGAGGGCGACGAAATCGGGATTGGTCAGATCCGAACCGAGAGTGCGGCCCTTATAGGTTTGCTTCTGGTCGCGCAGCACATTGCCGTAGGCGGAATTGTTGAACACGATGGCGACGACGGCGATCTTGTGCTGGACGGCGGTGGCAAGTTCCTGGACGCCGAACATGAAGCCGCCATCGCCCGAAACGGAGATCACGGCTTTGTCGGGATGGGCGACTTTCACGCCTAAGGCGGTGTTGAAGCCGAAACCAAGATTGTCCTGGTAACCGCATGTCACGTATTGGCGAGGGCCGTAGACTGGGAAGGCGAAGCGGGCGGTAAAGCCCATCTGGCTGATCTCCTCGACGAAGAAACCGTCTCTCGGCAGGGCCTCGCGAATGGCTTGGAGATAGCCAAGCTGCGGCTGCACCGCCGAAAAACGAGACTTTGCCTCATCATTGAGCTCGGCAAATTCGCGCGTGCGATCCTCGCGGCGGGAGCCGGCCACCGCATCGGCTAGAGCCTGCGTTCCATCTCTCGCGGCCGCGACAATGCCGAGATCAGGCTTGAGGCGGACCATTTCGGTGGGGTCGACATCGATGCGGATGATCTTGAGCCCCTTGGGCAGCCACTTCCAGCGCATGAACTGCAATTCGAGCCGGCTGCCGATCCCGATCAGCACGTCGACCTTCTTCCAATATTCATAGGCGGCGACGAAATTCAGATAAATCGGATGGTCGTCGGGGACGATGCCCTTGCCGGAGCGATGCGAGGTGACGGGCGCCTGCAGCAATTCCGCCAACGCGGCGATCTCCGCGCTGGCATCCGCCGCGCCGCCACCGACCATGATCATCGGATTGCTGGCGCCTGATATTAACGCCGCTGCTGCGGCGATCTGATTGGGGTTTACGGCCGGATGAGGCACTCTCGCGCCAACCCGAACGTCGATTTCAGGGGCGGACTGTCCGAACACGTCCCAAGGGGCTTCGACCGCTCCCGGGCCTTGGCGGCCAGAGAGCATTTTGGCGACGAGCCCAGCCATAACTGTACCGGCCTCGGACGGGTGGTTGATGCGCTCGGCCGTCTTGGTAATCCCGCGCATCGTCGCGAGCTGATCCGGAAGTTCGTGCAGCTGTCCTCTGCCTCGGCCAATCAGGTGCGACATGATGTTGCCGGTGATGCAGAGCACCGGCGCATTGGCACCGTAGGCGGTGCAGAGGGCCGCGCCGGAATTGAGGACGCCCGGGCCGGGGACGACTGTATAGGCGCCGATCCGGCCGGTGGATTTGGCATAGCCGTAGGCCATGTAGGCTGCGCCCTGTTCATGTCGGGTGTGAATGAACCGGATCTTGTCGCCGGCGTCATAAAGCGCGTCGTTGAAATCATACATATGGGCGCCGGGGATGCCGAAGATCGTGTCAATTCCGTGGGCGACAAGCGAACGGGTGATCGCCTGGCCGGTCGTTTCTTTCCTGCTCATTCGGAGGCTCCAACGGTGCATTCGGTTATGATTTCAGGCAGCCTTCGGCCCGGAGCGCCGCGACGATGGCGCCGGCATCGGCGGGCTGCATGCCGGCGAGATTCATGCGCCCGGAATCCGCCATGTAGATGCCGTGGTTTGCCCTAAGCGCGACCGCCGTTTCCTTGCGCATGGAGAGATTGGAGAACAGCCCACGTTGCCGGCTGACGAAGGCCAGCTCCGGAGAGGCAGCGGCCAGCGCCGCGCGATTGCCATTGATGCGCCGGCACATCTCTTCGAGTTCCGTACGCCATATCGCTGTCATTTCCGGGCTTTCAAGAATGGTCTTGACGATTGCGGCACCATGGTCCGGCGGCATGGACCAGTTCACGCGGGCAAGCCCCGCCATGTTGCTTTCTGCCTTTCTGACGTCATCGGCATTGCGCGCCACGACATAAAGCGCGCCGACGCGTTCGCGATAGAGGCCGAAGTTCTTGTCGCAGGAATAGGCGATCAGCGCTTCCTCGACCGCATCGAGAATCATGCGCGTCGGGGCGGCATCCTGTTCGAGGCCGTCGCCGAGCCCCTGATAGGCAAGATCGATGAAGGGCACGAGCCTGTGCGCAACGAGGAGATCGGCAATCTCTCGCCATTGCTCCATGGTGAAATCGATACCCGTGGGATTATGGCAGCAACAATGAAGCAGCACGACGTCGCCTTCCCTGGCGGATGACAAAGCGGAGACGACGCTTTCGAACGTCACCTGCTGTGACGTCAGGTCGACGAAGGCATATTCCTTTACGTCCAAGCGTGCCGAAGCGAAGATCGGCTTATGATTAGGCCAGCTCGGCGTTCCCAAGAGAACCTTTGCCGAGGGGTTTGCCGTTTGGATGAGTTCCGCGCCGAGACGGAGCGCGCCGCTGCCGCCCGGCGTTTGAATGCCGGCGAGCCGTTGGGCGAATTTCGGCGAGTTGCCGAAGATGATCGGCTCAAGCAGGCGCACGAATTGCAGATCACCCTCGGGGCCGAGATATTTCTTGCTGTCCTGCGTCTCCAGGAGAAACTGCTCCGCCGCCTTGACGGCCCGCATAACGGGCGTGCGTCCCATGGCGTCGCGATAGACCCCGACGCCGAGGTCGATCTTTCCGGGACGATCGTCGGCCTGGAAGGCCTTGATGAGTGCGAGCAGGCTATCGGCCGGCCGGCTGTTCAGTTGGTCAAACACTGTCACCTCCAGTTCCATGTCAGTTGCCGAAGATTAACGGAGCTATCGCGACGAATTTCTGCGATTATCCTCCTGCTTTGACGTAATTGTGCAGATAATCTGCGTTATATCGGTATAACGTGCAGAAACTCACCTCATTCGGGGCCGATGATCATGCTTGACCCATTTGATATCAAACTGCTCGCCGCTCTCCAGCGGAACAGCGAGCTGACGCAGGGCGAACTCTCTCGGAAGGTCAATCTCTCGGCGACTCAATGCGCCCGCCGTTTGGAAAGGCTGCGCAACGAGCAATATATTCAGAGCGTCGTCGCCATCCTCAATCCGGTGAAGCTGGGCTTCACCGTCGTTGCCCATACGCTTGTCAGCCTGCGCGCGCACACGGAAGGCGGAAACGAGAGGCTCCATCGTTTCATCGAGACCGCGCCCGAGATCCTGGAATGTTATTCGCAGACGGGTGACGCCGACTTTCTGATGAAGGTCATGACGCGCGACCTCGACCATCTTAGCCAGTTTCTCGAAAGAATGATCCGGGTCACCGACAATCTGGCATCGGTCAAATCGAGCATCGTCCTCAAGACGATCAAAAAGACGACCGCTTTGCCGCTGCAGATCGTGACCTGAGGGCAGCTCCAGTCGCTCTCACTTGATATAATGGATATGCGGGCGCGAATGATAGGGGGAGGCTTCGATGCGGGCCTCGACCGAAAAGACCTCGCGCAGCAGCGTCTCGCTCAACACCTCCTCAGGCGCGCCGGAGGCAACGACCCTGCCCTGCTGCATAATGATGAGTTGATCGCAGAACATGGCGGCATGGTTGAGATCGTGCAGCGCGACGATGCTGGTGATCGGCAGGCCGGAGACGAGCCGCATCAGGCCGATCTGGTGCTGGATGTCGAGATGATTTGTCGGTTCGTCGAGGATCAGCTCCTGCGGCGACTGGGCAAGCGCCCTGGCGATATGAGTGCGTTGCTTTTCGCCGCCCGACAGGCTCTGCCAGCGCTCGTCGCGCTTTTCCGCCATGCCGGCGCGCGCGAGCGCCGCCTCGACCGCCTCTTCGTCAGCCTTGGTCCAGCCCGAAAACATCGAGCGGTGCGGAAATCTTCCGAGCTTGACGACGTCGAGGACCTTCAGATTGGCGTTTGTCGTCGCGTGCTGCTCGACGAATGCGATGCGCCGGGCGATCGAGCGGCGGCTGATCTTGCCGATATCGCTGCGGTCGAGCGTGACGCGGCCGGAATGCGGCCGCTTGAGCCCAGCGAGAAGCCGCAGCAGCGAGGTCTTGCCGGAGCCGTTCGGCCCGAGCAGGCCGAGCATCCGGCCGGGCGGCGCCTCCATCGAAACGCCGTCCAGAATGGTCTTCCTGCCAATTTTCCAGGTGAGGTTGTCCGCCTTGATGCTCATGACGCGCGCTGGAACCGGTAGAGGATGATCGAGAAGAAGGGAACGCCGACCAGCGCCGTGACCACGCCGATCGGCAGGATCTGGTTGGGAATGAGGGCGCGCGCGGCGATGTCGGCGAGCACCATGAAGATCGCTCCCGCGATGGCGCAGGCCGGCAGCAGGCGGATATGGAGCGGCCCGACGACGAAGCGGGCGACATGCGGCACGACGAGGCCGACGAAACCGATCGAGCCCACCATGCTGACGATGGTGGCTGTCATCATCGCGGTCAGCGCGAAGAGCGCCATTCTGGCGCGGCTGACATTGACGCCGAGCGAGGATGCCGCCTCGTCGCCGAAAGCGAAGGCGTCGAGCACGCGGGCGTAGAGCAGACAGGCGGCAAGGCCGAAGCTGACGACGACCGAGACCAGCGCGAATTCCGGCCAGCGCACGCCGCTGAAGCTGCCGAGCAGCCAGAACATCACGTCGCGTGCCTGCTGCGCATTGGCAGAGGTGGTGACGATATAGGAGGTCGAGGCGTTGAAGAGCTGCGATGCAGCGACACCGGCGAGGATGGTGCGATCCGCGCCGCCGCGCGTGCCGTTCGATAGCAGCGCCACGAAGAAGAAGGCTGCGAAGGCGCCGGCGAAAGCCCCGGCCGAAAGCGATACGGCACCTGCGCCGACCCCTAGGATGACGATCGCGACGGCGCCGGTGGATGCGCCTGCGGAAATGCCGAGAACATAGGGTTCGGCAAGCGGGTTGCGCAGCAACGACTGCATGATGGCGCCTGAGAGCGCCAGGCCCGCGCCGCAGAAGGCGGCGACGAGCGCGCGGCTGAGCCGATAATCCCAGATGACAGTCTCATGGATGCGGTTCAGCTCGACCGCGGTCCATCCGAGCCGGTTGGTGACGGCCGAGAAGGTGGTCGCAAGCGGGATCGGCAGGTCGCCGATGCCGACGCTGACGCCGACGACGACCGCGATGAGGCAGAGGGAAGCCAGGAGCAGTGCCGTGACCGCTCCCACTTGCCGGAAGAGGCGGCCCGCTTCCGTCACTTCAGGAGACCAAGCGCCTTCAGCTGCTCGGCAACCTGCTCGGCGCCGTAGATCGTGCGGATGGTCGGGTTCATCGCCTGGCCGTCCATCACGACGAGCGCCTTGTTCTTGACGGCCGGGATCTGACTGACGGCCGGGTCGGTGTTCAGGAAGTTGATCTTGGCCTCAGGCTTGTCGAGCTCCCAGCGATTGCGATCGAGGCTGGCGACGACGATGACATCGGGATTGGCGGCGATGATGCCTTCCCAACCGACAGTCGGCCATTCGGCGTCAGCGGTGATCGCATTGTGGCCGCCGAGCAGATCGGCGATGAAGCCGGAGGCGCTGTTCTTGCCGCCGACATAGGCATCGGCCGACGGGCTGGGGCTGGAGAACCAGAAGACGTAGGACAGGTTTTGGCCGTCCTTGGCAACACTCCCGCGAAGCTTGGCTTCCCGTGCCTTGAAATCGGCGATCAGCGCCTGGCCGCGATCGGCGACGTCGAAAATCTGAGAGAGTTCGTCGATCTCCTTGTAAAGGAGATCCATGTTCCACAGCTCGCCGCGGCTGCCGTACTGGTCCTTGACATTCTTGGTGCTGAGGCAGGTGCTGGGCGAGAGATAGGTTGAAACACCGACCTTATCGAAATCCTCGCGCTTGGCGATCTTGCTGTTCGGGCCGACCAGGCTTGGCAGGGCGACGGCCACGAAATCGGGATTTTCGGCGAGCATGGATTCGAAGGTCGGCATCTCCACGGTCAGGAGCTTGACCTTGGCATTGGCCTCGGCGAGCTGCGGCAGCACCTTGCTCGGCCAAAAGGCGGTGCCGACCATCTTGTCCTGAAGGCCGAGCAGCAGCAGGATTTCCGCACTGTTCTGGCCGAGCCCGATCGCCCGCTCGGGCGCCTTCTTGAACGTGACCTGTGTGCCGCAGTTCTCGAAGGTCAATGGGTAGGCCGTCGACCCCGCGTAAGATGGGGGTGCGGCAAGACCGATCAGGGCGGAGAGGCCAAATGCGGCAAGAAGTGATTTGAAGCTGGTCACGTAAATATCCCGGTGCGTAAGTATCTGCGGTCGCCCTATAGCCATAGGAGCGCCTCGGAAACAAGACCAAATTTATCAACTTATCGCAGAAATCGTCAGAACGGGACATTCCTAGCGGGATGGAGAGCGCTTTGGGCCTTCACCCTATCCGTTTTCGAGAAACTCCCGGATGGCCTGCGAGAGTGCTGCCGGATTCTCCTCGGCCACATGGTGTCCACTGTCTATGCCGAAGCCGCGCACGTCCCTAGCCCAGTTGCGCCAGATCGCGACTGGATCGCCATAGATCTGCTCCATATCGTCGCGCAGCGACCAGAGGCAGAGCATCGGGCAGATTATTTTGCGGCCGGCGGCGCGGTCATCACCGTCGTGCAGATGGTCGATGCTGAGGCTGGCGCGGTAATCCTCGATCATCCCGTGGATGACGTGAGGATCGTGGATGACGTCGATGAGATCTTCATAGGCTTGGGGGCCCATTAGCGCGGGCGAAAGTTTGTCGTACCACGCGAGGGGATCGGCGGAGATCGCCCGCTCCGGTCTTTCCTTCTGGGCGAAGAAGAACCAGTGGTACCAGTCCCGCGCAAATTTCCAGTCGGCACGTTCGAGATGTTCGATGACGGGAATGGCGTCGACAATGACGAGTTTCCTTACGCGATCTGGATGGTCCATTGCCATGCGGAAGGCAGTGAGGCTCCCGCGGTCATGGCCGACCACCGCGAAGTTCTCGTGACCCAGTCGCCGCATCAGCTCGATGTGCGCTTCGGCCTTAGCTCGCTTGGAAGAATTTCTGCTGTCGGAAGCATCGCCGGGCTGATAGGAGCGGCCGAAGCCGGGGAGATCGGGGCAGACGACCGTGTGATCGGGTGAAAGCAGGTCCGCCACCTTGCCCCAGGTCATATGTGTCCTGGGGTGGCCGTGAAGCAGAAGAACGGCGGGTCCTGAGCCGCCGCGGCGGACGCGAAGCGATCCCGGCCCGACATCGACCGCCTCGAGAGAAAAGCCTTCAAACACGCTTAGCTCAGCTTTCCAACGAGCTTGGCATAGTCCGAAAATGTCGCCCCTTCGCCCTTCCTGCCGGCTTCGCCGGCAAGCTGCAGCACGCGAATCGGAAACAGGATCGCCGCGAGGTTGGCGCCGGACAACTCATGGTCGTCATCTTCCTGGATCGCCTTTTGAGCCTTCGCGAGCGCGGCATCGATTTCCCCGCGTGTGAGCAATTCCTTCTCGACGATTGCGTCGCAAATCGAGGCCATCGCCATGATCAAGCCTTTGAGCTGCAGATTGGCAGTATTCATGAGAACCCCCAATGGTAGGAAAGGATGCCTAGTCCGGCTCGACCGGCCGAATTGTGTCGACTGATACAGTTCCGTCAAGAATGCCGCGCTTGAGATCGCGCCTATTCCGGTCGATCTCGATCACAGTATAGAGCTTATCGTCGCGGAAGGCGCTGGCATTTGCCGTCGTGACGTCTTCGGCCGGTGCCGCGTCCACCTCCATGAAATCGAGTTCGCGTGCGGCGGCGACGATCCTGGCGTCGCCCGGCGTCAAGGCGGCAACCACGACGGTGCCGTGGTTCGGGGCATTACCCCATCTCGGATCGTCGATTTTGGCAATCGGCTCCAGCCGATAGATGTTGAGCATTTCTCCGCCGGCTTCCGGCGCCGCCTCCGCTGCAGCATCCTGCATCTGCGCCTGGCTCTCGACCGATCTTCCGAAGGTGGTGGCGCTGGTCGCGTTGTTGATCTCGTCTTTGCCTGTTCTTGAGACGTTCGACATGTCGCTCTCCTTGTCAGGACGGAAACGACGGCCGGCCGGAAACTGTTCCAGCGCAGGCAAAGTTTGCTGGCTCGACGTGGGTCGAGACCGGCGCTGCAACCCAGCGGCACACCCATACACTTTTTCCAGTCGTGCACTAATTACTCTCGTTCGAACAGGGGGGATTCCGTGAGCACGCAAACCGGTGAATTTTCGCGCGACGACGCTGTGGCCGAGAGCCTCAACGGGCACGACCACAAAAGCATGGCGTTCGACGATGCCAGCGCCCTTTTAGAGGTGTTGGTCGCGGTCAGACGCGGCGACTTTTCCGTGCGCATGCGCTCCGACCTGACCGGGGTTACCGGCAAGATCGCCGATGCGCTGAACGACATCATCGCCGCCAACCAACGTATGGCCCAGCAGCTCGAACATGTCGGCCAGGTCGTCGGCCGGGACGGGCGGACGAGCACGCGCGTGCGCTTCGGCCTCTCGGATGGTTCATGGTCGGAAATGGAGGGCTCGATCAACGGCCTGATCGATGACCTCCTCTGGCCGACGACGGCGGTGACGCGCACGATCACTGCGGTCGCCAAGGGTGATCTGCTGCAGACCGTGCCGCTCGATGTCGACGGGCGGGCGCTCAAAGGCGAATTCCTGCGCTCGGCCGATATCGTCAACACGATGATCAAGCAGCTCAGTGTCTTCACCTCTGAGGTGACGCGCGTCGCCCGCGAAGTCGGCACCGACGGAAAGCTCGGCGGACAGGCGCAGGTGCCCGAGGTGACGGGCGTCTGGAAGGACCTGACCGAAAGCGTCAACTCGATGGCGTCGAACCTGACGGCGCAGGTGCGCAATATCGCCGAAGTGACGATCGCGGTTGCCAACGGCGACCTTTCCAAGAAGATCACCGTCGACGTGCGCGGCGAAATCCTGCAGCTCAAGGAGGCGATCAATACGATGGTCGACCAGTTGCGCTCCTTCGCTTCCGAAGTGACGCGCGTCGCCCGCGAAGTCGGCACCGAAGGCAAGCTCGGCGGGCAGGCGTTGGTGCCAGGCGTCGCCGGCACCTGGAAAGACCTGACCGATAGCGTCAACGCGATGTGCGGCAATCTGACGGCGCAGGTGCGCAACATCGCCCAGGTGACAACGGCCGTGGCGCGCGGCGACCTGTCGCGCAAAATCACTGTCGACGTCTCGGGCGAAATCCTCGAACTCAAGGAAACCATCAATACGATGGTCGACCAGTTGAACGGTTTTGCCGGCGAGGTGACGCGCGTGGCGCGCGAGGTCGGAACGGAAGGTCGCCTCGGCGGCCAGGCGCAGGTACCGGGTGTGGCCGGCACCTGGAAGGATCTGACCGACAACGTCAATTCGATGGCCTCGAACCTGACGGCGCAGGTGCGCAACATCGCTGAAGTCTCCACAGCCATCGCCAATGGCGACCTGTCGAAGAAGATCACGGTGACGGTTTCGGGCGAAATCCTCGAACTCAAGGAAACCATCAATACGATGGTCGACCAGCTGAACGCCTTTGCCTCGGAAGTGACGCGCGTTGCCCGCGAAGTGGGCACGGAAGGCCGGCTCGGCGGCCAGGCGAACGTGCGTGGCGTTGCCGGCACCTGGAAGGACCTGACCGAAAACGTCAACTCGATGGGCGGCAACCTGACGGCGCAGGTGCGCAATATTGCGGAGGTCTCGACTGCGATCGCCAATGGCGACCTGTCGAAGAAGATCACCGTCGACGTGAAGGGCGAAATCCTCGAACTCAAGGAAACCATCAATACGATGGTCGACCAGCTGAACGCCTTCGCCTCGGAAGTGACGCGCGTTGCCCGCGAAGTGGGCACGGAAGGCCGCCTCGGCGGCCAGGCGAACGTGCGCGGCGTCGCAGGCACCTGGAAGGACCTGACCGATAGCGTCAACTCCATGGCCTCGAACCTGACCGGCCAGGTGCGCAACATCGCCGAAGTCGCGACTGCCGTTGCCCAAGGCGATCTTTCCAAGAAGATCACCGTTACGGTGTCGGGCGAAATCCTGGAGCTGAAGGAGACCATCAATACGATGGTCGACCAGCTGAACGGCTTCGCCGGCGAGGTGACGCGCGTGGCGCGCGAGGTCGGAACGGAGGGCCGGCTTGGCGGCCAGGCGAACGTGCTCGGTGTGGCCGGCACCTGGAAGGACCTGACCGACAGCGTCAATTCCATGGCTGGCAACTTGACGGCGCAGGTGCGCAACATTGCCGAGGTTTCCACAGCGATCGCCAATGGCGACCTGTCGAAGAAGATCACGGTGTCGGTCTCCGGCGAAATCCTTGAGCTCAAGGAAACGCTGAACACCATGGTGGACCAGCTGAACCGCTTCGCCTCGGAAGTGACGCGCGTCGCACGCGAAGTCGGCACAGAAGGCAAGCTGGGCGGCCAGGCGCAGGTGCCTGGCGTCGCCGGCACCTGGAAAGATCTGACCGAAAACGTCAATTCAATGGCCTCCAACCTCACAGGCCAGGTGCGCAACATCGCCGAAGTGACGACCGCCGTGGCGCGCGGTGACCTCTCGCGCAAGATCACCGTCGACGTGAAGGGCGAAATCCTCGAACTGAAGAACACCATCAACACGATGGTGGACCAGCTGAACGCTTTCGCCGGCGAAGTCACGCGCGTCGCCCGCGAAGTCGGCACCGAAGGCAAACTCGGTGGCCAGGCGCAGGTCTCGGGCGTCGCCGGCACCTGGAAGGACCTGACCGACAGCGTCAACTCCATGGCCGGCAATCTGACGGCGCAGGTGCGCAATATCGCCGAGGTGGCGACCGCGATCGCCAACGGGGACCTGTCGCGCAAGATTACCGTGGACGTGCGCGGCGAGATTCTGCTGCTGAAGGATACTTTGAATACCATGGTCGACCAGCTTCGCTCCTTTGCCGGCGAAGTAACCCGTGTCGCCCGCGAAGTCGGCACCGACGGCAGGCTCGGCGGCCAGGCCGTCGTTCCCGGCGTCGCCGGCACCTGGAAGGACCTGACCGACAACGTCAACCTGCTTGCCGCCAACCTGACGACCCAGGTCCGCAACATCGCTGAAGTGACGACGGCGGTGGCGCGTGGCGACCTCTCGCGCAAGATCACCGTCGACGTGAAGGGCGAAATCCTTGAACTGAAGAACACCATCAACACCATGGTCGATCAGCTCAACGCCTTTGCCGGCGAGGTGACGCGCGTGGCCCGCGAAGTCGGCACCGAAGGCAAGCTGGGCGGCCAGGCGCAGGTGCCGGGTGTCGCCGGCACGTGGAAGGATCTGACCGACACCGTCAACGTCATGGCCGCCAACTTGACCGAACAGGTGCGCGGTATCGTCAAGGTGGTGACGGCGGTGGCGAACGGCGACCTCAAGCAGAACCTCACCGTCGCCTCCAAGGGCGAGGTGGCAGCCCTTGCCGAAACCATCAACAACATGACCAACACGCTCGCGACCTTCGCCGACCAGGTGACCACAGTGGCGCGCGAAGTCGGCGTCGAAGGCCGCCTCGGCGGCCAGGCGAATGTTCCCGGTACCGCGGGAACGTGGAAGGACCTGACCGGCAACGTCAACCTGCTTGCCGCCAACCTGACGACCCAGGTGCGCGCCATCGCCGAGGTGGCGACGGCCGTCACCAAGGGCGACCTGACGCGCTCGATCAAGGTCGATGCGCGCGGCGAAGTCGCAGAGCTGAAGGACAACATCAACACGATGATCGACAATTTGCGCCTGACGACGGAGCGCAACACCGAGCAGGACTGGCTGAAGACCAATCTGGCGCGCTTCACCAACATGCTGCAGGGCCAACGCGACCTGACGCTGGTCGGCAAGATGCTGCTGTCGGAGCTGGCGCCGCTGGTCGGCGCCCATCAGGGCGTGATCTACCAGGTCGATGCCGACGAGAGCCAGCCATTCCTGTCGCTGCTCTCCGTCTATGCGCAAGGGGTCGAGGCCGCGCATCCGCCGCGGCTCGACTTCGGCCAGGGCCTCGTCGGCCAATGCGCGAGCGATGCCCGCCGCATCCTGGTCACCGATCTGCCCGAGAATGTCGTCCCGATCAGCTCCGGCGTGTTCACGACGCTTCCCAGAAGTGCGATCGTGCTGCCGGTGCATTTCGAGGGCCAGGTGAAGGCGGTGATCGAGCTTGCCTCTGCCGGCGAATTCACCGAGTTGCAGCTCTCCTTCCTCGACCAGCTGACGACGTCGATCGGTATCGTGCTCAACTCGATCGAAGCGACCATGCAGACCGAAGGCCTTCTCAAGCAATCGCAGCAGCTCGCCGCCGAACTGCAGACGCAGCAGCGCGAGCTGCAGCAGACCAATGAACAGCTCGGCCAGAAGGCGCAGCAGCTCGAGGAGCGCAACGTCGAAGTCGAGGCGAAGAATCAGGAAATCGAGCAGGCGCGGCGCGCGCTCGAGGAAAAGGCCACCGAACTGGCGCTGACTTCGAAGTATAAATCCGAATTCCTCGCCAACATGTCGCACGAGCTGCGCACGCCGCTGAACTCCATCCTCATCCTCGGCCAGCAGCTCGGGGAAAACCCCGACGGCAACTTGTCGGCCAAGCAGGTCGAGTTCGCAAAGACGATCCATGGGGCCGGCACCGATCTGCTCAATCTCATCAGCGACATTCTCGATCTGTCCAAGATCGAGTCCGGCACGGTCTCGGTCGATGCCGAGGAGATCTTCGTCAGCAACCTGCTCGAAGTGATGGCGCGGCCGTTCCGGCACGAGGCTGAAAACCGCAACCTCTCCTTCGCGGTCGAAGTCGGCGCCGACGTCACGAAGAGTATCATCACGGACTCGAAGCGGCTGCAGCAGATCCTCAAGAACCTGCTGTCGAACGCCTTCAAGTTCACCGCGCAGGGCGGCGTCACGCTTCGCGTTGCATCGGTGACGAGCGGCTGGTCGCCGGAGCATCCTTCGCTGCGGCACGCGCCTTCCGTCATCGCCTTCGAAGTGGTCGATACCGGCATCGGCATACCGCCCGAAAAGCAGCGCATCATCTTCGAGGCGTTCCAGCAGGCCGATGCCTCGACCAGCCGCAAGTATGGCGGCACCGGCCTGGGGCTGGCGATCAGCCGCGAACTGGCAAACCTGCTCGGCGGCGAGATCCAGCTGCGCAGCGCGCCGGGTGTCGGCAGCACCTTCGTGCTTTACCTGCCGCTCACCTATGTCGGCGCCGGCGCGGTAGCGCCGAAGTCCACTCCGGCAGCGGCGAACGTCGTCGAGTTCGCCGAGGCGGCTGCCCGTCGGGCTGAGAAACCGGTCGAACATGTCGCGGACGACCGTCACCGGATCGAGCCCGGCGACTCCGTGCTGCTCGTCGTCGAAGACGATGCGCATTATGCCCGCGTCCTCGTCGATCTCGCCCGCGACAACGGTTTCAAGGTACTGGTGGCGATGCGCGGCAGCGATGCCCTGACGCTGGCGCAGGAATACAAGCCGTCGGCGATTTCGCTCGATATTTTCCTGCCAGACATGCTCGGCTGGACGGTGCTGAGCCAGCTCAAGCAGAACCCGCAGACGCGGCACATTCCGGTGCAGATCATCAGCCTCGACGAGGACCGCCAGCATGGGCTGACCCGCGGCGCCTTTGCCTTCATGAGCAAGCCGACGACGCCGGAAGGACTGGGCAGGGCGCTGTCGCGGCTGAAGGCCTATGCCGAGCCGCGCCGCAAGCAGCTGCTGCTGGTGGAAGACAACGAAGCCGAGCGCATGAGCGTCACCGCTCTTCTTGGGCACGACGACATCGACATAACCAGCGTCGGCTCCGGATCGGAGGCGCTCGCCGTTCTCCGGCAAGGCTCTGCCGATTGTGTCGTGCTCGACCTCACGCTCCCCGACATGTCGGGCTTCGAAGTGCTGGAGCAGATCCGCGACGATGCCGAGATCGCCGAAGTCCCGGTGGTGGTCTTCACCGGCCGGGAGCTTTCGCCTGAGGAAGATGCGACACTGCACAGCATGGCTCGCAGCGTCGTGGTGAAGGGTGTGGAGTCGCCCGAACGCCTCCTAGACGAGACGGCGCTTTTCCTGCATCGGGTGGTTGCCGACCTGCCGGCCGCAAAGCAAGCGACGCTGCAGGAATTGCACAGCTCGGACGAGGATCTTGTCGGCGAGACCGTGCTGCTCGTCGACGATGATGCCCGCAACATCTTTGCACTGAGCAGCGTTCTCGAACGCCGGGGGATGAGGGTGCTGACCGCGACGACGGGCAGCGAGGCGATCGACGTCATCAACACAGAGCCCTCGGTGGCGATCGTGCTGATGGACATCATGATGCCCGGGATGGATGGCTACGAGACGATGCAGGTCATCCGCTCTGAGCCCCGCTTCCGGCGGCTGCCGATCCTGGCGCTGACGGCCAAGGCGATGAAGGGTGACAGGGAGAAATGCCTGGAGGCGGGTGCGTCGGATTACCTGGCGAAGCCCGTCAACACCGAGCAGCTCCTGTCGGCTCTGCGCATGTGGTTGCACCGCTGAGGATCCGGCCATGAACCCCGTCAACATCCTCCTCGTCGACGACCAGCCCGCGAAGCTCCTGAGCTACGAAGTTATTCTCGAAGAGCTCGAGGAAAACCTGATCAAGGCGCAATCGGCGCGCGAAGCTTTCGAACATCTGCTGCGAAGCGAGATCGCCGTGATCCTCGTCGACGTCTGCATGCCGGAACAGGACGGTTTCGAACTCGTCGGCATGATCCGGCAGCACCCGCGCTATCAGAACACGCCGATCATTTTCGTCTCCGCCGTGATGCTGGCCGAACCCGACCGGCTGCGCGGCTATGCGGTCGGCGCCGTCGACTACGTCTCCGTCCCGATCGTGCCTGAGGTGTTGAGGGCCAAAGTCAGGGTTTTTGCCGATCTCTACAGGAAGACGCGAGAACTCGAACGTCTGAATGCCGAACTGGAGGCGAGGGTGCACCAGCGCACCGCCGAGCTCGAAGCGTCGGCGGCGCAGTTGCGCCAGCTGAACGAGGAGCTCGAGCACCGCATCGACCAAAGGACGCGCGAGCGTGAGGAGGCGCTGGCGCAGCTCTTCGAGGCGCAGAAGCTCGATACGATCGGCCACCTGACAGGCGGCGTCGCGCACGATTTCAACAATCTTCTCATGGCGGTGCTCGGCAGCCTCAGTCTGCTAAAGAAGCGGCTTCCGGCGGATGAGCGAAGCGAACGCCTGGTGACGAACGCCATCCAGGCGGCCGAACGCGGGACGGCGCTCACCCAGCGCCTGCTTGCCTTCGCTCGCCGACAGGAGCTGAAGCCGCAGGCGGTCGACTTTCTCCGGCTGTTCGAAAACGTCGAGGATCTGCTCGCCAAGGCGGTCGGACCGCGGGTCGAGATCCGCAAGCGCATCCCAGCGGATCTGGAACCACTGCTGGTGGACAGCAATCAGCTGGAACTGGCGCTCCTCAACCTCTTCGTCAATGCGCGGGATGCGCTCGAAAGCGGCGGTGCAGTGACCGTCGCGGCTGCGGCGGAAGAGGTTCGGCCGGCCGGTCTTGCAGGCGGGAATTACATCAGGATATCGGTCTCGGATGACGGCGAAGGGATGGACGAAGCGACGGTTCTGCGCGCCGCCGAGCCATTCTTCACCACGAAGGGAATCGGCAAGGGCACCGGGCTCGGCCTGTCGATGGTGCACGGCCTGGCAGCGCAATCGGGCGGTTCGATCCAGATTTCGAGCACGAGAGGTAAGGGCACGACCGTCTCCCTCTGGCTGCCGGTCGCGCAGAGCATTGCCAAGGCGCAGCCGGCGGTCGTGCCTGCGGACGTGGAACCCCTGAAATCGGTCTCGCGATCGCTTGCCATCCTCGTCGTCGACGACGATGCCCTCGTCAGGACTGGGACCGTGGCAATGCTGGAGGATCTCGGACACCTGCCGCGGGAGGCGGCTTCCGCTACTCAGGCCCTGGAATTCCTCGCCGGCGGGCAGAAGTGTGATCTCGTCATCACCGATCATGCCATGCCGGGCATGACCGGCGCCGAGCTCGCGCGCCACCTTCGTTCAGCCTTCCCCAACCTGCCCGTGATCCTCGCCTCAGGCTATGTCGAGCTTGCCGAGGATCAGGGGCTCGGCCGGATGCTCAGGATGGCGAAGCCGTTCACGCAAGAGCAGCTCCAAGCGGCCATGGACGAGGCGCTGAGGAACAAGGTCGCGGCAGCGTGATGGGGCTGGAAAGGGCGGCTGCGACAATGGCGCGATATTGGCGCGGGCAGGCCACATGGATCGGCTGGGATATCTTCGAAATCTGACATCGCGGCGAGGGGACAAAGCAGGCCGCAAGTTGACGAAGGGTGTGGTGTCTGCCGATGCAGTCAGCTGACTACAGCTTAACTCACTGAGATAATTGAACATGCCGGCCGTCGCGTGGCAGATTGACACAATTGAGGATTGTATCTGTGCGCATGTTGCATCCGGGGGAGCACCGGGTTGCGAGACGGAGCATGAGCGGATCCGCCTGAATCTTTCACGATCAACGAGACCAAGCTGCGGCTAATCCGGATTTGAGCCGCCCGCTGACCAGGTCTCGCTTGCTTGACGCACCACCCAGGCGAAACTTTTTGCTCTGACAAAAGTTACTTAAATTCCGTCCTAACGTCGCCGAAGGCTTCCCTTGACCAAAATGATATTCGGCCCCGCATTCACCGAAGATGGCGTTCTGTTTCGCCTTTGGGCTCCTCTGCATGAAAGCGTTTCATTGAAAATCGAAGGCACTGATCCGCGCCCGATGCAAGCGGCTGAAGACGGCTGGCATCAATGCACGGTCGCGGACGCGGGTCCCGGTACGCAGTATCGCTTCATCCTGCCGGACGGTCTTCAAATTCCCGATCCTGCCTCGCGCTTCCAGCCGCAGGATGTGCATGGTGCAAGTGAAGTGGTCGACCTTGCTGCCTATCGCTGGAACACGCGCGAATGGACCGGCCGGCCCTGGGAGGAGATGGTCATTTACGAACTGCATATCGGCTGCTTCACACCGCAGGGGACTTTCAAGGCCGCGATCGATCGTCTCGATCATCTGCGGGAACTGGGCGTCACGGCGCTGCAGATCATGCCGCTCAGCGACTTCCCCGGCCGCTATAACTGGGGCTATGACGGCGTGCTTCCCTATGCACCCGACAGCACTTACGGCCGGCCGGAAGATCTTATGGCGCTGGTGGATGCGGCGCACGAGCGTAGCATCTCGGTTTTCCTCGACGCGGTCTACAACCACTTCGGACCCGACGGGAACTATATTCCCTCCTACGCGCCGCTCTTTACCGATCATCACAGGACGCCCTGGGGCCACGGCATCAATTATGACGGCGACGGCTCTGAGATGATCCGCGAATTCTTCATCGAGAACGCCACCTATTGGATCAACGAGTTCAGGCTCGACGGTTTTCGCTTCGACGCCGTCCACGCCATCAAGGACGATAGCGCTGAGCATCTTCTTCACGCGCTGGCCCGCCGCGTCAGGGCTGCGGCCGGTGACCGGCATGTTCATCTGATCGTGGAAAATGAGGCGAATGACAGCGACCTTCTGAAACGTGACGCAGACGGCGAGGCAAGGCTGTTCACGGCCCAATGGAACGACGATGTCCACCATGTGCTTCATATTACCGCCACGGGTGAAACCTTCGGTTACTATGCCGACTATGCAGGTGACGCCGGCAAGCTCGGCAGGGCGCTGACGGAAGGCTTCGTGTTCCAGGGCGAGCACATGCCGTATCGCGGCCGAAGCCGAGGTCGGCCGAGCGGCCATCTGCCGCCCACCGCCTTCGTGTCCTTTATCCAGAATCATGACCAGATCGGCAACCGGGCGCTGGGGGACCGGATTATGGCTTCGAGCCCGACCGACGCCGTCAAGGCTGTCACATCAATCTACCTGCTGGCACCGCAGATACCGATGCTGTTCATGGGTGAGGAATGGGGTGCGCGAGAGCCTTTTCCGTTTTTCTGCGATTTCGACGAGAGCCTGAACGAGAAGGTCAGGAAGGGCAGGCGCGAGGAGCTTTCGCGCCTGCCGGGTTTCGACTCTGACGAGCTTCTAGATCCGACGGCGCCGTCGACCTTTGCGGCCGCCAAGCTCGACTGGTCGAAACGTACCTCGTCGGAAATGCTTGAATTCTACAGAATGCTTCTCGACCTCCGGCATCAAAGGATCGTGCCCCTGCTGAAGGGCGCCGGCGGCGGAAATGCGGTCTCTCGCTCCGCGGGTTCGACGCTTGTGGTGGATTGGGCCCTGGCCGGCGACCGGCGCCTTCATCTGGATGCCAATCTCGGCAGCGAGGCGGCGCCGCTTCTCCAGCAGCGCAACGAAGGGGAGATGATCTTCCGCCTCGGCGGCAGCGATGGAGGCAAACTGGCGCCCTGGACGGTGATCTGGAGCATTTCGAAAGGTGAGGGCATGAAGGCGATCGGACGATGAAATCTGCCGAGCTCGACAAGCTCGCCCGGCGATACGGGATCAGTCCGACCAGGCCCAGTCCCGAGGATCGTGAGGTGACGATTTCCGCCGACACCAAACGCAAGATACTCTCGGCTTTGGAAGTTGAACTTTCGGCAGATCGCGAGACGAGGGGACCGCGACGGGGGCAGGAGTCGGAGCGGGCGGATCAGACGATCCCTCAGTCATTTCTGCCGGACTTCCTGCTCAAGACGCGGGTCTGGGGGATCAGCTTGCAGCTTTACGAACTGCGTTCGGCGCGAAACTGGGGCATCGGAGATTTTGAGGATTTGTCCGATGCGGCCGACCTGGCGGGGAAGCTTGGGGCTGATTTCATCGGCCTCAATCCGCTTCACGCACCATTTCTTGCCGATCCCGATCGCTGCAGCCCCTATGAACCTTCAAGCCGTCAGCATCTCAACCCGCTCTATATCGCGGTCGACCGATTGCCAGGTTTTGTCGGTAGTGCCCAACTCGAACGGCAATTGGAGGGACTTCGCCGAAGCAACCTCGTCGATTATGCCGGAGTTGCGAGGGCCAAGCTTGGAACTCTGCGGGATCTCTGGCGCGCCTGGCTGCAGGCGGGCGCCGCCGATGAAACCTACGATCGCGTCGATTTCGATGCCTTCGTCGCGCGAGGCGGCAACAGCTTGCGGCGCCATGCGCTCTTTGAATGTCTTTCGCTTTTCATGGTGGAGCATGGGGCAGGCGCCGGCTGGCAGGCATGGCCGGCAGATTTCCGGCGCTTCGACAGCGCTGCCGTCGCCGAATTCGCGCGTGAGCATGAGGACGAGGTCCGTTTTCATATGTGGCTGCAGTGGCTCGCCCACGGGCAGTTGCTGCAGGCGGCGGACCGGGCGCGCGAAGCCGGCCTGCGGATCGGGCTTTATCTCGATCTTGCCGTGGGCGAGGCGGTCGACGGATCGGCGACATGGAGCGAGCCGGATGTCTATATCTCGAAGGCGACCATCGGCAGTCCTCCCGATCCGTTCGCGGTAGAGGGGCAGGACTGGCATCTCGCCGGATATCTGCCGTCGGCGATCGCTGCGGGAGACAGTTCTCCTTACCGGCGCATGGTGAGCGCCGCCATGCGATATGCCGGTGCGATCCGTATCGATCACGCCCCGGCGCTCCGGCGCCTCTTTCTGGTGCCTCTCGGCAGCAGGCCGGATGGCGGCGCCTATGTCCGCTACCCCCAGCATCGGCTTCTGCAGATCCTGGCCGAGACGTCCGCCGAGTATCGATGCCTCGTCATCGGTGAAGCGTTGGGAATGATCCCGCCCGATTTGCCTGACGAGCTCGCGGCGGCGCAGATCCTTTCGTATCGCATTCTCTCCTATGAACAAGACGGGAAAGGCTTCAAGCCGCCGGATGCCTATCCCGTTTTCGGCCTGACCTGCATTTCGACGCACGACCATCAGACGCTTGCCGGCTGGTGGCGCAGCGCCGACATCCAGGATCGTCGCGAGCACGGAATCGTGCCGCCCGATCTCACGGCAAAACATCTCCAGCAGCGCCGGCGCGAGCGACGAAGTCTGAAGGCGGCGCTCCGCGCTGCCGGCATCGATGTGCCGACTCGTCTCGGTGCAAGAGCAAGTCGGGAGACCTTGAGGGACTTGACTGTCAGCGCCTACCGCTTCATCGCCCGTACTCCATCGCTTCTCGTCGCGGTTAGGCTTGCCGACCTGACTGACGAGAAAAGGCCCACCAACATCCCTGGCACGAGCGATAGCTACCCCAACTGGAAGCCGAAGCTGTCGGTGTCGCTGGAGGGCCTGGCGTCGAACCCACTGCTGGATCGCATTACGGCGGCGATGCGGGAGGAAAGGCCACGGATTCACGCGGCAGGGGAACGATCAGGGAGCAGGCGGATTTCGAAGAGACAGGGATAAGGATCGCCGAGATGAAAGCCAAAGACCACTTGTCGAAGTCCCCGTAGAAATCGAGGAAGGACGAGTGCCCCTGGGCATCATGAACGCCACGCAGGCATTGTCGCTTCCCGACGATCTCCATGTGAAGGTATCGCATCCCGGAACCTCCATCTGCCTGGCGTGTTTGACTCCATAAATGGAAGGAGAAAATCATGGCACATGCCGACCGGAAACATATTGGCGCGAAGGGGAAGGGGGACGGAAGTGGCGCGATGACCAATCTCGACGGGGAAAAGCTTCCCGAGAACACGGTTCTTTCGAACCGCGACAAGAGCCGGCACTCCAAAGAGCGCGGCCTCGACGGCAAGACGGTGCAGACCGAGCAATACTCGGATCACAGCTCCAATCGGAATCCCAAATGAGGACAAGGTGATGAGCAGCAGATTACCCCCCCATTCCCGCCGACAACGTCAGCAACAAGGGAGCCGGCAAGCAGGCGCGGACCCAGGCAGAGGATCCTGCGATGGCAGTCGGCAGCGAAAACCCTGAAAAGAAAGGTCAACAAGGAAATACCAAAGTCAACACAACCCATCAGGGTTACCAGCAGGACAGGTAGGAGGCATTGATGTCTACCTCGAAGAAGAGCCCGTCGACTATCCGCCAGGGCGGCCCAGGCGCATCCCACGAAAACGCCAAGGCGCCGCTTGAGATACCAAAGCCGGCAGCCGAGCCCGACAGACGTACGCGAAGCAAGATTTCCGGCGGCGGCGGCGAGCATGATCGCCACCACACCCACGACGCAAGACAGAAGTGAGGAACCGACCTGGCGGTGGAACCTGATGAGCCCAAGGCACGAGGTCCACCGCTTCACATGATCAACATGACGGAAAACAGACCATGACGACCGCATTCATCCTTGTTGCACTGGCTCTCATCTTCATCTACGCCGGCCCGACATTGCTTTATCTCTGCGTCGGTTATGCTGACTACATGATCGAACGGCGCCGACATTTGCTGGCTTTAAAACACGCGGTAAAGCGTCGCAGCGACGAGCTTTAGCTGTCGGGTTGATGGCGGGTCAGGATTTCATTCACGCTTGGGATGCCGATGTCTTCGGCCGCCGCAGCGTCACTCGATTTCGTCGGCACGCTGGGTGATCGCGAAGTCCTGAAGGATGCCGCCCTTTTCGGATCCTGTTCTTTCATCCGATTTCGCCCGGACCCCTGTCTCAGATTTCCTCGAGATCATACTGAGGCGAATGGACTGCTTTACTTCCTCGATCGCGACAGCGACGCCTCTCCTTGTCGGCCCCGGCCGCACTTGGGCTGGGACAGTACGCCTTGCGGTTTTGCGCAAGTGAGATTCCACCTTTCGAGCAGACGTTAGTGGATCGACTGCGAGGTAGGAGCGTTAATCTTGAGCAGATCCGGGGCGGGAAACATCTCGATCAATCCTGCGGCGAGGTCATCGACATCGGTCTTCCCTTCATTGAAGAGCTGGATGGCGGCGCTGCACAGGATCTGGCTGTCGTGTTCGCTCACCGAGACGCCGAAATGGCGATACCAACTCATAACGGCCTTCGACAGGCATCTGAAATCCTGCGGTAGTACCGGTCTGTTGAAAATCACCATGAACGCCCGCCACGATTGCCGCTTGATGTCGTCCCCTTTACTTAATCAAGATAATGCCCGCCCTTTTTGATACCAAGCGGCTTGTTTCCTTGGTGCGTTAGCGCACGGACGAGCTACGTCGAAGCGGCGGGCCGAGCCTCTTTTGCCTCAGGCAAGAGCACCCGCGGCAATGGCGGCCTGGATGAAACGTTGGCGCGCCAGCTCGGCGCTTCCGCTTCGGCGAAGCGCATCGACGCAGCGCCGCAGAATGGTCTTTCGGAGGGGCGGCCCCTGGTCGAGCGACGCATGGCACGGTTGTTCCTGTTCTAAGAAGAACTCCTTCCTGGTGCCACCGGATTCTGGAACAATGTCCGCCGCGCCTTGTTACTTGTGCGACAGGCGAATGCCGAAGCAGCCGGAGGATTCGATGAGGCGGAGCATGGGGCTTGTGCTGGTTCTGGCCATCGCGCTGACGGATTGCACGACCAGCGCAGGCAGCTACTCGTCGCCGGGGCTGGCCCCAGTTCCAGGCAGCATTACCTATCAGGGGCAACCGCGCACAAAGTTGACGAGATCGCCGGTCGGTTCATCCTTCCCGCACACCTTCACGGATCAATGGGGGCGGCAAGTCGAGGAGATCTACATTATCCGGCCCGACCGGAGCTTGCTGATCGCCGAGCGCCATTACCGACCGGTTTTTTTGCTCGACGACGACTAGGAAGGAGACCTGATCATGCCGCGCCGCAAGAACACAGTGGGGACGACGCTCGACACCGAGGGAGCCAAGATCGGCGAGCCGGTTCCGAAAGGGATCGTCGATATCAACACCGCCGCTGTCGGGGTTCCCCGCCAGGCCGAGGACGATTTGCGCACAGAATTGAGCGCTCTGCGGCAACAGGTTGATAGGCTACAGCAACAGGTCATCAGTGCCGGGCGATCGGCGAAAGTTGGCGCCGGAAAGGCGGTCCTCGAGACCGAGGCTCTGGTGAAACATTATCCGCTCTCAACGTTCGTTCTTATGGCTGCTATCGCGGGTTTGTCGGTGTTTGCATCACGCCAGCTCTCCTCGCCGCGCCAGCGTGGACCGTCGGCCTTGCGCGATCTCAGGGATTTCTACGACAGGATGCGCGAGCGGATCTGACAAGATTTTAGGATTGCCAGCATCCCGATTCTGCCCGACTCTCAGTCAGGCAAGGAGGGACATGGATGCTCGACGTCCTTATACGAAGCGCTCTCGATATTGTCCGGCGCGCGGAGCGCTTGATCGAGGCGGCGAGAGGGCTGCTTGACAGGCATGATCTTGGTGAGGCCGAGCGACATGAACTCGACTATGAGATCGAGCGGCTGAGGGACGCGGTTCTTGCCGTGGAGGAGGCCGTCCGGTCGCTCGCACGCAGGAGCGAACGCTGGCCGCAGACCGCTCGTGTCCATGCGTTACAAACGACATTGCACTAAATGCGTGACTTTCGTAGGCGCTCGCCGCCTCCACAAGTAGCTTGGGGCTTCGCGATGATTTTGAAAACCTCCGGACAAATATCCGAGCCCGACGAATTCGTATTTCCGGTTCACACCCGGACGATCGCTGAGATACGCTATGGTATGCTCAACCAGGTCATGACGGTCGTTTATCACGACGGCCGCTCGCGCACGACAACCGGCATACAGGGCCCGGCGATGCTTAAGATCCTCGCCCAGCGTCCGCTGGAGCGTTCCCCGTTCCTGCTGCAGACGGTCATCTGATCGGGAAAGCAGGCGCATCCGCTGCTAAATCGTGTTGGTGGTGCATCCATTTCGGGGGAGCTGCGTTCATCCTGGGTAGCCAGACCATGAAGGGAACGCCGATGACCTTTCCACCGCCAAAAGCCGAGGCTCCCGCTCAGCGCTTCGAAGAAGCGAGCGCTGCTGCGCGCGACGCTTTGGAGAGGCTGATCGCCGCCGCTAACGAAGCCGGATGGGGAACCGAGGAAATCTCGGTCGCATTCCTCGAGGCGGCGCGGTTTCTAACCGAAGCCAACAGAAAAGATCCCGATCCTGCCGACGACCCCGCGATTAGCGACGTGCCAGGCAAGCGGGAGCAGATTGGCCACGGTGAACTTTTCGATTAGACCTCGCTTCACATCCTGCTTAGGACCAAACTCACCGGCCAATCCTTGCGACCGAACTGCGTATGACGAGGCTGGTGCTGACTCGCAGCCGTTCAACGGCAAGGGGGATCTGTTCAATGCGGGCGACGAGCCGCTCGCCGGCGAGTTTGCCCATCTCGTAAACGCGCTGATCGACGACGGTAATCGGGGGAACGGTAACGCTTGTCCAATCGGCATCCAGGAAGGAAATCATCGAGATATCGTCGGGAATTGAGAGGCCGAGTGATTGCAGCGACTTGAAGACGCGCAGCCCCACCAGGCTATCCGATGCGAGGATCGCCGTTGGCGGCGATGGGTCCGAGAGCAGACGTTTCATCACGGCGTCCGTCTGCGCTTGGTCGGTCGCACCGAGCCGCACATAGTGAAGGGGACTGGGCAAGCCTGCCTCCGTCAGGACGCTGACGAAGCCCTCCACGCGTTCACGCACGGCAGAATTCGATATCCGCGTGAGATCGGTGAGGCCGTCGCCTTCGGGGTCCATGGCCGAGACGTAAGCGAGACGTCGATGTCCCGCCTCGACCATAAACCGGGCGGCGGCGATGGCGGCCTCGCGATCATCGCCGGTCACGGCGTCGACAGCGAGCTCCGGGATACTCCGGTCGAAGAGGACCAGCGGCATACCGGCGCGGCCGACATGCCGGAGATGTTCGATGCTGTCGCAGCGGGCGGGCGTGACAATCAAGCCATCGACACGCTTGCCGATCAGGAGGTCGACGGCTGATTTCTCCGCTTCGAGCTTCTCGCCCGAATTGGAAATGATCACGTCGAAGCCTGCGAGCCGAGCCGCATCGCTGATGCCGCGCACTGCCAGACTGAAGAACGCATTTTCGATATCGCCGACGACGATCCCGATGATGCCGGACCGGCCAGTGCTCATGCTTCGCGCAAGTTCGTTCGGCCGGTATTCGAGTGCGGCCGCCGCCGCCATGACCTGATCCTTGATCTTGTCGCTGACGACGCCGTAGCCTCCAAGCACGCGGGCGGCCGTCGCTTTCGACACCCGTGCCGCCTTCGCGACGTCGGCGACCGTGACTGAACGTTTCGGACCAGCGGAATCTTCCATGCCGCAGCACTACAAGAGTTGTTGACGGGCGGTCAATTGACAGTTATCAAATCTGTCGTGAGACCGGTCTCTTTTGATTGGAGACCGGTATCATTGCGGGCCGACTTGCCGCGAAACGGCGGCAGGGGCGGATAAACAGCTAATGCCGACAAGAGCATTCCTTCCGGAGCGGAGAACGAACATGAAGATTTTTGAATCACTGCCGGCAGTCATTGCGCCTCTGCAAGCCGGCCTCGCGGCTTGCTTTCTGGCGATGGGAGCGGGTTTCGCAGCGGCGGCCGACAATCCCTATAATCTGATCGAGCCCGACGTCATCAGTGTCGGCACGATGGGCGATGCCAAGCCCTATACATTTGCGACCGCGGATGGCCAGTTCACCGGTTTCGACATCGAACTATTTCTCAACGTCGTGTCTCGTCTCGGCTTTGCAAAGGACAAGGTGACGTTCACCGGCCAGGAATTTTCTGCGCTCCTGCCATCGGTTGCAAACGAGCGGTTCGACGTTGCCGTCGCTGCGATCGGAACCACCGAAGCCCGCGAGAAGACCGTCGATTTCTCCGACGGCTATCTCGCCGGTTATCTGTCCGTGCTGACGCCGGACGCGGCCATCAAGGACGCGGCCGGGCTGAAGGGCAAGCGGCTCGGCGTCGTGCAGGGAACCTTGCAGGAAGTCTACGCCGCCAAGAATTTTGGCGAGACCGATCTCGTGAAATTTCCCGACAACAATTCCGCCGTCGCCGCACTCAACAACGGCACGATCGACGCGCATTTCCTCGACTACGAAGCGGCCAAGCAATATGGCGAGCGCTATCCCGCGCTGAAGGTCGCCGTCAACATTCCGTCCTTCGATGCGCCGGCGGGCTTCGTGGTCAGGCAGGGAAACGATGCCTTCCGCACGGCGTTGAACGGCGCCCTTCATGACGCGATGCAGGACGGCACCTGGAAGACGCTCTATGAGAAGTGGTTCCCCGGCTCACCGATGCCGGATCAATATCTCCCCAAGAAATGAGCCTACGGCCGTCCGCCGACCGCGGACGGCCGAGTCTCGGCGGTTGGCGTACCCGGCAAGGGTTTCATGGGGATCCCGATGAACTGGATAGACAATCTGCGCCGCAGCTTCTTCGATTGGAGCGCGATGGCGGACGTGCTGCCGAGCATGATCAGCATCGGTCTGAAAAATACATTGATCCTGGCCGCGGCCTCGACCGTGCTCGGCGTCATCATCGGCATGGTTCTTGCCGTGATGGGTATCTCCCAGTCTCGCTGGCTGCGGCTGCCGGCGCGCATCTATACCGATATCTTTCGCGGGCTGCCGGCGATCGTCACGATCCTGATCATCGGCCAGGGCTTTGCCCGGATCGGACGGGATATTTTCGGCCCGTCGCCATTCCCGCTCGGGATATTGGCGCTCAGCCTGATCGCCGGCGCCTATATTGGCGAAATCTTTCGCTCGGGCATCCAAAGCGTCGAGCGTGGCCAGATGGAGGCCTGCCGGGCGCTCAGCATGAGCTACGGGCAAGGCATGCGCCTGATCGTCATTCCGCAGGGTGTGCGGCGCGTGCTGCCGGCGCTGGTCAACCAGTTCATCGGCAACGTCAAGGATTCGAGCCTTGTTTATTTCCTCGGATTGCTCGCCTCCGAGCGGGAGATTTTCCGCGTCGGGCAAGACCAAGCGGTCGTGACCGGCAATTTGTCGCCGCTGCTTCTGGCAGGTGTTTTCTACCTCGCGATCACCGTGCCCCTGACCCACTTCGTCAATCATATCGACGCGAGGCTGCGATTGGGAAAGCAGGGGCGCGGTCCCGGTCCGGCGAGCGGATTGGTCGAGGTGAGCGAGCTTGCGGCGGCGCCATCGGGCCCCCACTCCATCACCGGCGTCGCGAACTGCGATAACCGGCATTTCAGGGGCGGGACCCTGCAAATCCGGGATTTGAGCATGGCCTACGGCGAGCTCGAGGTACTCAAGGGTGTCGATCTCGATATCCCCGCCGGAACCGTCACTTGCATCATCGGCCCTTCCGGTTCGGGAAAATCGACCCTGCTGCGTTGCATGAACAGGCTCGTCGAGCCGAAGGGCGGCGACATACGGCTCGACGGCGAGAGCATTTTGGCGATGAGGCCGGAAAAGCTCCGCCGCCGGGTCGGCATGGTATTCCAGCACTTCAACTTGTTTCCCGACCACACCGCTCTCGAAAACGTCATGCTTGCGCTGACGAAGATCAAGAAGATGCCGAGGCAGGAGGCGCGGCGCGTCGCCGAGGCCCGCCTGGCAGATGTCGGTCTGGCCGCACGCCGGGACCACCGGCCGGCAGGCCTCTCCGGTGGGCAGCAGCAGCGCGTCGCGATCGCGCGGGCATTGGCCATGGATCCGGAGATCATCCTGTTCGACGAAGTGACGAGCGCGCTTGACCCCGAACTGGTGAAGGGCGTGCTCGACCTGATGGCGACGCTCGGCCGCCAAGGCATGACAATGGCCGTCGTGACGCATGAGATGGGATTTGCCCGCCGCGTGGCCGACCAGGTGGTCTTCATGGATGAGGGCCGTATCGTCGAAGCCGGCTCGCCGCAGCAGATTTTCGACGATCCGCAAAGCGTGCGGCTGAAGCGCTTCCTTGCGGAAGTTCTCTGAGGCGCCAGCCCGTAACGCGTGCAATTCGGTTCGATCAAGCAAGAGCAGAAACAGGGTACCCGACATGAATGCATCCAGCAAACCTTCGAAGGTCGTTGTCATCGGCGGCGGTATTTTCGGCGTCTCGACCGCGCTCCATTTGGCGCGGCTCGGGGCTGATACCCTGCTTGTCAATGATGGCCCGCTTGCCAACGGTGCGTCCGGCCGGTCGCTCGCTTGGTTGAACTCGGCGCGAAAACGCTCCGATGCCTATCACCGGCTGCGTCTCGCAGGCATTGACCGCTATCGCACGCTAGCTGCTCGATATCCCGATGCGCCGTGGCTGCGCTTCGACGGCGGCCTGACCTGGGACGCGGACGACGCCACCAACGAGATCGCTGAAATCTTCGACTATGAGCGTAACCTCGGCTATCACGCGCAATGGCTCACGCCGGAGAAGATCGCTGCGGTGACGCCCGGCGTCGATCCAAGCACCGTGACGCCGCAAGGCGCAATCTTCAACCCCGGGGAGGGGTGGGTCGATCTTCCATCTCTGATCGGCAGGCTTGCGGAAGAATTCAGCGCGTTGGGCGGTGAGATCATCAGGGATGCCGGACGCGCGGCGGTCGATGTCAGGAATGCGCGTGCCCGCGGCGTCATCACGGCGGACGGCACGCGTCACGACGCCGACGCCGTGCTGCTCGCTGCAGGCAGCGAGGTTCCCGCAATTGTTGCGAAGGCTGGCCAGCAGATCGAGGATGCGACATCCGTCGCCCTTCTTGTCAGGACAAAGCCGATCCGCCACCCGCTCAAGGCCGTCCTCAACACCCCGCGCGTCGCCATTCGACCGATGCCCAATGGCGGCTTCGCACTGGATTCCGCCTGGTCGGAGGAAGAGGTGAGCGCCAACCCCGATGGTAGCTACAATGTCAGGCAATCGACGCTGCAGGGACTGCTGCGAGAAGCGTCGAGAGTCCTCGAAGGCAATCCGGTGCTTGAGATCGAAGATTATGGGATCGGGCCGAAACCTATTCCGGGTGATGGCGACCCTGTTTTCGGCGAGCTGTCATCAATTCAGGGTTATTTCGTCGCCTTCAGCCATAGCGGGGCCACCCTCGGCCTGATCGCCGGCGAGTTGTTGGCGGACGAGATCGCAATGGGCTGCCGCCACCCGCTGCTTGCGGACTTCCGCCCCGAGCGGTTCAGTACAGCGTCCTGATGACCGCCACGAGGTGGTCGTCCGCCTGACCGGCACGGATCAATTAGAGCTATCGAGCGTTCTGCCGGGAGGAACCAAAGGGAGACCCATCATGTCCAAGGATCAAGCCGCCTTCGACGCCGAAGATAACCGCGGCGATGCCGCCGCTTCGCTGCCGAATGGAGAAGAACCGACCATCAATCCGGATCTCATTCGGCGTGAGGGGTTCGTGAGCGAGGCAGAATACCGGGCCTACTTTGCCGAATTGGGCAGAGATGTGTCCGCTCCGACCGAAGATCAGGTGGGCGAACCGGTGCGGAGCTCCGGGGAGCGCATCCTGGAAAACCGGATGCAGGAATTGAGGTGGGAACTCGAAATACTTCGGGCTCGCCTTCATGGAATCCGACGCCAGGCCGCGACCGTCGTGACCGAAAACGTCCGATGGGCTGATTCAAGCGCCCATGCCCAACTCGGCGACCAGCCCTGGCTGAAGCTCGCCGGCGCGATGGCGGGTGCCTTCGTCATCACAAGGGGGCTGAGACGGCTGCCGTGGGGAACGGTCGTGACAACGGCGCTGCCCCTGGCGGTCGCTGCGATGAATCGAAAGCCTGCCCGGCGGTGACGGCGCGCGGATGGTTCTGCGTGAGATCGCGCGTCGGATTCTTCACCCTGGAACGGACGCCATCATCTCGCCGAAGTGTTCGTGACATGCTACTGCTTTAAACGGAGGCGAACATGGCTGGACATGACGATCGCTACGTCGAGATTACGACGCGTCTTCGCTCGGTACGGTCGTTCTGCGACTTCCTCTCGCAGGGCGGAACTGTCCGCGTCGCCGTATCGGAGAGCGAACCGTACAAGGATGTTACTGCAGTGCTGCTGGAGCGGAACCGCCGGGAGGCGGAATCGCTCGCCCGCACGCGCAGACATCTTTACCCGGAACTCGCCGATGAAGAGGTCGCGCCGCCGCTCTACAGCCATCACTGACGCACCCGCACACGTTTGAACATGGCAACGAAGGCGGAGAAACGCTCTAAGCGGCGGCAACGCGGCCTGCGCCGGCTTGATCCAGCTGGAACTGGTCGATCAGTTGCAGGAGCGTTCTGGTCTCATCGGCAAGTTCCTTCGTCGCTGCGCTGGTTTCCTCGACCATGGCGGCATTCTGCTGCGTCATATGATCCATCCTGTTGACGGAAGAATTGACCTCGTGCAGCGCGTTGTACTGCTCCCGGCTCGAGCGGGCGATGACATCCATCTGCTCGGATGCGGTGACCACTTTTGCGGAAATGCTTCCGAGGACTTCACTCGTTTCGCGAACGACCCGCGTCCCATTGGTGATCTCCGCTCGCGAACGCCCGATGAGTTCCTTGATCTTTTGGCCGGCCTCCGCGGAGCGCTGCGCGAGATCGCGGACTTCCTGGGCCACGACCGCAAAACCTTTGCCGGCCTCGCCCGCGCGGGCAGCTTCGATGCCGGCGTTGAGCGCGAGCAGGTTCGTCTGGAAGGCGATGTCATCGATAACGCCGATGATCTGCACGATCTCGTCTGAAGCCGCTTCGATCTTGCTCATCGCCTGGATGGCGCTCGCAACTACTTCGGATGAAGAATCGGCCGTCTTCTTGGTATTGGTGATGATCTCACGGGCATCGTCGGCGCGGGCCGCCGACGAACGAACCGTAGTGGTGATCTCCTCGATGGCGGCGGCGATCTCTTCGAGCGCTACGGCCTGCTGTTCCGTGCGCTTCGCGAGGTTGCTGGCGGACAGATCCATCTGACCGGCATTGCCCTCGATCATCCGCGTGTTGGTGCGAATCTGGTCGATCGTTTCCTGCAGACGAAGCAGCGACGAGTTGAAATCGTTACGAAGTTGCTCCAACCGGCCGAAGAAAGGCGTTGCGATCGTCTGGGAGATGTCGCCACGCGCCAGGCGCCCGAGCCCCTCGGCCAGTGCCGTCACCGCAAAATCGATCTGCTGCTCGACCGCGCGTTTCTCCTCGTCATTGCGGTGCCTTTCTTCCTCGGCCCTCGCCCGTTCGATCTCGCTGCGCTCCTCGATCTCGACCTTGGCGATCGCATTGTTCTTGAAGACACCAAGCGCACGAGCCATGTCGCCGATTTCATCGGCGCGGCTTTCGCCGACGATCGACGTTTCCAGCCTGCCGTCCGCCAGTCGCCGCATTGCCGAGGTGATCTGATTGATCGGCCCTTTCAGCGTCACGGTCAGGCCGATGCCGGCGAGAATTGCGCTCACCACGCCGAGGATCGTTGTTCCGAGCGACATGGAGTTGGCGTCGTCGCGTTCGTCGGCCGCGTTCTGCCGCTGCATTTCGGCGAAAGCCGTCAGCTGGGACCACATCCGATCCACGTCGGCGGCGGCGGCACGGAATTCGTCCTGGCGCTGCCCGCTGATACGGACGAGGTCGGCAGCGGATGTCTGCATCTTGTCCAGCGCCGGCAGAAGCTTCGGTTTGAGATTGTCGAATTGTGCAACGCCGCCGGCATTGGAAATCAACATGTCCAGCCCTTTTCTGACGGCGGTGATCTCCTGCGAAAGCCGCTGGAGATTTGCGTCGGTCGGGGCCAGCGTCAGCTTCGCCAGGACGATCTGGATCACGTAAGCCGAGGTCGTCAGCTTCTGACCGTCTCTCTGACTGGTCTTGGCGCGCTCGACCGTTTTGGCTGTCTCGGCCGCCTTGTCGGTCACCGCCTTCATCCGTCGCGTGGCGACCACCTGCAATTCGGGCAGCCTGCCGACGATCTGGCCAGTTTTATTGCTGAGCGGGGCTGCACGTTCATCGGTCTGGCCGGAGGTTTCGACGAGCAGCTTCAGGGAAGCGACGGCGTCGTCGATCGCCTTTTTGGCATCCGGCGCTTCGCCGCCCAGGGCCATTCCCACGATGCGCTGCTGCCGGGCGAGTTCCTCCATATCCGGGCCGGCAATGGTGCCCGCTGCCTGGACCTTGTCGTTCAGCGATTGGGCGAAGGACGCGAAGTCCGAAATACGCTGTGCGTCGGCGCGGGTGTTGCGGGATTCATCCTCCTGCAGATCGGCGTTACGCTGGAGAGCCTTGGTCCCTTCGACAATATCTGTCTGAGACGATACGACGACGCTCTGGGCTTTCTGAAGATCGGTGAGCAGCGCTGCCCTGCTCTCGTGAAACTGCCACAGCAAATTCATGCGGGCTTCAATTCCGTCAATGGAAGAGAGCGCCTGCTCCAGTTCCTCCCGGCCACTGCGATCTGCGCTGAGCCGCTCGATGCCGGATTTTAGAAGCCTGCGCTGGTCGGCAAGCCTGGTGTTGACCGCCTCCCGGTTTTCCTGCGTGGCATTGGCGAGGAACTCGGCCATTGCCGCCGACAGATTGCGAAAGCCGCTCAAGGATTGCAGGACGGAGTTGGAAATATCCATCCGTCCCTGAAGCAGACTTGATGCATAAAAACCCGTCGCGCCCACGGCCAGGATGCTCAAGACGAACGGAATGATGAACAGCATCACCTGCGTCTGGATGCGAACCCGCGATAACAGCCTTCCCAACATCAACCCCTCCACCCCTCCAGGAAGCAGCCGATCTCGAGTGAAGGTCCCGATCCGCTCGAATCGACTCTATCCGTCTCCGTCCCGACACATATTGACGGAATAAACATTTCATAATGCATAATTCGTGAAATATTCGTTTCAGTGTCGAGGGGCGCGTTGAATGTCGTTTTCTGCCGGAGACACCGGGGCCGCTCGGCGCCGGCGAGTGATCAGGCGAAACTGATTTCCGCAAGGAGAGGGAGGTGGTCGGAGGCGACCCTCGTCAGCCGGGTTTGGAGCACTGTTGCCCGTTGGACGACAAGGCCTTCGGTGACGAAAATGTGGTCGAGGCGCATCAGCGGATAGCGGGAGGGGAAGGTCGCTCTCGGCGCCGCGCTGCCCGCGAGCTGGGCGTCGGTCAATGAACGCGCGGCAAGCCGGTAAGTCGCCGATGAGGGAATGGCATTGAAATCGCCGCAGAGAATGCCTGGAACTGGTTCGTCCGACGGACCGCGCAGCCAGCCTGAATTCAAGAGCGTCGTCATCTGCCGAATGCGCTCGCGCCCTCGAAGGCCGAGATGAGTATTGACCACGAGCAACTTCCTGTCGCCGACCAATATTTCGATGGACAACGCGCCCCTCGCCTCGCCGATGGACGGCAGCGGACCGGCCTTGACCGCGCCGGTTGGCAACGCGGTGATGATTGCGTCGCCATACTGCTCCTCGGCAATTGAGAGCGCCGGGTGAAAATGAGCCTGCATCTTTAGAAGAGAGGCGATCACATGGGCCTGGTCGACGCCGCCGGTCCTACGCCTGAGGACGTCGACCTCCTGCAGAGCAACAATATCGGCTTCAGCCTCGGCGATAACCGAAGCGATCCGCCCGGGGTCGAGCTTCCGGTCGTTGCCGATGCAGCTATGCACATTATAAGTCAGGAGTTTGATCGATTTATCCGGCATAGGTTTGCTGAAGCTGATCTCCCCTCGAGAGACAGGACTCATTCTCCCCGAGGGGAACACAGAACTCTTTTGATCGTTCCAGATGATCGAGCCGTGGGGCTCGCACTTCGGAAACGGACAATCGATGAATCTGAAACGCATAATCTGGAATGGATTTCTCGTTGCCGCCCTTTGCGTCGCGGGCCTTCTTCTCTACCGAATCTTCCGTCAGTACAGCCTGGAGCAGATCGTCCAATCGGTCCGCAGCATACCTTTTGCAGCCTTCTGCACCGCACTTCTCTTCGCGGCGGCATCGTATCTATGCCTGAGCTGTTTCGACTTGCTGGCGATCCGTTCGCTCGGCAAATCCTTGCCTTACCGGAAGATCCTGCTCGCCTCCTTCATCAGCCTTTCGCTTGGCCACAATATCGGATTTGCGGGCTTGAGCAGCGGCGCCTTCCGCTATCGTTACTATTCCCGGTGGGGGCTGACGATCGAAGACGTGGCGAAGATCATCCTGTTCTGCGGTGTCACAGTGGGGCTCGGCCTCACGACACTTGCCGGCCTCGCCTTGGTCGTCAATCCGGATGATGCCGCACGTCTGCTACGCATCGACCCGGCGGGCACCCGCCTTTTCGGTCTGCTGGCGCTCGCCGTGCCGGGCGTCTATGCGGTGCTGGCGTTTTTCATCCGGGGCAGGCTGAGGCTCTGGCGCTGGTCGTTTCAGTTGCCCCGATTTCCGATTGCGGTTGCGCAGGTCGGGGTCGGGACGATCAATTTCGTGCTCGTGTCCGCTTGCCTGCACCAGATGCTCTCGGTCTTCGGCGACGTTGCCTTCTTCAGGTCGGTAACGGCTTACGTGCTCGCCAACTCCGCAATCCTCGCGACGCATGTTCCCGGCGGTCTCGGGGTCCTCGAGGCGACGGTCTCGTATGCCGTGCCGCAGGAGGCCTCGATCGGCGCGCTGATTGCTTTCCGCTGCACCTATTTCTTCCTCCCGCTCGCGCTCGGCGCCGCGCTTTTCATCGTCAGCGAAGTAATCTTCCGCCGCCAGTCACGCGGGGCGGACGAGGAGGCGGAAGAGCGCGCCGAGGCCCAGTCGGTTTAGCAGCTTGACGGGCCGCGTCGGGTCGAAGAACCCGGTGCCCCTTATCGGCGAAATACTGCCCGACAAATCAACGGCAAATTCCCGCAAGCCCCGAGGCCCATCATTGAGCATGTCGATTGCCTGGATGATCGAGCCGCTCTGCGCAAAGGCTGCGGCAAAGGTCTCGGTGGTCGTGCCGAGATATTCGGCCAGCAAATGGTGACGCAGATCCGCTATTCCGTCGCGCTGCTCGTCATTGACGGCCTCAAGAAGCATGTCGCATTCGGAATCCAATCCCTCCGAACGATTGTTGAGATTGGAGGAGCCGATGCGGATCAGTTCGTCATCTGCGATGATCAGCTTGGAATGGATGAGCACCTCCACCTCGTCGTTCTTTCCGGGCGCTGCCGGCCCGGGCACTGGCGGCCCGGGCACGACGGGATAATAGACCCTGAACCGGTCGGCACGATCGGTGCGCTTGAGACGGCGGATGACGCGGTCTCGATTGCCGCCCATAAAGAGCTTTTCGATCAGCCCATGAGAACGACGAGTGCAGATGACGATGATCTCGGGGCCATCTTCCTCTTGCAGTCGCGCGGCGAGAGCGTCGGCGACGCGGAAGGAGGCAAGATATTGCGCTTCGATGAAAAGCTGCCGCCGTGCTCGGGCGATGATGCCGAGTGTCGAGGCGATGCCATCGCTGATGCCGGCGCGCAATGTGGTTGCCGGCTCCGTCAGCACAAAGCTCACGGGGATATGCATCAGCGAAACGGCAAGATCGCGCGGCCATGTGAAGGAAGAGGTTTCGGCAAGCGCGTTATGCTTTTCGCCGGTGGCGCTTTGCCAGCGCCGCCGCGCGATATCCCCGATCAGTCTGGCCGCGTCGCCGGTGACCATTGCCTGAACGTCATGCAGCGGATCGTAGGACGCGCCTTCGGGGTCGCGTCGCAATGCGTCCCAGGCGCGGTGGCGTCTCGTATCCCATCGCCGCGACGTCAGGTCCATGCCGCCGATGAAGGCGACGGCGTCGTCGATGCAAACGAGTTTCTCATGGTGGCAGCCGCGCACCGTGCTTTGAAGATCGAAGCGCAGATCGATCCTGGCGTTCCTCGGGAAGTTTTTCTTGCGGAGCACCTGCAGGGATTTTTCCGAATAGATCGGCCCGAGGGCCCAGATGAGGATGCGTATTTCGAGTGTCGGATTTGCCGCTGCCAAGGCATGCAGCAGATCTGCCAATGTTTCGTCGGATTTTTCCGGCTCCATCCGGATGTCCGGATTGAAATCCCACCCGACGATCCAGACACTTCGCCGTGCCTGCCGCAGCGTGCGCGCCACCTCGGCGAAATATCGGTTGCCATTGATCAGGAAGGCCGCTTTTTCGGCGTAGCCTTCCAGTTCCAGGTTTTCACCGTCGCCTGGCTGTTGCGCTTTTGTTCTAAGCAGGTAGGGTTGATTGAGCATGGTTTCTAACGCGGTCATGGTTGCCTCAGCCTTTTGACTGAAAGCAAACGCCCGGAACTTTCGCGGGTTCCCGATCGCCGCCGGCGATGGAAAATGTAAGGAAAAGAAATGTCACAGCGAGCAGGTAGCGCCGATCTTCCCCTCCACGGGGGACGTGTGCCGCATTGGCTCGGCGAACGGATGACGCGGCTCGGCACGCTGATCACCGAGGCAATCATTCACCATTACGGGCGCGATGAGTTTCTGCGCCGGCTCGCCCATCCCTTCTGGTTCCAGTCCTTTGGTGCCGTCATGGGTATGGACTGGCATTCCTCCGGCATCACCACAAGCGTTCTCGGGGCCCTGAAGCGCGGGCTGAAGCCGCGCGCCGGCGAGCTCGGCCTGCATGTCTGCGGCGGACGCGGCCAGCACTCGCGCAAGACGCCGCAGGAGCTCGTCTCGATCGGCGAGCGCGTCGGCCTTGACGGGGAGGGGCTGGCGACGACCAGCCGTCTGATCGCCAAGGTCGACAGTGCCGCTCTTCAGGACGGATTCGACCTTTATCTCCACGGCTTCATCATTGCCGACGATGGGCATTGGGTGGTCGTACAGCAGGGCATGAACGGCGACCGGCGGCAGGCCCGCCGCTATCATTGGCTATCCGAAGGGCTGGAGAGTTTCGTCGATTCGCCGCATGCGGCGATCGAGGGACGGAACCAGGGCGAGATCGTCAATCTCGCCGACAGGCGCGCCGAGCGCTCGCGGCGAGGGCAGCTCGATCTGCTGGCGACCCTCGGTCCCGACAGGATCGTCCGCGAGGCGGCCGCGCTGCAACGCGCCGAGCAACCGGAGCCCGAGCCCGCCGAACAGCCGATGCTGCCGCATCTGATCATGCCCGCCCATCACGATGTCCGCGAGAGCGATGTCAATATGCGCCGCCTGCATGGAAATCTCGCCGCCGCGGCCGATCGCGGACCAGCTGATTTTCAGGAACTGCTGCTCGTTCCCGGTGTCGGCGCACGCACAGTGAAGGCGCTGGCGATGGTGGCGGAAGTCGTCCACGGCGCGCCCTGTCGTTTCTCCGACCCGGCGCGCTTCTCGGTTGCCCATGGCGGCAAGGACCGCCATCCGTTTCCTGTCCCGCTCAAGGTTTATGACGAGACGATCGGGGTGATGAAATCGGCGGTGCTGAAGGGCAAGCTTGGGCGCGAGGAGGAGTTGCAGGCGCTGAAACGCCTCGACGAACAGTCCCGGCAGATGGAGCGCTATGTGACCGGCCCCGACCTCAAGGAGATCATTGCCGGCGAGTTCCGTCAGTCCGCCGATTTCGGCGGCCGCAGCGTCTTCGGCTGGGAAGCGCCGCCGTCTCAGGACGATTGATCTCAATGGCCGTCGGGTGGGACCGCTTCGGCCGGCACCGTTTCCTTCAGGTTCTTCCGATGGAAGATGAAGAGGCCCGCAAAGACGATGATGGACGCGCCGATGACGATCTGCAGGTCGGGAATATCGTTGAAGAAGATGTAACCCAGCACGATCGCCCAGAGCAGCAGCGTATATTGCAGCGGTGCCAGCAGCGATGCCGGTGCGAGCTTCAGCGAGCGGGTGATAAGCAGATGCGCGCATGTGGCGACGACACCCAGCAGCAGCATGCCGGACCAATCGATCGGTGTTGCCGGCTGCCAGTGGTCGATGCTTAAGGCGATGCCGGTGGCGAGGGCTGCGACCGTCTGCCATGTCACCAGCGTCGTGTCGCTGGTGGAGCGCAGATAGCGGCTCATGACCAGCGAGAGCGCGAAGGAAAAGCTGCCCGCGAGGCCGAAGAGGGAGGGAAGCGAGAGCATCGCAGTCGACGGGCGAAGCGCAATGACGACGCCTGCGAAGCCGACCAGAACGGCGAGCCAGCGCCGCCAGCCGATCTTTTCTCCGAGGAAGAAGTGTGAGAGTGCGGCAATGTAGATCGGCCCGGCCATATAGAAGGTCATGACATCGGCGAGCGGCAGATAGGCGACGGCCGCATAAAACAGGGCGACGTCACCGGTCGCCATGGCCACACGCATGAACTGAAGACCTTTCTGTTCGACGCGGAACAAGGCCATCGGCCCTTGCCGTGCGATCATCGGCCCGAGCAAGATGAAAGCGCCGAGCGAGCGGATCACCAGCACCTGGCCGACGGCAAAGCTGGTCATCAACCACTTGCCCATCGCATCGTTCAGCGCAAACAGCAGATCGCCGAGCAGCATCAGCATGACGCCCGTCATGATCAGGTTGCCTGTATTGGCGACGGCCGTCTTGGTCTTCATTCCCGAATCCTCGCAAAAAAGGCCGCGCATGCGCGGCCGAGCGCGGCTTCGACCTTAACAAGGCCGATGTCAAGTGTTCACTTGTGTACAGACGTGGCGGACGGCCTGGCGGATCAGCCCCTCAGGGATGCCGATGCGGAAGACTCGCTGAAGAGCCTTCAGTATTTCCAGCTCGTAAAATCGTCTGCAACGCATCCAAACGGAGCGCGATCCTGGCCGAACCGCTTGCGCAATTGCATGCATCCCCATTTGTTCAATGGCGCCGGCATGAGATTGTTGATGTCCATCCCCGGCGACTGAAACGGTGTGCTGGCACTGGTCACATACCACAGCCAGAAACCGACCAAACCGCCGAATATCAAGAGCAGGGTGCCGAAAAACAGCCGTAGCCGCCCGCCGATCGACATCGTTTTTCTGGGGTGCTCGATCAACATCGGCGCGGCCTGGTCGGCGTCGGACCGGGCGAAGGGGGCAAGCGCAAGGTTTCGTTCGGCCTCCGTCAGTCCGACACGCTGCAGCCGATCGTCCAGAAGCACAGGCAGGGCTGTCTTGCCATGCCGGACGGCCAGCCCAACGGCTTTGCCATTTGCTTCACCGACGATCAAAGGCTCCTCGCCCTTTTTCATCCGTGTGTATGCTGATCGACCGGTTCTGTCGTTGGCGATTTTGTCGTTATAAGTAACAGAAAGAATGTTGCGCTTGCGATCGAAGGCCGTGATTTCAACCGGGATGGCGTTCAACAAGGCCGGCTGGCGTAGATGCCGTTTGACACGCCATATCCGCACAGCCTGGAACAGTGTTCCAAGGCTCATGCCGCCAAGCAACAGGGCAAATATGCTGAGGGTGATGATCCGGTTCCAGAGTTTGTCCAGACCGAGGCTGATCGTTGCCAATTCCGGATGGTCGGCCGAGATCACGACACCGGTTTCATAATCGCCGGTATGAAAATCGACAAACATCACCTCGACTTCCGTGTCATAGTTCCGTCCGCCGTAACTGTAGACGAGGCGCGCGCTACAGTCGGTAAAGAAGAGCTTGCGTGTCGTGCATCGCCCATTTTGGACATCGCCGTCGTCGAGAGCCAGGGGATTTTGGCTGATCTGAAAATCCCTGATGACGCCGGGTGCTTCCCAGACGAGCATCAACACCGTCAGTGCCAGCATGAACGGCGCGGCCCAAAAATAAGCTCGCGGTGTGGAGATCACATCGGGTGCAAGCGATAATGGGCGGCTGGGAAGAACGAGAGCGGGCACGAGGATGACGCCTTTCGAATATACGAGCTGACAACGGGCCGGGAAGATGTTTGATCGAATCGGGATAATGGCTTCAGTGCAATGATCGTATTGATACATTGTCCGCCAGCCAAATGTCACTCTGGTTGTATCGCGAGGATGGCGCGTGCTCACAAAAAAGAGCGCGCTATGGCTGAACCGCCGGCGGTCGTCATCGAAGCGGTCGTTGCCGGGACTTCCGGCGGTGACTGACAGGAGCGGGGCTAGCCCCTGCCGTACATCCTGCTCGCCCGCAGCAGTCGTTGCGAATAGGGATGTTCGACCGCGCCTCTTCTCAGTGCCTCGATATCGACCTCTTCGACGATCTCGCCCGCCTCCATGATGGCGACGCGGCTGCACATGTGGGAGACGACGGCGAGGTCGTGGCTGACGAGGAGGTAGGTGAGGCCGCGCTCCTTGCGCAGGTCCTGCAGCAGGTTGAGGATCTCGGCCTGGACCGACACATCGAGCGCCGAGGTCGGCTCGTCCAGGAGCAGGACGTCGGGATTGAGCATCAGGGCGCGGGCGATCGCGACGCGCTGCCGCTGCCCGCCGGAGAGTTGATGCGGAAATCGGTAGCTGAGCCCCGGATCGAGGCCGACCGATCTGAGAACCGTATTCACATCGATGGCGTTCCTGTCCAGCCCCTGGTTGCGCAGCGGCTCCTGCAATTGCGAGCGGATGGTCTTGCGCGGATGGAGCGATCCATAGGGGTCCTGGAACACCATCTGCACCCGCCGATAGAACGGCCGGCCGCGCTGGCGGTCCAGCGCCTCGCCGTTAAGGGCGATCCGGCCGTCATAGTTGGCGTTGAGGCCGGAGAGCGCCCGCAGAACCGTGGACTTGCCGCAGCCGGATTCGCCGACGAGCCCGAAGGCCGTGCCGCTGTCGATAGCGAGGTTCACGTCCCTGACGACAGGGCGCTGGCCGTGTCCGAAGCGGATGGTGAGATTGTCGATCCGGATCATCGCGGCGTCTCCGCTGTCAGGTCATTCAGCCAGGCGGGATCACGCTTCAGGATCGGCAGCCGCGCGGGCGGATCCTCGATTCTCGGCAGCGATGCCAGCAGACCTTGCGTATAGGGGTGTTTGGCCTTGTCGAGATCGCGTGCCTCGAGCACTTCCACGACGCGGCCGGCATACATGATGAGGACGCGATCGCAGAAATTGCGGATGAGGTTGAGGTCGTGGCTGATGAAGATGAGGCCGAGATTGCGGCGGGAAACGAGTTCATCGAGCAGCGCCAGGATCTCAAGCCTCACGGTGACGTCGAGCGCTGAGGTCGGCTCGTCGGCGATCAGCACCTCGGGTTCGGCGATCAGCATCATGGCGATCATCACGCGCTGGCCCATCCCGCCGGATATCTCATGCGGATAGAGGCGGGCGACGCGTTCGGGATCGCGGATCTGGACGGCTTCCAGCATGTCGAGCGCTTGGCCATAGGTCCTTTTCGCGCTGACCTTGGGATGATGGAAGCGGTAGGTCTCGGCGATCTGTTCGCCGATCCGCATGACGGGGTTGAGCGAGTATTTCGGGTCCTGCAGGATCAGTCCGATCCGCCGCCCCCGGACTGCCATCATCGTCCGCTCATCCGCTTTGATGAGGTCGATGTCGTGAAAGGCCATGCGCTCGGCGCTAACCATCGCCGTCGGAGGCAGCAGTTTCATGATCGCTCTGCCGACAGTGGATTTGCCCGACCCGGATTCACCGACGATACCGAGCTTTTCCTGGCCGAGCGCAAAACTGACGCCGCGCACGGCGCGCATGTGGCCGCCGCCGTAGGCGATTTCGAGGTTGCGGATATCGATCAGGGGCTCTGTCATTCCGAACCTCTCGGGTCGAGTACGTCGCGCAGCGCATCGCCGACGAGATTGAAGGCGAGGCTGACGAGCGCGATGGCGATGCCGGGCGCGGCGATCACCCAGGGGCTGTCGAGCATGAATTCGCGGCCGCTGGCGGCCATCGAACCCCACTCCGGCCATGGCGGTTGCGCGCCGAGGCCGAGAAAGCCGAGACCGGCGGCGGTGATGATGATGCCGGCCATGTTGAGGGTGACGCGCACGATCACCGAGGGAATGCACATCGGCAGGATCTGGCGGGTAATGATTGCGAGCGAGGTCGCGCCCTGCAGGCGCACGGCGGCGATATAATCCGCCTTGCGCAGGCTGAGCGTTTCGGCGCGTGCGAGGCGCGCGATCGGCGGCCAGGCCGTCAGCGAAATGGCGATGATCGCATTGGTGATGCCGGGGCCGAGAGCGGCGGCAAAACCGAGCGCCAGCACGAGGCCCGGGAAGGAGAGGAAAATATCGGTGATGCGCATCAGGATCTCGTCGACGATGCCACCGAAATAACCCGAGAAGGTGCCGATCAGCAGGCCGAGCGGAGCGACGATGATCGTCACCAGCATGATGATGTAGAGCGTCGTACGGGCGCCGTAGATCACCCTAGAAAAGACGTCGCGGCCGAAATTGTCGGTGCCGAGCCAATGCTCCGCAGAGGGCGGCGCAAGCCGCCCCGCCATGTCCTGAACGATCGGATCGTAGCTCGTGAGCAGGGGAGCCGCCGTTGCCACCACGATCAGCAATACGATAATGACGAGACCGGCGAGGCCGAGCGGGTGGAGGCTGAACTTATGCCAGCCCTGATGGATCTGTTGCGCCGATGATTGGAACCAGCCTTGTGGCTCGGACGCGTGCAGCCAATTGCGAAAGCCGCTGGCATGGGTGCTGTCTGCGTCTTCGGTGGAGATCGTCATGGCGTTACCGTGTTCTCGGATCAAGGATGCGATAGAGGACGTCGGACAGGATGTTGATCGTCAGGAAGACGGCGCCGATCGTCAGTACCGACCCCATGACGACGTTCATGTCGTTCATCTGCAGCCCGCGGGTGAGGTACTGACCGAGGCCCGGCCAGCCGAAAACCGTCTCGATCAACACCGCGCCTTCGAGCAGCCCGCCGAAGGTCAGCGCCAGGATCGTCAGGAGCTGCACGCGAATATTGCGGAAGGCATGGCGCCAGACGACCTTGCGGGTGCCAAGCCCCTTTGCTCGCGCGGTGATGATATATTCCTGGCTCAGCTGCTCCAGCATGAAGCTTCGCGACATGCGGCTGATATAGGCAACGGAGTAATAGCCGAGGATTGCCGCCGGCAGGATGATGTGGCCGAGCGCGTTCTGAAACACGTCCCATTGGCCCTGGATCGCCGCATCGATCAGCAGAAAACCGGTCATAGGTGTGACTAAGCCCTCGTAAAAGACGTCGACCCGGCCCGATGCGCCGACGAGCTTCAGCTTGGCGTAGAAGAGGAAGAGCGCCATCAGGCCGGTCCAGAAGATCGGGATGGAATGGCCGGCAAGCGCGACGATCCGGGCGATATGGTCGATCATCGTCCCGCGCCGGACCGCAGCGGTGATGCCCAAGGGAATGCCGACGATCGCTCCAATGATCATCGCAACGATGGCAAGCTCGATGGTCGCCGGAAAGATCGTCATCAGATCGGTCAGGATCGGCTGGCCGGTCGTCGCCGCCATGCCGAGATCACCGGTGGCGATCTTCCCGACATAGGAGAGGAACTGCATCCAGATCGGCTGCCCAAGGCCGAGCTCGTTATAGACGCGGTCGTAAACCTCCTTACTGACCTCCGCCCCGGTGATCGCGAGCACCGGGTCGGCAGGCAGCAGGCGGCCCATCGAGAAGGTCAGGAAGAGCAGGCCGAGCAGCGTCGTCACGACGGCCACCGCGCGTCCCGCCAGCCGCCGCAGCAGGCTCAGCAGAGGGTGCGGAGCCGCCTCGGCGAACCCGCTCCCATCCGGCTTCGATGTCAGATCGGCGCTCGCCACGCGCTCTACTCCTTGGTCACATCATGCCAGCGCGTCGACCAGGTCGTGTGCCCGTGATAGCCCTTCACGTTGGCGCGCATGACATAGGGGTCGGTTCGCTGGAAGAAGATGACGAGCGGGGAAGCCATGCCGGCATAGATGCCGTCCATCTTCTTGAAGATATCGGTGCGTTTGCCCGTGTCGCGCTCCTTCATCGATTGATCGATGAGCGTGTTGAGCTCGTCCACCTTCATGCCGGTACGCCAGAGATAATAGCTGCCGAGGCGTGCCTCGTCGCTATTGTCGGGATTGAAGGCATATTGCGTGGCGACGGCGAAAGGATCGGGCAGGCGGGCGCCGGAATTGCCGAGCAGCACTTCGAATTTGCGCTCGCGGAAGGCGGGCGTGAATTCGCCGGGCACGAGATCGAGATCGAAGCCGGCGGCCCGTGCGCTCGCCTGCAGCGCTTCCGCGAAGGGCAAGGTTGGTGCTCCCGAGGGATTGAGCACTTTCTTCAGGCCATTGGGATAGCCGGCCTCCACCAGCAGCTGCTTCGCCTTGGCGGGATCGTAGTTATAGCGAACATCAGCCGCTTCGGGAGCGCCGATCATCCCGCGCGGGATCATCGACTGCCAGGGAAAACCAGTGTAGCGCATGATGTTGCCGGAGATCGCCTTCCAGTCGAAGGCATGCTGGAAGGCCTCGCGAACCTTCGGCTTCTGCAGGTCGGGATCTTTCTGGTTGAGGGCGATATAATAGAAGCCAAGACCCGGAACGTTCTCGATGACCATATCCTTGTTGCTGGAGAGGGCATCGAGATCGCCGCTCGCCACGTACTGGCCGACATCGACGTCGCCGGCCTCCAGCTGAAGCCGGAGATTGCCGGATTCCGGGATGTGGCGGGCGACGACACGCGCCATGGCCGGCTTGCCGCCCCAATATTTTGGCTGGGCATTGAAGATCGCCACGTCGTTCGGACGCCATTGCGCCAGGCTGAACGGACCGCTGCCGGCGGAATTGGCCGAGAGCCAGGCGCCGCCGAAATCGCCGTTCGCCTCATGCGACAGCACCGTCTTTTTGTCGACAATGCCGATCGAGGAGCCTGCCAGCGAATAGAGCACAAGGTCGGTATTCACCGCCTGCGGCAGCTCGATCTCCAGCGTGTGTTCGTCCTTGGCGCGGACCAGCTTTTCGACATTATCGGCCGTGAAGCCCCAGAGCGCGACGTCCGTGGAGCCGACCTGACCCATCTTGATGACGCGCTGGATCGACCAGGCCGCATCCTCGGCGGTCACCTTGTTGCCGCTCTGGAAGACCGCATCGTCGCGCAGGGTCAGCGTGATGATCTTGCCGTCGTCCGATACGCTCCATTGCGTCGCCAGCATCGGCTTCAGCGTCTTCAAATCGTCCGGGGACAGTTGCACGAGGTTGTCGTAGAGGTTCGAGATCAGCTCGGAGACCGTGCGGGCATTGTTCTGGGCCGGATCGAGCGTGCGGATGCCGGTCAGATTCGTTCCAATCACCAGCATATTGGGCGGCGATGCCGCCAGGCTCGGCTGCGCGGCCATCAGGGCGCCGGTAACTGCGATTGTCGTCAATAGCTGTTTCAGCATCTCAAGACCTCCCAATCTCGTGGCGCCATCCCGCGCCGGTTGCTTGCAGAAGAATGTTCGAACTCAGCCGGCAGCCTTCACGGCCTGCCGGTCCTGCTGCGTTTGAATGTCGCCCTCGGCCTCCCAGCCTCGAAGCAGGCGGTGCAGCTCCTCGCGGTCCTGCTGATCGAGCTGCGGCAATCCCGGCACGCGCACCGGCCCGACATCGAGGCCGGAATAGGTGACGGCCTCCTTCACGACCGTGACGTTCGCGCCGTTGCGGAATTTGGTCCGCATCCGCTCGAAGGGTTCGAGCTTGCCGACGATTGCTCTCGCCGCGGCGAAATCGCCCTTTTCAAGCGAGTCCTGGACGGCGAGCGAAAGCTTTGGCGCGACGTTGACGAGGCCTGACGTGAAGCCGCGCGCGCCGGCTGCGGTGAATGTCGGCGCCCAGCTTTCTGCCAGGCCGCAGACGAACAGCGCGCCATTCGGATCGGCGGCGGGGATCGCGCGCGACAGCAGCATCAGGTCGGTCGTCGCGAATTTGATGCCGGCAATATTTCCGTGATTGGCGAGGCGGACGATCTCGGCGACGCTAAAACCCTCGGCCCTGACATAGGCGACGAGCGGCAGGGCGGACGCATCGGCGAGATTGCAGAAATAATCGATCTGGGCCGAAGGTGCTGCGAAGGGGTCGACGGGTTGGTGCGACATGACGGCTGATGCCCCGATCGCAGCCGCATCCTTAGCCATGCCGATCGCCTCGCGTAGCGACCGGCCGACCGCCGCCGTCACCGGTGCTTGCCCGTCGACGCCCGCGACCGCCGCTTCGTGGACGATGCGGATCTCTTGCGGCGTCAGCGCGTAGAATTCCCCGGTATTGCCGGCTGCGACGATGTTGTGAATGCCCGCCGCCGCCACCCGCGCATAAACCTTCGCGGTAATCCGGGGTTCGACTTCGCCCCCGCCGTCATAAGCCGTGACAGGCACGCCCGATACGCCCGTAAGCGCCTTGCGCATGATCGCGATGCTCATTTTTCTCCCCCGTTCGCTTTCCATCAAGATGATTGCTTGCCGAAGCGGAAAGGCGGCAGCCCCTCCGCATCCACGTCGAAGGCGATGACCGTGCCCGCCTCGAAACGGCCGGTCCGGTCGGTCGACAGGCTCGTGACGTAGAGGGTGTTGAAATCGGGCCCTCCGAAACACGGCATGGTCGGTGCTGCGACCGGCAGAATGTAGATTTCGACGATCTCGCCTTCAGGCGATATTCTGTTGAGGCGGCCGGCGGAAACGCCGGCGCTCCAGTAGAACCCGTCGCGATCGGTCGTCGCGCCATCAGGCCGTCCCTGTTCTTCAGTGAAGCTGCGAAGACGGCGTCCTTCGCCGAGTTCTCCCGTCCCGGGATCGAAATCGAAGGCCTGCAGGAAGCATTGCCGGCTGTCGGAGTGATACATGCGTCGCCCATCCGGCGACCAGGCGAGGCCGTTGGAGCTTGTCAATCCCGTCGCGATGGTCCGCGTGCTGCCATCGGCGCCGACACGGAACAGCGCCGCGTCGTTCACCTGCGGCTTGGCTTCGCTGATCGAGCCGACCCATAAATGCCCGTCCGGGCCGACCTTGCCGTCGTTGAGGCGGCCGATCAACTCGCGCCCGGTTGGATCGCAGAGAAATTCGAGATGACGATTAACCGGGTGAAAGATGTGGACTCCGGTCTGGAGACCAACGACGATCCTGCCGTCGCGGCAAAGCCCCAGGCAGCCGACCGCCGCCGGCATGTCAAACCGATCAGCCTTGCCCTCTGCCGAGATACGGACAATCGCCGGCGCCAGGATGTCGACCAGCCAGAGCGCGCCGGTCTTTTCGTCCCACACCGGCGATTCACCGACCGTCAGCGGCTGCTGCAGCACCGAACGGATCTTCGGTTCAACGATGCGGGGCGCCGTCACGATGCCGTCTCCAGGTCTTTGATGAGACCCTCGGCATCGCGCATGCGGATGTTGCCGTCATGGTTGAATTCGCAGAAACCGCCGCCCTGAAAGGCACGGGCGACCCGTCCCTCGGCGCCGTTCTCGATACGGGCGTGATCACGCGGCCGATCCTGCGGCTGGTAGCCGAGCCGCCTCGCCAGATCGTTGTCCCACCATTTTTCGTCCGTATCGGATACGCCGTAGACCACCGTCGCGGCGATCGAGGGATGGGTGAGCCCGATCTGCACCAGCTGCGCGAGATCCCGGGCGCTGATCCAGATCGCGATCGAGCGCTCGCTGTTGGGGTAGCTGCCGGCATTGCCGATGCGGATGGAAAGGGAGCGGATGCCCGATGTGTCGTAATAAAGCCCCGCCACCAGCTCGCCCCAGCATTTGGAAAGTCCGTAGGGACTGTCCGGTCGCATGGGATCGAGCGGCGAAATGACCTCGCCGCGGGGATAAAAGCCGGTCGTATGGTTGCTTGAGGCGTAGACGACCCGCTCGACCTTGTTGATCCGGGCGGCCTCGTAGAGATTGTAGGTGCCGAGCACATTCGCCTGCAAAATCGCGTTGATATCAACGCCGCCCGCAAGACCAGCCAGATGAACGACACCGTCGATGTCGCCCAAAGCGGCCTTTGCCTCTTCGAGCTTTGACAGATCGGCACCAAGGAAGCCTTCATTCTCGGCCAGATCCGCGGGCTCATGAATATCGATCAGGCGGAGATGCTCAAAATGCTGCCGCAGAAACGGGCGCAGCAGCGTCCCGACACGTCCGGCGGCACCCGTCATGGCAATCCGTCTCATCGTCCTTCCTCCCATTGTCGCTCAAACCCCCTGAAACATGCGGGCACGCGCATTCAGTATGTGTTTCTTCATCGCATCATGCGCTTCGGCTTCCCGCCGCGCGAAGATCGCCTCGACGATGACCGCATGCTCGTCCTGAACGCTGCGGATCTGCTCCGGAGTCCGTTTCAGGCTCAGGCTTCGCGTTACGGAATGGCCGATGGCGAAATGCGGCTTGAACCATTCGCGCACGGTGATGTGAAACTGATTGCCTGTCGCCATCGCGATCGCGTCGTGCAGGGCCTGGTCTTCGTCGGCGCCGAGTTCGCCGTTCCTCAGACATTGTTCGATCGCAAGAAGCGCCTCAGTGATCCGCTCCTTGTCAGCCGGCTGCCAGTTTCGCGCGGCAAGCTCCGCAGCTTCGGCCTCGAGACCGGCGCGGAATTCGAAGAACCGCTGGACATCGGCAAGCGAGCCGACCGGGACCATCTTCAGCATCGACGAATCCGGCCGCTGCCGGACATAGGAACCAGAGCCCTTGCGGGAAACGACGAGGCCATCGGCTCTCAGTCGTTCGAGCGCTTCTCGCACAACGGGTCTCGATGCGCCAAAATCGGCTGCAAGCTTGGTCTCCGACGGCAGCCGCTCGTTGACAGGAAAATTGCCGTCCGCGATCATCCCCACGATCTTCTCGTAGATGATGTCGCTGAAGCGCGTTGCGCCCCGGTTTGAAACGGCATCGACTGCAAACGTCATTATCGCTCTTTTCTCCCCCGCCAAGTGGCGAATTCGCCCCGTCGGCTCTTCGTCCGGCGAGCAGAAGCCGGATATGCCTTCTCGACCATGCGCCGGGATGGCGCCACGCCATCACCGGCCGCGACGCGGCCTGTATACAGCTTCTGACAGGTCTGTCTTCTTTCCCTATCCAAGGCAGGATTGCCAATAGCTTGGCGTTGTGTCTGATACGGCATGGCTATCGAATCTGTAATTATCTGTCAACTCTTGTAATCATTTGAGAACGTGTCTATGGTTTCGTTCCAGCGCCGAGGAGGGCGCAAAACGGCAAGTCGCGAGCCCGCCTGTGCCGGCATAAAAGGGGAGGAATCGATGCCCAATGAAATTCTGTCTCGCGGTGTCACCCGCCGCGCCGTTCTCGGCGGCATGGCTGGTGCTGCAGCACTGTCCATCGCCGGTCGTGCCTTCGCCGCCGACGGGGAAGCGCCTGCGCTGGCGCAACTGGTCAAAGACGGCAAACTGCCGCCGCTGGCCGAGCGCCTGCCGAAGAAGCCGATGGTGGTAACGCCGTTCGAGAAGGTCGGCACATATGGCGGGACGTTGCGCCGCGGCCTGCGCGGTTCATCCGACCATAACGGCATTCTGCGCATGGTCGGCAACCAGAGCCTCGTGCGCTGGAATCTGGAATTCACCGCCGTGCAGCCGAACCTCGCCGAGCGCTGGGAAGTCAGCGACGACGCGACGCAATTCACCTTCCACCTGATCGAAGGTGTGCGCTGGTCGGACGGCCACCCCTTCACGGCCGACGACGTTGTTTTCGCGATCGAAGACTGCGTGAAGAACACCGAGCTTTACAGCGCGACGCCGGCGCAGCTAGCCGTTGCCGGCAAGCCGGTCACTGTCGAAAAGATCGACGATTATACGGTGAAATTCACCTTCGCCGCGCCGAACGCGCTTTATCTCGAAAACCTTGCCACGCCGCTCGGTCAGCATCCGACGCTCTTCCCGAAGCATTACTGCAGCCAGTTCCTGCCGAAGTACAATCCCAACATCGAGGCCGATGCCAAGAATGCAGGCGTCACCAGCTGGACGGAGCTCTTCCGCAACCGCTGCGGCGACATCGAAATTCCGACGCGCTGGGGCAATGTCGTCAAGCCGACACTCGATCCTTGGGTCGTCAAGGAACCCTATGTCGGCGGCGCCACGCGCGTCGTCATGACCCGGAACCCCTATTTCTGGCAGGTCGATACGGCAGGCAACCAGCTTCCCTACATCGATGAGATCAATTTCGGCATTTCGCAGGACGTCGAGTCGCTGATGCTGAACGTCATCTCAGGAAAGATCGACATCCAGGAACGTCACATCAGCGTGCTGGCCAATAAGCCGACTCTCTCCCAGAACATGCAGAAGGGCGATTATCGTCTGCTGACGCTCGTGCCTTCCGCCTCACAACAATGCCAGATCTACTTCAATATCACCCACAAAGATCCTGCCATGCGCAAGATGTTTGCAGACAAGTCCTTCCGGCAGGCGCTCTCGATAGGCATCAATCGCCAAGAACTCATCGACATCGTCTATTTCGGGCAGAGTGAGCCTTATCAGGCCGGGCCGCGTCCGACCCATCCGTGGTATCACGAGAAGTACGCGCGTCAATTCACCGAATACGACGCCGACAAGGCAGGCGCGATGCTTGATCAGGCCGGCTACAAGAAGGGGCCTGACGGCTTTCGCGTGCGGCCCGACGGTCAGAAGGTGTTCTTCTCGGTCGACGTCATTCCGACGCTTTATCCCGATCTCGTCGATGCCCTGGAGCTGGTCAAGACGCATTGGTCGCAGATTGGCATCGACATGAAGGTCAATACGATCGAGCGGGCGCTCTATTATACCCGCGGCGATGACAATGCCCATGATGCGCAGGTGTGGCCGGGGCCGGGTGGTCTCGATCCGATGCTCGACCCTCGCGATTTCTTCGCCTTCCATCCGCAGGGGTCGCGTTACGCCATTCCGTGGACGCTCTGGTATACGTCTAACGGCGCGCGTGGCGAGGAGCCGCCGGAAAGCCAGAAGAAGCGCATGAAGCTGTTCGACGAAGCGCGTTCGACGGCCGATCTCGACAAACGCGGCGCGACCATGAAGCAGATCTTCGACATCGCCGCGGAGGAATTCGAGACCGTGGGCCTTTGCCTCGCGGTCGGCGGCTTCGGCATCATCCGCAATAATCTGCGCAATGTTCCCGAGAAGCAGCCGGATAGCTGGTCCTGGCCCAATCCGGGGCCTTCGATGCCGCAGCAGTTCACCTTCACGAGCTGATTTTGATCGAGCGCCGTACCGACGGTACGGCGCTTTCTTCGGTTCGCCTTCCGATGCCTCGCCGGCGATGAGATCCGGCAAGGCCCGGAGGGCGGGACTCAATGCAAGAGGCGCCCATGCTGGTCTTTATCGCCAAACGACTGCTATGGATGATTCCATCGCTCTTTGCCGTCAGCTTTCTCGCTTTCGTGCTGATCCAGCTGCCGCCGGGCGACTACGTCACGACCTATATTGCTACGCTGGCGGCCTCCAATGAAATCGTCGATCAGAACACCGCTGCACAATTGCGCGAACGCTTCGGACTCGATGACCCCATGCTCATCCAATATTTCAAATGGATTTGGGGCATCCTCTCGCGCGGCGATTTCGGCATCTCCTTCGAATGGCAGCAGCCGGTCTCCGACCTGATCTGGGAGCGAATGGCGCTGACCCTTGTTCTGGCTCTGGCGACATTGATTGCCACCTGGGCGATCGCGCTGCCCATCGGCGTCTATTCCGCCGTGCGCAAATATTCGATCGGCGACTATTTCTTCACAGCCTTCACTTTCTTCGGTCTGGCCGTTCCGTCCTTCCTGCTGGCGCTGGTGCTGATGTATGTCGCGGCGGTCGAATTCGGCCAGGATGTCGGCGGGCTGTTTTCTCCGCAATATGAGAATGCGCCCTGGAGCTTCGCCAAGATGGTCGATCTGTTCTCGCATCTCTGGCTTCCGGTCATCATTCTGGCCGTGTCCTCGACGGCGAGCCTCATCCGCGTGATGCGGGCCAACATGCTCGACGAACTGCCGAAGCCCTACGTGACGACGGCGCGGGCAAAGGGGCTCTCGGAATTCCGGCTGCTGATGAAATACCCTTTGATGATCGCGCTCAACCCGTTCATCTCGACGATCGCCTGGCTGCTGCCTAATCTCATCTCCGGCTCGGTCGTCGTCGCCATCGTACTCAATCTGCCGACGGCAGCCCCTTTGCTGCTGCAGGCATTGATGGCCCAGGACATGTATCTGGCGGGTGCCTTCGTTCTGCTGATCTGCGCGCTGACGCTGATAGGCTCTCTGATCAGCGACATCCTGCTTGCGCTGGTCGATCCCCGCATCCGGTTGGAATAGGAGCCTGATATGGCCGACATCGCCGTTACAAATATTCAGCCGGATCGCGCCGCCGTCGCATCGCAGTGGCAGCTGATCTGGTGGGCCTTTCGCCGCCACAAGCTGGCCATGGTGGCGCTCGTCGTTACCGTGCTGATGTATGTCGTTGCCTTGGTTCCGGGCTTCTTCGCCATCAACGATCCAAATTTGCAAAATGCGCGGGCGACCTTTCATCCGCCGCAGAAACTGCATCTGATCGATACCGAGAACGGGTTTTCATTCGGTCCGCATTATTATCCGATGAAGCTGACCCGTGATCCGGAAACGCTCGCCGCCATCTTCAAGGAAGACACGACGAAGCGCGTCGACGTCCAATTCTTCGGACGCGGCTACGAATATTCCGTTTTTGGCCTGTTCAACACCAACATCCATCTGATCGCCTCGCCCGACAAGACCACGCCGCTGCTTCTCTTCGGCGCCGACCGGCTTGGGCGTGATGTTTTCAGCAGGACGGTGCAAGGCTCGCAGGTTTCGCTGTCGATCGGCCTCGTCGGCGTCTTCCTGTCGTTGATGCTCGGCATCGTGATCGGCGGCATCTCCGGATATTACGGTGGCCGCATCGATTTCTTCATGCAGCGTGTAATCGATTTCGTGCTGTCGCTGCCGACGATACCGATCTGGCTCGCCATGGCTGCGGCCCTTCCGCAGGATTGGCCGGCGACGCTGCAATACATGATGATCACAATCATCCTGTCGCTGACCGGCTGGGCCCAGCTTGCCCGCGTCGTTCGTGGTCGTTTCCTGTCATTGCGCACCGAAGAATTCGTCGCTGCCGCCAGACTGGATGGCGTTCGCGAAGGCCGCATCATCTTTCGCCACATGCTGCCGAGCTTTGCCAGCCACATCATCGCGTCGATCACGCTCGCAGTGCCGGCGATGATTCTGGCCGAAACCTCTCTTTCCTTCCTGGGGCTCGGGCTGCAGCCGCCGACCATTTCCTGGGGCGTGCTGCTGCGCGAGGCCCAGAACATTCGTTCGATCGCCACGGCGCCCTGGCTCTTCCTGCCGGGCTGCGCCGTCGTGGTCGCCGTCATGGCGCTCAATCTCCTCGGCGACGGTCTGCGCGACGCGGCCGACCCCTACAACAAATGAGGCCGGCATGACCGACATCGTACCCATTGCCGGCAGGCCGCTTCTTGAGGTGAAGAACCTCACCGTCGAATTCCCGCTGCGCACCGGCGTCTTTCGCGCCGTCAGCGACCTGTCCTTTACAATAGAGCCGGGCAAAACGCTCTGCGTGGTGGGTGAAAGCGGATCCGGAAAGTCGGTGACGGCGCGCTCGATCCTGCAGATTGTCGACACGCCCGGCCGTATTGCCGGTGGTTCGATCACACTGAACCACCCGAAGGGCGGCTCGATTGATCTGACCAGCCTCAATCCGCGCGGGCGACAGATCCGGGCGATCCGCGGCCGCGATATCGCGATGATCTTCCAGGAGCCGATGTCGTCGCTGTCGCCCATCCATACCGTTGGCAACCAGATCATCGAGGCGCTTCGCCTTCACACCAGGATGAGCAAGGCGGAGGCGCGCGTCGAGGCCATATCGCTGCTCAAGCAGGTCGAGATCCCCGCGCCGGAGAAGGCGTTGGATCGCTACGCCTTCCAATATTCCGGTGGCATGCGCCAGCGCGCGATGATCGCCATGGCGCTCGCCTGCAAGCCGCAACTGCTGATCGCCGACGAGCCGACCACGGCCCTCGACGTGACGACGCAGGCCGAGATTCTCGACCTGATTGCCCGCCTGCAGAAGGCCAACGGCATGGCCGTCCTTTTCATAACGCATGATATGGGTGTCGTGGCGCAGATCGCCGATGACGTTCTGGTCATGCATAACGGTGTCGCCAAGGAATATGCGCCGGTCGAGCAGATCTTTCACGCCCCGAAGGACGATTATACCCGCATGTTGATTGGCTCGGTGCTGAAGCTGGAGCAGAAGGCGGAGATTCGCCTGGCACGGGCGCCGCTCGATCGGGCGGCGGCGCCGATCCTGGAATTGCGTAATCTTTCGATGGATTTCGGCGAGGTAAAAGCACTCGACGACGTCTCCATTTCGCTGCTGCCGGGCGAAACCCTCGGCATTGTCGGAGAGAGCGGGTCCGGTAAGACGACAATGGGCCGCTCGATCATGCGGCTGATCGATCCGACATCAGGCGAGATCCTCTATCGCCGCGCTGATGGCGGCATCATCGACCTGGCTACGGCAAAAGGCCAGACGCTTGCGGCCGCGCGGCGCGAATTGCGTATGGTGTTCCAGGATCCCTTCGGCTCCCTCAATCCGCGCATGACCGTCTCCCAGATCATCGGCGAACCGCTGCTGGTCAACGGCATCGCCAAGGGACGGGCGCTGGACGAGCGCGTCTGCCACCTGATGGAGCAGGTCGGCCTTGATCCAAGGGCGCGCGAACGTTATCCGCATGCCTTCTCCGGCGGTCAGCGCCAACGTATCGGCATTGCCCGCGCCATTACGCTCAATCCGCGCGTCATCGTCGCCGATGAGGCGACTTCGGCGCTCGACGTCTCGGTGCGTTCGCAGGTGCTCGATCTCCTGATGCGCCTGCAGGACGAACTCGGGCTCGCCTATATCTTCATCAGCCACGACATCGGTGTCATCCGCTACATGTGCGACCGCGTCGGCGTCATGTACAAGGGCCAACTCGTCGAAATCGGCGAGGCGGAGAAAGTCTGCCGCACGCCGGAGCATGCTTACACACAGGCGCTCATATCGGCCATTCCGCGGCCCGATCCACGCGACCGCGATCATTCGCGGCGCTTCCGCTACGTCGCTCCCGATAATCTGAAGAACGGGAGCTCTCAGCGATGAAGATCACCGGCATCAGAACGTTTCTCATGCACGCCGGTCAGCCCGACCCTTCGAAATGGGCTTCGGATGAGCGGTCGGGGGACGGGACATCCACGCAGCTGCGGGGCACCAGGAATTGGTTGTTCTTGAAGATCGACACCGATGAGGGCATCACCGGCATCGGCGAATGCTCCGGCTGGCCGCGCGTGATTGAAACGGCGATCAATGATCTGGCGCCGCTGCTGATCGGCGAAGATCCGGCTCATACCGAACGCCTGTGCCAGAAATTGCATATTGCGATGATGGGTCACGGCATGCTCGGCACGGTCGGTGGCGGCGCGATGACCGGCATCGACATGGCGCTTTGGGACATCAAGGGCAAAGCGCTCGGCGTGCCTGTCTGGATGCTGCTCGGCGGCAAGGTGCGCGACAGGATCCCGATCTATTCGCATGCCAATACGCCGGAACGTGCGCTTGCAGTCAAACAGCGCGGCATAAAGGCGATCAAGTGCGGTGGTGTGGCCGATCCGGTTCGCAAGGTCGCAGCACTGCGCGAGGCGGTCGGCGACGATATGGACATCGCCATCGACCTGCATGGGCCGCCATGGCTGACCCCTGCGGACGCCTGCCGCCTGGTGCGGGCGCTCGAACCCTATGAGCTGATGTGGGTGGAAGATCCGATCGCGCCCGACAATCTCGACGGCTACAAGCGCATTCGCGACGCCGCTGATGTGCCACTTGCCGCCGGCGAACGCTCGGCAACGATCTTTGGCGAGCGCGAGCTCATCGAACGAGAGCTGGTCGATGTCATTCAGCCCGATACCGGCCGGGCCGGCGGCATCACCCAAATGAAGAAGATCGCGGCCATGGCCGAAGCCCACCACGTCCAGATGGCACCGCATTCGGGCTCGCTCGGACCGGTGGCGGAATATGCGGCACTGCATTTGCTTGCGGCTATTCCGAACGCGCTGATCCTCGAGCGGCTCGACGACGACTGGGACGGCCGTCGCCGGACGATCGTGCCGCATCCCGAGCAGGTCGACGGGCTGATCACGGTGCCCGACGCCCCCGGGCTCGGCTGCGATATCGACGAGGAATTCGTCGGTCGGTTTCCAAGCGGCGGCAATGTCTCCGTTCCTGTGCCGGAGGCCGCCGACTCCTACAATCCCGGAACCTACAACGAGCATCTCTACGTGCAGACGCGCGTGGCGCGCCGCAGCTATTTCAATCGCTAGAAGGACAGAATGATGAAGATCGACAGAATGCGAGTGTTCATGACCCGCGATAAGGACCGTCCCCGCGTGATCGTCGCACTCGATACCGATGATGGGCTGACCGGCTGGGGTGAGTGCTACAACCACGGCCCTGACAAGGCGCTGCCGCCGTTGCTCGATTATCTCTACGGATTTCTCTCCGGACAGGATCCGACACGCGTCGAATACCTCGTCAATCTGCTGATCCAGCAAAGTCGATTCCCGCCCGGCGCGCTCGGCCTTGCCGCAATCTCCGCGCTTGATCATTGCCTGTGGGATCTGGCGGCCAAGGCTGCGAACGTGCCGGTTTACAAGCTTCTCGGCGGCGAGGTCCGTGACCGCATCAAGGTCTATGCCGGAGTCTACACCGCGCCCGACGCGCCGGCCGCCCGCGACGAATTCGACCGCCTGAAGGAGGAGTGGGGTTTCACCGCCTTCAAGCTCAGCCCCTGGCGGATCGACATGCATGCCCATCGCTGGGGGAATGTCGTGAAGGCGTCAGCGGATTATTTCCGGTCGCTGCGCGAGACGGTGAATGACGAATACGAGATTGCCTTCGATGCTCATGCCAAGATTTTCGAACCGATCGCCGCAAGGCAACTCGGCAATGCGCTGGCGCCCTATGACCCGCTGTTCTACGAAGAGCCGCTGCGTCCTGAGAATATCGAGGCCTGGGGCGATCTGAAACAGGGGCTCAATTGCGTGCTCGCAACCGGCGAGTCACTCTATAACAGGAACGAATTCCTGCGGCTGCTGCAGGTCAAGGGCGCCGACCTGATCCAGCCCGATATCTGCGTCGTCGGGGGAATCAGCGAAATGCGCCGCATCGCCACGCTGGCCGAAGCCTATTTCGTCGGCGTCGCTCCGCACAACCCGATGGGGCCGCTGGCGACGGCGGTCAATGTGCATTTTTCGGCCGCGGCCCAGAATTTCCGCATCCTCGAATACCGGCTGCCAAAGGGCCAGGCCTATGTCTATGGCGGCCTCGACATCGAGAAGCGGCAGGGGGAAACACGCTACGTCGTGGACCCCTATCTGCCGAAAGACGGTTATCTCGAACTGCGCCCCGACCGGCCCGGATGGGGAGTCGAAATGGATGAAAAGGCGATGGAGGAGGAAGGCTATATCCATTGGCAGCGGCGCGTGCCGAAGCGGCCGGACGGCTCTTATGCCTTCGCCTGAGGGTGTTACACGCTAAACCAGAGCTGGCCGCCGGAATGAGGCAGCCAGCTCCTGGGCGAAGTTTGCAGGCATTGTAGGAACATCGCGATCCCATGCCAAGCGCCCTTAGGCATCTTTCGGCAGCACTGAGCGAACCCTCGCGATGAAGAGATGGAAGTCCTGCATGAACTTGCGGAGGAATTCTGCCGTGGCCTCGTTCGTGACCTCGCCGTCATCGGTGATCAGCCCCGGAGTGAACTGGATGTAGGCTTCCGGAGCATTCATCTGCGGAGAGTTGCAGAAACTGAGCACGCTGCGCAAATTCTGCTGGGCGACGGCTGTGCCGATGGCGCCCGGCGACGTGCCGATCACCGCCGACGGCTTACGTGTGAATGAGTTGGTGCCGTAGGGGCGGCTCGCCCAGTCGATTGCGTTTTTCAGCCCGCCGGGAATGGATCGATTGTATTCGGGCGTCACGAAAAGCACGGCGTCGACGGCCGCGATTGCCGCCTTGAATGCCCTGCCGGCCGGAGGGTAATCGGCGTCGTAATCGTAACTGTAGAGTGGCAGGTCCTTGAAGGATATCTCTGACATTTCAAGTTCCGGTGGGGCGACGCGCACCAGCGCCTTGGCGAGCTTGCGGTTGATCGAGCCCTTGGCCAAGCTGCCGATAAGATAGCCTACTTTATGCGTGGTCATGGCGTTCTCCAGTATCCCGCATGATAGAAAACCTATCATACGCGGAATTCTCGACGGGGTCTCTGTCCTTTGGGCGCAAGCAACTATTCGCCGATAAACGTGACCGTCTCAGCCAGCGGGGCGCGGCCCGTACGGGCGTAACTTACCGCAGGGTCTTCGTAGCCGATCGACATGCCGCAGAAGAGGATCAGCCCATCGGGCGGCGACAGGACCTCGGCGACCGTCTCGCGAACCTGCGACCACGCCATCTGCGGGCAACTGTGCAGTCCTTCGGCGCGGAGTAGCAGCATCACGGTCTGCAGATACATTCCGACGTCGGCCCATTGGGGCAGACCCAAGTCGCGGTCGATGTAGCAGAACAGGGCGGCGGGCGCGCCGAAGCAATTCCAGTTGGCGATTGCTGCCCGCTGGCGCGCCTCCCAGTCCTCGCGCGCAATGCCGAGCGCGCTGTAGCGCTCCTTGCCGAAGGCGGAGCGGCGCTCGCCGTACGGCGGCTTCAGCACGGACGGGTACATCTCATACTGCCGCTCGTCCCAGGCCTCGCCATGCGCCACGCGCTCGACAGCTGACGTCTTGAGTTCGGTCAGCGGCGCACCGGTCATCACGTAGGTATTCCACGGCTGGATGTTCGATCCCGACGGCGACCAAGCCGCGGCGGTCAGCACGCGCTCAAGTATCTCCATCGCCACAGGCTGGTCTTTAAATCCGCGCACCGACCTCCGGCTTGTGACTGCCTCATATACGTCCATGACCGCCTCCATGCGCCGGGCCGTTCGTTCCGTTCCTGATGTGGTTCATTATCGCCATTCGCAATGGAGGCGTAATCACACCGTGGTCTAGGAGGCGTACATCAAACGTACATCAGCGCTCGATGTGGTCGAGGGGCATGTCAGCAGAATTGGAGACCAATCATGAGCGGCAGCATCAGCGTTCCGCCATTGGCGTTAGGTGCCCACGGCTCGGGTAGGTTCAGCCGCCGTACGGCGATGCGATCCGAAAATGTCCGCGAGCGTATCGAGCATTGCCCTGACCCCGTCCGATTGAAGTGAATAGTAGATCGTCTGCGCAGCCCTTCGCGTCTGCACGAGTTCCTGTTCTCGAAGAATTGCCAGATGCTGAGACGTCGAAGATTGGCTCAATCCCACTTCGTCAGCCAGGACGGTTACGGACATTTCTCCTTCGGTCAACAGATGCAGAATGTGAAGCCGTTTGGAATTCCCCATAGCCGACAGGAAGTTTGCTTCGTTGTCGAAGGCATTGGTTTTAGGGGAAGGCGCGACTGACGATTGATTGTTCAAGGCGAGATCTCCTTTGGGGAACCAAAGCCGGGTACGATGTCATATCCCCGAACTTTAATTTAGAGATAACGCAAGCGTGCGGAGCCGAAACCCATTGCCGGCGCCGCATCGTCTTTTTTGGCGTGAATCGGATACGGCGTGCATCAAATGGACAGCCGGCGCTCTTGGCTCCTTGATTAGACGCTATCGCGCCCCAGCCTGACGCATCTGCGCCGGCAATGTTTCCCAGGCCCGGATCAGTTCGCCGATCGAGGCGGCCTGCATCTTGTGCATGACATTGCTGCGATGTAGCTTGACGGTCACTTCGCTGATGCCAAGGTCGAAGGCGATCTGCTTGTTGAGGCGCCCGCGTGCCACTTGGTGCAGAACTTCGCGCTCGCGCTGCGTCAGCGTCTCCAGCCGTTCGATATTGCGATTGGCGATCGCCGCTTCCGCTCGTCGTTCGCCGTCCATGACGATGGCTGCTGTCACGGCATCGAGCAGCGTCTGATCCCGCGCCGGCTTGGTGAGGAAATCCACGGCGCCGGCTTTCATCGCCTGGACAGTCATCGGGATATCGCCATGGCCGGTCAGGAAGATGATCGGCTTGGCAATGCCGTTCTCGGCCAGATGGCTCTGCAGGTGGAGGCCGCTTGCCCCCGGCATGCGCACATCGAGGATCAGGCAGCCGGGTCTGTCCAATATATCCGCGTCGAGCAGTTCGCGGGTCGAAGCGAAGCTGACCGGCTGAAAACCGGCCGACAGGATCAGCTCCGACAGCGCCTCGCGAACGGATGCGTCGTCGTCCACGATCATGACGAGCGGCTGATCCTCTTCACGTTCACGCTGCGCTGACAAAGGCGCCGATCTACGAACGAACGGCTGGTCAACCCTCATGTCACCCTCCATCTCTCGATTTGTGTAAGGCATTGGCGATGGCCGCGATCAGGGCCTGGGCATCGAATGGCTTGCGGAAGAATCCGCCGGCGCCTTGAGCGCGGCCCTGATCCGCGATCTCGTGGCGGCCCGTGATCAGGAAAACCGGCAGCTCCGGACGTGATTTCCTGACGAGGTCACGAAGTTCGAAGCCGTCTATGCCGGGCATTCCGATGTCGGTGATGAGCAGATCCAGGTCCGACAGCCCGTTGACGAGCAGCGAGCCTGCCGACGAGAAGGCGCGGGCGACATAGCCCGCCGATTCCAGAAGGTCGCTCATCGATTCAAGGAGTCTTGGATCGTCGTCGACAATTGCCACGACATGTCTTGTCTTGTTCATGTTCAATTCCCTCCCACCCGGCGCGAGTGGGTTATCGGTATTTCCAGTTTCTCCGCGATGCGCACGAGGTCGGCGAGCGATGCCGCCGCCATCTTCTGCATCACGTTTCTTCTGTGGATCTGCAGCGTGACTTCGCTGATCCCCAGTTCTGCCGCTGCCTGCTTGTTGAGAAGGCCGCTGACGACGAGCGGCAACACCTCGCGTTCACGCGGTGTCAGGTCGAGATAGTGCTGCTTCAGCATGCCGAGTTCGGCGCGCTCGGTCCTCTTTTCCCGATCCTGGGCGATCGCCGCCTGGATCGCCGCCATAAGGTGCTCATCGCTGAAGGGCTTGGTGAGAAAATCGACCGCGCCGCGCTTGATGGCGCGCACGGAGGAGGGGATGTCGCCATGTCCGGTGACGAAGACGATCGGCGGATGATCGCCGTCGGCGATCTGCCGCTGTAGGTCGAGGCCGTTGATATCGGGCAGTTCGATATCGAGGATAAGGCAGGCCGGAACATCCGGCTTATCCGCTTGCACATAGTCGCAGGCCGACTCGAAGGCGATGGCGCGTATGCCATGCGAGTCCAGCAGCTCGCCGAGAGCCTCCCGGATGCGTTCATCATCATCTACGATGAAGACGATATGGTCATCGGTCGTCATGACGCCGCCTTCGTTTCAACCGGCAATGAAAAGATCAACGTCGCTCCGTGCGGTTGGTTCTTCTCCGCCCACAATCGTCCGCCATGCAGCTCGACGATCGAGCGGCAGATCGCCAGCCCCATGCCCATGCCGCTTTCCTTCGTGCTGAAGAAAGGCTCGAACATCTTTTCGGGAAACTCGATGCCGCGCCCCCGATCGCGGATCTCGGTCTGGACGGCATTGCCGACTAGGTGCGAGCGTATCTCGACCACCCTGTCGCTTGTCGTGGCGTCCAGGGCCTCGATGCCGTTGCGGATGAGATTGATCAGAACCTGCTGGATCTGGATGCGGTCGAGCGCGATGGACGGCAAGCTGTCGTCAACGTCGACGTCGATGCGGACGCCCCGCCGCCAGGCTTCGTCGGCGATCAGGCTGCGCACTTCGTCGATGACGTTGGAAAGCGTCGTCTGAACCCTTTTGTCCGCGGATTGTTTGAACAAGGCGCGAATGCGGCCGACGACCTCAGCCGCCGAATTGGCGTCCCGGATGATGCGCTCGACGGTTCTCTGCGCCCGCTCCATATTCGGCGGATCGGCCGTCAGCCAGCGCTGGCAGGCGTGGGAATTCGCCACGACGGCCGCCAGGGGCTGGTTCACCTCGTGCGCGATCGAGGCGGAAAGCTCGGCGAGGCTTGCTGCCTGGCTCGCCCGGGCAAGTCCTTCTTGCGTCAAGCGCAGTTCTTCCTGCGCCCGAACCTCGCCGTCGATATCGAGGCATATGACGTTCCACTGCACGATCGCGCCCTCGCCATCGCGCATTGGTGCGGCCCGCGTCTCGACCCAACGATAGTCGCCGTCGAACCGCCGCAGGCGGTGCCGGCGCGCATAGGGTTCGCCGGTGGCGAGCGAATGGGCGTATTTCTCCTTGACATCGGCGAGGTCGTCGGGATGAACGCCGGCATCGAGCGTGCCGGCCAGCCGTGACTTGCCGGTTCCATCAAGGTCTTCGAGTTTGTATCCTAGAAAGTCGCGAAGCTGCGGATTGCGATAGACCGGCTCGCCGTCGGGAGCCGCGCAGTCGATCATGATAGGCAGCGTTTCGACGATCTGCCACAGAGACCGTTCCCGCTCTCGCAGCGCCTCTTCGATGCGCAACTGGTCGTCAATGTCGTGCGAGAGACCGTACCACTGAACGATCCGCCCGCTTTCGTCTCGCAGCGGCTCGGCGCTGCCTTTCAGCCAGCGGTAGACGCCGTCGGCGCGCCGCAGGCGATATTGCTTCGAGAAGCGTTCGCCGGTGGCGAGGGAATGGTTGAGCGCTTCGGCTAGGCTCTCCGCATCGTCTGGATGGACGGCGACATCGATGAGGGCCGCCAGCCGACTCATGCCGGGTTTCTCCGTCTCGGCAACATCGAGACCGAGGAAATCGATCAGGCGTTTGTTGAAGAAGGTCGGGGCGCCTTCCGGATTGAGCCGCCAGAGCAGGCTCGGGACCATGTCCACCAGCTGGGAGAGCTCGTGCTCCCGGTTGCGCAGGGCTTCCTGCGCGCGCATCTCATCGTCGATGTCGACCGATATCACATACCATTGCACGATCGCGCCGTTCTGGTCCCGCAGCGGCTCGGCGCGGCCATCGACCCAGCGATAGGTTCCGTCGAAACGGCGCATGCGGTATTTTATCGTGAAGGGATCGCCGCTGGCGAGGGAGCGGTGGACCGTCTCGAGCAGCCTCGGTGCGTCGTCGGGGTGGACGAGCGTATGAATGACCGACGAGAGACGGCTCATGCCCGCCCTATCCATATCGCCGACGTCGACACCGAAAAAGTCGATCAGGCGCTTGTTGAAGAAGACCGGCTCGCCTGTCGGCGTCAGGCGCCTGATCTGGACCGGCACCATATCCACGAGCTGCGAGAGTTCGCGCTCGCGATCGCGCAAGGCCTCCAGCGCCCGCACCTCGTCATCGATGTCGAGGGAAACGCCGTACCATTGCACGACCTTGCCATCCTCGTCCCGCCGCGGCTCCACCCTGCATTCCGCCCAGCGATAGATGCCGTCCTTTTCAAGCCAGCGAAACCGCATCGCGGCGCCGCCGCCGCTTTCGAAACAATTGCTCAGCGTGCGCTGAACGTCGGCCGCCTCATCGGGATGGATCAGCTGCTGCAGCAACTCGTCGATGCGCGGTTCGCCGTCGGCGTCGAAATCGTCAATGACGGCGCGGAAGTGATCCTGATAGCGTTTGTTGAAGTAGATCGATCCGCCCGCCGGCTCCACGCTCCAGATGCGGACAGGAACGGCGTCGATCATCTGCTGCAACTGCTGTTCGCTCCGGCGTAAGGCCTCTTCGGCGTGGACTTGATCGTCGATATCGTGACAAAGCCCGTACCACTGAACGATGTTTCCCGCCTGATCGCGCATCGGCTCGGCGCGACTCGACATCCAACGATAGACGCCATCGGCGCGGCGCAGCCGATACCGCATGGCGAAATTCTCGCCCGTGACGAGGCAATGGCTGAGCGATTCTCTGAACGCCGCGGTATCATCGGGATGAACGATGGCTTGAAGGACTGCCTCCAGCCGGCTCATATCAGGCCGGTCTGAATCCGCGACGTCGATGCCGAGGAAGTCGATCATGCGTTTGTTGAAGAAGGTCGGCTCGCCGTTGGGTCTCAGGCGCCAGACGTGGCTCGGCACCATGTCCACGAGCTGCGACAACTCCCGCTCCCTTTCGCTGAGCGCGTCCACGCTCTGACGCAACGAAAGCACCGCCAGCTGATGCTGACGCGATATGGCGGCGACGATCAGCGCTGAGAATGCCGAGATCGCCAGAAAAAGCTGCAGCATGACCTGATTGTGTTTCTGGGACTCCGGATCGCCGGCGAATTGGCTGGCGCCGGTTATCGTGAAGACGGCGGCGATCAGGGCGAGGAGAGCGAGCGACACCGCGGCTCCCTTGAATTCGAAGCGGACCGCGGCCCAAAGAAGAGGCGGCATGATAATATAGGCGAAGGGAAGGTAGCCGCTCAGCGAAAGCACGGCGACGCCGAGAAAGATCAGCGCCAGTACGGCTGCTTCCACCCATTGCCCGGTCGAAAGCTGGGTCTTGCCGCGCCAGCTGTGGAAAAGAACCAGCGCCAGCGGCGCCACGATCAGGACACCGGTCGCGTCTCCGATCCACCATAAGGGCCAGGCCGTCAGAAAGGATTGCGACTGGATGCTGAACCAGGCAAGCGTGGCGCTTCCGATGGTCGCGCTGACGGCTGGCGCAATTCCGGCGCTGATGATGACGAATGCGGTCACTTCCTGCAGGGTTTCGAGCCGAACCGGGAGCTTCAAAGTCCGGTTGACGAGCCATGCCGCGACCACAGCTTCGAGAGCGTTGCCGACATAGATCAGGAAGGCCGCAGCTTGCGGACTATGGAACCATAGGACGTTACTGAACATCTCTCCCAGGCAGCCGGCCAGTATCCACCAGGGCCAGCTGGGTCGGGAGGCGAGGATCAGGGTCGCGATGAACAGCCCGGCCGGAGGCCAGATGGAAATACCGGTTCCCGGCACCACCGCGAGCGACTGGGCGAAGCCGCAGGCGAGCACATAGGCGAGGAAGAAAAGCGCCAGACGCAGGATTGGGGGGCGGTGAGACCAGACGCTTTCCATCCCTCGCTCCGGCCGGGCAGGCAAAGCCGGGGAATCGTCAGCATGTCCTGCAGCGGTTGTTTTCCATTTCGGGGCCGGCGCGCTCATGTTGAAACCGTAAACTTGCTGCACCACAACCGCAACTCATGGAAACCCATGCATTGCGCGGGAATGGAGCCGATTTTTCGGTCCCCGGCGTAGCCTTTTGTGTTTCCGATGAGGCTTCCTAAACGTTGGGCTGGCTTCCCTATGCCCTGCGTCTCGGACGTTTGACCTCAGGCATGATGGAAGGCGCTCGGCGTTCCGGTCATTCTGCGTCCGCGCAAGCACGAGGACGATGCAACAGAGGTGGCCGATATGAAAATAGTGGTAGCGGGAGCAAGCGGCCTTATCGGAACGCAACTGGCGGCGGATCTGCGGCGCTCGGGCCACGACGTCGCGGCCGCATCTTTGTCGCTCGGCGTCGATACGGTTACCGGCAAGGGCCTGGCAGCGGCAATGACAGGTGCCGAAGTCGTTGTCGATGTGACCAATGCCGCCTCCTTCGGCGACAATTCGGCGCTCGATTTCTTCAAGGCATCGACGAAGAACCTGATCGCAGCCGCGGCGGAAGCCGGCGTCCGGCATTATCTCGCGCTTTCTGTAGTTGGCACGCCGCGCCTCGTCGAAAGCGACTATTTCCGCGCGAAAGCGGTGCAGGAAAATCTCGTTCGGGCCTCGGCTCGCCGCTACACGATTCTCCGCTCGACGCAGTTCTACGAATTCATCAACGGCGTGATCGACATCGGCGCCGAGGGCAACGTCGTTCGTTTGCCTCCGGCCTCCGCGAGGCCGGTGGCGGCTCATGAAGTCGCCGCATTACTGGCGGAACTGGCGACAGGAGATCCCTTGGGCAACATCATCGAGATCGGCGGCCCCGAACAGTTCGGCATCGATGAAATCGCCCGCATCATCTCGCCGCCAACGAAGACCAGCGGCAGGTGATAACCGACCCCATCACCTCGTATTTCGGCGTCGAACTGAGCGGTGACGTATTGCTTCCGGGTGTTGGAGCGCGCATGGGGAGCCAGACGCTCTCCGACTGGCTCTACAAGTCGATGGCGGCTTAGTGCCCACTTTGAATTTTGCCGAATGTAGCAATACCTTCTGCCAAGAGAGTATTACAAAGGCGTCTGTTATGCCCACGACAGTTACCGCGAAAGGCCAAGTCACCAATTCGAAGCCCGTACGCAATATGCTCGGCATCGTTCCCGGCAGCCAAGTCGATTTTCACCGTGCTGCCGACGGAAGCGTGGTTCTGACGCGCGCCGACAAGAAACGACCTGCGAGCCGCTTCGAGAAGCTGCGCGGCCATGCCGGCAAGGGCCTCGACACGAACGCCATCATGGCTTTGACGCGCGGCGAAACGTGACACTCGTCGATACCAATGTGCTCCTGGACCTCGTGCCAAACGACCCGGAATGGGCGGACTGGTCTATCGCCCAGCTCGAGACGGCAAGTATAGAAGGCCCCCTCCTGATGAACGATGTAATTTAGGCCGAACTTGCGGTTCGATACGAGAGAATCGAGGCGCTGGAGGCTTTTGTGGAAGAGGCTGGGCTCGAGATGATCTCGATGCCGAAACCCGCTTTGTTTCTTGCCGGCAAGGTCTTCAGGCAGTATCGCAAGGCAGGAGGGACCCGAACCGGCGTGCTTCCTGATTTCTTCATGGGTGCTCACGCTGCCGTGCAAGAACTGCCACTCCTGACACGAGACCTCGGCCGCTATCGCAGCTATTTCCCCTCATTGAGATTGATCGCGCCCGGGGCCTGAGGCGAAGACTTGGATTATGCCAGGCTCCAACAAACCTTCCTGAAGCAGCGGCTCGAGAAGCTTTTGCGCGGCTCCAACACTGTCGGCGACAGCCGGTTCGGCCTTCGCACCAAAGGGTGAATCCTGTTCTATTGAATAACTAGAGAATGATGCCGACCGAGACGGGGATTATGCTCCAGCCGTGCGGTGCCCCGCCGGCTCGACCTCCAGTCTATCGCGGCCCATGCGCCCCATCGAAAATATGCCGCGCCTTGGCCCTCGGCGCAGCGACGGAATGACGATTGACCAGCGAGCATTCGAGCTTCGTAATTGGATAGCGCTTGCCGGGCATGGTCTGCAGGTTGAGATGTTCAATCGCCCACTGACCCATGGCGAGGTGCGGAAGGACCGAAGTGGTCAGTGCCGGTACCAGATGTCTCGAAATTTCTTCGTCGTCGTAACCGACCACCGACATGTCCTGGGGAATGCGAAGGCCAGCATCTTTGAGCGCTTCGTAGCATCCCACTGCCGTGCGATCGTTCTGGCAGAAAATCGCGGTCGGAGGGTCCTGCAACGCAAGCAATTGCATCGTAGCGGCGTAGCCGGCACCGGCCGACCAGTCGCCTTCAACGACTAATTCTGGATCGAAGGGTATATCGGCAGTCGCTAGTGCACGGCGGTATCCCGTCAGCCGGTCTTGTGCAGCCTGCATCCAGATTTCACCAGTGATCGTCCCTATGCGATGGTGGCCATGCGTGATCAGATGCCGGGTGGAGCTCTGGCCTCCGGCGATTTCACTTGGGACCACGGCTGGAAAGGCATGATCCGCCGTGTAGCAGTTCAACAATACAGTCGGCATGTTGAGTCCACAGACATAAGAAGGGAGTTGGACCTCTCTGGTATAGATTGTCATGTATATGAGTGCGGATATGCCCCCGTTCGTCAGGGCCCTGATTGCTTTTGGCTCCATGACGGGATCGCCTAGCGTTTGGGTAACCAACAGCACGTTGCCCGTATTCCACGACGCTTGGCGGGCGCCTTCGATCGCAACGATCGCTTCCGGGCTGGTAGCGAGCTGATCCACGGCGAAGCCAATCACGTTGTCCAGGCCCGAATAAGAGGCCTTCATGGTATAGCTTGTCCCCGTGTAGCCGAGGGCGCGCGCCGCCTCCAATACCCGGTCGCGAGTCTGCTGTGAGATGCGGGTGCCGGGCGTGTCGTTGAGCACGAAGGAAACAGCAGCCTGTGAGCAGCCGGCCGCCGCGGCGATGTCCATCATGGTCACGCGGGCGGGCTTATCAATTTCAGCATTCTTTTGGGTCTTAGGCTTTCGCATTCGGGGGAATGATCTCCGGATCTTGGAAGAAGTTGCGTGTTAGGTAATTAATATTAGCATTCGTCCGAAAGTGCTGGCAATTGCGCGAACGCCTACAATGCTTACGAATCCTCACTGTAAAACTTCATTCTCACTCTCCCGCGATGAAATGTTTTGATGTGCATTGATAATACTATTTACTAATTAAGATTCTTGTATACCGTCAGGGAGCGATCGGAACCAATGCCACTCGTCGCTTTTGCGGCGGCCCTAGGAGGGGGCGCGCATTCGGCCGGCCGCAATTCGCAAACGGGGCCATGCGACTGCGGCCCCTCGGGAGGTATATTATGAAACAGCTGAAACGGAATGCAGCCTTGTTCCTTGCCGGGCTGATACTGAGCGCGGCGCCGATTGCAGTATCCGATGCCGCCGACAAACCGACTCTTGCTTTCGTCGTCAACGGAGCGTCTGACTTCTGGAAAGCTGCGGAAGCGGGCGTGAAGAAGGCCCAGGCCGAATTGCCGGATTACCAACTGGAGCTGAAGTACCCTGAGCAGGCATCGGTAGCCATCCAGCAGCGCCTGATGGAAGACCTAGTCAGTGCTGGCGTAAAGGGGATCATGGTTTCCGCAGTCGACCCCAAAACTCAGACCGAGGGCTTGAACAAGATCGGCTCACAAACAGCTCTCTTCACGACCGACAGTGACGCGCCGCAGACCAACCGCGTCGCTTATATCGGCTCATCCAATATCGACGCCGGTCTGCAGGCGGCCGAAATCGCGAAGAAGGCAATGCCGGATGGCGGCAAGTGCATCGGTTTTGTCGGGCTCCTCGGAGCCGATAATGCCAAGGAACGCATTCAGGGCATGAAGGATGGTCTTAAGGGCACGAAGATCGAGCTGACAGATGTGCGCGGCGACGATATCGACCAGACGCGCGCAAAAAAGAATGTCGAGGATGCACTGGTGGCCAGTCCGGACGTGACCTGCATGGTCGGCTTCTACTCTTATAACACGCCACGCATCTATGAGGCGCTGCGCGACGCCGGAAAGCTCGGCCAGATCACTGTCGTCGGCTTTGACGACGATCCGATCACGCTCGGCGGCGTCAAAGAAGGCACGGTCGCGGCAACCGTCGTGCAGCAGCCATTCGAATGGGCTTATCAGGGGATGAAGCTGATGGCCGCCTACCTCAAGGGCGACAAGTCCGGTGTTCCCAGCAACGGCTTGATCATCATTCCGACAGTGATCATCGGCAAGGATGACGTCGACAAATATGCCGCTAACCTGAAGGCGATGGCTGGAAAGTAATTCTCGTTCGCGGCGGGGGTACTCCCCGCCGCGAAAGACGTTTCATGCCGCAGCACCCGCAGTCATGGACAGGCAATGAATCATAGCTCAGACATCCCGTCACCGGACGCGCCTGCAACGCCGTTCCTTTCGCTTTTCGGCGTTGGCAAGACTTTTCCAGGCGTTGTAGCGCTTGAGGGGTTGTCGCTCGACATCGTGCCGGGAGAGGTTATCGGCTTGGTCGGCGAGAACGGGGCCGGCAAATCGACGCTGATGAATATTCTTGGCGGCGTGATCGCTCCGGATCGGGGCACGATCCTGCTCGATGGCGCAGAGCTTCGCCACCTCACTGTGGAGTCGAGCATCGCATCCGGCATCGCCTTCGTGCATCAAGAGCTCAACCTCTTTGACAATCTCGACGTTGCCGCCAATATTTTTCTGGGCCGCGAGCCGCTGAAAGCGGGACCTTTCAAGTTTGTCGATCGCGCACGGCTTCGAGAGATGGTGACCCCGCTCTTGAAGCGGGTAGGGGCACATTTTTCCGCCGACACACCCGTTGCGTCGCTTTCCCTTGCCGAGCAACAGATGGTGGAAATCGCCAAGGCGCTGTCCATCAAGGCTCGGCTTGTCATCTTCGACGAACCCACTTCCAGCCTGCCGCTGGCCGAAACCGAGCGGCTGCTGAACATCATCAAATCGCTGAAAGCGGATGGTATCAGTGTAATCTTCATCTCGCACCGCCTCCACGAGGTTGAGTGCGTAGCAGACCGGGTGGTCGTCTTGCGCGACGGCACGCTCGTGGGTACGCTCGCCAAGAAGGACATTGGCCATGATCAGATGGTCAAGCTGATGATCGGCCGGTTGCTCGCAGCACGAACGGCAAAACCGCAGCGTTCGCCAGGCCCGGTCGCATTGAAGGTAAACGGCGTGCGCACCGAGGCCTATCCCAGCCGCCCCGTTGACCTGGAAATCAGATACGGAGAAATCCTGGGGCTTGCAGGCCTCGTCGGGTCGGGCCGCACCGAGCTTGCAAGGGTACTCTTCGGCATCGACCGGAGTTACGGCGGAGCCATTCTGCAGGACGGACGCCAAATCGCGATCGGTTCTGCTCGGGACGCTGTCGCCCGCGGCATCTTTCTGGTGCCGGAGGATCGCAAACGCAATGGCATTCTTCTTGATCTTCCGATCGCCCAGAACATCACCCTTGCCGATCTCCCCAGGATTTCCAGCCGCTTCATGGTCTCCGCTGAACGGGAGATCGAGGCCGCTGAAAAGCAGCGTGTTCGTCTCGGTATCAAAGCGCCGTCGGTTTCGACGCGAACCGGCACTCTGTCCGGCGGCAACCAGCAGAAGGTGGTTCTGGCCAAATGGTTGTCGATGAGCCCGAGGGTAATGATCTTCGATGAGCCGACACGCGGCATCGATATCGGCGCGAAGAACGAAATCTACGGCATGATGCGAGCGCTTGCCGATGCCGGTGTCGCGATCCTGATGATCTCCAGCGACATGGAAGAGGTGATCGGCGTTTCTGACCGTATTGCCGTCATGCACGAGGGCCAGATCGCCGGCATTCTCGAAGAGGACGAATTCAGCCAGGAAAGCGTCCTTTTGCTTGCTGTCGGCAAAAGCGTAAAATAGCGGCTGCGGCCATTAGGGTATCGGAGATGGGCCTCAAATGATCAAGAAAGATCTTGGACTGCTGCTTTTGATCGTCGTTGTCGGCGTCGTGGTCGCCATCATCAACCCGCGCTTCTTGCTGCCGATCAACCTTGCCAACACCGCCAACCTGATCGGTCTGTTCGGCATCCTGTCGATGGGCCAGGCCTTTGTCATCATTACGGGCGGTATCGAGCTTTCGGTGGGCTCGCTCGTAGCGCTTCTTGGCGTTTTATTCGTCGATTTCATTGCGGTACAATATATGCCCTGGACGCTGGCACTGCCGCTCATTCTCCTGCTCGGCGCAGTCATGGGCGCCGTCCACGGGTGGCTCATCACCCGGCTCAACTTGCAGCCCTTTGTCGTCACTCTTTGCGGCCTCCTGATCTATCGCGGGGCAGCGCGCTTCTATACGGCCGACGGGACGGCGGGATTTGCTTTCGGCCAGAATTTCCCGGAGCTCGAGTTTCTGACCGCCGGACGGTTCTATGGCATTCCGAGCACCTTCATTGCTATGGTCGTCATTGCCGTGGCCATGTGGCTGGTGCTTCATCGCTCTGTCTTCGGACGTTATCTTTACGCGGTTGGAAAAAACGAAGAGGCGGCTCGCTATTCAGGTATCCGGACTGACCGTTTGGTTATGACGGCCTATGTCATCTGCGGACTGCTTACGGCGCTTTCGGCGATCTATTTCGCCATGTACACGCGCTCGATCTCGCCGGCGAGCCATGGCCAGTTCTACGAGCTCTACGCGATCGCCGCCGCCGTGCTCGGCGGCTTTTCACTTCGCGGCGGTGAGGGATCGATCGTCGGGGTCGTGCTGGGCACAGTCCTGCTGCAAGAGTTGCAAAACCTTGTGAACCTGCTCGGCATTCCCTCGTCGCTGAACTTCGCCGTCATGGGTGGCGTGATCCTCATGGGAGTCCTGATCGACCAACAATGGCATTCGATCCGCGCAAAGCGACGCCTCGTCTCCGCCGCACGGCAGACTGAATCCCGTCTTCCAAACGAAGGAAGCTTGCCGGTGGTTGCTAATCGGGACTAAGAAACAGGCAGGCGGCTTGTCGGCTGCTCATAGGGCATAGTGCGATGACCATCGGCATGTCACCGAAAGACGGCAGTGGCTGACACTATTTGGACGGAAGCGATCGCGCATCGCCGCGGTGAAATTGCTCGGCTGCCGTACGAACCGCAGCCTAAGCATTCTCGAACCGAACAAAGGGTTTTGACGGGTCGTGATGACCAACGGCGACAACACCTGAAGGATGACGGGCCATGGTTACCTTGAGCCTGTCTGTGCCGCTGTGCCGCAAAATCGCAATGAATTTCACATGTATAATGAGAATCGAGGCCTTGCCTGTCGGCATCTTGCGCGGTGCGAATCACCGCCGTTCAATCCGTCAAACCTCCGGTTTCCGGAGCCCGTTTTGCCGGCTCTGATGCGCGTTCTGGTTAAGCATTTGTAATTCGGTCACGAATCGCGGCATATAGTAACTGCGCAACTGAAGCGCTTTCGTTCAAAATTGCGCAGTTACGCAGGAAAGAGATCATGCAGCCGAGTCTTGCTCTTCAAGATGATCAAGAGCACCTTCCGTCGCTTCTGGCAACGGATGCGAAGGAGTTGTCCTATCAACTTCAGCAGCATCAGGCCAAAATCTTTCCTCCGCTATCGCAAAAGACGATCAGGACATTTTCTCCGGCAGAGGCCGCGGCCTTCATCGGCATCGGCGAAGGTTATCTCCGGCAGGTGGCGGCCGACGGCCATGGTCCGGATCCGCTGGCAAACGGACGACGGCTCTATAGCGCAACCGACATGGATCGGATCCGCCGCGTCCTCGACGAGCGGAACGGAACGCCGAAATATGTGCCGGCCCGCAGGCCGGGCGAAAAGCTCCAGATCGTCTCCGTGATGAATTTCAAGGGTGGGTCGGGCAAGACCACGACCGCGGCCCATTTTGCGCAGTTCATGGCGCTCCGGGGCTACCGCGTGCTTGCCGTCGACCTCGACCCGCAGGCCTCCTTGTCCGCGCTGTTCGGCCATCAGCCGGAATTCGACGTCGGCGAGGGCGAAACGATCTACGGCGCAATCCGCTATGACGATCCGCGCCCGATCGCCGATATCGTGCGCGCCACCTATACGCCGAACCTGCATCTCATTCCCGGCAATCTGGAATTGATGGAATTCGAGCACGAGACGCCGAAGGCCATGGCATCGGGCACGGCGGAGACGATGTTCTTTGCCCGTATCGGCGAGGTGCTGACCGATATCGAAAGCCTCTACGACATCGTCGTCGTCGACTGCCCGCCGCAGCTCGGCTTCCTGACGATGTCGGCGCTCTGCGCGGCGACTTCGGTGTTGATCACCGTTCACCCGCAGATGCTCGACGTCATGTCGATGTCGCAGTTCCTGACGATGACGAGCGAACTGATGTCGGTCGTCGAGAGGGCCGGCGGGCGCACCAGCTATGACTGGATGCGCTATCTCGTGACCCGGTTCGAGCCGAATGACGGGCCGCAGAGCCAGATGACCGGCTTCATGCGGGCGATCTTCGGCAATCGCATGCTCCACAATGCCATGGTGAAATCGACGGCCGTTTCCGATGCCGGCGTCACCAAGCAGACACTCTACGAAGTCGAGCGGTCGCAGTTCACGCGCGGAACTTATGATCGGGCGCTGGAGTCGCTGAACCTCGTGAATGGCGAGATCGAAGCGCATATTCGCTCCACCTGGGGAAGGAGATAGAAATGGCGCGCAAGAACCTCATCGAAATCTCCGCTCCGAGCGCGGCAAGGGTGGAAGCGATCGCCCCCCGCGACAATCGCCCGATCGCCGGGTTCGTGCCGCAGGAACGTGTCGGCGTGCCGGTCGGCGGCATTACGAAGACGCTCGGCAACATTACCGAGAAGATGGAGCGGGCGGGTGAGCTGGAACGGCAGCTCGCGGCGGGCCAGATGATCATCGAACTCGACCCAAGCCTGATCGACGCCTCCTTCGTCAGCGACCGCCTGGCGATCGACGCTGCCGAACTGGCCGATCTCGTCGAGCAGATCCGCGAACACGGGCAGCAGGTTCCGATCCTCGTGCGTCCGCATCCTGAAGCCAAGGGTCGTTATCAGGTCGCCTACGGCCATCGACGGCTCGCGGCCATCAGGGACATCGGCATCAAGGTTCGTGCGGTCGTGCGCGATCTCACGGATGACCAGCTGGTCGTCAGCCAGGGACAGGAAAACAGCGCCCGTACCAATCTCTCCTATATCGAGCGCGCGCTCTTCGCGTCGCGGCTCGAGGAACGCGGCTTCGGCCGAGATGTCATCATGGCGGCGCTCAGTGTCGACAAGGCGGCGCTGTCGAGAATGCTGATCGTCATGCGGCAGGTGCCGCTCGACCTCATCAACGCCATCGGTGCCGCGCCCGAGATCGGCCGCCGCCGCTGGCTGGAGCTGGGCGATCGGCTGGAGAAAGCCGACGTCCGGACGATCATCGCGGAGTTGTCCGCGGACGACGCACGCAGGATTTCGAGCGACGAACGCTTCCACCGGGCATTGGTTCTGGCGACGAAGAAGACGGCCGCGCCAAAGCCGGCGGTGGCCAAAACCGAAGTCAACGGCGTGCCTGTGATGATCAAAAAGACAGCAGCCGGCGCTACTTTCGTCTTCGACGGCAAGACGGCGCCGGGGTTCGATCGATTCGTCCAGGAACGGCTCCAGGGCCTGTTCCAGGAATTCAAGAAGCACAGAGGAGCGTAGCGCGCAAAAGAAAAAGGCCCCCAACGACGCCGTCGTGGAAGCCCTTCTCAGATCTTAAGCACATCGAGAATCGCATTTCCACGAATCACAGTCAAGCGTCTTAGGCACCAAATTGGTGGATGGTTTTCTTTTGCCTGAACGAAGGTGAAGGCAATGGAGAGTGGTTATGTGACGACGCCCTTCGGGCGGCGGCCGATGTCGCTTGGCATGCTGGCAAGCCAGCAGCAGGCCGGGACGATCGAGCCGGGGATGATGCGCAGCAAGTGGAAGCTGTTTCGGGCAATTTGCGAGGCGCGACCGGCGCTCGGCGTGACCGATCGGGCGCTGACGGTGCTTGATGCGCTGCTGACCTTTTATCCCGACGATGAAATTTCCGAGGAGAAGGGCCTGATCGTCTTTCCCTCGAATGCACAGCTATCGCTGCGCGCCCGCGGCATGACGCCGGCGACGCTGCGGCGGCACTTGGCCGTCCTGGTCGAGGCTGGCCTGATCTTGCGCAAGGACAGTCCGAACGGGAAACGCTATGCCCGCCGCGACAGGGCAGGGGCCATCGGCGAAGCTTACGGCTTCAGCATCGCGCCGCTTCTGGCCCGTGCGGTCGAGATTGAAAATCTGGCAGCCCAGGCAGTTGCCGACCGGGAACTGCTCCGGGCGACCAGAGAACGCCTGACGATCTGCCGGCGCGATATTTCCAAGCTGATTTCGGCGGCCATCGACGAAGCGGTTCCCGGTGACTGGGAGCAGATGACGGTGATGTTTCGTGCTCTTGTCGCACGGATCCCGCGGGTGGCGAGCACCGAAGAACTGGCATCGCTGCTCGAAGAAATGGGGCTGCTGCGCGACGAGGCCGTCAACCTGCTGGAAAGACAGATAAAAAGAGAAAAATTGGACGCCAATGAATCTCAAATTGAGCGCCACAAACAGAATTCAAACCCCGACTCCACTATTGAACTTGAACCAAGCTTCGACACGAAGCAGGGCGAAAAGGCAGCGGCAAACAATGAAGGGGTGGCCGAGCCGTCGGATTCGCAAAGGCTGAAATTGCCGAGGCCTTCTGCCGGATCTGGTGGCAAGGCGCCGAATGCCGCCAATCCTATCGCCGGCCACAGCCTGAAATCCTTCCCGCTCGGCCTTGTCCTGCAGGCCTGCCCCGCCATTCTCGATTATGGGCCGGGTGGCGCGATCGCCAATTGGCGCGACCTGATGTCGGCCGCCGTCGTCGTGCGCTCGATGCTCGGCGTCAGCCCCTCGGCCTATGAGGAAGCCTGCGCCGGCATGGGGCCGGAAAACGCCGCGACCGTGATCGCCTGCATCTTGGAACGGGGAGGACACATCAACTCGCCCGGCGGCTATCTCCGCGATCTCACCCGCAGGACCGAAAGGGGCGAATTCGCGATTGGCCCGATGCTGATGGCGCTCGTCAGGGCGAATGGTGGGGCGAAGCGCCATGCCGGATAAAGGCCCCAGCTACAGCGCAGTTGCGCCGTTGCCTCATCTGGTAAACTCACCTGCTTCCAGTCCGATTGGCGGCTGGACGAAAGGTCTCGGCGACAGGAGCCGCCCAGTCAGCGCGGCGGCGCAGTGCTTTCTCGTAGGATCAGCTCGACCGGCCATAATTCATGGACCTCCTCAGCGGCGCGTCCGGCGATCAGCTGCAGCGTCAGTTCGGCGCAGCGTGTGCCCGCAGCACGCATGGAAGATCGGGTTGTCGAGAGCGACGGCACCATGTTTTCGGCCGTCAGATAAGGGAAGACGTCGTCATGGGCGATGACGGAAACATCCTGTCCCACCGTCATCCCGAGCGAGCGGACGGCGCGGTAAACCCCAAGCGCCGTCATCGTGGAACCGGCGACGATGGCGGTCGGTGCATTTGCTCTCTCGAGGAAGGAGCGGGCATGGCGAAAGCCGCTCTCGTCGGAGAATTTATCGCAGATCATCATGTTGGGGTCGGCGATGAGTCCACGCTCCTGATGGGCGAGCCGAAAACCCTGTTCGCGATGGATCGAATAAGTCTTGCCCCTGAGGCCATTGATCATGGCGATGCGGCGGTGCCCGAGATCGAGCAGGTGTTCGGTGGACCTGCGCACCGCATTTTCATTATCGATATCAAGCCAGGCGTGAACGTGCTCCGTCTCCGACCGGCCGTGAACCAGGAAAGGCAGACGCAGGCTACTCAGCATCTCGATCCGCGGGTCCCGAGGACGAGGTGAGTGAATGATCACTGCATCCACGCGGCGGCTTTCGACCAGGCGTCTGTAGGCCTGGATCTCGTCGTCGTCATTATGCGCGGTGATGGGCGTGATGAGAATATCGGTATCGGCCGTTTCCAGGCGCTGCGCCATGCCCGACATGAATTCAGCGAAATGGATTTCTCCCGACCGCGCCATCATCACGCCGATCGCTCCGGCTCTTCCGGTCTTTAGCCGCACGGCATTGATATCGGGGCGATAGCCAAGCCGCGTTGCTTCGCTTGCAACCCGGGCACGCGTGGCTTCGCTGACCTCCGGGTAGCCGCTGAGCGCACGGCTGACCGTCGTCGGAGAAAGCCCAAGCTGCTTTGCAAATTCACGAAGTTTCATCGGATGTCTTCTTTGTCCAGGCAATCAATGGACGATGCGTTGGCGATGCGCAACGGGCACGTGGCCAATCAGATGATAATTGAAATCGATTTCAATTAAGTCTGCCTGAGACGTGGCCTTGTGGGGCCTTCAATTTTCCTCTTAAGCTGCATATGACCCCAATTTGGCCAATAACTCACAACTGTGAAGGGTTCATTTGGCGGCTTGACGCCCTTCAAGCCTTCTGCAATGTTCTGTTGTCCAAATCGATTTCAATTTCTGGGAGGAGATCATGAAAAAGTTTGCTTTAGGCTTGTCGGCGCTCGGCCTGGCCATCGCCATCGCTGGTTCGATCCATGCCGCCGAAATTTCATTTGCCGCCAACACCACCGGGAAAAACGTCGAATTCCTCAATAAGCAGCTGGCGATTTTCGGGAAGGAGACCGGCAATCAGGTCAAACTCGTCACCATGCCCTCGTCGAGCAGCGAGCAGTTCTCCCAATATCGCCTGTGGCTAGCCGCCGGAAACAAGGACATCGACGTCTATCAGACCGACGTTATCTGGGCGCCGCAGCTTGCAGACCAGTTCATCGATCTGAAGGAAGCTACCAAAGATGTAGCAGGCCAGTTCTTCCCGTCGATCATTGCCTCGCAGACGGTCAACGGCCGACTGGTGGCGCTGCCGCTGTTTACAGATGCTCCCGCGCTGTTTTACCGGAAGGACCTGCTTGAAAAATACGGCAAGCTGCCGCCAAAGACCTGGGACGAGATGGCCGCGACCGCCAAGGAAGTTCAGGATAAGGAACGCCAGGCCGGACAGAAGGACCTTTGGGGCTACGTCTTCCAGGGCAACTCCTATGAAGGGCTGACCTGCAACGCGCTGGAATGGGTAAAGTCGTCGGGCGGCGGCCAGATTGTCGAGCCAGACGGGACAATTTCGATCAACAACGAGAAGGCGGCGGCAGCGCTTGAACGCGCCAAGGGCTGGATCGGAACGATCTCACCGCCGGGCGTGCTCGCATATCAGGAAGAAGAATCGCGCGGTGTTTGGCAGACAGGCAACGCCGTCTTCATGCGCAACTGGCCCTATGCCTATGCCCTCGGCAATGGTGCCGACAGTGCCGTGAAGGGCAAGTTCGACGTGATGACGCTGCCGGTTGCGGCCGCCGGGGACAAGCCATCCTCGACACTCGGCGGTTGGAACCTGGCGGTGTCGAAATATTCGGAAAAACAGGAAGCAGCCATCGCGCTCGTCAAATTCCTGGCGTCGAAGGACGTGCAAAAGGCGCGCGCCATCGAGCTGTCCAATCTGCCGACACTGACCGACCTTTATGACGACAAGGATATTGCCGCCGCGCAGCCCTTCATGCCCAACTGGAAGCCTATTTTCCAGAACGCGGTGCCGCGTCCTTCGGCGACCGCCAAGGTCAAGTACAACGAAGTGTCCTCGAAGTTCTGGACGGCCGTGCACAACACGCTGTCCGGCAGCGGCTCGGCCGCCGAGAACCTCGAGCTTCTCGAAGCCGACCTGACGACCCTCAAGGGCGACGCCTGGTAAGAACCGGGCCGGCGGCTGTGAAGCCGCCGGCCCGGTTTCGGACGAGCAACCGGGGAGGCGTTTCATGACTGAAATCGTAGTTTCGCAAGCAGTTGAACCAAGGATTTCCAAGCTCAGAGCTTCTACGGAGCTGCGATCCGAGCGTATTCGATCGGCCTGGGTGTTTCTGGCGCCGACGCTGTTGAGCCTGGCAATCGTCGCTGGCTGGCCGCTCTTCAGAACGATCTATTTCAGCTTTACGAATGCGTCGCTCAACGACCTTGGCAATGCGCAATTCGTCGGCTTTGCCAATTATCTGTCGTGGGTGACGCTGAAGAGCGGGAAGACCGTCTATCGGGGTCTGCTTGCCGATCCGGTCTGGTGGAATGCCGTCTGGAACACGGCCAAATTCACCGTCCTTTCCGTCGCGATTGAGACGATGCTCGGCTTGATCGTCGCGCTGGTGCTGAACGCTCAGTTCGTCGGACGTGGAATCGTTCGGGCTGCAATCCTCATTCCCTGGGCGATACCGACCATCGTTTCGGCCAAGATGTGGGCCTGGATGCTCAACGACCAGTTCGGCATTCTCAATGATATTCTGCTCGGCTTCGGCCTGATCACCGAGAAGATCGCCTGGACCGCTAATCCCGAAACGGCGATGGTCGCCGTGTTGATCGTCGACGTCTGGAAGACGACGCCCTTCATGGCGCTTCTGATCCTTGCCGGGCTGCAGATGGTGCCCGGGGATATCTATGAAGCGGCCAAGATCGATGGCGTCAATCCGATCAAGGTTTTCTGGCGTCTGACGCTGCCGCTGATCCGGCCTGCCATCATGGTTGCCGTGATTTTCCGGATGCTGGATGCGATGCGCATCTTCGATCTGATCTATGTTCTGACGCCCAACAATGCCCAGACGAAGACCATGTCGGTCATGGCGCGCGAGAACCTGTTCGACTTCGACAAGTTCGCCTATGGCGCCACCGCGTCTACGGTGCTTTTCCTCATCATCGCCTCCGTCACCGTCTTCTATATCTGGCTCGGCCGCGTCAAGCTCGGCGGGGAGGAACGCTGATGCTGCTTTCGATCACCAAGAACACGCTCTTCTACCTGCTCGTTACGATCATCGTCATCATTGCGGTTTTCCCATTCTATTATGCGATCCTCACCAGCCTGAAGACCGGTACTGCGCTTTTCGAAGTTGATTACTGGCCGACCTCGATCTCCTTCGGCAACTACGCTTCGGTGATGGGCCAAGGCAGCTTCGTCCGCAGTCTTGCCAATTCCGCGATGATCGCCTGCATCGTGGTTTCAACATCGCTGTTACTTTCGATCACCGCTGCATTCGCTTTGGCGCGGGTGAATTTCCGTGGGCGGGCACTGTTGATGCTGACAATCCTCTCGGTGTCGATGTTTCCGCAGATTGCTGTTCTTGCCGGCCTCTTCGAACTCATCCGCTGGATCGGCATCTTCAACACGCCCTTCGCGCTGATCTTTTCCTACGTGATCTTCACGCTGCCCTTCACCGTCTGGGTGCTGACGACCTTCATGCGGGAATTGCCGATCGAGATCGAGGAGGCGGCGATCGTCGACGGCGCTTCACCATGGGTCATCGTCACCCAGGTGTTCATGCCGCTGATGTGGCCGGCGCTGGTGACGACCGGACTGCTCGCCTTCATCGCCGCCTGGAACGAGTTTCTTTTCGCGCTGACGTTCACATCGTCCGATACGCAGCGGACCGTCCCGGTTGCCATCGCGCTGCTGTCGGGCAACAGCGAATTCGAGATTCCCTGGGGCAACATCATGGCCGCTTCGGTGATCGTCACTGTCCCGGTTGTCGTGCTTGTTTTGATATTCCAGCGCCGGATCATCTCGGGGCTGACCGCCGGCGGCGTCAAGGGTTAAGGGAGTAGGACATGGCAGAGATCCGACTGGAGAATATCCGCAAGAGCTTCGGCGCTTTCGAGGTGATCAAGGGCGTGACGATGGACATCCGCAGGGGCGAGTTCATGGTGTTCGTCGGGCCGTCCGGATGCGGCAAGTCCACACTGCTGCGGCTCATCTCCGGGCTCGAGGATATCACCTCGGGAACGCTTTCCTTCGACAACGAGACCGTAAATCGGCACGCGCCGTCGAAGAGAGGGATTGCGATGGTGTTCCAGTCCTATGCGCTCTACCCGCATATGACTGTCTTCGACAACATGTCTTTCGGCATGAAGCTTTCCGGGAGCAACAGAGACGAATGCCGCCAGCGCGTTGAGCAGGCGGCCGGTATGCTGCAGCTCTCATCCTACCTGGACCGCTTGCCGCGACAGCTTTCCGGCGGACAGCGTCAGCGCGTCGCAATCGGCCGGGCGATCGTGCGCGATCCCAAGGTCTTTCTCTTCGACGAACCGCTGTCTAACCTCGATGCGGCGCTTCGAGTCGCGACGAGGCTTGAGATCGCCAAGCTTCATCGCAGCATGCACGGCACGACGATGATCTATGTCACGCATGATCAGGTCGAGGCCATGACGCTGGCCGATCGGATCTGCGTGCTGAGGGATGGCGTCGTCGAGCAGATCGGCACGCCGCTGGAGCTTTACGAAAACCCGAATTCGGTCTTCGTTGCCGGCTTCATCGGTTCGCCGAAAATGAACTTTCTATCTGGCGGGCTGGCGCAGCCCTATGACAGCCATACGATCGGTGTACGCGCGGAGCATGTGCGCATAACGGCCGAGTCGCCGGTTTGGAGCGGCACGGTCATCCATTCCGAAATTCTCGGCTCGGATAGCTTCGTTTACTTGGATATCGGGGCGGATGAGCCGCTTGTCGTGCGGGAGGCCGGCGTCTCGCGTCATGAGCCGGGCCAGACGCTTGGCCTCGCGCCACTTGCCGGTCACATCCACCGTTTTGACCGGTCGGGCCGGGCGCTCGAACGTGAATCCATGCGGGCTGCCTGATCTTTCAGGCATCGATGTCCCGTCCGGGCTCGATCCGCTTTCAATACAAGGAGAAAAGACGTGACCATACGCACCGTTGTGTGGGGTGAAAACATCCACGAGAATACCAATGCGATCGTCCGGGGCATTTATCCGGAAGGCATGCATACGACGATCGCCAATGCGCTGAATGCCGATCCTGGCATCTCGGCGACCACGGCGACACTGCAGGAGCCGGAGCACGGATTGAGCGAAGCCCGCCTTGCCGAGACCGACGTCCTGACCTGGTGGGGCCACAAGGATCACGGCGCGGTCTCCGATGTCGTCGTCGAGCGCGTCGCCAAGCGCGTCTGGGAGGGCATGGGCCTGCTGGTGCTGCATTCCGGTCATTTCTCAAAGATCTTCAAGCGGCTGATGGGCACGCCCTGCGCGCTGAAATGGCGCGAGGCGGGCGAGCGCGAGCGGCTGTGGACGATCAACCCGCGCCATCCGATCGCCGCCGGCATCGGCGAGCATTTCGAGCTGGAGAACGAGGAAATGTATGGCGAGCAGTTCTCGGTGCCCGAGCCGCTCGAAACGGTGTTCATCTCCTGGTTCCAGGGCGGGGAAGTGTTCCGCTCGGGCCTGACCTGGCGCCGCGGCGCCGGCAACATTTTCTATTTCCGCCCGGGCCATGAGACCTATCCGACCTATCACGACGCTACGGTGCAGAAGGTGCTGATCAACGGCGTCAAGTGGGCCTACAACCCTGAAGGCGCGTTGACTGGCATTACCGACGCTCCAAATGTGCCGGTGGAAAAGGCATTGGAGCCGATCGTCGAACGCGGCCCCAAACTGCACCAGGCCGGCGAAGCCGGCTACCGATAACAGATGAATGCCGTGGGCACGGGGCCGTTTGGCCCCGCAAGACGCCGCGATGATCTCGCGGCCGCTCACGCTTTGATGGATAACGATGAGGACATAAGAATGCGCTTGATCATTCTCGGTACTGGAGGATGGGCAAATACCCATGCCATGCATTTTTCGGAGATCGCCGGCGTCAAAATTGTTGCTGCCGTCGATACGGACGAGGTTCGGCTGCGGGCCTTCGCGCTCAGGCATACTATCCCGCTGACGTTCACGTCGCTCGATGACGCCCTTGCCTGGGGAGAGTTTGACGCCGTCACCAATGTCACGCCGGATCGCGCGCACTATTCCACGACGATGAAGTTACTCGCCGCAGGCAAGCATGTCCTCTGCGAGAAGCCGCTGGCGGTCAACTACCGCGAAGCCAAGGAAATGGCCGATGCGGCCGCGGCATCCGGCAAGGTCACGATGGTCAACCTGACCTATCGGAACGTGGCGCCGCTGCAAGCCGCGCGCAAGATGGTGCTTGACGGGCGTCTCGGCGCGATCCGCCACTTCGAAGCGTCCTATCTGCAGAGCTGGCTGGTCTCGAAGGCCTGGGGCGACTGGACCAAGGAATCGCAATGGCTCTGGCGACTGTCGACGAAGCACGGCTCCAACGGCGTGCTGGGCGATGTCGGTATCCACATTCTCGATTTCGCGGTTTTTGCCGCGGGAAGCGACGTCAAGGCGGCGGCATCGCATCTCAAGGTGTTCGACAAGAGCCCCGGAAACCGCATCGGCGAGTATGATCTCGACGCAAACGACAGTTTCCTGATGATGGCCGAACTCGAAAACGGTGCCGCCGGCGTCATCCATGCGACGCGCTGGGCGACCGGCCATCTGAACGAACTGCGCCTGCGCCTGCATGGAGACAAGGGTGCCCTGGAGGTGGTGCACACGCCTGAAGGCTCCACCCTCAGGACCTGTGAAGGCGCAGATGCCGACAAGGCGATCTGGCGTACGATTGAAGTCAAACCGGTCCTCACGAATTTCCAGCGATTTGCAAACGCCGTGCAAAAGGGGCAGCCGGATGAGCCGGGCTTCGGCCACGCCGCCAAGCTGCAGTTCGTCCTTGATCACGCCGTGAAGACGGCGGGCGCTTTGACCGATCTTTAGGCAAAGACGCTACGGTCATGGGCGGCTTCTGCAGATTGCTCGGCGTCAGATCCGCCGGTTCAGATCGTCCTCGCTCACCCCGAAGTGGTCGAGGATGATGCCGACGTTGCGGCGGTGAGATTTGAAATAGACGTCGAAAATATCGCCGATCAGGGGAACCGTGCCGCAGGCGGCGTCGACGCCGAGGTTAACCGCCATGCGGGCGAGTTTGTGGGCGGGAAGGCCGAGCCGCCTTGCCTCGTCGATGATGAAAAGACCGATCAGGGATCCGGCAATGTCGCCGACAGCGGGGATAAGGCCGAGGACCGAGTCCGCGCCGATCCGCACGCCGACGACCGGCAATCGGACGGCGGTATCCATCAGACGGGCTATGCCAGCAGCGCGGCGAATTCGCGCGAGTTCGGCAGGGGTGAGATATGTGGTTTTGGCGGTGTCCATGGCCGTGAAACGCCGCTAAACCGATAAGGTTCGCCGGCGGCGTGATCGGGGAAGCGCACTATCTCTGGTCGGGTACCACGACCAATTTGCCGACGAAGTTCTTCGCCATGAAATCGGTCTGGGCGCGATGAAATTCCGACAGCGGATAAACACCGCCGACGAGCGGCCGGATCTTGCGGTTTTCGATATAGCCGACCAGCCGGTGGAAGTCGGCGCGGCTTCCCTGGCTCGATCCATGCAGTTCCAAATGCTTCAGGTACATGGTCCTGAGGTCGAGCTGGACGACGGGCCCGGCGATCGCGCCGGCCGTCGTGTAACGGCCCTCGGGACGCAGGATCTTCAGGAGATCGTTGAACAGCGGCCCGCCGACGAGATCGGCGACGACATCGATCGGCTGTCCGCGGCTTGCCGAATGGACGGCTTCGACCAGATCGCCCTTGCCGCGAGTGACGACCGCTTCGGCGCCGATCTCGAGCATCGCCGCCTCTTTGCCTGGGCCTGCGACCGCGATCGGGATGGCGCCGCGGGCACGGGCGAGCTGGATGATCGCTGAACCGACGCCGCCGGAAGCGCCGGTGACGAGAACGCGTTCGCCGGCGGCAAGCCTTGCCCGTTCCAGCATCCGTTCGCCTGTGAGATAGGCGCAGCAGAAAGTGGCGAGCTCGATATCGGTCAGATCGGTCGCGACGACATGGGCGTTCTCGGCAGGCAGCACCATATATTCGGCGTAGCCGCCATCCCGCCCGTGGCCCATGTAATCGATGTCGGCAAGACTGTCGTCGTCGCGATTGTAGATCGAGAAATCGACCATGACGCGTTCGCCGATGCGCTTCGGATCGACGCCTTTGCCGGCACCGACGATATGACCGACCGTATCGGTGCCCTGGATGCGCGGGAAGGTCAGCGTGTTGCCCTGCCTGCGCCAGGTGGAGACGGCGGAGGGATCATCCTCTGTGCCGTAGGCGCCTTGGCGCACCCAGACGTCGGTATTGTTCATGCCGCAGGCGGTAACGCGGATCAGCACCTCGCCCTCCGCCGGTGTCGGAACAGGAAAGTCCCTGTCGTAGACGAGCTTTTCCAGGCCGCCATGGCCGGTGAGCAACACCGCCGCCATCTTTTCCGGGATCGTCATGCGGCTCTTCTCCTCAGATGGTTTTGAAAACACTTTCGATCGCGTCCGCAGCCGCCTTGACGACGACGTCTGCTTCTTCGCGGGTGAGGCAGAGTGGTGGAGCGAAGCCGAGAATATCGCCCTGCGGCATGGCGCGGCCGATGACGCCACGTTCGAGTAGGGCGGATGCGACCTGCGGACCGATCTTGCGGCCGGGATCGAAGAACCGGCGGTCGTCCCTGTCCTCGACGAATTCGACAGCGGCCATCAGACCGTCGCCGCGGACTTCACCGACATTCCGATGGCCGCCAACCGCCTCTTGCAACTGCGACCGGAAATAGCTGCCGGTCGTGCCGGCATTGTCGACGATGCCGAGTTCGTCGATTAATTCCAGATTGGCGATACCTGCGGCAGCGCAGATCGGATGGGCGGAATAGGTCCAGCCATGGCCGATTGCGCCGAGCTGATCGGAGCCCTGCACCAGCACCTGCCATATTTTGGTTGAAACGATCGAGCCGGAAAGCGGAGCATAGGCCGAGGTCAGGCCTTTGGCGATGGTGATCAGGTCCGGCTTCATGCCGTAGTGATCCGAGCCGAACATCGTGCCGAGACGGCCGAAGCCGGTGACGACCTCGTCGGCGACCAGCAGGATATCGTATCTGTCGAGCACGGCCTGGATCTTCGGCCAGTAGCCCTGGGGGGGCGGGACGATGCCGCCGGTGCCGAGGATTGGTTCGCCGATGAAGGCGGCGATGGTGTCAGGCCCCTCGGCGATAATCATCTCCTCCAGTCTGTCGGCGCAATATTGCGAGAATTGCTCCTCGCTCATCGAGCGGTCAGGCCGGCGGAAATAATAGGGCGCTTCGGTGTGGAGGATCGGGGCGCGCGGCAGATCGAAGGCATTGTGAAAAAGCGCAAGACCGGTGAGGCTGCCGGTCATGACACCGGAGCCGTGATAGCCGCGCCAGCGCGAGATGATCTTCTTCTTTTCCGGCCGGCCGAGAATGTTGTTGTAGTACCAGATCAGCTTGATGTTGGTCTCGTTGGCATCCGAGCCGGAAAGGCCGAAGTAGACGCGGCTCATGCCCGCAGGTGCGCGGTCGATAATCATTTTCGCAAGCGTAATCGATGCTTCCGTGCCGTGGCCGACATAGGCGTGGTAATAGGCTAGGTTCTTCGCCTGTTCGGCGATAGCGTCGGCGATCTCCTGGCGGCCGTAGCCGACATTGACACAATAAAGTCCGGCAAAGGCATCGAGGCTTTTGCGGCCGCTCGTGTCGGTGATGTAGACGCCTTCCCCTTCGGCGACGACGCGCGTCGGCGTCTCGCCGCGCGCATGCATGCCCATGTGGGTGGAGGGATGGAAGAAATGATCGCGGTCCCAGGCGGTAAGTTCATTGCTTTTGTCGAGCATGTCCTGTCCTCTTCTTGAAATGGTGCGGTTAGTGCATGTCGCCCGGAAGTGTGCCGCGGTTCCGGGATAACGACATGCATAAAAACAAAGAGCTTTAAGCGGCGGTGTCGATGCAGAGATATTTGAGCTCGGTGAAGGCTTCGAGCCCGTGGCGTGAGCCCTCGCGGCCAAGACCGGATTGCTTCCAGCCGCCGAAGGGGATCGGGCCGCCGGTGATCTTCACGCGGTTGATCGCCACCATGCCGTATTCCAGCGCGCGCCCGAGGCGCATCTGCCGCGCGCCATTTTCCGTGACCACATAGGCGACGAGGCCATATTCGGTATCGTTGGCGCGGGCGACGACCTCGTCTTCGGTGTCGAACGTGGTCAGTGCCGCCACCGGCCCGAAGGTTTCCTCGCGCATGATCAATGCATTCGCCGGCACATCGGTCAAAAGCGTCGGCTCGTAGAACAGCCGGCCGGCCTTATGGCGCCTGCCGCCGGTGACGAGCCGGGCGCCGAGCGCCAGCGCGTCGGCGACCTGTTCCTCGACTTTGACGACGGCGCGCTCATGCATCAGCGGCCCGATCTCCGCTCCATTTTCAAGCCCGACGCCAACCTTCAGCGCGCCGATGCGGGCGGCAAAGGCCTTGGCGAAGGCATCGGCGATCTGGCGCTGAACAAAGATGCGGTTGGCAGCAAGGCAATCCTGGCCTGATGTGGCGAACTTGGCGTCGACGGCGATCTCGACCGCTTTGTCGACGTCGGCATCGTCGAAGACGATCAGCGGCGCGTGACCGCCGAGTTCCATGACCAGTCGCTTCAGGGTGGGCGCGCATTGGCTGACAATAAGCTTGCCGATGTTTGTCGAACCGGTAAAGCTCAATGCCCGTACCCGGATGTCTTCACAGAGAACGCCCACAATCGGCGCGGCTTGGCCGGTAACGACATTGAAGACACCGGCAGGAATGCCGGCCCGTTCGGCGAGCTCGGCAAGGGCAAGCGCGGAAAGCGGTGTCTCGGAGGAGGGGTGAGCGACGACCGTACAGCCGGCTGCAAGGGCTGCGGCAGCCTTGCGTGTGACCATGGCAGAGGGAAAATTCCAGGGCGTGACGATGCCGACAACGCCGAGCGCCTCGCGCCGCACGATCATCTCCGCGTCCGGCAGATGGCTGGTGACGCTTTCGGCATTCAACCGCTTGCCTTCCTCGGCATACCATTCGAGGAAGGAGGCGGCATAGTCGATTTCGCTGCGCGATTCTGAAAGCGGCTTGCCCTGCTCGAGCGTCATGATCAGCGCCAGATCCTCCTTGGCCGCGAGCATCAGCTCGTGCCACTTCCACAGGATCACCGCCCGGTTCTGCGGCAGCATGGCGCGCCAGGCGGCAAAAGCCTCTGACGCGGCATCGACCGCCGCCTCTGTCTCGTCCGTGCCAAGGCTTGCAACCCAAGCCAGCGTCGCCGAGGAGGCCGGATCGGTAACCTCGACACTTTCGCCGGTTTTCCCAGCGATCCAGCGGCCGCCGACATAGGCGAGATCGCGCAGGAGATGGCGGTCGGAAAGTCGCGACAGCGCATCATGATAGGCGGGGCGGGCAAAAACGGCGGTCATGTCCAATCTCCTCGTGGCGGTGACGCAAGTCTTCCACAGGAGCGGACGAGAGATTGTCCTTTGGCGATCGCGATAAGAGAGAAACGGTCTAAAGCACAGCCCCCGGATAGAGAGATTGTCTACGACGCGCTCTGGTCCTCGCCGGATGCGGCGAAGGAAGAGACAGGAAGCACCGTTTCCTCCTTCACCGTCTTGGTGACGATGTAGGTGAAATAGCGGTCGATGCCGAGTTCGCGGTCGAGAAGCCCGTCGACCAGCCGCTGATAGGCGTCGATATCGGCCGCCATGATTTTCAGGATATAGTCGACGCCGCCGCCGACCGACCAGCAGGCGACGATCTCGGGGGTTGCGGCAACGGCGCGCTCGAAGCGCTCGAAATCGGCCTGGCGATGATTGGCGAGCGTTACTTCCATCATCACGCTGGCCACCGGCGCAATGCGCCGCGGGGCGATGCGGGCGTGGTAGCCGGTGATCACGCCAGCCTTTTCGAGTTTGCGCAGCCGCATCCAGCACGGGGTCGGCGACAGCCCGGCCTTTTCGGCCAGTGCCAGTTTGGTGATGCGGCCGTCGCGCTGGACGGCGTCAAGAATGCGCAGGTCGATGGCGTCGAGCTTCATCCCACCTCCCCAAGATCAGCAGCTGCGCTCGTCAAATGCCCGACAACGTCACGGCCTTTTCCGCTTCCATCTCTGCGATATCCTGGAAGCGGTCGGCGATGCGCGCATGGGCGCGACCGCTATCCGAAGCGCCGATCGCCACGATGATCTCGTCAGGACCAGGCGCATCGGCAATCTGGAAATTGGCAGTCAGAAAATGCGATCGCTTGCCGTTTTCGCTCTTGTGCATCATCGGCAAGGAAAGGAGCGCCCCCGGTGCATTGCGCGTGTTGGCAAATTCAAGATAGTTCGTGCCACCGATCGCTTCGCGGAAAGGATTGCCGAAACGCAACGTGTGAATCATTGCCGAGGCATGCTCGATTTCGCCATTGATTCCGACCGCCGCCGCTTTCCCACAAGCCTCGATCTGCTCGGGGCCAATCTGGCGCAACAGCCGATTGGTCATTTCGTGGCTGAGCTCCCCGGCAATGCGGATGATCTCCGGCCTGAGATCTTCGACAAAGCCGCGGCCGGCCCAGGGATTTTGGATCACGGCTGCGACCACGACGATATTGACGGGGCGTGACGCTGCCCTGCCGCCTTCGACGAGGGTCTCTTCCAGGAAGGTGGTGAATTTTCTGATGCCGAGGGTCATGTGAAAAACCGCTAAAAATGAAAACTTGCGCTAGGCTACAGCGGCGTTGGAAAATTTCTTCCTATGTCCGAAGGAAGAGCTTGCGGAAAGATCCTGCGAAAGCAAGCAGGCTCCAGTGCTGAGGCTTGCTGCACCGGACAATGCCTTAGGTCAAAGGGAGAAAAATTGGCTTCGCTCTTCCTCCGCATGGAGCAATGCCCTGCCGCCGCCGAGATCATGGGCCGTCTACAAAACCGGATCGTGGGGTAAGGCGGTCCTACTTTTCGCCGGAAGATAAATCAGCGGCTTCCTATGGATCCAAGTAGATTTGTCCGCTGAGGGCGCGCATACTCGCTGACGGATGTCAACGAGGCGAAACGATTGGATCAGAGGTCCCGTGTACTGTCGCTACGAGACGTCGCCAGTCAGATCAACAGCGGCGGCGATCTTCAGGCCGTTCTGCAGCAACTGATTGCCGCCGCCTGCCGTCATGCGGACTGGGCGTTGGGATCGATCATGAGCATCGATGCCGCCCATGGTTACGCCTACGTCATCGTACGCTACGATCCGACACTGATAGAACGGCAGCTGCCGGACAAATGGGAATTGGCGACAAGCCCGTCCTTAATCGCTCTGCAGCGAAACGAGCCCGTCTATATCCCCGATGCACGCCAGTCTGCCGAGTTTCCCGGCTATCGGGCGGAGGCCTTCGATCGTGACTACCGCACCGTCTTGGTCTTGCCCATGAATTGCAAGGATGCGGAAGGCCGGCCGATGGTCCTCAGCGTCATCGCCCGACAGATCACCGAAGTATCGGAGGACGATCTTGCCTTCCTCGGCACCATCATCCATCTGGGTGCAATCGCCGTGGAGCGCGAACACCGGCTTGAAGCCGAGAAGCGGTCGGCGCAGCGGCTCGAGCGAGCCCTGAAAGCGCATACGTCGCTGCTCGAGCATGTGCTCAGCGACGGGTCGGTCGCACCGCTTTCGGCGATGGTTGGAATGATGCTGCCGAACCCGACGGTGGTGATCGACTTTACCGCCAATCAGGTGATCGCCGGGCGCCCGCCGAACGCACTATACGACGAGACCTCCTGGCCGGAAGCCGCTTCCACGACTCTCGCCCGGCCGTTGATGAAGGCGGCGCGTGATGCGATCGAACACGGCACGACGAATGCGGCCAACCTTTTTCTCGACGACGGCACACAACGTTTCCGGATCTCCGCCCGCATCGAGGAGCTGATGGTCGACAATCAGCTGGTCGGTGCGTTGATCATCTTCCCAACCGCCCGCGAATTCAGCGATCTCGACTTGCTGATGCTCGACAGCGCCAAATTCGCGCTGAGCGTCCAGATGATGCGTAGCTTCATCCGGTTCCGGTTTGAAACCCGGACGCAGACCGAACTGTTCTTCGAAATCGTCGAGGCCCGTTGGCGCGACGCCGGCGATATCGCGCAACGGGCTCAGCGGCTCGGATTGAGCTTCGCCATCCCGCAGCAGATGATTGTCGTCGATTTCCCCGATAAGACAAAGGCTTTCGGTGGGGCTTCCGTAGATGTCGAACACACGCTGACGCGCATCATGCAACAGGCCTCGGTGCAGGCGAACCTGATCGCGATCGACGGTGGTGTTGTTTGCCTCATGCCCTATGACACGAGCAAGCGTCAGGAGCGCACGGCCAAGCTCACCCGCCGCATCGCCGAGGAACTCGGCCGCTATTTCGGCGAGGCGCCCGTTGTCGTCTCAGGCAACCGCTGTGATGCGCTACCCGACTACTCGGCGGCTTGGGAGCGGTGCGGTCGCATGATCCGCATCGGCCGTTCCTTTGGATTGACCGGTGCTATTTCAGCTCAGGACTTCGGGCCGCTTCCGATGTTGGTTGCGGCCTCGGAAGCCGGCGACGTGCGTAGTTTTGTCCAGGAAAGTGTCGGGGCTATCGCCGAGCACGATCGCGAAAACGGGACGCCCTATATGGAAACGCTCTCCACCTATCTGCAGGAGGGGTGCCGCAGCCAGGCCTGCGCCGATACGATGGGCCTGCATGTTACGACGCTGCGTTACCGGCTCTCGCGCATTCAGGAGCTTTTCGGCGTCGATGTCGAGACTCCGGAAAAGCGCTTTGCCGTCGAATTGGCAATCCGTCTGCACGGCGTCATTGACAATCGCTCGACCGCCCAGAGATAGTTCTCCAGCCCTCATATACGCTCGTTCGAGGCTCTGCCCCCTCGCGCCGTTTTGTCTCCTCTGGATCGAGGCAGAAGTTTTCCACCCCATCCTACGATGCCAGGGAAGAACGGCCGAAGCGGTAGCGATAGCCTCCTTTCAACAAGCAGAGGAGGCTCGAAGGCATGGCGGAGACAGCGGCAAGGACGGATGCACCGATCGACCCGATCGCACTGCGCCGGGCCTTCGGAACCTTCGTGACAGGTGTGACCGTCATCACCACGCGCGACGAGGACGGCAGCCCGCGCGGAATGACCGCGAATTCGTTTACCTCAGTGTCGCTCGATCCGCCGTTGCTTCTCGTCTGTGTCGCGAAGGCGGCCTCCAGCCATCAGGCCTTCACCAATGCCGGCTGCTTTGCGGTCAATATCCTTCATGAAGGCCAAGTCGATATCTCTGGCACCTTCGCCTCGAAGTCTCCCGACAAGTTCCAGTCGGTCACCCACGATCACATCCATACCGGCGCGCCGGTTCTGACCGACAGTCTCACATGGTTCGACTGCACCACCCACAGCGCCGTCGATGCTGGCGACCATACGGTTCTCATCGGCCAGGTCCGCGCCTTCGGCACCAGCCCGACCGCACCGCTCGGCTTCTGCCGCGGCCGTTACGCCAGCGTCAAGGATCCGCTGCCGGCGGGCTGGCTTGCCTCGCACGGGGTGATCATCGGCTACTTGATCGAGGCCGGCGACGGCCTGCTGCTGCGCTCGGACGGGAGGGGCGGCTGGGTGCTGCCATCGGCACGCCGCCGCAAGGCCGACAGCCAGCTGGTGGTCGAGGGCGGCGATGCGCTGCGCCTCGTACCGGAAGAGACCTTCCTCTATTCCGTCTTCGACGTTGCCGATAGCGATCCCGGCTATCTCGTCTATCGCGCCCGGTTGGCAGGCGAGGGGGAAGAGGTCAACCTGCCTGCCGATCTCCGCTTCTTCGGCATCGACGATCTGCCCTACGAGGCGATCGCCACCCATGAACTGCGCTCCATGTTGCGCCGCTATGTGCGCGAGCGGCAGGCGGGCCGCTTCGGCATCTACATGGATTCCGACGACGGCGGCCGCGTCGCGATGATCGACGGCGAAGCCCGTGCCTGGATCCAAGCCTCCCAAGACCAAGGACAGTGACATGAAGACGACAGTCAGCTCCATCGAAGGTTCGCGACAGGGCCTGTTCATCAACGGCGAATTCGTGGCGCCGAAGGCCGGCAACTACATTGCCAGCTACGACCCGACCACCGGCGAGCGCTGGTACGATCTGGCCGCAGCCGATGCCAATGATGTCGCGGCCGCTGTCGCCGCAGCGAATGCCGCCTTCCGCAATCCCGCCTGGCGGCGCATGACGCAGACCGACCGCGGCGCGCTGGTCCGCAAGCTCGCGGAACTCGTCCGCGCCAATGCCGATACGCTTGCCGAAATCGAGACGCGCGACAACGGCAAGCTGCTGAAGGAAACCCGGGCGCAGATGCGCTCGATGCCGGATAGCTACCACTATTTCGCCGGCATGGCCGACAAGCTGCAGGGCGATACCATTCCGATCAACCGGATGGATACGCTGAACATCAACCTGCGCGAACCGCTCGGCGTCGTCGGCATGATCACGCCGTGGAATTCGCCGCTGATGCTGCTGACCGGTACGCTGGCGCCATGCCTGGCGATCGGCAACACCGTCGTCATCAAGCCATCGGAACATGCGACTGCCTCGACGCTTGCGCTGGCCGAACTCATTCACGAGGCGGGCTTCCCGGCGGGTGTCGTCAATGTCGTCACCGGCACCGGCAAGAGCGCCGGCGAGGCGCTGACCCGCCATCCGGGCGTCGCCAAGTATGTCTTCACCGGCAGCACCGCGACCGGCCGCCGCATCGCCGGCAATGCCGCGCAGAACCTCGTGCCCTGCTCGATGGAACTCGGCGGAAAGTCGCCGCATGTTGTGTTCGGTGATGTCGAGCTCGAGCATGCCGTCAACGGCGTCGTCTCCGGCGTCTTCGCCGCTGCCGGGCAGACCTGTGTTGCCGGTTCGCGCTGCTTCGTTGAAGCCAGCATCTACGACAAGTTCATCGATGCGCTGATTGCTCGTACCGCCCGCATCCGCGTCGGCCTGCCGACGCTCGATGATACCGATATCGGTCCGCTGGCGCTCGCCGACCAGCTCTCCAAGGTCGAGGGTTACGTCGCCTCGGGCGTCAAGGATGGCGCCAAGATCGCCGCTGGCGGGCGCCGTCCGCGGAAGGAAGATCTCTCAAACGGCGGCTGGTACTACGAGCCGACGGTCATGGTCGATGCGCAGAACGACATGGGCTTCATGCGCGACGAGATCTTCGGCCCTGTCGTCGGCGTCATGCCGTTCCGCGACGAGGCGGAGATGGTCGCTCTCGCCAACGATAGCCATTACGGCCTCGCCTCCGGCATCTGGACCAAGGATATCGACCGGGCGCTGCGCTTCGCCAACCAGATCGAGGCCGGCACCGTCTGGGTCAATACCTATCGCTCGGCCTCCTTCATGTCCGCCAATGGCGGCTTCAAGGAAAGCGGCTACGGCCGGCGCGGCGGCTTCGAGGTGATGCATGAATTCTCGCGCCTGAAGAACGTCATCATCGATTATTCCGGGGCGATGCAGGACCCGTTCGTCATCCGTCTGAAGTGACGGCACGCACAAAACTGAACCCGAAAGGGAGGCAAGCAGATGAAATTCGCAGTATCGCTGACCATGGAGCGCTTCTCGTCCGACATTCCGATGTCGACGGTCAAGAACAATCTCCTGCAATTGGCACGGATGGCCGACGAAGGCGGTTTCGAGGCGCTGTGGACCGCCGAGCACCACACGATCGAATGCACGATCTCTCCCAATCCGTTCCAGACGCTGGTCTGGCTGGCGCAGCACACGCAGCAGATCCGCCTGGGCACCTCGACGCTGGTTGCGCCCTACTGGACCCCGATCCGTCTCGCCGGTGAATCCGCGCTCTGCGATCATCTGACCAACGGCCGCCTGGAATTCGGCATCGCCCGCGGCTCGTACCAGTATGAGTTCGACCGGATGGCCGGCGGCATGCCGCAGCAGGAAGGCGTCGCCTACATGAAGGAGATCGTCCCGGCTGTGAAGAAGCTCTGGGCCGGCGACTACGCCCATGACGGGCACTACTGGAAATTCCCGACCGCCACGTCTGTGCCGAAGCCGCTTCAGCAGCCGCATCCGCCGATCTGGGTCGCGGCCCGCGATGCCGGCTCCTTCGACTGGGCGATCGCCAATGGCGCCAGCATCCTCTCCACGCCGCTCTCGCAGCCGGCAGCCGAGATCCAGGTCCTCGCCGACAAGTTCAACAAGGCGGTTGCCGATCATCCCGAGGTACCGCGCCCGCGCTTCATGATGCAGCGCCGCACCTGCGTCTACGACAAGGCTGACGGCTGGGAACTGGCGGTCAGGCACAGCATGGACTACGGCCGCGCCTTCGAAAATCTGATGCAGAATATCGGCATGGTGCGCGAAGGCTTTCCGGAGGCTGTGCCCTACGATGCGGTGAAGGGCAAGGACAACTACAATCCGGACAATATCCGCAGGAATCTGATGTTCGGCACGCCCGACGAGGCGATCGAGAAGCTGCTGGTCTATGAAGAAGCCGGTGTTGATCAGTACTGTCTCGGCCTGACCTTCAACCTGCCCTTCGAGCTGCAGAAGCGGACGATCGAGCTGTTCGTCGAGGAAATCATGCCCTTCTTCGCCGCGCGCGAAAAGGACAAGCAGCGCAAGGCGGCGGCAGGCTGACATGGCAGAGGCACAGCGCTATACCGTCGGAGACGTGACGCTCAACTACCGGATCGACGGTAGCGGCGAGCCTCTGGTCTGCATTCACGGCGTCGGCTCCTATCTGGAGGCTTGGTCGGGTGTGGTCGAGCGCCTGAAGGACAGCTTCACGATCCTGACCTTCGACCTCCGTGGCCACGGCCAATCGAGCCGGGTGAAGGGCCGCTACGAGATCGACGATTTCGTCAACGAGGCTCTGGCGCTCGCCGACAAGGCAGGCTTCTCGACCTTCAATCTCGCCGGCTTCTCGCTCGGCGGGCTGATCGCCCAGCGCCTGGCGCTGACCCACCTCGACCGGCTGCGCAAGCTGGTGCTGCTCTCCACGGTGGCCGGCCGCACGCCGGATGAGCGCACGCGGGTTCTGGAGCGCCTCGCGGCGCTGCGGGCCGGTACGCCCGCCGATCACCACAACGCCTCGCTGTCGCGCTGGCTGACCGAAGAATTTCAGGAGAACAACCCCGCGGTGATCGCGCGGCTTCGTGAGCGCGATGCGGAGAATGATCCGGACTGTTACGCCGCCGCCTACCGGGTGCTGGCGGAGACGGATTTCGGCGGCTTCCTCGACCAGATCCGCTGCCCCACGCTGATTGCAACGGGCGAGGAGGATGCCGGATCCAATCCACGCATGGCCCGCTACATGCACGAGCGCATCCCGGGCTCGACGCTCAGCATCCTGCCCGGATTGCGCCACTCCATCCTGATCGAGGCGCCGGAAACGGTTGCGAATTTGATCCACGGCTTCCTGACTCGCGAGGAGACGAACCATGGATGAGGCGCTCAGAAAGAGCGGCGAGGCCGTTAGGCGCAAGGTTCTGGGCGACGACTATGTCGATCGCGCCATCAGCGGTGCCGACGGTTTCTCGGCACCTTTCCAGGACGTTCTCAACGAATATTGCTGGGGTGCGGCCTGGACCGACGAAGGGCTCGATCTCAAGCAGCGTAGCCTTCTCAATCTCGGCATGCTGGCGGCGCTCAACCGCATGCATGAATTCGGCATCCACTTTCGCGGCGCCATTCGCAACGGGCTGACGGACGACGAATTGCGGGCCGCTCTCGTGCAAATCGCAGTCTATTGCGGCATTCCCGCCGGCGTAGAAGCCTTCCGGGTTGCCCGCTCCATTCGCGACGAGATGCGCCAGAAAGGAGAGTTCTGACTTCCCCGGTTTGAAGGAACGAGCGGTCTGCCGCTGCTTCCGATCGCCGGAAGACGAAAAGTCTCTTCGACTGCAAGATTGCATGACGGTACGGGAATGAGCCCGGACCAAAACCAAGAATGACAATAAAGGGAACCATCGCATGAACAGATTGACCAAGATGACTGCAGCCGCCGCGTCGCTCGCTATTGTGCTGGCTGCCGTTCCGGCCAATGCCGGCGCCGTGCTCGACCGCGTGATGGCGGACAAGGACCTGAAGGTTGCGACCGACGCCAACTGGGCGCCGCAATCCTTCATGAACGACAAGAACGAACTTGACGGTTTCGACATCGACGTTGCCAAGGATATCGGCAGGCGTCTCGGTGTGAAGGTCGAATTCGTAACGCCCGGCTGGGACATCATCACAGCCGGCAATTGGGCGGGCCGCTGGGACATGCATGTCGGTTCGATGACGCCGACCAAAAAGCGTGCCGAGATCTTTGACTTCCCGGCCGTTTATTATTACACGCCGGCTGCTGTCGCCGCGCACAAGGACAGCAAGGCGACGAAGCTCTCCGATCTTGACGGCAAGGTCGTCGGGACCACGGCCACCTCCACGTTCGAAGCCTATGCGAAAGGCGACTTGACGCTTGATGCCGCCGGCGCGCCTGCCTTCAAGTACGAGTTCAAGCCGAAGGAAGTGAAGTCCTACGCCAACTCGTCCACCGCCTTCGATGATCTGCGTCTCGGCGACGGCACCCGTCTCGATGCCGTCGTCTCGTCGCTGCCGAGCATTCTCGACGCCGTCAAGGCCGGTTACCCGATCAAGCAGATCGGCGACCCCGTCTTCTACGAGCCGCTTGCCGTTGCCATCGAGCATGGCGACAAGGAATTCAACGACAAGATCGCCGAAGCCGTGAAGGCCATGCAGGCGGATGGCACGCTGAGCAAGCTTTCCGTGAAGTGGTATGGCGTAGATTATACGGTCGTAAAGTAACCACCGCCAGAAGCGGGCGGTCCGAGCAACCGGACCGTCGATTTGCCGCAAGGGACAAGAGATGCTTTATCCCGATACCGTCGAGTCTGAAGTGCTCGTCCATAAGCCGTGGTTCATCGCGACGATGTTTGCGGTCGTGCTGGTTTTCTTCATGATGTTCAACCTGACCGGCACGGCGATGGGCGAATTGATGCGCCCCGTGATCGGCGATCCCTCTGCCAGCGGCATGTATGGACGTTTCGCGATCGCCTTCGTCATCGCCGTCATGTTCGTGCTCAATGTCGTGCTGATCGGCTTTGCGCCGCTCAGGGTGCAGATCGCCGTCGTCTGGCTGGAACTGCTGCTTCTGTTCCTCGCCTTCTTCGCGACATTTCATCTGAGCCTGCCGTTCATCGTCGAAAAGCTGCCCTTTATGATTAGCCAGGGCCTGATGACGACGATCTATGTGTCCGCCGTTTCGATCGTCATCGCCTCGGCGATTGCCATTCTCGGCGCCGTCGCCAAGCTGTCGACCAATGGCTTCGCCTATGCGATCGCCAGCTTCTACACGTCGTTCTTCCGCGGTCTGCCGCTCCTCATGCAGGTCTACCTGATCTATCTCGGCCTGCCGCAGCTCGGCTTCGTCATCGATGCGGTGCCGGCCGGTATCCTCGCCCTGTCGCTCTGCTACGGCGCCTATATGACGGAGATCTTCCGCTCGGGCATCCAGAGCATCGACCGCGGCCAGTGGGAAGCTTCGCGCTCGATCGGCTTCGGCTTCGGCATCACCATGCGCAAGATCATCCTGCCGCAGGCGCTGCCCGTCATCATTCCGCCGACCGGCAACCAGTTCATCTCCATGCTGAAGGACAGCTCGCTGGTCTCCGTCATAGGCGTCTGGGAACTGATGTTCCTGGCCCGCACGCTGGGCCAGAAGACCTTCCAGCACATGGAGATGCTGATTTCCGCTGCCATGCTCTACTGGATCATGTCGATCGGCCTTGAACTTATCCAAGCACGCATCGAACGTCATTATGCCAGGAGCAAAGTCCGATGAACGGTGACAAGATCATTGAAGCGAAAAATGTTTCGAAGTGGTACGGCGCCTTTCAGGTGCTGAAGGATATCAATCTCACGGTCAGCAAGGGCGAGCGGATCGTCGTCTGCGGTCCTTCGGGATCCGGCAAGTCAACGCTGATCCGCTGCTTCAACCGGCTCGAAGCCCATCAGGAAGGGGAGATCACCGTCAACGGCATCACCCTGCACGATAAGATGCGCAAGATCGGCGAAGTCCGGAAGAACGTTGGCATGGTGTTCCAGCACTTCAATCTCTTCCCGCATATGACGGTGCTGATGAACTGCATGGTCGGGCCGATGTGGATCAAGGGGGTGCCGGCGGCCGAGGCGAAGAAGACGGCGCTGAAATTTCTGGAGCGCGTGCGTATCCCCGAACAGGCCAACAAATATCCGATCCAGCTATCGGGTGGCCAGCAGCAGCGGGTGGCGATTGCCAGGTCACTCTGCATGCAGCCGGCGGTCATGCTGTTCGACGAGCCGACCTCGGCGCTGGATCCGGAAATGGTATCGGAGGTGCTCGAAACCATGACCGGCCTTGCCAAGGACGGCATGACCATGGTTTGCGTCACCCACGAAATGGGCTTTGCCCGCGCCGTTGCCGACCGCGTGATCTTCATGAACACAGGTCAGATCGTCGAGCAGGGCGCGCCAGAAGAATTCTTCGACAATCCGCAGCATGAGCGCACCAAGCTGTTCCTCAGTCAAATCCTTAAGCACTAGCAACATACGGCGGCAGCGCGGCCTGTCCGAGACTTTTGAGCGATCATCCCGTGCCGCGCTCCTTGCTGCAGATTACGCCTCACGCGGCGTCGGCCGATTAGGATCTCGTCACGATGTGGCTTGGCGACGGGCACGCTTGCCGTTTCCACCCTGACTGGCAGAGAGATTGTCTACGACGCGCTCTGGTCCTCGCCGGATGCGGCGAAGGAAGAGACAGGAAGCACCGTTTCCTCCTTCACCGTCTTGGTGACGATGTAGGTGAAATAGCGGTCGATGCCGAGTTCGCGGTCGAGAAGACTGTCGACCAGCCGCTGATAGGCGTCGATATCGGCCGCTATGATTTTCAGGATATAGTCGACGCCGCCGCCGACCGACCAGCAGGCGACGATCTCGGGGGTTGCGGCAACGGCACGCTCGAAGCGCTCGAAATCGGCCTGGCGATGATTGGCGAGCGTTACTTCCATCATCACGCTGGCCACCGGCGCAATGCGCCGCGGGGCGATCCGGGCGTGGTAGCCGGTAATGATCCCTGCCTTTTCGAGTTTGCGCAGCCGCATCCAGCACGGCGTCGGCGACAGCCCGGCCTTTTCGGCCAGCGCCAGCTTGGTGATGCGGCCGTCGTGCTGGACGGCGTCGAGGATGCGCAGGTCGATGGCGTCGAGCTTCATGGAGCTTTCTTTAGAAAGAAATCATTTCAAACGAGGCGAAAAGACAATGGAAGCGCATTTTGGCATTGTCAATTGAACTGATTTTCAGCAGTGTTGAAATCATGACAAATTGGCGCCCTGATCCCTCGCAACTCCGTCGGCCTGCCTATCTCTCGCTGGCCGAGCAGATCGCCAATGCGATCACCGACGGCAAGCTCTCCGACGGCACGCAGTTGCCGCCGCATCGCAAGCTGGCGGATGATCTGCATCTTTCCGTGCAGACGGTCAGCCGCGCCTATGACGAACTGAGCCGCCGGGGGCTGATATCGGGTGAGATCGGACGCGGCAGCTTCGTGCAGACGCGGCCGCGCGAGCCGGAGCCGCCTTATCTGCCGGAACGACTGGGGGAGGTGATCGATCTTTCGATCCTGAAACCGGTGTGCGAGCAGATCCATCTGGAAAGGCTGCGCCAGGCCTTTGGCTGGCTCTCCGAGAATCTGCCGTCCAGCTCGGCCCTGTCTTTCCGGCCGAACATGGTCTTTCCTCGCCATCGCGTTGTTGCCACGGAATGGTTGGCGCGCTGCGGGATCGACGTATCGCCGTTGAACGTCAGCCTGACGAATGGCGCGACCTCGGGCATGACGGTGGCGCTAATGAGTGTCGCCCCGCCCGGTTCGACCATTGCCACCGAGGCGATCAGCCATCATACGCTGGTGCCGCTGTCCACCTATCTCGGCCTGCATCTCGAGGGGCTGGCGATCGACGAGGAGGGGATGATCCCCGAAGCGCTGGACGAGGCCTGTCGGACGGGGCCGATCCGGGCGATTTTCCTGCAGCCGTCGGTGATCAATCCGATGGCGGCGCTGATGAGCGCAGAGCGCCGGCAGGCGCTCGCCACAGTCGCCGCCAAGCACGACATAGCGATCATCGAAAACGACATTCTCGGGCCGATGGTCGAGGACCGCGCGCCGCCAATGGCCGCCTTCGCGCCGGAGCGGACGCTCTATGTCACGAGCTTCACGAAGATCACCGTTCCCGGCCTCAGGATCGGTTATCTCGTGGCGCCCGACCGCTATGTCGCCGCCGTTGCCAACCGCCATCTCGTCTCCAGTTGGATGGCGACGCCGGCTATGGCCGAAATCGCCACGCGCTGGGTCAGCGACGGCACGGCGATGGAACTGGTCAACTGGCAGCGCCGCGCTCTTGTTGGGCGCCATGCGATCGCGGCGGAGATGCTGGCCGGCCTGTCCTATCGAACGCACCCGCAAAGCCTACATGTATGGCTGCCGCTGTCCGGCAGCCATACGGAGGATGGTTTCGTGTCACAGGCAAGGCTGCGCGGCGTGGCGATCGCGCCGGGCAAATCCTTCCACACCGCCGATCACGGCTGGACGCCGGCGGTGCGCATCTCGCTCGGCTCGACGACGGAAGGCGAGCTGCGAACCGGACTCGGGATCGTTGCCTCACTGGCGCAGGGAAATCCGGAAGAGCTGCTGCTCGCGATTTGAGGCGGGCGCCTCATTTGCCGGCAGGTGCAGAATAATTGTCATGATATTATTTTACGAATTGACATGATTTTCGTGGACCGTCATCGTTAGGTCATTGCTTGTCTCAACAAGGAGAGACATGAATGCCTTCGCCCATCATCCGCATCGACAACATCGTCAAGAAATACGGCCCGCTGACCGTGCTCGACGGCCTGTCGATGAATGTCATGCCGGGCGAGAAACTGGCGCTGATCGGGCCGTCCGGCTCCGGCAAGACGACGATCCTGCGCATCCTGATGACGCTGGAGACGATCAGCGGCGGCCATATCGAGGTCGATGGCGAACAGCTCTATCACATGCCGAACGGCGGCGGACTTGTGCCGGCCGATGAGCGCCACCTGCATCGCATGCGCGAAAAGATCGGCATGGTCTTCCAGCACTTCAACCTGTTTCCGCATAAATGCGTGCTCGACAATGTGACGCTGGCGCCGATGTTGACCAAGGGTATCAAGCGGCCGCAAGCCGAGAAGCGGGCGATGGAGCTTCTCGATATGGTCGGCCTTGCCGACAAGGCGAGTAGCGTCCCGGCGCAGCTTTCCGGCGGCCAGAAGCAGCGTGTCGCCATTGCCCGGGCGCTGGCCCTGTCGCCGAAGATCATGCTGTTCGACGAGGTGACCTCGGCACTCGACCCGGAACTCGTCGAGGAGGTGCTGAACGTCATGCGGAAGCTCGCCTCCGAGACCGATATGACGATGCTTCTCGTCACCCACGAAATGGGCTTTGCCCACGACTTTGCCGACCGCGTGCTGTTTTTCGATCGCGGCAGGATCGTCGAGGAAGGCAGGCCCGGCGACATCTTCCGCAATCCGACGCAGGAAAGGACGCAGACATTCCTGCGCAAAATCATCGCGGCAGGGCACCGCGTCTGACCTCAGACATTGCCCGCGAACAACAAAACGCAAAGAGAAAGCCACAGGAGTTGGGAACGATGAAAGCAGGATATTTTTTGAGCGCCGTCAGCCTGTCGGTGCTTCTGGTTACGGCGGCCGCTCCGGTATCCGCCGCCGATGACAAGCTCGAACAGCTGAAGGAACAGGGTTTCGCCCGCATCGCCATCGCCAACGAGCCGCCATTCACCGCCGTCGGCGCCGATGGCAAGGTTTCGGGCGCTGCCCCCGACGTGGCTCGCGTGATCTTCGAAAAGCTCGGCGTCAAGGAAGTGGTCGCCTCGATCTCGGAATACGGCGCGATGATCCCCGGCCTGCAGGCCGGCCGACACGACGCAATTACCGCGGGCCTCTTCATGAAGCCCGAACGTTGCAATGCCGTTGCCTATTCCGAACCGATCCTGTGCGACGCTGAAGCCTTTGCTCTCAAGAAGGGCAACCCGCTGAAGCTGACGAGCTACAAGGATATCGCCGACAATCCGAACGCCAAGATCGGCGCGCCGGGCGGCGGCACGGAAGAGAAGCTGGCGCTGGAAGCCGGCGTGCCGCGTGACCGCGTCATCGTGGTTCCGGATGGGCAGAGCGGCATCAAGATGCTGCAGGACGGCCGCATCGACGTCTATTCGCTGCCAGTTCTGTCGATCCACGACTTGTTGACCAAAGCGAACGATCCGAACCTCGAAACCGTCGCCCCCGTCGTCAATGCACCGGTCTATTGCGACGGTGCTGCCTTCCGCAAGCAGGACGTCGCGCTGCGCGACGCCTTCGACGTCGAGCTGAAGAAGCTGAAGGAATCGGGCGAATTCGCCAAGATCATCGAGCCCTACGGCTTCTCGGCCAAGGCGGCGATGTCGACGAGCCGCGACAAGCTCTGCGCCGCAGCCAAGTAACCTGATGTGAGCACACCGGCCATGCGCCCTGCCATGGCCGGTCCGCCCGCACGATCTCCAGAGAAGTGAGTTGCCGATGTCGGTATGGTCCGGCTATCTGACACTGATCCTTCAGGGCGCCCTGGTGACGCTCGAACTGACGGTCATAGGATCGGCGCTGGCGCTCGTCATGGCCTTCCTGGCCGGCCTCGGCCGCCTGTCGCGCTTCTTTGCCGTTCGGGCTCTGGCGACCGCCTATATCGAATTCTTTCGCGGCACCTCGATCTTCGTCCAGCTCTTCTGGGTTTATTTCGTGCTGCCCTTCGCAGGCCTGACGCTGACGCCGCTGCAGGCCGGCGTGCTGGCGCTCGGGCTGAATGTCGGTGCCTATGGCGCGGAGGTGGTGCGCGGCGCCGTCAAGGCCGTCGGGCGCGAACAGTCGGAAGCCTGCATCGCGCTCAACCTGTCGCGCTACCAGCGCATGCGCCACGTCATCCTGCCGCAGGCGCTGCCGCTGATGCTGCCGACCTTCTGCAACAACGCGATCGAGCTCTTGAAGGGCACGGCCGTCGTGTCGTTGATCTCGCTGACGGACATGACCTTCCAGGCGCAGGTGGTGCGGGCGCAGACGGGCAATACGCTGGTGCCTTTTGCGGCGATCCTCATCCTCTATTTCCTCATGGCCTCCGCCATCTCGGCGGCAATGCGCCTGCTGGAGCGGCGGATGACACGCGGCCTCGACGGCATGAGGACCTGATCATATGGAATGGGATTGGGAGTTCGTCTGGCAGATCATGCCGACCCTTCTCGAAGGGTTCAAGATCACTATTCTTGCCACCATCCTCGGCGCTGCGGTCGCCATGGTTGTTGGCCTCGGCCTCGCCATTGCGCGGCGATCCCCGGTCGCCGCCATTTCCCGGACGGTCGGCTTCGTCTCGGAATTCATTCGCGGGACACCGCTGCTGGTACAGCTCTACTTCATCTTTTATGTGCTGCCCGATATCGGCATCCGGCTGTCGCCGCTCACCGCCGGCGTCATCGGCATCGGCATTCACTACGCCACCTATACCGCGGAGGTCTATCGCGCCGGCATCGAAAACGTCTCGCGCGGACAATGGGAAGCGGCCAAGGCGACCAATCTGACGACGCGCCAGGCCTGGATCCACGTAATCTTGCCGCAGGCGATCCCGCCGATGATCCCGGCGCTTGCCAATTATTTCATCGCCATGTTCAAGGAAACGCCGCTGCTTTCGGCGATCACCGTGCTGGAATTGATGAACCAGGCCAAAAGCATCGCCAACAGCAACTATCGCTACATCGAACCGATGACGCTCGTCGGCGTCTTCTTCCTCGTCATCAGCCTGGTCTCGGTGGTGGGCTTGCGCTGGCTCGAGGAGCGCTACGCCAGGATGGATGACTGAGATGCCCGCAGCAATCGAAATCATTGCCGCCGGCCGGCGGCCACGGCTGGACGACCGGCCGCTCGAAAAGCGCATCGGCCTGATCATCCTGGCGACGGATCACACGACCGAAGTCGACTTCCGGGGCATGGTCGCCGGCGACCGCATCGGTGTCTATGTCAGCCGCATCCATTATGCCAACCCGGTGACACCGGAAAACCTCACGAAGATGCAGCCGTCGCTGACGGAAGGCGCAGGGCTGATCCTGCCGGGTGAGGCGCTCGATGCCGTCATGTATTCCTGCACCTCCGCGTCAGTCGTCATCGGCGACCGCAATATCGAGGAGGCGATCCACGCCTCCAAACCCGGTACTGCCGTGGTAACGCCGACGGCGGCGGCGGTGAGGGGCCTGAAGGCGCTCGGCGCCCGCCGGATTTCGGTGCTGACGCCTTATACGATCGAGACCAGCCGGCCGATGGCGGATTATTTCGCAGCTCTCGGCTTTGCGATCGACCGCTTCACCTGCCTTGGCCTGAGCGACGACCGCGAGATGGCTCGTATCGCGCCGGATGAGATCGCGGCCTTCGCGCGTGAGGCGCTGGCGCCGCAGTCCGAAGCGCTGTTCATCTCCTGCACTGCTCTGCGCGCCGCACAGGTCGCCGCCCGCATCGAAGGCGAGACCGGCAAGCCTGTGGTGACCAGCAATCTCGCAACCGCCTGGGCCTGCCTAAGGCTTTGCGGCGATGATCGGGCGCGGCCCGAGCTCGGTCAGCTGATGACGATGCCCTATGGGGAAGGCTGAGATCATGGTGAGCAGCTTGCCGGTTTCGCTGGAGGATATTCGCGCAGCGGCGCGGCGGATCGCCGGCTGGGTCGTCGAAACACCGATGGTGCTGTCGGCATCGCTTGCCGAGATTTCCGGCGTTCCGGTGTGGCTGAAGCTCGAACATCACCAGACGACTGGCAGCTTCAAACTGCGCGGGGCGACCAATGCGGTGCTGTCATTGTCACCGGTAGAACGCGCGCGCGGTGTCGTCGCCGCCTCGACCGGAAATCACGGCCGGGCGCTTGCTCATGCCGCGAAGGCGCAAGGCGCGGTTGCGACGATCTGCATGTCGCGGCTGGTGCCAGAGAACAAGGTTGCGGAAATCCGCCGTCTCGGCGCCGATGTGCGCATCGTCGGGCGATCGCAGGACGAGGCGCAGCAGGAAGTCGACCGGCTGGTGCGAGAGGAGGGGCTGGTGATGATCCCACCTTTTGACCATCCCGACGTCGTCGCCGGGCAGGGGACGCTCGGGCTCGATATCGTCGACGCCTTGCCTGAGGTGGCAACAGTGCTGGTGCCGCTTTCAGGCGGCGGCCTTGCGGCGGGCGTCGCCGCCGCGATCAAGGGTGTCAATCCCAAGATGAAGGTGATCGGCCTGACGATGGAACGGGGCGCGGCGATGAAGGCGAGCCTCGATGCCGGACGGCCGGTGCAGGTCGAGGAGGTGAGGAGCCTTGCCGACTCTCTCGGCGGCGGCATCGGCCTCGACAATCGCGTGACTTTCACTATGTGCCGGGCGCTTCTTGACGACGTCGTCCTGCTGACCGAGGCGGAGATCGCCGCAGGCATGCGTCATGCCTATGCCTGCGAGCGCGAGATCACCGAGGGCGCGGGAGCAGTCGGCATCGCAGCGCTGCTGGCGGGCAAGATCAGCCCCGGCGGCCCGATCGTTGCGATCCTTTCCGGGCGGAATGTCGACATGGAACAGCACCGCCGGGTGATCAACGGCGAGGGTGCGGCATTCACGGAGGATGGCCCATGAACCGCATGATCATTCTGACGGAAGCGGAATTGCGAGTGATTGTCGGGCTTGATCCCGACGCGGTCGCTTGCGTCGAGCAGGCCTTCGCCGCGCTTGCAACGAAGGCGGTCGCCATGCCGCCGATCCTGCGGCTCGACATTCCCGAGTATCGGGGCGAGGTCGATGTGAAGACCGCCTACATCCCCGGCATCGAGGGTTTCGCGATCAAGATCAGCCCCGGCTTCTTCGACAATCCAAGAATCGGTCTGCCGAGCACCAATGGCATGATGGTGCTGCTATCGAGCCGGACCGGCCTGGTGCAGGCGCTGCTTCTCGACAACGGCTATCTCACCGACGTGCGCACCGCCGCGGCCGGTGCCGTCGCGGCAAAACATCTGTCGCGACAAAATTCCAACGTGGCGGCAATCTTCGGCGCCGGCATGCAGGCGCGGCTGCAGCTTGAAGCGTTGACGCTGGTGCGGCCGATCCGTGAAGCCAGGATTTGGGCGCGGGATACGGCCAAGGCTAAGGGCGTTGCTGCGGAACTGGCGGCAAGGCTCGGCTTTCCCGTCAAGGCGAAATCTGACCCGCGGCAAGCAATGTCCGGCGCCGACATCGTCGTGACCACCACGCCAGCGGAAAAACCGATCATCGATGCCGGCTGGCTCGAACCCGGGCAGCATCTGACGGCCATGGGCTCGGACGCCGAGCACAAGAACGAGATCGATCCGGCGGCCATCGCCGGCGCCGGCCTCTATGTCCCCGACAGCCTGAAGCAGACGCGCCGGCTCGGCGAGCTGCACCATGCGATCGAAGCCGGCCTCGTCGAAAGGGATGCCGATTTCGCCGAACTCGGCCGGATCGTCGCTGGGCGGATGCCGGGCAGGACGGGCGACGACCAGATCACCATCGCCGACCTCACCGGAACCGGCATTCAGGACACCGCCATCGCCACGCTCGCCTTTGCCCGCGCCGGCGCGGCGAATGCCGGCACAACATTCGAAAGCTGACCGGCGCGGCGCCGGAGAAGAAGGGAAGAGACATGACCCAACCCCATCTGAAGTTCTCGCTCGGAGAATATGCCGAGCGCCTGGAAAAGACACGGCGTGCCATGGAGGCGAAGGGTGTCGACCTGCTTATTGTCAGCGACCCCTCGAACATGGCCTGGCTGACCGGTTATGACGGCTGGTCCTTCTACGTGCATCAGGCGGTGATCGTGCCGCCGCAGGGCGAGCCGATCTGGTTCGGCCGCGGCCAGGACGCCAACGGCGCCAAGCTCACCGCCTATCTCGGGCACGACAATATCGTCGGCTATCCCGATCACTACGTGCAATCCACCGAGCGTCATCCAATGGATTACCTTTCCGGCATCCTGACGGAGCGCGGTTTCGCCAAGCTGACGATCGGCGTCGAGATGGACAATTACTGGTTTTCTGCCGCGGCCTTCGCCGCGCTGCAGAGGCATCTGCCGAATGCGCGCTTCGTCGACGCGACCGCGCTGGTCAACTGGCAGCGCGCGGTCAAGAGCGAGACCGAGATCAAATACATGCGCAATGCGGCCCGGATCGTGGAAGCCATGCATGCCCGCATCTTCGACAAGATCGAGGTCGGCATGCGCAAGTGCGATCTCGTCGCGGAAATCTATGACGCCGGCACGCGCGGCGTCGACGGCATCGGCGGCGACTATCCGGCGATCGTGCCGCTGCTGCCGTCCGGTGTCGAAGCATCCGCACCGCATCTGACCTGGGACGACCGGCCGTTGAAGAAGGGCGAGGGCACCTTCTTCGAAATCGCCGGCTGCTACAACCGCTATCATCTGCCGCTGTCGCGCACCGTCTTCCTCGGCAAGCCGACGCAGGCCTTTCTCGACGCCGAAAAAGCGACGCTGGAAGGCATGGCAGCCGGTCTTGCGGTCGCCAAGCCCGGCAACACCTGCGAGGATATCGCCAACGCCTTCTTCGCGGTCCTGAAGAAATACGGCATCGTCAAGGACAACCGCACGGGTTACCCGATCGGCCTTTCCTATCCGCCGGACTGGGGCGAGCGCACCATGAGCCTGCGGCCCGGCGACCGGACGGAGTTAAAGCCCGGCATGACATTTCATTTCATGACCGGCCTCTGGTTGGAGGACATGGGGTTCGAGACGACGGAGAGCATTCTCATCACCGAAAGCGGTGTCGAGTGCCTCGCCGATGTTGCGCGCAAGCTGATAGTCAAGGATTGAGGCTGTCATGACAGAGACTGGCTTGCGGCCGTCGCCGATCAGCGCGACGGTCGATTTCACCGCCGAGGGCGTCCAGCACGGTTTCCTGAGGCTGCCTTACAGCCGCGACGACTCCGCCTGGGGATCGGTGATGATTCCGATAACGGTCGTCAGGAACGGCAAGGGACCGACTGCGCTTCTGACCGGCGGCAATCACGGCGACGAGTACGAGGGACCGATCGCGCTCTTCGATCTCGCCCGCGCGTTGCAGGCAGAGGAGGTGAGCGGCGCTGTCATCATCGTGCCGGCAATGAATTACCCAGCATTCCTTGCGGGAACCCGGACCTCGCCGATCGACAGAGGCAATATGAACCGCAGCTTCCCGGGTCGTCCGGACGGCACGGTGACCGAAAAGATCGCCGATTATTTTCAGCGTGTGCTTCTGCCGATGGCGGATATCGTCCTTGACTTCCATTCCGGCGGAAAGACGCTCGATTTTCTGCCCTTCTGTGCCGCGCACATTCTGCCCAACAAGCAGCAGGAGCAAAAAGCCTTCGACTTCGTCACGGCGTTTGCCGCGCCCTATTCGATGACGATGCTGGAGATCGATGCGGTCGGCATGTACGACACGGCGGCCGAGGAAATGGGCAAGATCTTCATCACCACCGAACTCGGCGGCGGCGGCACCGCGACCGCCAAGAGTGCGGCGATCGCCAAACGCGGCGTGATAAACGTGCTGCGACATGCGAGGATCGTCGCCGGCGCCGTCGATAGCGGTCCGACGACCTGGCTGGACATGCCGGATGGCCGCTGTTTCTCCTTCGCGGAGGAGGGTGGATTGATCGAAGCCGTCATCGACCTTGGTGACGTCGTCACCGAGGGTGCGGTCATCGCTCGCATCTATCCGACCGGGCGGACGGGTGAGGCGCCGCGCGAGATCCGCGCCGCCATGGACGGTATTCTCTGCGCCCGGCATTTTCCGGGGCTCGTCAAACCAGGCGACTGCGTTGCGGTGATCGCGACGGTGACGCGCTGAGATGACGGGCAGGCGCGGCGAGATGCGTTTCGCCGGCCGGCCATCTCAAGCCGCTTTCGGCGATCTCGATCCGGCAGCTGCCGCATCGATCTGGAAGCGGCTGACAACGCCTTCCAGCGTCTGCGTCTGGCCGCCGAGCGCGCGGCAGGCCGAGACGGTTTCCGCAGCCATGGCGGCGTTGCGCTGCGTGACCTCGTCGAGCGCATTGACGGAGGCGTTGATTTCCCCGATCGCCACGGCCTGCTCGGAAGATACCGAAACGATGCGGGCGATCAGGCCGGCAACCTGCTCGACCTGGCCTTCGATCTCCATAAGCGCCTTGCCGGTACGGTTGACGAGCTCCACGCCTGTGGAAACCTCAGACGATGATGTGGAAATCAGAGATCTGATCTCCTTGGCGGCGTTGGCCGAGCGGAGGGCGAGCTCGCGCACTTCCTGCGCCACGACGGCGAAACCCTTGCCCGCCTCGCCGGCCCGGGCGGCCTCGACGCCGGCATTGAGCGCCAGGAGATTGGTCTGGAAGGCGATCTCGTCGATGACGTTGACGATCTCGCCGATCTGGGCGGACGAGCCTTCGATCCTTTGCATGGCGTCGATCGCTTCGCGAACGACGGCGGCCGAATGTTCGGCGCTGCTGCGAGTCTCGGCCATCATTCCGGTCGCCTTGCCGGCATGATCGGAAGCGTCCTTCGTCTTGGCGTTCATTTCGCCGAGCGCGGCGGTCGCCTCTTCGAGCATCGCGGCCTGCTGTTCGGTGCGTGATGCAAGGCTGTCGGCGGCCTCCGTGATGCCGGCGGAAGAGCTGCCCACCTGCCTGGATGTCCGGGAGATCTCCGCCATCGAGGCGCCAAGCGCATTCATGCTGTTGTTGAATTTCGCCCGCAACGTCTCGTAAGCGGGGGCGAAGGCTGTGGTGATCCGGCAATCGAGATTGCCAAGCGAGAGCTGATCCAGGCCGTAGGTCAGCGCCTCGATCACCGCTTCGCGTCGCTGCTCCTCGGCAGCCTTTTCAGCCATCTGGCTACGCTCACGCTGGAATTCCTGATCGCGAAGCGCGGTTTCGCGTTTCTGTGCGTCTTGCCGTTCCAGCGCATTGCGGCGGAACACCGCCACAGCCTTGGACATGGCGCCGATCTCGTCGGAGCGGTTGGCGTAGGGGACTTCGGTTGAAAAATCGCCTTCGGCGAGGTTGCCCATATAGGCCTTCATGCCATCCAGCGGCACGATGGCTCGACGGCGCAAAAAATAGAGCCCGACCAGCAGCAGGGCGAAGGAACCGAAGCCCGCGGCGCCCGCATAGATCGTCCAGGTTATGATTTCCGAAGCGGCATTGCTCTCTTCGCCTTTCAGGAAAGCGTCGGAATTTGCAACGAGTTTCTCCACAGCATCCTGATGCGCATGGAAGGCGACGCGCAACTGCTCGATCGCACCATGCGCCTTACTTTCGTCCTTCGCGTTCAAGGCGGGGATGATTTCGCGGTTCATCACCTGCCAGAATACATCGCCCTTGGCGAGCACATCGTTTTCGAGCTCATCCTTCAAAGACTGCGGCAGCCGGGTGGTTTTCCAATAGGCGCGACGGTCGTCGTAAGCGGCTTTCAGATTGGCGATCTTCCCCAGATTGGTTTCGGTGAGTTCGGGGAATTTGCTGGCCTCGAAGGACAGCATGTAGGATTCGACCACAAAGAGAGGCGGCGGCAATATATCGGCGATGAGATCCTTGCCGTAGACTACCTGCTCGTAAACCGGGCCATTGACTTTCAGCCTTTGAAGCGCCGATTGCTGCAATCCAATCGACATGAAAAGACCGGCTGAAACGGCGATGCCAAACGCCACCAGGCTGCGCGCAATGGTAAATGCCAAGACTCTCTCCAAATAACTTTGGGCTTCTCTTCTTCGAGATGCCTGATCTACGTATGCCATTATTTCTCAAGAACGCTGAAATATGGTTAACTTCTTACCCGGACGCGAAGTCGACTAACTGTCCAGGGTCGAGTAACCGTCCAAAATTGGGGTGATCAGCCCTGTGGCTGTTCAGCTAGCCATCCCCAGCCATCTTGATGGCTGACGCGGATAACATCACCTTCGTTGCAGTGAGATCAGATGGCCGAACCGCAGCTTTCCGTCCGAAGCGCAAAGGCGCGGGATCTAGCGCACTTGTCTAGCCCGCCGCAAAAATCGCTCAACAGCCGACATTGTCGAGCAATCTCTGGAATCCTATGAAATAGGTGAAGCCGGGCGAGAGCCGGCGATGTCCTTCTATGCCCGGCTTTCAAAGCGGGACGGACATCGATCTTGAAGCCGTCATCAAGGACGGCAAGCAGCTTCATAAGGGCATTGAGCTTTGATTTTCCCGATTTCAACATTGTTCGGAAATTTTGGAAAATCGCCAAACGAAGCCGTGATCGCTTGGCTTGTCAGTCATGATTCTGAATTGGCCCTGTCGACCGTGTCGATCGCCTGATTTCTCCATGGGACCTCTGACGTCCCTTACCGGCCCGTCTGCTATGCCAGGCGTTTCAGCATTTCATTCAGGTCGCCGATTTCACGCAGAAGCTCGATCAGCTTATCCGTATCGTCCTGGCTGAGTCGGCCCATTCCGCCGCTTTTATCCCAGAGATCCTGGAATTCTTGGCTCATCTCGCGCGCGCTATGCATGATCTCGATGATTTGCGTGCGGTTTTCCCAGGTTGTGACGATGTTCGGTTCGTCCATCTCCATCGGCATCTCGGGTTTGCGTTCCAGCAAAAGCAATGTCTGTTCCTCTTGAGCGACGAGGGTTTGGTTCGGACGGGCCTTCGGGCGGAGGGAGCCATCCATGGTGAGGTTACTCGGGAACGCGGTGTTTGACGGTCGGGCAATGGGAGATCAACGATTGGCTAGCGGGTGTGGGGCGGTACCCGTTAGCCAATCGGCAAGCCCTATTTCGGAATCACCCGAACGAGAGCTCGCAAAGACAATAAATGGGAAAATTTCCCATTTGTCAAATGCTCAGTCGCGCCGTCAGGGCTGTCCTGGAAAATCCGGTGGCGGTCCCGGTGGCGGTCCCGGCGGCGGACCGTTCGGTCCCGGTTCCGGTCCCGGTCCCGGTCCTGGTCCGCCCGGGCCGGAAAAGCCGTCAGGACCGGCTCTGCCAAAGGGTGGGTGATCATGCGGCGGATCGCCCCAGAAGCCGCGCGGCGGCCGGGAATCGATGCCGCCGGGAGGATGCGGGTTTGGAAAACCGGTCAGTTTGTTCGAATCCCGCACGCCGATATCAACGAAGCCGTGACCATCCTGAGATAGCCGCATCGATCCGAAAGGCGGCGAACCCACGGGGCCTGACCTCGGTCCGTCCTTGTCGCTCGCCCGGAAGGTTTCGATATTGACGGTACCGCGTTTGAGGCCCGGCACTACCGGTTCGGGCTGAATGCGGGTGATCGCCAACCGATCAGCCGCCGTCTTGAGATAAACGACGGTTTGCTTGCCGACCAATTGGCGGTGCGTGCCTCCGAGCGAAAGGCCGCCGATCAGGACGCGATTGCCGCTCTTGACGGGGATCCCGCGGACATGGGCGCCATCCGAGACGGAGCGGGTTTCGATACGCCGGGCAACGATCGTGCCGTCTGGTTTGCGGATGCCGAAGACGGCGACCCGCTTGCCTTTCCGCAGGCCCTTCGTCGCCAGACCGGATATGTCGACGGTTTGCGAAAGGATGGTTATCGAAGCCTTGCTCAACCGGTCGATGCGGCCCTGGACTTCGCTGACGATGGTGATGCGGGCGGCACGCTTTCCCTTCAGCAGCACACGGACGACATGACCGACCTTCATCGCGCTTGCAGGAACATGCCGTCCCTCGATCTCGATCGGCGTGGTCGCGCTGAACGGTATGTGGATGCCGTTGACGATGATGCTGCCAAAACCCTGGATGGTCCCGACGATACCGGTTCCGCCGATGCCGTGGTCTTCATTCTCGCCGCCGCCCTGGTGGATCGAGGTGCCGGACCCGCCGATCCCATGGTCGTAGGTGTTGGTCGACTGCGCGGCGGCAAATCCCGGCTTCAAGATCTGAAGCGCTATGCCAGCCAGCAGAAACTGTCTTCTCGAGATCATCGAGGGGCTCATTCGTCCGCCTCCGTCTTGGAAGCGGCGTCTGCCTGGAGACCCGTCTCACCCTCTTCGGTCATGACATAGAGCCCTGCGATCCAGCGGCTGTTGCCGCCGGGATCGTTCTTGATTGCCTGATGGGCGACCTTGTTGAGCTTCAGGAGCAGCGCCATGGCTTCCTCGCGGGCGAGCGCATCGAGCCGGGCGGCGAGCGCGGCAGATATGCCGTCATAATGAACCGCGCGCTCGAAATAGGGCGGAGGGTCATTCATCAGGTTGGTGACGGAGGCCTGCACGTGGTCGCGAAGGTTGCGGGTGAAATAATGCCGGCGAGCGTCGTCGCCGGCATTCGGGACGATCGACGAGAGGTCGAGCTGGACGCGGCCGTCCTCATCGAGAACGACGATGCCCCTGTCCAGCCAGTCGTCCAAGATGGAGCGGGGGTGGACATCCTTGGTGATATCGCTCACCAGGCTCTCGAATGAAGGGCTGCCGTCGCTTGTGTTTCGGGGCAGGGCGCTCGGCCTGTCCGCGGCATCGCAATAGAGCGGGTCGGCCAGCCATCGGGCAAGGATGCGGCTCGTTTGCGAAACGCCGACAGTCAGCAATGATGTCGAAATCTCCTGTCCGCGCAGCCGGTTGACGTCCTTGCGGTGGACGCCTGTCAGAAGCGAGATGCGGCTGTCCGTCTGCTGCTTGTTCGGCAGCGCGAATTCCTTTTCGGCAACCTCGATATAGAGCCGGCGAAGAATGGCCGAAAAGGCGGTGAAGTTGAAGCCGGAAGCCAGCGCGAGCTTGACCAGCGGGCGCAGCACGCGGACGAGCATGGCCTGCAAGGTCTCTTCGGAGAAGGGTAGCTTTGCGCGCGGCTTCGACATCAAGAACACACTCGGTCTCTGAAAGACCATTGCCGGCAGACTTCGACAGCCGCCTTCACTCTCCTATGGCAAAGTCAGAAATGCCGCAACGGACCAGCGCCATGCAAGATCGACCTACACCCTACGTCCTGCCAACCTGGTCACGATCGTGCCGCCATAGGGAAGATATTTCGCGCCTTCTGTCAATGCGTTACCGGATGCGGCTCGGGCGAGAGCACCGCCCCGTGGCTCCAGTCGATCAGTCGGTCGATCCGCGCAATCTTGTGGAAAACCTCGAAGACGTCGAATGCCGCACCCTTTTCGATATGGCCTGCCAGCAACTCGCAAAGCTCGAATATTTCAGGCGGCGTGGTGGTCATTTCGACGCCGTCATCGGTGAAAACACCTGATCGCGGCCACGCCCGCGCCTGCTGCTCATCGAGCTTGCAACCGACGAATGGGATCGTATCGATGATGCCGGAGGCAAGCGCGAAGGCTGCTTCCGCCACGATTTCGGAGCAGGACGTGTTTGGCTCGTTTCTTAAGGCCGGTATCTGCGGCCGCTTGAGTTCGCGCATTTTCAATCCGTCAGAGATAGTTGACCAGGCTGAGATTCTGGAGTTTCGAGACGAGCGTGTAGGCGGTTTCCAGCTGCGTCTGCAGCTGGTTGACGAGCGTCGAAGCCTCATAGGTGTCGACGCCCTGGAGGTCGACGAGATTTCCCTGCAGCAGGCTCGACTGGGCGTCGAGCGCGTCATTTGCCTTTTCGAGCCGCTCCTGCGAGAGGCCGAGCTCGCTCTGCTGTGTCACGATGCCCGAAGTCGCCTGGGCCGCGTAGCCTATCGCCTTGGATGCGACGGTGCTCTGCGCGTCCGAGCTCAGATCCTGGCCGAAGAGGGCGGAGACGACGGTGGCGGCAAGTGCCAGGTAACGCATGCCTTCGGAATTGGCGTTGGTCGACGAGGTGATGGTCTCCGATGCGCTGACCCGGCTGGTCATGTCGGTGCTCGATGCGCTCGACCAGCCGCTCGAAGCGTCCGTCCAGCTGCTTTCGGAGAACATCGGCTCGACCGTATCTGTGATGAAGCTGCCGATTTCCTCGCCCGTCAGCTCGCTGACGTCTTTTCCGAGACCGGTTGCATAATCGTTGAGCGCCGTGACGATCGTATCCGAGACTGCGGACGACTGATCGGTCAGGGGCTGGCTGTCGAGGTTCGTTCCGCCGAACAGGAACTCGCCATTGACCGAGGTGTTGGCCGTCGAGATCAGCTGCGAAATCGTGGCGTTTGCCGATTGCAGGGCAACAGCAATGCTCGTCGTATCCTGGCTTGCCTGAAGTGCGGTCAGGTTGGAGACCAGGCTGTCGCCGGCATCCTTGAGGCTGGAAAGAGCGGTTTGCGACGCTTCCATACGCAGCGCGACGACGGAATTGCTCGTCTTGAACGAGGCGGCCTGGGCGATCGCGCTGGTGAGATTGATCGATTTTGCGGCGCCGCTTCCGAGGGAGACGCCGATATCGGCGTAAGTTCCTGTGGTCGCCTCCGTCGAGGCCTGCTGCAGCTTGTTTTGGGACTGGCTGATGGTGAGCCGCAAAACATTCTGCATCGCCGATGATGAGACAAAAGATGCTTTCATGACTAGCTCGCTATGTCGAGGAGCGACTGGAACATCTCGTCGATGACGTTCAGGATCTTCGTCGCCGCTTTATAGGATTGTTCGATGTCGAGAAGCAGCGTCAGCTCCTCGTCGAGATTGACGCCGGTTTCGTTGGAATAGGCCTCGTCGGAGCGAGACAGCGCGGCGGCCGTGGTTTCTGAGGCCGACGTCGCGTCGCTTCGATATTGTTCGAGCCAGCCGATGGGGCGCTGGCATAGTCCCTCAGGCTTTGCGTTGTGGAGAGACCGGCGTCGGCGGAGAACGAGCGTTGTTCCGTCAGCGCCTGATAGAGGGCGTCGAGATTGTCGGAAAAACCGCTATCTCCGGAGGTGTTGAGATTGGTGATGCCGCTGATCGTTCCGTCGCGCAGCTTGGTCGCATCGCCGCCTTCGCTCGTGACGACGGCGGGATTGACCGAGATGGTGGAGGCAATCCCGGTAACATCGTCGGTATCAGACGGTGTTTCTCCCGTTGTCCCCGATGCCGTCGTCCAGGTAAAAAGTCCCGGCGCGCTCGTGCTGCCGTCGGTTTCCGAGAAGACCTGGACGAGGGCCTTGGCGATCTGGTCGAGCTGGTCCTGGAATGTCGGGGCGATCTCGTCGCGGAGCTGCAGCAGCGCCTGCAGGCTGCCCGAGGCGCTCGTCGTCGAACCCTCGCCGGCATCGAGCGCCACGCCGTCGATATAGATGGCATTGCCCTCGGTTCCGGCGACATAAGTTGCCGTCGACGCGAATGTGACGGTGCGCGGCATGGTCTCGAACAGCACGGTGCCGTCCGAGGTATAGAGCGCCATGTCGTTATTGTCGCGCACGACGGAGGTGACGCCGACGATCGAGGAGATCTGCTTCAGGAGCTTCTCGCGCGCGTCGAGCGCCGTAGATGTATCGGCGCCGGTCGATGTCGCCAGCTTGACCGCGTTGTTGGCCGCCTCGAACTGCGACAGCAGCGTATTCAGCGTGGAGACCTGTGTGGCGATCTCCGCATCCGCCTCTGCCCTGATCGACTGGACGCCGTCGGTTGCGGTATTCAGCGAATTGGCGAGATCCTGCGCGGCGGTGACCGCCGATTGCGCTGCGGTCGTGTTGCTCGGCGACGTCGCATATGTCTGGAGCGCCTCCTGGAAGGCCGCGAGATAGGTGCTCGGCGATGTCTCGTAGTCATTGCCGCCCATCAGCGACTGCAGGCTTTCGAGACCGGTCACGAGCGTCTGCTGGGCGCTGTCCTTGGCGTTGGATTGCAGGTACTGGGCGAGCAGCGCAGTTTCCTGCGCCCGGCTGATGCTGACGACCTGAGCGCCGGAAAGAGACGTCGTGATCGACGCCTCCCGCCTGACATAGTCGGAATTTCCGACATTGGCGATGTTGGTCGAGACGACGCTGCTCTGCTGGCCGGTATTGTTGAAAATACTCTGCACGCTGTTCAAGGCTGACGTGAGCGACATCCAGGCGTTCCCTCTATCGCTTCAGATTGACGAGGACATCCATGATGTCGGAGCCGGTCTGAAACACCTTCGAATTGGCGGTGTAGCTGCGCTGCGCCTCGATCATCTCCGTCAATTCGCCGGCGAGATCGACATTCGAGCTTTCGAGCGCGCCGGACTGGATGGAGCCGAGCCCGTTCGTCTGCGGAAAGCCGGTGACGGTGACGCCGGACATGCCGTTGGCGGTGTAGACGTTGCCGCTGAGCAAGGTCAGATTGTCGGGGCTTGCGACCGTCGCGAGAGGGATCTGGTACAGGGATTTCGTCGTGCCGTTGGCATAGGAGACCGACACCACACCGTCCGTGCCGATCGAGACCGAGCTCACCGCGCTTGCGGCCTGGCCGTCGGCCGAGCCCGTCGCCGAGAAATCGGAGGCGAGCTGGGTGAAGTCGGAATAGTCCATCGTGATTGTCTTTGCCGTCACCGGATCGACAATGTCGGTGTCCGTCGCCGACGTCAGCTGGCCGTCGGCGTCGAAGGAGAGTGTCGCGACGCTGACGGCGCTGGAGGAGTAGGGGAAGGAGGTCGTGCCGCCGGTCGCCGCATCGGCATTGCGGTAGACCGCGACTTCCCAGGTGCTGCCGGTGACCGCGCCGCTGGCGTCGGTCGTGACACCCGTCTTGGTGAAGTAATAGTCGTACTGGACGGTGGCGCCGAGGCTGTCATAGGCGACCAGCGACATTTTCTGCGTATCGTCGGTGACGCCAGACGTATTGGCGCTCGGTAGCGTCGTCGTATCGGTGACGACGGTTGCCTCGGAATTCAAGTTGCCGCTGAAATAGGCGCTCGTCGAAGCGATCGCGCTCAGGCCCGACTGGGCGACGTTGACCGGCACCAGCCCGTCGAAGCCGTTGACGACAACCGCCGGAACGCCTGAGTCATAAGAATATCCCATCAGCGTGTAGCCGGCGCTGTTGACGAGATTGCCGTCGCTGTCGACCGAGAAATCGCCGGCCCGGGTGAGCACCGGCGTGCCGTCGGCGCTTTCGACGATGAAGAACCCATCTCCGGAGATCGCGAGATCATAGGCCGACGTCGTATAGGAAATATCGCCCTGCTGTGAAATCGCCTGGCGCACGGATGTCTGCACGCCACCGGAATTGTAATTGCCCGAGGAAGAGGGCAGGACAAGCGACGAAAAGGAGGTGGAAACGGCCTTGTAGCCGACGGTGTTGGCATTGGCGATGTTGTCGGAAACCGTGCTCAGCCGGTTTGCCTGCGCGCTCATGCCGGAGACGGCGGTTTTCATGCTTCCAAAAATGCTCATGGCTCGATCCTTAAAGGTTTGGGAACATGCCATGTAACGACAGGCTTCCAGGCCCGGATTGTGGGCGCAAGACATCGTCAGGCGCCGGGCATAAGCCGGCTCCGGTCGATGATCTGATTGTCTGGACTGACCCCGTGATGGCTCTCGTCGCGTCGGTTCATCCGAGCGTGTGACATCGTGCGCCTGATACCGCGCACCATTCGAATAATAAGAAGCGGCCCGGCCGAAGGCTCTGCCGGCTCAACCGCCGGGCCGCTTCAGACCGTCGCCATTGCAGTCCTCCAGAAACCGTAACGGCGACGACGTCTTGCCGGCGTCAGGCCGCGGACTGTGTGGACAATGAACCGGTGCCTGAGGCGTCGAGCAGATCGAAGAGCTTGCTCGCCTGGCTTTCGGTGACATCGTCAGGCTTGCCGGCCATGAATTCGTCAAGGCTCACCACCCCATCTCCATTCGTATCGAGATCGGAAAGCAGGGAGGCGAACTGGTCTTCGTCCTCGGACGGCGGCGGTCCCTGGGGACGTTCCGACTGCTGGGCGGACATGGCCTCGGTCAGCGCATCGACCGACAGCGAACCTGCGCCCTCACTGTCAAAGCTGTCGAACAGCGTTGCTGCCTGATCCTCGCTGACATCGGACGGCCGGGCCGCGACGAATTCGGCCTTGCTCACATAGCCGTCGCCGTCGGAATCCAGATCAGCAACGTCCATGCCTGCGCCGCCGTCGCCTTCGCCGGTTGAGCCGGACCGGTCGAAACGGTTCATCGCCAGCGTCATCAGCTGGGCCATCAGTTTGTCGGCGCTGCTGGACGTGTCTTCGTCGAGCTGCCCGCTTGTGGTTGATTTTTTCGCTGAAACCGTACTACAGGATAGGATGTCCTGGGATGCAGATGTCGAGCTCTTGCTATAGGAATAGGAAGAGACTGACGTGGCGGCCGAAATGGTCGTCATAAGCGCTCCATCGCTAGAGGGTGGGATGCAACGCATTACAGAACTTATGAGTTCTCTAAATCGAAATTGCTAATGCCACAACCGAAAAAATCACCCCTCAGAAATAATAGGCTGCTTTTCAGGGTCATCGGCATGCGTTTCGGCAAAGCGGTCTGATCGTCATGGATATTGCCGACGAGACTGCAGATGAGCCGCGCAAAAGAGGCCGGCCGAAAGTCTCCAGCGACGAAGACAAGCGCACTCATATCGTCGAAGTCGCCCGCCGCGTTTTCGTAAAATACGGCTATGCCGGAAGCACGACCGCGGTCGTCGCCTCGGAGGCGGGTGTTTCCAAGCAGACGCTCTACAAGCTGTTTCAGAGCAAGGAGGAGCTGTTTGCCGCCGTCGTCGGCGCGCATCGGCGGCTGATGCTCGACTTGCCGCGACCTGCGGAAGATATTCCGATCGCGGAAAGTCTAGAGCGTATCTTCATGCTCGACATGGATGAGGACACGGATGCGGAACGCGCCGGCTTCCTGCAGCTTGTCTTTCGCGAAGCCGCGCAGTTTCCTGAGCTTATCGACATTCTCCAGCGCGAAGGCATACTCGCCAGCCGGCAGCATCTCGCCGACTGGCTGAGTGATCGCCGGGCGGAAGGCAGGCTGTCGCTGGATGACCCCGATAGCGGCGCCCGCATGCTGATGGATATGATCTTTGGTGGCATGGGCCCACCGGAAGGCCGCGTGCAAGCCTGGCCCGACCGGGCCCTGATGCTTGCCCATCTTCACCGCTGCATCGCGATCTTCGCCGCCGGCGTCAGGGCCGCTTGAACTGATTGTGGAGACCCCTCCATTTCAAGCTTCCAATTCCCGATTGGATAATTTATAGAACTGTAGAGTTCCGTTAAGTCGATTCGGCCACATGTAAGTGGCTGTGCTTCGCCATGACCGGCGACGACATTCCCGCAAAGACGAAAAGTTCCACCGTGGCTGCCGGCAGGCTTTCGCGCGCGCTGACGCGCCTATAAAGAGGACGGACGTTGGTTTCTACGTATGTAAGCTATCTCGCGGTCGCGCGAAATCTCAACGCCAGTCTCTCCAGCGTGGCTTCGCAGGCAACGGTTGCCCGCGACAGCGCCTATTACAAGGAAAACATCGACAAGGTCACCACCGTCGACGAATTCATGGGCGATTACAAGCTCTATTCCTACGCCATGAAGGCCTACGGCCTCGAAGACATGACCTATGCCAAGGCCTTCATGAAGAAGGTGCTGGAAAGCGACCTCAGCGATTCATCGAGCTTCGCGAACAGCTTGAGCGACGGCCGCTATGCCGAGTTCGCCGCCGCCTTCAAATTCGCCGGCGAGACGAAGACGGCGCAATCGGATGAGCAGCGGGACAGCCTGCTCGACGCTTACGAAGACTCCTTCGATACCGAAGCCGAGAACATCGAGGATGAGACCGATTATTTCGAGGAGAATATCTCGTCGATCACATCAGTCGACGATTTGCTGTCGAGCTCGCGGCTGAAGAACTATGTGCTGACGGCTTTCGGCCTCAGCACCGAATACACCTCGACCAGCTTTCTGAAGGATGTTCTGACGAGCGATCTCGACGACTCCGAGAGTTTCGTCAACCAGCTCGACGACGATGTTTATGTCAGCCTGGCAAAGGCTTTCAATGTCAGCGAGGACGGCTCGACCGACGGCGACGTCATGTCGGAAGACCAGCTATCGCTGGTGACAAGCGCTTATGCCGTGGCTTCGTCGACGCTCGCTTCCACGGAGACCGGGGAGGCTTATGATACTTATTTCGCTGCACAGATCGGAAACATCACCTCCGTCGATCAATTAATGAGCGACGACAAGCTGGTGTCCTATCTCAGAACGGCCTACGGTCTTTCCGATACCGAAACTGACAATTTCATCTCCGCGGCTTTGAAAAGCGCCGATATCGCCGACGCCATCGGCTTGTCCGACCTGCACGACGCCTTCAATTTCGATGAGGACGGCGCGCTTGCAGACGGCGAGACGGCCCAGACGTCGGAACAGACGGCCGCGACGACGGCGGCATTCGATGAAAACTACCAGGTGCTGATCGCCAACACTGAAACGGAAGATGCGGTTGACAACTATACGACACGCATTGCCAGCATCACCTCGATCGATGATTTCCTGGTGTCAAACGCCGATGATGACGATGACGACAACGACGATCTCCCTGAATTGTGGGAAATGGCGCTGCGGGCATTTGGCATAGACTCCGGCGAGGTCTCGAAAAGCGAAGTCCGCAAGATCCTCGAAAGTGATCCCGGCGATCCGAAGAGCTATGTCAACAGTCTGAAGGACGATCGGTTCGAAGCATTCCGCAATGCTTTCAACTTCGACAGCGATGGCGATGTGACCGTTCCCCTACAGGCTATGTCGGAATCCGTCGTCGACGACTATGCCGCTTATTACAAGCAGAACAAGATCCGCTATCTCGAAGGCGACGAGCTGACCGAGGCGACCGACGCCGCGGACGAGGAGATCGAGTATTTCCGCGATCAGATGGCGACGATCACCTCTGCCAGCGAGTTTCTCGCTGACGACCGGCTGGTTGCCTTTGCGCTTGAGGCGAAGGGCTTGGATCCGGAGGACGTCACGTCGGACGACCTTGAGAAGATATTTTCCTCCGATCTCGACGACGAAGACAGCTACGTCAACAAGCTCGAAGACAGCCGCTTCGCCGAACTGGTCGGCTCGTTTAACTTTGACCGGGACGGCAATATCTCGGCTGATCCTACCGGGACGGTGCAGCAGCGCGGCGACGTCCTGGAGACGGTCGACGCCTATGTCAGGCTGACGCTCGAGGATGATCAGGGCGACAGCAACACTGGCGTGCGCCTTGCACTCTATTTCGAACGCGAGGCGCCGGAGATCTCGAGTGCCTATGACATTTTGGGCGACAGCGCACTGTTCGAATTTTTCACGACGAGCTTCAACCTGTCCAGCTATGTCTCGAATATGGACGTCGACAAGCAGGCCGAGATGATCGAGAATTTCATCGACATCAAGGACCTCGCCGATCCGGACAAGGTCGACGACCTGATCAAGCGCTTTACCGCCATGTACGATATGGCCAACGGTACCGGCGGCACGTCGACAGCGCTTTCCATCCTGACCGGCTCGGCGACGATCAGCGCCGATACGCTGCTTGCGATGGCGCAATTGAAAAGCGGCTGAGAAAGTCACTGCTCCGGCGGGTAACGCCTCTTCGAAAGAGACCGCGTGCCTAAACCCATCAAGAGGTCAGTGAATATTCGCGCTGCACGTCGAACTGGCGGCGATGGCACCTGTTGCGGGGCCTGAAAGGCTTCCGCTTCCATATACCCTGCCGCCCGATGTAGGGCGCCGCTGGCGAGGGTTACCGAAAACCGCAAAATGCTGCGCTGCCGAAAAAACTGTCATGCACACCGCTGCGCATTTTTTTGGCATGCCCCATTGACAATTCACCGCCAATGGCACTTGATGCGTTATTCCAGTAAAACAGACATGCGTCCATTATATTGGAATAAAGGAACCATCCATAGGGGAACGCCATGACCATTTCCTTTCGCACCTGCGCGATGTCGCTGGCCGCCGCCGCGCTCATGTCCACGCCTGCACTGGCTGACGGCAGCAAGCTCGACGAAGTGCTGGCCCGCGGCCATCTCGTGCTCGGCACGGGCAGCACCAATGCGCCCTGGCACTTCAAGAGCGCTGACGACAAGCTTCAGGGCTTCGATGTCGACATGGGCCACATCGTCGCCAAGGCCCTGTTCGGCGACCCCGATAAGATCGAATATGTCAACCAGTCCTCGGACGCTCGCATCCCGAACATCACCACTGACAAGGTCGACATCACCTGCCAGTTCATGACGGTTACGGGCGAACGCGCCCAGCAGGTGGCCTTTACTATTCCATATTATCGCGAGGGTGTCGGCCTGATGCTCAAGGGGGACGGAAAATATGCCGATTATGCCGCCCTGAAGGCTGCCGGCTCCTCGGTCACCATCTCGGTTCTCCAGAACGTCTATGCCGAATCTATGGTGCACGCGGCATTGCCGGAGGCGACCGTCGACCAGTACGAATCCGTCGACCTGATCTATCAGGCGCTGGAGTCGGGGCGTGCCGATGCCGCTGCCACGGATCAGTCGTCGCTCGCCTGGTACATGACGCAGAACCCGGGCCGCTACAAGGATGCCGGCTACGGCTGGAATCCACAGACCTATGCCTGCGCCGTCAAGCGCGGTGATCAGGACTGGCTGAACTTCGTCAATACCGCTCTTCACGAAGCGATGACCGGTGTCGAGTTCGACTTCTATGCCAAATCCTTCAAGACCTGGTTCGGCAAGGATCTGGCGCCGCCGCAGATCGGCTTCCCAGTCGAATACAAGTGACCGCGATGCGGGGCGGGAGCTTGCTTCCCGCTCCGCTGGATTAGGATGATCTTGGTCCAGGTCGGGCTAAGATCTAAGTCCACTTCTGACTCGAATGGTTGGACCATGACGTCTTCCGGGCCGCTCGCAGACTCGGCGACATGCTCCGGTCTGAAAGGACCCGTATGGGTTACACACTGAATTTCGCAGCCGTCTGGCGCAATTTCGACTTTCTCTTAAGCGGACTTGCCCTCAGCCTCGGTCTTGCCGTGATCTCGATCCTGATCGGGGCCGCGATCGGTCTTGTCGTGGCTTTCGCGCTGACGTCGACGAGCCGCTTCGCGCTCGTGCCGGCGCGCGTCTATGTCACTGTCATTCGCAACCTGCCGATTCTCGTCCTGGTGCTTTTCGCCTTTTTCGCGCTGCCGCAGATGGGCTTGCGCCTCGACAAAATGAAAAGCTTCGTGCTGGTTCTTTCGCTCTATTCCGGCGCCTATCTCGCCGAGGTGTTCCGCGCCGGACTGCTGTCGATTCCGAGAGGATTGACGGAAGCCGGCCTCGCCATCGGCCTGACGGCAATGCAGATCCGCAGCTCGATCATCGCACCGCTGATGCTGCGCAACGTGCTGCCATCACTCTCCTCGACGATCATCTCGCTCTTCAAGGACACCTCGCTCGCCGCCGCCATCGCCGTGCCCGAGCTGACCTTTGCCGCCCGCAAGATCAATGTCGAGAGCTTCCGCGTCATCGAAACATGGATGGTTACATCAGCCCTCTATGTCGCGACCTGTTTCCTCATCGCCGCTTTGATGCGCCTCGTCGAGCGCCGTCTGGCCCTGCCGAGATAGACCCGATGTCTCACACTTTTCTGGAACAGCTCTGGATCGCCCGCTACGTCATCATGAACGGCATTGCGATGACGGTGTCGATCTCCCTGCTGGCCATTCTCGCTGGCTCCGTCCTCGGCGTTTTCGTCGGTCTGGCGCTCGTCTATGGCGGCATCGTTTTGCGCCTGATCGTGCGGGCCTATACCGATATCATCCGCGGCACGCCGGTGCTCGTGCTGGTGCTGGCAAGCTATTACGTCTCCGCCGCGGTCGGTCTCGATCTCGGACCGTTCTCCGCTGGCGTGCTCGCGCTTGCCGTCTTCTGCTCGTCGCATGTCGGCGAAATCGTGCGCGGAGCGCTTCAGGCGATCCCGAAGGGCCAGACCGAAGCCGCCAAGGCGATCGGCCTGACCTTTGCCCAGACCTTTACTTCGGTGCTGTGGCCGCAGGCCATGCGCCAATGTCTGCCGGCATGGGTGAATACGGCGGCCGAGATGGTGAAGGCCTCGACGCTGCTCTCCGTCATCGGTGTCGCGGAGCTTCTCCTGCGCACGCAGGAGATCATTTCCCGCAATTTCATGAGCCTCCAGTTCTATTTTCTGGCCGGCGGTCTCTATTTCATCGTCAACTACGGCATCGAGCACTTCGGCAAATATGTCGAGCGCAAGACCGCACTGCCGTCCTGAGGAGCCTTCCGATGGCCAAGACCATTCTCGACATCAAGGGTCTGCGCAAGACTTACGGTATCCACGAAGTTCTCAAGGGGGTCGATTGCGCCGTTCAGGAAGGCGAGGTCATCTCCATCATCGGCTCCTCCGGCTCCGGCAAGACCACCTTGCTGCGCTGCGTCAACATGCTTGAGGAATTCCAGGGCGGCACGATCAGCCTCGACGGCGAGGAGATCGGCTATCACGTCGACGGCGCGACGCGGCGGCGCAAGAGCGAGAAGGAGATTGCGCGCCAGCGCGCCCTGACCGGCATGGCTTTTCAGCAGTTCAATCTCTTCCCGCATATGAGTGCGGCCGAAAACGTCATGCTCGGCCTCGTCAAGGTGAAGAAGATGACGAAGCCGGAAGCCCGCATCATTGCCGAAAAATGGCTCGACCGCGTCGGCCTTGCCGCCCGCGCCAACCATTATCCCGGTCAGCTCTCCGGCGGCCAGCAGCAGCGCGTCGCAATTGCCCGCGCTATCGCCATGTCGCCGCGGCTGATGCTGTTTGACGAGGTGACCTCAGCGCTCGACCCGGAACTGGTGGGCGAAGTCCTGCAGGTGATCAAGGGGCTTGCCGCCGACGGCATGACCATGCTGCTCGTCACTCATGAGATGCGTTTCGCCTACGAGGTTTCGTCCCGCGTGATCTTCATGAACCAGGGCGTCATCTGCGAGGAGGGCGATCCGAAGGAAATGTTTGTGCGCCCGAAGACCGAACGGTTGGCGGAATTTCTCAAGACCTCGAGCTTCAATTAGAGCTTTTCCGGGTTAGCTTGAAGCATTCTGCCGGAGCAGGTTTTCGTCAGGGCAGAGGCGATTGGCGATGGGCATACCCCCACAAGGTACGTCCGAGCCGATCGCCTCTGATTCTGGCGGAAACATGCCCGGCCCTTCGGGTTGGCTGAAACGGGCCGGCTGATAGACGGCCGGCTTGGCCGTAGAGCTGGGCTACGACGCGCGCCAGCCGGTCGACCAAAGTGCTGCCATCCGGATCGCGGAGATCGGGTCTTTGAGCGGCGGCGATGGCCGGGGGAGGGGCGGGCGCTCGCCCAAATTACGTCCAGTCTGCACCTCCGGCAGGCAGATTATGCGCCAAAAATTCGTGACGGTTGGAAAACCTGGAGCGCGGGGTTTTGGCACGCGCTTTGCTTCCCGTCTTGTATGCAAGATAGCCACACATCCGAGACCACGCAGAAATCCATTGAGGCAGCGATCGTCTCCGGGATCCTTTCTGCCAAGATCCGGCCGGGCACCCGTCTTGGCGAAAATCAGCTGGCAGTGCTTTTCGGCGTGTCCCGAACCCGTGTCCGTGAAGCCATGATGCGTCTGGAGACACGCGGCATCGTGCATGTCAGCCCCCGGCGCGGCTGGTTCGTCGTCGAGCCCTCCGCTGAGGATGCGATCGCCGTTTATGAGGCGAGGCGTGTCGTCGAGGCCGGATTGCTGCGCAGTATGGGCGTACTGACGGAGGAGGGGCGCAAAGCTCTCGACATCCATCTGAATGAGGAGAGGAATGCAATGGCGGCGGGCGACCGCCAGCGCTTGACCTATTTGATGGGCGATTTCCATATCCGTATCGCGGAATTGAGCGGGAACACGATCATCGTCGACATCCTGCGCGACCTGACCGCGAGGACGATTCTCATTTCGATGCTCTACCAATCCGAATTTCATGCGGCGCAGTCCCACGAGGGGCACTGCCGTATTTTTGAGGCCATGCAGTCAGGGGATTTCGTCAGAGCCGCAGAGCTCTCCGTCGAACATCTTGATGAAGTGGAAATGGGCCTCGACCTCACGGCGCGCCCGGATCCGCTTTCGGATCTGCGCAATTCCCTGTCGCTTCCGCTAAAGGCCGCGTCCGCCATCTCCCGGCAATCAGACCCCAGAACCACAACTTCAAAGGAGCAATAAACACATGCTGACAAGACGGATCTTCTTCGCAATCGCGACCCTGGCCGCGACCTTCGGCTTCAACGCGCCGTCTCACGCCGATGCTCTCGCCGATATTACGGCGCGCGGTACGCTGCGTGTCGCAGTCCCGCAGGATTTCCCGCCCTTCGGCAGTGTCGGCACCGATATGGCGCCCATGGGCTACGATATCGACATGGCCAACCTCATTGCCGAAAAGCTCGGCGTCAAAGCCGAGCTGGTGCCGGTCACGAGCGCCAACCGCGTCCCCTATCTGCAGACGAACAAGGTCGATCTCGTGATATCGAGCCTCGGCAAGAATCCGGAGCGCGAGAAGGTGATCGATTTCTCGGTCGCCTACGCGCCCTTCTTCAACGGCGTGTTCGGGCCGGCCGATCTTTCGGTCGCCAAGGCGGAAGATCTCGCGGGCAAGAGCATCGGAGTCACGCGCGGCGCCGTGGAGGATCTCGAGCTGACGAAGATCGCGCCGGCCGATGCCACGATAAAGCGTTACGAGGACAATAATGGCACCATCTCCGCCTTCCTGTCCGGCCAGGTCGACATCATTGCCACCGGCAACGTCGTGGCGGCTGCGATCCTCGCCAAAAATCCTCCCAAGCGCCCGGAGCTCAAGTTCCTGATCAAGAACTCGCCCTGCTATATCGGCCTCAACAAGGAACAGTCCGCGCTTCTGGAGAAGGTGAACGGCATTGTCGCCGCCGCCAAAGCCGATGGCACGCTGAACGCCATATCGCAGAAGTGGCTCGGTGCCGATCTGCCGTCCGATCTGTAAGGAAACCGGGGTCTCGCGCATGTCTCCTGCGGCCGCGGGATGACATGCGCTCCGTCACCGCAAGAGGGGACATTCCTTGAGCTACCATTTCGAATTCAGTTGGCTGCTTCAATATTATCCCGAGATCATCAAGGGTGTGCTGATTACCCTGGAGCTTATCGCGATTGGCGGTGTGCTCGGCATTTCGCTCGGCATCTTCTGCGCCTGGGTGCGGGCACTCGGCCCGGCCTGGCTGAAGCCGATCGTTGCGGCCTACGTCGAACTGATCCGCAACACCCCGTTCCTGATCCAGCTTTTCTTCATCTTTTTCGGTCTGCCGTCGCTCGGCCTCCACCTTTCCGAATTGACAGCCGCCAACCTTGCCATGGTCGTCAACCTCGGCGCCTATAGCTGCGAGATCATCCGTGCCGGCATCCAGGCAACGCCGAAAGGCCAGTTCGAGGCAGGCGAGAGCCTCGCCATGACGCGCTTCGAGACTTTCCGCCATGTCGTTCTCGTGCCGTCGTTACAGCGCATCTGGCCGGCGCTGTCGTCGCAAGTGGTCATCGTCATGCTCGGCTCAGCGGTCGTATCGCAGATCGCCGCCGAGGATCTGACCTTCGCCGCGAATTTCATACAATCGCGAACCTTCCGCGCCTTCGAGGCCTATATCGTCTCGACATCAATCTATCTCGCGCTGGCGATCCTGCTGCGGCAGGTGCTGGGCCTGATCGGCTGGTTCATCTTCCCCAGGAGGGCAGTGCGATGATCACGTTCACGCTTTGGGACATCCTACGCAACCTGCTGCTCGCCACCCGCTGGACTGTCCTTCTTTCGCTGGTCTCGTTCGTCGGTGGCGGCATGGTTGGCTTGTGTCTGCTATTCCTGCGCATCAGCAGGCGCAAGCCCCCCAGGGTACTTGCAAAATATTACATCGAGCTCTTCCAGGGCACGCCGCTGCTGATGCAGCTCTTCATCGCCTTTTTCGGTCTCGGCCTTTTCGGAATAGACGTGCCGGCTTGGCTTGCCGCGGGATTGGCGCTGATCCTGTGGAGCGCCGCCTTTCTCACCGAGATCTGGCGAGGCTGCGTCGAAGCGGTTGCGAAGGGGCAATGGGAAGCTTCCGCCAGCCTCGGCATGGGGCGTCTGCAGCAGATGCGTTACGTCATCCTTCCGCAGGCGCTGAGGATTGCCATACCGCCGACCGTCGGTTTCTCCGTTCAGATCATCAAGGGCACGGCGCTGACCTCGATCATCGGCTTCGTCGAATTGTCGAAGGCCGGCACCGTGGTCACCAACGCCACCTTCCAGCCCTTCACCGTCTATGGGCTCGTGGCGCTCATCTATTTCGCCCTTTGCTGGCCCTTGTCGAAAAGCAGCCAGATCCTGGAGAGAAAACTCAATGTCGCTCATCGAAATCACTGACGTCCGCAAGAGCTACGGATCCAACGAAGTACTGAAAGGCATCAACCTGAATGTCGAGCCTGGCGAGGTCATTGCCATTATCGGCAAGAGCGGTTCGGGCAAATCGACCCTGCTTCGCTGCATCAATGGTCTTGAGACCCTCACCAGCGGTTCCATCTCCGTGGCGGGGGCGCAACTCATCGATGACGAAGTCCATCTGAAGGCGCTGCGTCTGAAGGTCGGCATGATCTTTCAGCAATTCAATCTCTTCCCGCATCTGACTGCCGGCGGCAATGTCATGCTGTCGCAGACGGTGGTCAAAAAGACACCCAAGGCGGAAGCCGAGGCCACCGCCCGCAAGATGCTGGAGCGTGTGGGGCTGGGTCACAGGTTCGGTGCCTTTCCGGATGAGCTCTCGGGCGGGCAACAGCAGCGCGTCGCCATCGCCCGCGCGCTCGCCATGCAGCCGGCAGCCCTTCTCTGCGACGAGATCACCTCGGCGCTCGATCCGGAACTGGTGGCCGAAGTTCTGGCGGTCGTGCGCGAACTTGCCGCCGAGGGAATGACGCTGCTGATGGTCACGCACGAGATGAAGTTCGCCCGCGACGTCTGCAGTCGCGTCGTTTTCATGCATCAGGGCCGTGTCCATGAAGCAGGCCGGCCGGAGGATGTCTTCGCCAATCCGCAGACTGCCGAGCTCAGGCAGTTTCTCGGTGTCAACGCAGATATGCCCGGCAAATCTGCAAGACTTTAGAATGCCGGACGCACCTATCGCTCGCCACAGCGAAGCGGTGCTGCCTCGATGCCGGGCATTTCTCTAGCCAGGATCAAAGGCGATCGGCTCGGACGTACCAATGGATATGCCTTCGCCAATCGCCTTTGCCCTGACGAAAACCTGCTCCGGCAGAGTGCTTCAAGCTAGCCCGAAAAGGTCAACTCAGTGGCTCAGCATCTCCTCGGCGATCTGCTTACCACTCAGGCTTGAGGGGTAGTAGGTCGGCCAGTTGGTGACCTCATTCAGGAGCGCAGCGCGGTCATTGCCCCAATATAGATGGTAGTGGTCGGCCTTCTCGGGGGCGACGATGTGGTCGCTGAACTGTATGAACTGAGGTGCCGCGTCATCGCCGGCGCTTTTCCTGAAGATGAAACGAACCCCTCGATTGCCTTTCTTGTAGGTGAGGATTTCGTGCCCATCCGTCTCGTAGTCTCCGGTCACTGAGTCCTTGCCGCGGGAAAACGTAACCGTCTTTCCGCTGATGACGATCCGGTCGACGTCGGTCTTGTATCCCGTCTCGTAGTAGGCACGATATTCCCCGGCGTTCTTGTCGCCACGTTTCGCCTTGTCGCCCATCACCGGATCCAAGGTTCCGTCGACAAGATAGGGGTAGACCGACTGCCAGTCGCCTTCCCAATCCGACAGTTCGCGCGCCTTTACCAGATCGTCATCGAAACACCCATCATACACCGACCCCTTTTCATCGTGGGTATGGCTGTGGTTGTGGTTGTTTCCCGAGGATGTCCCAGCGCCTGCCATTCCTGCAAACGTCAATGTCGCGGAAACTGCCAGTGCGTAGCTGAGTGTTGTCATCGCCTTGTTCATTCACCGAAACCCTTTCGATTGGCCGTCACGGCTGGTTCTAGTCCGTAATGTAATAACATTACCAGTGCGAACTAGCGCGGTTTGACGGCAAGCGCAAGGCGAAAACCGCTGAGACGCATCGCTTGGGTCACCATGCACGACACCAAGTCAATTCAGGAGGCGCCCGTCGTTAGGCGCGGTCGGCGAGCACGTGATTGGACGGTCCAGTGACGGGATCACAGGCAGGAGCCGTCTTTTCCTCGTCGATCCGCTGCAGATCACGCTCGCTCATCGCAATCAATCCCATCCGCAATCTCCCACGTCAGCAAACGCGGGGAGTGTGACATTCCAACTTTGCAGAAACAGGACATTCTAACTTTGCGGCTACACTAACCTATCGCATAAGTTCTATTATGGAACTTAGTTCCTGACCTCTCTCAGGCAGCACTGGACCAAGCTTCACAGCACAAATCTATCGAGCGTCTGATGGTGAGATCGAGCCACGCACAGGGGGCGTTGGTATCTTTCCCAACGACGGCCGCTACTGCGCGAGGACTCCCGAACGGCGGCGGTTGGTCCTACGTCGCCGAGGCTGCAGCCAGCCGGCCAAACCGAGTGCGAGGGCAGAGAGTGTCATCTCAAGTTCCTGATGGTCCTCGCTTTCAGGCGCGAGTCGCCGGAAGCGGTGGTTGCGGATGAGAGTGATTGCGAACCCTTGCGGTCCGCCGCAGATTTCCGGCAACCCACCTTGGCGCAAGGTGGCCGGAGCTGGTGGTTGCGAGGGTCCTAGGCCACTTCAAAACCCAGCTGGCGCAATGCGGCGACAGCGGCATCCTGGTCCTGCTGGTAGTTGCCTCCGGAAATCCCGATACCGCCGATCAGCCTTCCATCCTCGAGGATCGGATAGCCGCCCCCGACGGCCACCATGCGCGGCCGGTGCGCAAGCGGTGCAACCTTCGGATCGCCGGTCACGTAGTCGTTCCAGACGTGGGTTGCGAAGCCGAAGGACGAGGCGGTCCAAGCCTTGTCGATAGCGACGTCCACCGTCAGAAATGGCGCGCCGTCCGTTCGCTCGAAAGCGCGCAGATTGCCGGTCGCATCGGTGACCGCCACGGCCGCCTCGATGCCGATGTCGCGGGCCGCGGCCAAAGCAGCCTCGATGAGGGCGGCCGCGGCCTGGCGGTTGATCGAGGCCGTCGAAATCGATTTCGTGAATTCGGGTGCAGTGCTCATGCGAGCCTCCTTGATGAGGGGTCGTTCGACTTTCTTGGATTTGTTCGAAAAGACGTGGAGCGTGGATCAGCGTTGCAGCCCGAAACCCTCGATCACTACCTTGCCTCTTGCGGTGCCGCTCTCCACTAGGGCGTGAGCCTGTTTTAGATTGGCGGCGTTGATCGGCGAAAGCCGGTTGGTAAGCGTCGTGCGCAACCTGCCCTCGTCGACCAGGCGCGAGACGTCGTTCAGAAGGCGGCCCTGCTCCGACATGTCCGGCGTGCCGAACATCGGGCGGGTGAACATCAGTTCATGATGGATCGACACTGCCTTGCGCTTGAACAGCATTATGTCGAAAGCAGAGGGATCATCGATTAGGCAGAACCGCCCCTGCGGGGCGATGAGGTCTGCGATTTCGGCCGCATGCTTGTCGGTGTGCGTCGTCGAGAACACGAAGGCAGGCGCTCCCAGTCCCAGCGCGGCGACTTCTGCCGCCAGCGGCTTGGAATGGTCGATGACATGATGCGCACCCAGCGATTTAACCCACTCCTGCGTCTCGGGACGCGATGCCGTGGCGATCACGGTAAGGTCGGTGCGTTGTCGGGCAATCTGGACTGCGATCGACCCGACGCCGCCGGCTCCGCCGACGATCAGAATCGCTGGCGCCGCGCCAGGCACCGGCTTATTCACGTCGAGCCGGTCGAAGAAGGCTTCCCAGGCCGTGATCGACGTCAGCGGCAAGGCGGCAGCTTCGGCCCAGTCCAGCGTTTTCGGCTTGCGGCCGACGATGCGCTCATCCACGAGGTGGAATTCGGCGTTGGTGCCTGGCCGAATGATCGAGCCCGCGTAGAAGACTTCATCGCCGGGTCGGAAGAGCGTGACGTCCGGGCCGACGGCGCTGACGATCCCGGCGGCATCATAGCCGATCACCTTCCAGTCTGTGCCATCCGGGGGGGTGCTACGGCGGACCTTGTAATCGACCGGGTTCACCGACACCGCCTTCACCTCGACCAGGATGTCATGTCCGGCAGGCGCGGGCTTCGGCAGTTCGATGTCGAGGAGTGATGCATCATCGGTAATCGGGGCGGGTTTGTTGTATCCAACGGCTTTCATAAAAGTATCTCCTGGTTGCCGGAGACACAGTTAGTTCGTATTGTAATTCTGCGCGATACGCACAAAAATTGCCTATAGTATCAGAAAGGATACCATTATGGCCAAGCCCCGCCACTCCCGCTTCGACTGCGCGCCTGGCTGTTCGGTTGAAGCGGCGATCAGCCTCATCGATGGCAAATGGAAATGTGTGATCCTCTTCCACCTGCTGGAAGGGACTATCCGCTTCAATGAGATCAGACGCCGCGTGCCCGCAGTCACCCAGCGGACGCTGACAAACCAGTTGCGCGAGCTTGAGATGGACGGGCTCATCGTGCGCAAGGTTTACGCCGAAGTGCCGCCCAAGGTGGAGTACAGCCTCTCGGAGCTTGGGCTCAGCATGGCGCCCGTGCTCAGCGCGCTCAAGGAGTGGGGCGACTTGAACATCAGCCGCTTCGGCAAGGCTCCGGCCTCGGCATTGGCCGCTTAAGTCCCGGAGATGGAAATCTCCGCTGACGGATCCATGATCGCCTCGCCATGTTTGCTGGTGTTTCCAATGAAACTGGAGCACCTGGAGCACATGGATGCAACGAAGGAAGTTCAGCCGCGAATACAAGCTCGAAGCGGCGAAGTTGGTGCGAGAGTGCGGCGTCAGTGTTGCGCAGGCAGCTAGCGAGCTGGACGCCTTCAGGAGCAGATCGGTCTGTCGCTTGTCCTCGCTGGCTCGTCTGCTCAACGGGTTCTTCAGCCAGGCATAAAATCCGCTCGGATGAACCGCAGAAGCCGACACATCGTCACGAAACAAGCGATGAAAGGCAATGAACGCGTACTTCACTTTGCATCCCTGGCGAAATACGCGGCCGCTTTTTTGGGACGTCTCGCTCCTCGGTGACGCGAGCCAGTTCCTTCTTCAGCCACCTGATCTCCTCGGCCTCGTCGTTGCCCTGGCGTTCGACGCAGCAAACTTCTTTTTCCATTCGTAGAGCGAATGCCGGCTGATGCCGAGGCGCTGCGAAACCTCCGCAACCCGATAGCCTCGCTCCGTGATCTGGCGCAAGCAGGTAGTCACAAAATTGCTCGCCCGGTTCCTTGACCAGGACTTCCATCCATTCATCTAGTCCGGCAGCCTGGGGTCGGATAGGATACTGTCAGGAGTTCGATGGTAAGATCAACCGGGCGCCTTTTGTCGCTACCGGTTCAGAAGGCGTAGATCAATTTCGTAACGCTGTGACACCGTCGCGCCTAGATACTCGAGATGATCACTCACGCGCGATCGTAGGTAAATGACGTCAGCAACGTGGTTACAAAGTTGCTCGCCCTTTCCTTGACAAGCACTTCCGTCCATTCATCCGTCCCGCGCAGCCTCAGCTCCGTATAGATGCTATCCACCGCTGCTTCTTCGATGCGTTTGATATGCGTCTTGAAGCTCGCTTCGCCTCCTGCGTGAGACATGTCACGAATGACCATGCGCAGGATCTCACTGTGGGCGTACATCCCAATGATCCAAGCGATCAACGAGAATCTACTGAAAATTCCGGCTCTTGATCTTCAGCGTATCGATGTGAAGATCCGGCGTGAACATATCCCTCGCCCGAACCCCCGGAGGCGCTTTTTCGCGTGAATCCGGGCTGCCGGGAGAGCCATGGGCGAATTCATCGCCGCGTCCCGTAGGCGGATGGAATGCTCCGTCGCGCCCGGCAAGCCCTGACAGATCTGCCGAAAGATCGAACAGTTGCTGGGCGACCAGGTGAACCACCTCACCTTCCCGCTGGATCCTGCCGTTGATCGCCATCATGCTGGCGCCGAGCACCACCCGGCGCGACCGCTCGAACAGTTTTGGCCAGACGACGACATTGGCAATGCCGGTCTCGTCCTCGATGGTGATGAACATCACGCCCTTGGCCGAACCCGGGCGCTGGCGCACCAGCACCAGCCCGGCCACCATAAGCCACTTTCCGTCGCGTGCCGCCATCGCCTCGGCACAGGTGACGATCCGGCGCTGGGTAAGATCGGCCCGTAGGAACCTCAAAGGGTGCTCCCGGAGCGTCAGCCCGACGTGACTGTAATCCTCGACGACGTTATGACCGTCCGTCATCTGCCTGAGCTCGACGTCCGGCTCCTGCTGCTCGGCAATCGCCCTTGCCTCGCGTTCGGCTGCGGCCGTGAACAGAGGCAGCGGCTCGTCGCGCAGCGCCCTGATCGCCCAGAGCGCATCGCGTCGTTCGAGGCGCAATGACGGCAGGAACGCGTCTGCCTCGGCAAGCTCGACAAGGGAGGCCACGGGCACACCAGACCGGCGCCACATATCGTCCACCGATGCGAAGGGCTCGTCGGCGCGGGCGGCGACAATGCGGGCGGCGTCGGCGGTCGCCAATCCGCGCACCAGACGCATGCCGAGCCGTACGGAATGCCGCTCCGTGCCTTCGACCTCCTCGAGCGTGGAGTCCCAACGCGACCGGTTGATGCAGACTGGTCGCACCTCGACGCCGTGTTTCCTCGCATCGATGACGATTTGGGCGGGCGCATAAAATCCCATTGGCTGCGAGTTCAGCAGTGCGGCGCAAAACACATCCGGGAAATGACATTTGATGTAGTTGCTGGCATAGGCAATCAGCGCAAAAGAGGCCGCATGGCTTTCGGGAAAGCCATAGGAGCCAAAACCTTCCAGCTGCGAAAATGTCTTTTCAGCGAATTCCATTGTGTAACCGTTTCGAATCATCCCGCTCACAAGCTTGTCCTGGAATCGCGAGACGCCGCCGGTGAACTTGAAGGTCGCCATGGATTTCCGCAGCTGGTCGGCTTCGCCGCCGGTGAACCCCGCGCAGACCATCGCCACCTTCATCGCCGACTCCTGGAACAGCGGCACGCCGAGCGTCTTGTGCAGGACTGCCTCCAGTTCGGGGGTCGGATACTCGACCTTCTCCTTGCCTTCGCGGCGGCGCAGATATGGATGGACCATGTCACCCTGGATGGGGCCGGGACGGACGATCGCCACCTGGATCACGAGGTCATAAAAGGTTTTCGGTTTCATCCGCGGGAGCATCGACATCTGCGCCCGGCTCTCGATCTGGAAGGTGCCAAGCGTGTCAGCCCTGCGGATCATTGCATAGGTCGCCGGATCCTCCTGCGGGATGGTGGCGAGCTCGAGATCTTGATGCTTGTGCTCGCCGATGAGAGCGAAGGCCTTGGCCATGCAGGTCAGCATGCCAAGCGCCAGCACATCGACTTTCATCATCTTGAGCGCCTCGACGTCATCCTTGTCCCATTCGATCACCTGGCGGTCGGCCATCGCGGCCGGCTCGATCGGCACGAGATGATCCAGCCTGTCATGGGTGAGGACAAATCCACCCGGATGCTGGCCAAGATGCCGCGGCGCACCCATCAGCTGCTGGGCGAGCCGGAGGGTCAGGGCGAGACGGCGATCCTCCGGATTGAGGCCGAGAGCACGCACTTGGTTCTCGCCGACCGTTTCCGACCAGGACCAGATGCCGGAGGAAAGCGCCTTGATCAGGTCCTCGGGCAAGCCCAGCGCCTTGCCGACGTCACGAATAGCGCCCTTGGCCCGATAGCGTGTTACCGTCGAGCATAGAGCCGCCTTGTCATGGCCGTAGGTCTTGTAAATCCACTGAATGACCTCCTCCCGCCGCTCATGCTCGAAATCGACGTCGATGTCGGGCGGCTCGTCGCGTTCCTGGCTGACGAAGCGTTCGAAGAGGAGGTCGTTTGTCTCCGGGTCGATCGAGGTGATGCCGAGCACATAGCAGACGGCGGAATTCGCCGCCGACCCCCTGCCCTGACAGAGAATTCCCTGCGAACGGGCATAGCGGACGATCGAGAAGACCGTCAAAAAATAGGGGGCATATTTCATCGTCTCGATCAGGGACAGCTCGTGCCGGATCGTCTTTTCGACATGCGCCGGCAGGCCTTCCGGATAGCGCGTCTTCACGCCTTCCCAGGTGTAGTGCTCCAGCGACTGCTGCGCCGTCATGCCCGGGATCAAAGCCTCCTCGGGATACTGGTAGACGAGCTCTTCCAGACTGAACCTGCAACGCTCGACGATTTCGGCCGTCCGTGACAGCGCTTCCGGGTAGCGGGGAAACAGACGCGCCATCTCTTCCGGTGGCTTCAGGTAGCGGTCCGCATGCCGCTCGCGCTCGAAGCCGACATCGTCGATAGTCGTGCCGGTGCGAATGCAGGTGACGACATCCTGCAGCTGCCGCCGGCCGGGTTCATGAAACAGCACGTCATTGGTGACGACCGTCTTCACCCGATGCTGCGCCGCCAGGTTGGACAGCTTGTGCAGCCGCAGCTGATCGTTCGGCCGCCGGCGTAGACAGAGCGAGACATAGGCGCGGTCGCCGAAAATCTCGGCCATCTTCCTCAGCTGCACGGCGCAGCCATCGTCCGGCATATCCGGGACCAGGATGCCGATCAGGCCTTCGGAATAGTGCGCTACATCCTTGAGATGCAGAATGCAGTTGGCTTTGCCGCCGCGGCCCTTGCCCAAGGTCAAAAGCCGCGTCAGCCGCGAATAGGCGGTGCGGTCGGTGGGGTAGACGATGATCGACATCCCGCCCTGGAGATCGAGCCGGCAACCTACGACGAGCCGCAGGCCGGTGGCGCGCGAGGCTTCGAGCGCCCGAACAATGCCGGCCAGGCTGTTGCGGTCGGCGATGCCGAGCGCCGCGATGCCCATGAGCTTCGCCGTCGCAAAGAGTTCCTCGGCCGAGCTTGCGCCGCGGAGGAACGAAAAATGCGTGGTGACCTGCAGTTCGGCGTAGCGCATTAGGCAAACACCCCATGCAGGAACCATTTGTGTGATCCGGTGTCGGCGTCAACGCCATCGCCGGAGCGGAAAATCCAGAAGCGCTCGCCGGCGTCATCCTCGACAACGAAATAGTCGCGCACCGCGATCCATTCGGAGCTGCGCTGCCACCATTCCCCGAATATCCGCTCAGGGCCGTCGGCGCGCTTTACCCGGCGCCGCTTGCCGCGCCAGGTGAACGAGACCGGCGGATGGTCCGGCAGCAGGGCAATCACCTCGATCGCTTCCGGGTGTCCCAGAAGCCTGGATGGCCGCTGCCAATGGAGCGGCCAGGTGGCGCCGCTCTCGTCGGCCGTCGGTGCGATCCGCTGGATACTGCGCTCGGGCACGTCGCTTGCGACAGGCGCGACACGGAAAATCCGCTGGCCGCCGCGGTTGCCGAGCACGTCGATGAGCGGCGTCACATCGGTCACCTGTTCTTCGATCAGGGAAGACGTTGACTGCATCTCGACGAGCGGCTCGGCGATGATGGCGGCGAGGCTCAGCTTCTCGATGCCGAAGCCGGGCTCGATCTTCTCGATCCGGTCGCGGAAGAGTTTTGTCAGCCAAGCGATATCTCGGACGGGCTTGGCCGTGCCGGCCCGAAGCGATTGGATTGTGTTGTCGACGCGGTGGACGATCAGATCGGCGCGCCGCACGCCAAGTCCGCGCTTCTCGAGCTCCAGACAGAGCTGCCGCACCAGGCGGCTCACATATTTCTCGATCGTCTCCGGTGCGCCGATCGGTTCGGCAAAGGATCTTTGGACCTCGACGATATCCGCCGGCCGGATGGGATCGATGGGCTCGGCGAGCCGGCCGAACATCTGGTCGAGGTGGCGCCCGACCTCGGGCCCGAAACGCAGCGTCAGTGGCGCCCGCGGCGTCACTGCCAGATCGCCAACGGTGGCGAAGCCGAGGGTTCTGAGGCTCCCGACGATCTCGGCCGGCAACCGCAGCGAGGATAGCGGCAAACGATTGACCGCTTTGGCGGTGTCGCCGCGGGGGATGATGACCGTCTCGCGATCCTTAGACCGGGCGAGCGCATGCGCGGCACCCCAGGTGTCGGCGATCGCCGCGCGCGCCGCGAGACCCCGGGCACGGAAGCGGTTGACGAGACCGGAGAGCATCAGGTCCTCGCCGCCCTGCAGGTGATCGGCGCCTTCGGTATCCATGACGATGCCATCAGGGGGATCCATGGCGACAACGGGTGAATATTGCGACAAGGCCCAGAGCGTCAGCCGTTCAAGTGTCGCGCTGTCAGCCATCGGATCGGCATCGATCATCGTCAATCCCTGGACCAGCGCCTGCGCCTTGGCAGCCGGCATGCCGACGCGCAAGCCCCGTTTGTGCGCTGCCCCGTCGGCCGCCGCCACCCATCGCTTCGACCCGCTCCTGGCGATCACCACCAGCGGCGTGTCAGGAGATAGCGAAGGATCGGCGCGCCTGATCCGGTCGGTCGGCAGTGTCGGAAGAAAGACAGATACGACCCTTGCCATCACATGCTCCGATAATGAATTCTCCTCCCTCGCCTGCCCTGACCCGCATCAGTTCTGCCAGCCAGCGCGCGCGGCCGACGCCCGGCACGGGGAGCGGCTCGGACGGCAGCACCGAGATCCGCCAACGGGTTACAGCTGCCGTCGGCATGCCGAAATCGGAGGCTTCCGTCTGGCGCCGCCATCGGCGGATCACCAGGCCTAACGTGCCCGACTTTTCCGCCGCAAGCTGCAGCCGGCGCGAAGCCGTCATCGGCAGGCGCACCAGTTCGGCGACGACGGCGCCGAGGCCGCCATACCGCAACGCCTCTTCGAAGCTTGCGAGCACCGTCTCTTCCTTGTCGCATTCGACGAAGATGACGCGATCGGGGTGAAGTCCCACCTGGGCAAGTGCTGGAAAGAACAGATCGAAGCGGGTGAGGCACCAGACCACCTTGCCGGTGGTCCGGGCCGCGATGCCGCCGATGAAGAGCGCCGCGGCCGCGCCGTCGATCGCATCGTTCCCGCCGCCGGCGACTTCGTGCAGGGCACCAAAGGCCAGGCCACCTCCGGGCAGCTGCGCATCGATCTCGCCAACCCCAAACGGAAGCACACTGCGACGGCGCGAGCCCGCTCCTTCCAGGCTGGCGATTTTCTCGCGCAACTCGTCGAGAACGGCATTCGAAGTGGCGACTGATGTGGTCATGATCTCCTTACGGCAACCCGTCTTGACTTGCGAAAATGCGATATGTTCTTTATTTGTTCTCAAAGCAAAAACGAGTCAATGCGCGCCGGACGCGTTCAAGTTGAGCGGGGCGTGGACCTGACGGATTCCATAAACGGATTCAATTCGATGGCTAAATTGGGAATTTTTTCACATGGCCCGACCAGACCTGTCGAGTGATGTGAGACTGAAGGATTATCGTGAGCCGGTTATCGAATTCAGCTGTCGGCGATGTGACCGCCATGGCGCGATCGAGCGCAAGTTGTTGGTGAAAGCGTTTGGCGCCGATGTGAGCTTCGCGGTACTCCGCCGGCGGATGGCCATGGGCTGCGAGCGCATGCAAACGCCGGACAAATGCGGCGCGCGCTTCCCATGTCTGGGGGACACAGATGGTCCTGATGGAAGCCAGTCATGACAAATGATGAAGGTCTCGAGCGGCCGCGCAAGATCATCCATATAGATATGGATGCCTATTACGCGTCGGTTGAGCAGCGCGATAATCCGGAATTACGCGGCAAGCCGATTGCCGTCGGTGGATCAGCCGCCCGCGGCGTGGTGGCGGCGGCGAGCTATGAGGCGCGCAAATTCGGCGTGCACTCTGCGATGCCGTCGGTCACCGCGAAACGGAAGTGCCCCGACCTCATCTTCGTGCCACCGCGCTTCGATATCTACAAGGCGGTGTCGCAGCAGATCCGCGAAATCTTCGCCGAATACACGCCAATGATCGAGCCGTTGTCACTCGATGAGGCCTATCTCGATGTCACGCACAATCTCAAAGGCATGGAAATCGCCACCGAAATTGCGCTGGAGATCCGCGCTAGGATCAAAGCGATCACCGGCCTCAACGCCTCGGCCGGCATCTCCTACAACAAGTTCCTCGCCAAGATGGCGAGCGATCTCAACAAGCCCAACGGCCAAGCGGTCATTACGCCGCGCAATGGGCCGGCTTTCGTCGAGGCCCTTCCCGTCAAGAAATTCCATGGCGTCGGCCCGGCGACGGCGGAAAAGATGCACCGGCTTGGAATCGATACCGGCGCCGACCTCAAGGGAAAGACGCTCGAATTCCTGGTCGAGCATTTCGGGAAGTCCGGTCCCTATTTTTACGGCATTGCCCGCGGCATCGATGAGCGCCAGGTCAAGCCGAACCGGGTGCGCAAATCCGTCGGCGCCGAAGATACCTTCTCGCAGGACCTCCACGCTTACGAGCCGGCCCGCGAGGCGCTTCAGCCGCTGATCGAAAAGGTGTGGGGTTATTGCGAGGCCAATGGGATCGGCGCCAAGACGGTGATGCTCAAGGTCAAATATGCCGATTTCAACCAGATCACCCGCAGCAAGACCGTTCCCATTCCTCTGGCCGCGATCGCCGATCTGGAGGAGATCGTGGGCCTGCTGCTGGCGCCGATCTTTCCGCCCCGAAAGGGCATTCGCCTGCTTGGCGTCTCGCTGTCGTCGCTCGAAAGGCGCGCCGCCGGAACGGAACCGCAACTGCGGTTGGCGCTTTAGATCGCGAGCATCGGCTGGGCAGGCTCGCAGGCGCGGCGCTTGACCCGGAAGGTGCCCGCCGGCAGCGGCCGCAGGATTTCCTCTTCGGGGACAACTCCATTGAGCCAGTCTATGCGCTGGTCGCGTGTCAGCACCGCCATCTGCCGATCGTGAATAGGCGCGATGTCGGCATTCGCCTCGATGGTCAGGATGGCATAGGCCTCCGGCCAATCCTCAGTCGCCGGGCGCCAGATTCCCGCGAAATAGAACCAGTCGCCGTTGGCGAGTGAAAAGCTGAAGCTCTTGTGGCGAAACTCCGAAGCCGGCACCAGGCAGCGGTAGCTCGGGAATGTCCGCCCTTCCGATCGGACGACGTTAACGGCGCGCGGGCCGCCGTCGCGGGGTCGCAGCCCCCATGGCAGCTCCACCATCTCCACATCGCCGTCATGGCGCCTGATGATGACACGGCGCTCGTCGAGCGGGGCATCGGACTGGAAAGCGGTCGCGTTCATTATGGATGGAACATATCAGGAACGAGCACATTAGACAAGGCTGATGGATAATCCTGTTCGGTTCGCTGAACTGCTAAACTCCGTGCATGCGCGCCGGTGAGACCGAACTTCAGATGGTCATGCGACACGTTCTAGATGGCGCCGCCATCGTCGCGCGGCAAACTTTACTTATCAAAAGGCCGGTCGCGCTCCGCCTGCCAACAAGGCAAGCCGAGGAACTCCTCGTCCTGCTGGAACACATTCAATCCGGGCATATATTGCACCTGCAGCGCCTGGGTGGTGCGGTAATGGGACCCCCCTCGAAGGGAAGAGCGATGTGCAATGACTATCGGCTGATGGTGGATGTCTCCTCGGTTGTCGAGGATTTCGCCGACATCAAGATCAAGATCCGCTTCGGCGAAGGCGCGCCGAACCTCGAAGCGCGCGAGGACATCAAGATTACCGATATAGGCCCGATAGTCAGACCGATCGACGGAACCCGTGACGAGGGAGAGCTCGTGCAGCGGCGCTGGAGCTGGCCGGGACCGAACAAGCGGCCGGTCTATAATTTCCGCTCGGAAGGACGGGAGTTCACCTCCAATCGCTGTCTGATCATTTCCGATGGCTTTTATGAGTTCACCGATCCGAAGGACCCGAAAAAGAAGCGCAAGGACAAGTGGCTGTTCACCAAAAAGGACGAGCCGATCTTCTGCATTGCCGGCATCTGGCGCGACACGCCGGACGTCGGTCAGGCCTTCACCATGCTGACGATGGAACCGGGTCCAGACATCGCGCCCTACCACGATCGGCAGATTGTTATCCTGGAACGCGGCTCCTGGGCCGACTGGCTCGATCCATCGGTTTCTGCGAAGTCGCTGATCAGGCCGCTTTCCGCGGGCACCCTCGCTGTAGAACAGGTCGGGTAATCCCGGCGCGGCAGCAATATTGCCTCGGTCCGTCTCGCAGCAAAACGGTTTGCTTGCCGTTTTCACAACGTCCCTAGAGAGACCAAGTCCTAGCACCATCGATTTGAGTCTCGTCGCACCGGCATCGCGTGAGTAATCCCTTGCGATCACTCAACTGAAGGAGTCGACTCTTCAGATCCACTCTGATGCACTGCCAGCATGACAAAGCCACCAGGAAAGAAGACGCAACCAAAAAAGGAGAGCCCCGCGGAGGGGGGCTCAAGTTGGGGACTTGCGACGAGCCGGGCGGAGGCATCATGAAGAGTTGGCTGCCATTCAAGCTCCGCGCGGCTGACCAAATTACTATTAGTGCTGCTGATTTGTTCCCGCCTGAAAAGCGTTTTTTGTCGGCACTGTGCGCGCAGCCTCATAGAAGTTGGTCGAGGCGGTCCCGAAGCGGTTGTAGCTCCCACCTGCCATGGCGACGAGTTTGCTACGATTACGGATGCTGACTTTGCCGCGCGTCGACCTGATCATGCCTTCGCCTTCAAGAAAGGCCAACGCCGTGGAAACTCCAGCGCGCCGGACTCCAAGCATCATAGCCACGAACTCGTGCGTCATAAGAAGTTCGTCGCTTCCGGCACGGTCATGGCTCATCAGGATGAGGCGGGCCAAACGTTGGTTTAAAGAGTAGTGGCCCAAGGCAAGTGCTGTCTCCGCCAATTGCACCATCACCGAGTGAGCGTATCGGAGAAGCCTCTCGCGCAGTGAAGGGCTACGCTCCGCCGCCTCCCGAATAGCCCATGTAGGAATGCGGATGGCAGAACCTGCTTCTTGAACAAAGCTCCGCCATGACGTTCTGTCGGCCCCCAGGAGAACAGAGACACCGGTCATGCCTTCCCGGCCCACACTGAAGACTTCGAGGCTTCGGCCGCCTTGTGTTGTCGTAACCGCGGCGACGATCCCGCGCTCGATGAAGTGGACATGCTGAATGGGAGCATCAGGCTCAACAAGGATATCTCCGACGTCGAGCTTGACCGGTTGAAGATCGGCCTCCAGCCATCGCATTTCGTCTGAAAACGAGTTCAGCAATTCATTGCGGAACATCGGCGGGACTTTTTGTAACATCGAGCCTCTCCGTTGCGACGGGATACAAGCTCTCATGATACCAAGCGATGGATCTTCATTACCATTAACTAATTTAAGCGTGGAACCGTCCAAACACAACGGGCTATAAGACGCGAGGGTCGATCAGATCAGGAGCCGAACTAAAGAATCCTCGTCTTTCACTCCATGCTGGAACGACTGGATTACTCGCATTGCCAGTTCTTCCCGATCGGCCGTGGTCACGATCTGCCGCGCCGAGCTGACGTGGTCAAAGACCCTTTGGCAAAGAGCAACCTCGTCATCGTTCAGCACGCTTTGAGTTTGGAATACAGTAGACAGGATCATAACGCCGTTGCTCCCGATGATAACCGTAGGGCGCGAGCGCGATGCTTCAACACGACAGGATATCACGACTTGTGTTTGGCCTACACAAAAGGCGTCGGGCCGCGCGGAGCGTCGCTTTGGGAGCAGACCGGGAAACTTACCTCCGCACGACCCAACATCCGGGGTCGATGGATCACTAAGAGGAAGCCTTTGCGAACAAAAAGATAATTGCTTTCTCCCGCGATCCAGTGAGCTAACCTGATTGTCAGTTTATGGTTCCCGTACGATGCCGGACGAAAAAACCCCGCACCGGCGGGGTTAGGGTGAGGGGGTTATTTTGTAAGCATTGCGCACCGAGGCGCTTACAACTATTTTGCGCGATGTTCTATTATGGAGCAATAAGTAGTACTGCACTCATTTCGAGTTATGTTTCTGGATGTAAAGTAACGTGTTGTACGTTTTCGTACAATAGGAGAAGTCAACTAGAAACCGAAGTAACTGGCCCTATGATATTAGTGCCGCCCGGCGATTATTTGCTACCCAGCACGTGTCTCCTGTTTGTCGGGCGGCCATCCGGCTTTTCATCAGTCACACCAATTATTGCGCCGCGTAGGGTTCAAGCTGTGAGCAAAGCCCTAGCGCCGCTCGACAAAGCAGGATCTGGAAATCGCCGCGGGAGAGTCCGTAATCAGATCAGCGGATGTTCGCGCGGAGTGGAGGCGCTGTTCACGAGAATGCTTGAGGCCTCGGCAAGAGCTAGTTGCGAGCCGCTTGGCAGCTGCGCGGAGGTAGCTGAACGTCAGAAATCAGCTTCGGAGAACAATTCGACGATCCAGTCGAGAAAGACGCGCACCCGCGGTGAAAGCTGGCGGTTCTGCGGGTAGAGCGCGGTAAGCGGTGTCGGCGGTGGAAGAAAGTCGGCAAGAACCTCGACCAGCGTCCCTTCGTCTAGGTCCCGCTGGAGGCGGTAACGCGGCGCTTGAATGAGGCCGAAGCCGAGGCGGGCGAGATCGGACATTGTGTCGGAGTTGTTGACCGTTAGCCGGCACGGCAAGGTTACCGAGCGTACAGTGCTACCGACCGTGAACTCGAGCGGCATGACCTGCCCGGTGCGGGACGATATGAAGCCAACGGCGCGATGCCCCTCCATCGCGTCGGGTGAGCGTGGCACTCCGTGCCTCGCTATATAGGCTGGGCTGGCACAGGTGATTTCAGCAATCATCCCGAGGCGACGCATGATCAGGCCGCTATCAGCAATCTCTCCGGCGCGGATGACGCAGTCGATACCCTCCCTGACGAGATCGACCAGCCGGTCGCCCTGCCCGATCTGCAGGTCCAGCAGAGGATAACGATCGAGGAATTCATTGAGCCGCGGCAACAGGAATGTGCGTGTCAGCAAGGGATGGGCGTCGACGCGCAGCAGGCCGCGCGGTTGCATGTCACGGAAGACGTTTTCCGCCTCGTCCACCTCCGCCAGGATCGCAACACATCGCCTGTAGAAGGCAGCGCCGTCCAGTGTCGGCGCGACATGGCGGGTGGTTCGCTCGAGAAGGCGAACGCCGAGATCGTCTTCCAACTGCTTGATCGCTTCAGTGGCCGTGGAACGTGCAAGCCCAAGGTCGGACGCCGCGGCGGCGAAGCTACGCCGCTCGACGATCCGGATAAAGAGCTGCATGCGGTCAAGCCGATCCATGTCTTTATTCACCATAGCCGAATTATGTTGTCAAATGTTGTCGGATTGTTCTTCTGGGTCGCCGGCAATACCTCCTGTCCGTAAAATAGGAGAAAGGTGACATGACCATCAAAGGACAGCGCGTCGCTATCGTCACCGGCGCATCGAAAGGCATCGGCCGAGCCATTGCGCTCCGGCTGGCGCAAGACGGCGTCGCCGTCGTGGTGAATTACGCAAGCAGCCTTCAGGCGGCTGATGCGGTCGTCGCAGACATTGAATTGGCCGGCGGAAAGGCTCTCGCGGTGCAGGTTGACATAAGCGGTCCGGCCGCGGCTGCCGATCTGTTCACCGCGGCCGAAGAGCGCTTCGGCGGGACCGACATCCTGGTCAACAATGCCGGGATCATAAAACTGGCTCCGATTGCCGATTCGGACGACGCGAGTTTCGAGCAGCAGATCGCCATAAACCTCACAGGGACATTCCGCGCCGTGCGCGAAGCAGCCCGTCGGCTCCGCGATGGTGGGCGCATCATCAATTTCTCTTCCAGCGTCGTCGGCGCTTACGGGCCGAGTTACGGTGTCTATGCCGCAAGCAAAGCGGCCGTCGAGGCGATCACGCACGTCGCCTCGAAGGAACTCGGCCGGCGCGGCATAACCGTCAATGCGGTCGCGCCCGGTCCCGTCGAGACAGAACTGTTCATGTCCGGCAAGCCCGACGAACTGGTCCAGCGAATTGTCGGCACCATTCCGCTGGGGCGCCTAGGCCAACCGGACGACATTGCCTCGGTCGTTTCCTTCCTTGCCGGTCCGGAAGGCGGCTGGGTGAACGGTCAGGTGCTACGCGCCAATGGCGGCATGATCTGAAGCAGAACCCCCAAGAAAGGAGAGTCCTATGCCATTCGTTAACATAAAGACCCCTGAAGGCGCGCTCAGCCGCTCCCAGAAGGAAGAAATCGTGCACAGAGCCACCGACATGCTGGTGGAGTATTTCTCGGAGGCGGCACGGCCACACACAATGGTGCTGATCGAGGAAGTAAAGGACGGCGGATACGGGCGCGCGGACGAGATTTTCATCCTTCCGGGTACCTATCGCGCGAAAGAAAATTAATTCCGAACGTGATCGGAAGCTGGTGCGGAGGTTCCGCACCAGCTCGCCCTACCGGGGGTGCCGGTCAGAAGACGCGAGGAGCGTGACCTGCCTGCCGGACATGTTCCCGGAGGCCCGGAATTAAGCACCTCATCCAATCTCCGCGAAGCAGACTCGCGGTTGGAGGCGCGGGAGAACGCCAGGACAAGCTCGGCGAGCGCATTCCTGGCTGGTGTTACCGGCATCCGTCAGGAGCCCGCCCACGCCTAATGCGAACGGCCGGACCCATAGCGGTGCCTTGGACTCGATTAGATCCGGGCACCACCTGTTGCATCGATCTTCTGGCCGGTCGTCCAGCGCGCATCAATGCGAGGAAAACGATGAGGTCGGCGACATCCTCCGCCCGCGCCTCATCGTGCCGCCGCCCTCGATCGAGAATAGCGGCGGACCTTCGTCGTAGCCAACGAACGTCATCTAGCGTCCCGAATCCGATTTGACTGCACGCCTTTCAATGAGTTTCCAGGCCTTGCTGTCAACCGCAGGCGCGTCGTCTTCCACGAGGACGCTATTTACATCTGAGGAAGGGCAAGATTGCCGAGGTGTTCTCCATAATCGATAAAGCAGCAATGGTCAGTCATTGGCTCTCTACTTGAGCCGGGTTGACTCAAGTTCCTGTCATGCCTGCAGCGTTCGGCATCGCCGAACAACAGAAATGCTTTGTGCCTACTAATTCGAACAGAGCTTCTGCAGTACATGATTGTCATCAACCCCGGCATCGAGGCCGCCTCAACAAAAGCAAAGGAAGTTATGATGTCCAGACTTGCAAACAAGACCGCCCTCATTACCGGCGGCACCAGCGGCATCGGGCTTGAAACCGCACGCCAATTCGTCGCCGAAGGCGCTCGGGTCGCTGTGACAGGCAGCAGCGCGGCCAGTGTTGAGAAGGCGCGCAAGGAACTTGGCGAGAACGTGATCGTCATCCAGTCAGACGCAGGCGACGTTGCCGCCCAGAAAGACGTGGTAAACCAGGTGAAGGAAGCTTTCGGTCAGCTCGACGTCCTATTTGTAAACGCTGGCGTCGCTCAATTCGGCCCAGTTGAGAGCTGGTCGGAGGACGATTTCGACAAGTCGTTTGCGACGAACGTGAAAGGCCCCTATTTCCTGATCCAAGCTCTCCTGCCTGTCCTTTCAAAGGGTGCCTCGATCGTGCTGAACACGTCGATCAACGCGCACATCGGCATGCCGAACTCCAGCGTCTATTCGCTGACAAAGGGCGCGCTTCTAACACTGGCGAAAACGCTGTCGGGTGAACTGGTGGGGCGCGGCATCCGCGTCAACGCCATTAGCCCGGGCCCGATCGCAACCCCGCTGTACGGAAAGCTCGGCATGTCGGAAGCCGATATGAAGGCTATGGCCGAAGGTGTGCAGAACCAGATCCCGGCCGGCCGTTTTGGTGACGTGTCAGAAGTGGCGAAGACCGTGGTGTTCTTTGCATCGGACGAGGCGTCCTTTATCGTCGGCAGCGAGCTCGTCATCGACGGCGGCATGAGTAACCTCTAATAGAGGTCCAACCTCTCAGGACCAGAATATGCAGATCGACCTTAAAGGAAGATAGCTCTGGTGACAGGATCCAAGGAAGGCATAAACTCGCTTCCAGCGAGGTCATTCAGAAGCGCCTCGCTTCGAGGCCGAAAATAGGCGCCGCCGGCGTTTGCTCGCGGGACCAACTTCGTCAATTTTGGTGTTTTGAGCGCCGCCGCGCGTCGTCGTCTGCGGCATCAAGCAATTTTAGCAGGTCTCCGAACAACTCGTTGGAATCCATAGGAGGCTCAAAATCCGGAAGGGCATCCAAATACCGCCTCATCTCCGGGTGGGATCCAATTGGCTTAAACCGCAGCACTGCGGACTTGTTCAGTTCCGATCTCATTCAGCCGAAACGGAGGCGCCGGAATTTGGTTCCCAAAAATTGTATTACTAATGAAGTGGCGATGGCTGTTTCGAACAGGTGGATGGCTCCCGTCAGATCATTTCTGCCGGCGGCGGCATTTCGGGAATTTGTTACCGGCCTTTCGCTGTGTTCGTCATCGCGGTCGCGCTGATGGCGTGACGGCCTGATTGCATTGATCGGCGCCGGGCTTTCAATCCTGGCCTTGGCGGCGACTACCGCTTTGGCTTACGGCGTCATCGCTGCATTTGCGTGAGCGAAAATACCAGGGCATCGAGTTGCGGAAGAGCTTTCCAGCGGCGTGACGGCGATGGGCGAAGGGAAGGACAATCGGAGGAGGAGACGTTCCGCCGCTTAGCTCGGAAGCCTGCCGCTGCGAGACGTCGTCGGCGCTTCATCAGACTAGCTTATCCAACCTGTCGCGAACGACCCCTGACGCAGGAAATCGCCGATGGCTTCGGAGGACATCGGGGCGCCCAAAAGATGTCCCTGCAGTCGATCGCATTTTTCTCTTCTAAGCCACGTCGCCTGGCCGGCCGTTTCGACGCCTTCGGCCGTAATCCGCATCCCCAGCCCGTGCGCAAGGCCGATGACGAAACGCACGATGGTCTGACTCTTCGGATTAGTCTCGACGTCTTTGATGAAGTGCCGGTCGATCTTGATCGTATCGAACGGAAAGCTCTGTAAATAGCTGAGCGATGAATAGCGGGTGCCAAAGTCGTCCAGTGCAATTCGAACGCCCAGGACCTCCAGGGTATGGAGTATGTCGAGATTTTTGGTGGTGCGTTCAAGCAGGACGGTTTCGGTTATTTCGATCTCCAACCTTTCGGCAGGAAACTCGGCCGCGTCAAGAATTCCGGATACGCGATCGGTGAAGCTGCGGCGCAGGAATTCAGCCGGCGATAAATTGACCGCCACGATGAAATGCGAAGGCCACGTCGACGCCTCGCGGCACGCCTGTTCAAGAACCCACGCTCCAATATCTCCCATGAGACCGTCGGCTTCGGCCATCGGGATGAAAACACTCGGCGGAACCACTCCGGCATACGGGTGACGCCAACGCAGCAACGCCTCGAAGCCGACGATCCCCTCCGATAGCTCCACCAGCGGCTGATACTCGATGAAAAACTGCCGCTCCTTGAGGGCCACACGCAAACTGCGCCTCAGCGTCTCACGCTGCTCCAGCATGATCATCATCGAGCGGTTGAACATTCTCGCCCGGCCGCGTCCGTCGTTCTTGGCAGCATAGAGTGCGATGTCGGCTGCCTTCATCAATTGTTCGCCGTCATTGCCATCGGTCGGCGCAATGGCAATTCCGACGCTGGCGCCGACAAATACATCGATCCCGTCGATGGTGAATGGCTCTTTGAACGCGCGGACCAGGGAACCAGCCAAATCTTCGGCCTCCGCAGGCTCCTGACCCCGCTGAATGACGGCGAATTCGTCGCCCGCAAGTCTGTAAGCTGTCTCGCCGTTGCGAAGCACGGCCTGGATACGTTCCGCCGTCATCTTGAGCACCGTGTCGCCGGCGCCGTGCCCAAGTGTGTCGTTGACCGGTTTGAAGTCATCCAGATCCAGCAGCATCAGCGCCAGCTTTTGACCCTTCGGCACGGGAAAGCTTATCTCGAGATCGCTGGTGAACTGGCGGCGGTTTGCCAGTCCCGTCAGAACGTCATGGCTGGCCTGATGAAGAAGGAGAGCGCGATCGGCCTCCCCGGTCGACGCCTCAGAATTCGCTCTTGCATCGTGCGTCTCGATGATTCCAAGGCCCCGGTCAGTAGCGAAAACCAGGAGACTGCGGCTCTTGCCGGGAGAACCGCCGATCGCGATGTTGCGCGGCAGGCCGCCGGCAAGCACGGTTTCGATCATCGATCTGTGGTCGGGGTCAAGCTCCGGATATAGATCCCAAAGGGTCGCACCCGGCGCCGCTGCGGTCTTGTAGGCCTTCGAAACCGCCAGAGAGCATTTCGCTAATTTTAGGCTATTGCCATAAAACGAGACGAGCTCATCAGGTTGACCGGACATGGGCGCTCCGTGTTGGATCTTTCATCCCCAACTCGTTGTGTCATGTGTGAACCTAACATGCCGGTGGCGATGTTCAATCTTACCTCGTTGATTAACAGAAATACAGCTTGCAAGTGTCTTGCTCGAGCCATTTGGCCAACCCCTTTGGGTCGCCTTCCGAGCTCGTCGAGAACGCGGACAAACCGCTTTATCTGGCCGAGAAACAACGCCGAAACAGAGTGGTTTTGCAGAAGGCGGCCTGAGGTTTAGAGACAGTGCTGCGCAAAGAAAGGCCGAGGCAGAACGAGAAGCATTATTGGCAGCGCCTAAGCAGGGAATGATGTCCAGCGCCCGGTACTGCAGGAAGCCTCGCGCGGATCTGGGGGTGAAATCACTGAAGACTATCGCGAGCTTTCCAGGTGGCTCTCGCCACGCAGAAGGTTCAGCCAGGCCTGCGACACTTTCTCCGCGCCTGAGCCCCCGATATGGCAATCGTCGTAGCGGTCATCTCCATCGAGTAACGCGTCAGAATTGACGCCCTCTCGGATACCGTGACCGCTTTTTGACAGGGCCAGTTGCGCCCGTACGATCGCATTGTCCGGAATATGCTCCTTGAAGCCGCCATTGCTCGGTTCCAGGCATTTCGATGCGATCGAAATGTAAACGGGTGCTTCGACGCCGTGCTGACGCAATGTGTCAACCATTGACATGAAATGTTTCTGGTAGGCCTCGGAAGTGGTGCCCATGACGAGGTCCGCCTCTCCCTGCACCCAGAGGACGCTCGTTATCCGATAACCGGAATCCTGAAGCTGTTTCATTGTGTCGACCAGCACAGGATTGAGGTCACCGCCTGCCGCCCATCGTGCGACCTCTGAACCGCCATATGCGAGAGGTGCGAGGATGACGCTGTCATTTTGTCCCGATCCGATCAATTTGTTCGCAAGAAGCGTCCAATACTCTCCCTTGGTATTAGTCGATCCAAGAAGTGGCGACGCCGCGATGAAGCACCGTTTGTCAAAGGCGTTTACAATGCGAGCGCCATAATCTGACTGGTGCCGTTGTCCACCGTAGTTGGCCGCGTTCGATTGGCCAAGAATGAGTAGGACAGCAGTTCGATCAGTTTGGGTCGGGCAGGTCACCGCGGTTTTTGATTCATCTGCGATGAGTCGTTCCTTGTCGTCGAAGGTATAACGGCTTGAAGCCGCCTCCTTCTCTGGGCCAATCATTTTCTTCAGCGCGGAAAGTTGTGGCCAGGGAAAGATCTCATGTCTCGCGCTCATGCCGCCGAGAACATAGAAGGCGATCAAGGCGGCCAGGCCGGCGGCCATTGTTTTGCGCATGTCGTTACCCTTTAAACATCATCCGACGACATGAAGCCCACGGACCGACCAAGGCTGCTCCAGCCATGACGGTTCCTTTATACCAGCCACATCTGCTTACTCTGGCACGCCCTTTTAAAAGATATTTTTTCGAGAAGATCTAGCCATAATCAACGACACTCTTCCCAAGATTGGTCAGAAACCTAGTATTACTACAAACTAAACCTGTAACGGCAATCATCCGGATAGGTGAGAGATCGTGCCTTCTATGCAGCCTCGTGGAGTATGAGTGAGTGGGACACAGGTGACCGAGAGTTCGCGCAAGCGGTCGCCGCAGCGGCGGAGTCGCCGGCGAGGGATGCCGTACGCTTCGGTGTTGCTGCACTTGGGCAGAACGGCCGACCGCCGTTGGCGAACCGTCGGAAGGCGCCGGGGGCCGAAGGCCACGTCGGACTGCTGCGCGCGCAGAGAGCCTGCAACGCCATCGGCGTCGAATGATAAGAAGGGTGACAGAGTGATCTTGTCGCCGCCCTGAACGCCTTGCAGGTCAGGTGGCAGAAGTGAGTTGACGAGCTCGATAGCGAACCGGCCGGCCACAAGGCCCGCGGATCCCGCTAACATCAGCCCGGGAGTCCCACTTCGCAGCCAACACGAACACTTCTACTTGTCTTCCCCTTCCGCCTGGATGCGATCCAGCACTGCTTCCGGCGCAATGTCTTTCTTTAGCTCTTCGACCTCATGGGCCTCGGTCGGAACTTCAAGTTTCTTTGCAATGGCTTCGACCATCGCAATCAGGCGTGTCGTTTCATGTTCGTTTAATAAGCTGATCTGGAGGTCGAGGTCGGCGCGGACATTGTCCTGTGCAGCCATTCGGTTCTGATTGATCAGGACAAACGTCGAGAGAAAGATCGCCTCGACCGACGCCTCCATCGCGAGGATAACCAGAGAGGGGTCCCAGAGTGGCACCTGTGGGATCCAACCCACATTTGCGATGATCCAGACGCCATAAAAAACGATGTGAATGTAGACGAACATCATTGAACCAGCAAACTTGCTGACCGCAGCAGCGGCACGCTCCTGAGCAGATGCTGCGTTCTGGCTCTGCCGGCGGCGCTGCATGATAGCTTCTATGTTGCGGGTTAAGGCGGGTGTTAGTCCTGCCGCGGCTGGTGTTGTTGGGCTTTTGCGGTCCGGATGGTCGTCATTCATTGCCTAATCCTGAGATATGGAAACTGTTGGCCGCGACTTTTCCCGAAAAGGCGCCTCGTGCAGTCCGATTCGATGATTAACTCGGTCCCAAGAGCAAGGTTGCTGCGCACTGAGCAATACGTAGAGCAAGGCTCAGGCTCACCCGGTCCACACGCTTTTCCGGAAATGCGGGGTGGGGCCCAGCGACGGCATCCTTTAGCGCGCTAGAGGTCTAGCCTCGTTCAAATCATTTCGGATCGCGGTGGCCGCTATGCCCGCCTGGCCCATCGCGGTCCCGATCTGATCCAAGCCAACGACCACATCTCCAGCTGCATACAGGCCAGGTAGGGTTGACCTTTGGTGACTGTCGACGATGACGCAGCCGTTCTCCGACAATTCTGCACCGGCCACAGCTGCCAGTTTCGACCGAGCGTCCGATCCAAGCGCCGGGTATATAGACGAAAACTCGCCGATACCGGAAGCTGTCGCGACTCTGATTGCATCGCGCCCGGGGTCGATGGACTTTACCGGACCTTTCTGGAGGCCGATCTGTAAGTCCCGCAGCCGATCGACCTCAATCTCCGAGAGCTCGTGTTCCTCCTGCGGTGTGATGATGGTCACGTGTGTCGTATAACTCCGCAGGAACAGCGCCTCCGCAAACGCTCTCGATCCGCAACCGATAACAGCCACACGCTTGTCGGTCACCTCGAACCCGTCACAGACAGGGCAGTAGCGGATAAGGCCGCCTGCAACAGCCTCGTCATGACGTTCGGCCAATATCGGTGGCTTGCGGTCGGTGACACCGGTGGCGAGAAGGACTGTTCGGGCCCGCATGCTGCCGCTGTTGGAGAGAACTCGAAAGCCGACCTGCTCCTTCCGAAGCTGGCTAACGCCCTCAGCCAGGATCTGAACTTTGTACCTTTGAAGCTGTGTGCGCATCCTGGCGAGAAGCTCCCTTCCGCTGATGCCCTCCGGGAACCCTGCGAGGTTATGGGAAATCGGAATGGTGGCGGCACGACTGCTATGGTCATCGAATACGGTTGTTGAGAGGTGATAGCGCGCAAGATAAATGGCCGCAGTCAAGCCAGCAGGTCCACCTCCGATGATAATGCAATCGCGCATCGTGTCTCCAGACCGTCGCCGCTTAAGATGTCGTAAGGCGCCACTTAGCGGGGAGCATTCTGATTTCCCTGGGCACGCCCAACAGCTGCTCGCGGGCGGTTAAGTCGGTTCCTCAACGGTTTCCCTCTATAAAGCTGGCGCCGATGCCGGATCAGGCCGTCTTGCTTCGAGATCGATGCCATCCCCGGAACTCAACGCATGGAGCTTCAGTCATAAATAGGCAAGGCTTGGTCCGCCGCTCAGGCGATGTTGGAATAACTGACATCGCCCGCATCGACGAGGGAGACCGCTCCGCGGAAGCGAAGGGCGTCCGGCGTCCTTTGCCCGTTACGCGGATATCAAGATGGCGATCATCGCTAGTGCGGAGCCAACGCCGGCCCCAGCGAGGCCCGTTGTCATATAGCCGGCAAATCCCCCGGCTTTGCCGTGCCTGATCTCCTCAGCGGTCCCGAGAACGGCCGCCAGGCCGGCAGCAATCCAGCATGTAAGCGTCAACGTCCCCAAAAGTATCGCCCAGTGCGGTGCGTCGATTGAAAGCACGGTCATGCGAATACCCTCGCGGCGAGCGCCGCCTCCATGAACGCCCTGCGGGCTCTCTCGGCACTTCCACGACGAGCGATGGCATCGACGCATCTGCGCTTGGCGACGCCGAACTCACGAGAATTGGTCGACGGCCAGCGATGGAGAAGCGCCGCAAGCGCCGCGTCCGGACCCTCAATGCGCTCACGAATGCCGTCGCCGATCCGGACGTATACCGGTGGCTTCCAAATGACATGGAAGTCGATGTTGATAACCTTTTCCATTGCAGACCTCATTGCCAGGTTTCCCCGACAACCGCCTTCAGCTGTCCGAGTTCCCAAGCCGCAATGGTTGGTCCGTTATCGGACAGCTTGGAAGAGAATATAGGGAGAAGGACGCGATCGTTAATGATCTTACACGAGCGTCGATACTGAAGGATTCGCTGGAGTGTGCAATCTGAGCATATTTCGACGGCGTCCGCGATGACGCCAAGTTCGTGCGGCGGCGGTGGAGCTGGCTGGCGCCGAATAGGCGGGGCCAGTCTACATCTCCCGGTCGGACAGGCGGACCGAGGCATGCGCAGGTGCAAAATCGAAAAAGGGGGTCAAACCCCCATAAACGGTTGGACTTAAGGTGCATCTCACCGCGATTGCATTGGTGAGCTTCAACAAATGCGCACCCTGACTATCCAACCGGGCGCGTGATCATCAGCCAGAGAATTCCCAGCACTGAAGCAAAGGCCGGAAAGCCAAAACAGAACCAGGTCCAGAACAGCCGATGGTATAGCGCCGGCAGCGGCTCACCATTTGCAGCTGCTTCTTTCGCAATCTTGCGCATCTCCATCTGTATCCAAACGACCGGCAGCCAAAAAGCACCCGTGATGAGATAAAGAACGATCGACCAAACGATCCAGCGCTCCCAAAGGGAATAACCGACATGCCAGGCGAGCGCTATGCCGGTGACCGGCTGAGCGATCACGGCGGTTGTGGTGAAGACGAAATCCGCAAAGACCACGATCCGCGCGACCGCGGCCACAGTCTTTGCATTGCCGGTGCGATGCGCGACCAACATGAAAAAGGCGATGCCCGCGCCAGTGCCGAGGAGAACGGTGGCGCCGATGATATGCAGGAATTTCAGCACGAAATAGGTCACCGCTCCTCCAAGATCGCGAGAGCAACCAGGTGCAACACAAGGATCGGCCATATCTTTGTCAACGGGCCGAGCGGCTCATTCCATAACTCCGGCAATACCGCGGTTGCGGCCGCCGCATAGAAGAGTGACAGCAGGACAGCTGCGTAAAGGCCCCATCGCGCAGTGCGGCGTATGGCGATGGCGCATCCTATCGCGATGTCTGTAAGTGCCCCGGCAATGACGGTTGGTGCGGCCAAACTACTTGCCCCGCCCCCCATCATCAGTTCGACACCCTGCTCGAAACCCGATGTCAGCGAGATTATTCCCGTCGATATCCAGAAGAGGGGCAGCAGCACAAAGGTGACGGGCTTCAGGAAGTAAAGCTTGGCAAACCAACGCTCCTGAACCGAAACCGGTCGACGTGCCAAGGCATCGTCCAACGACGATGGCCGGATTCCGGTGGCGGCTATCCATTCGCCTGGATCACCGACGGCGCCGCGCGCGATCTCCCTTGCGGCCGTACTTCGAACCGGCGGCCGCCAGCCCAGCAATCCCGCAATATCGCCCAACCAATAGAGAAGGCTGGCGAGCGGGCGGGGCAGCAGATAACGCTTGGCCGGACGCCAGCCAAGCCATCTGCGGTATTGCGCCACAATCTCTTCAAACTCGAGCACCTGCGGGCCGACGATTTCGAACGAGATTTTCGACGGGGCCGTTTTGTCGAGCAGCCGAATGACGGTTTCGGCGACGTCTTCGAGCTGCACCACCTGAAGTTTCCCGGTCGACGGCATCACTGGCAGAAACGGCAGCGCCGCAAGTCCGCGAAACAATGCACTGGAGCCGAAGGCCGCATCACCAAGGATCACGGACGGACGCAGTATTACCCAGTCGAGATCCGTCTCCATCAGGGCCATTTCGCCGGAAAGCTTAGTGCGCGAGAACGTCGATGGCTGCTGCCGATTCACTCCAATTGCCGAGAAATGGATGACTCGACGTACACTGGATTGCTCGCATGCAAGAAACAGCGCTGCCGGTCCCTGCGCGTGGACGCCCGCCATGTTGTGGGTCACTCCGTCCTGCAGTGCCCCGGCGCAATTCACGACGGCGTCCATTCCCTCGAGATGATGCAGCCAGGCAGACGGCGCCACTGCTTTGGCCACATCGACTTCAACCCAACTGCCGGTGCCTTCAACCGGGCGTTTTCCAGGACGCACCACACAGATGATTTCATGTCCGCATGCCACTAGCCGGGCGCAAACGGCACTGCCAACAAGTCCTGTTGCGCCGGTAACAAGGATTTTCATACGGACGACCTTCGCACTCAAAAGCCCCGAACCTGTGCTTGCAGGATTTCGTTCCAGCGCCCTTCCTCGTGTCAATGCCTGGATAACATTTGAAATGCGTCAAGCAAGCAATTCCGAGTGCTTGAGTTCCTAGATCGCGTCTGCTCAATGCCGGCGGCTTGACTGATGCACGAAAGACGGTCTCACAACGGCGCTTGCCTGGAATGACAAAGCCTGAGCAGTTGAACCAGTTCGAACCGGCGACCCGTTGATTCTCGGCGCCGGCGCTGCAACTGATTGGGTCTATTTATGCTTCAGTAGCCACATCTTTCCGGCCATCGTGATGCCGTGCGGCGAGATGTCTGGGTCGGCGCCGGTATCGAGGGTCTTGAGAAGACCGCTGGTTCTCAATTTGCCTACTGTCGCCGTTGTCACGAACTTGATTTTGATCGGCCGCTCCTGAAAGCGATCGGCTTTGGCGAAGGTAATCGTCGCATCGAGATGCGTCCACTTCTTGCTCTCCTGAAGGTACAGGTCCCCATCCCTTGCAAGTTTCAGGCCTCTGATCTGGGGAGGCGTCAAAGTGACCCTCAAAGCGGCCGTATTGGGACTTATTTTAGCGGTGGCAATCATCTTGGATCCTAACATGCTATTCAAACGAACCGCATAAAGCGGTCAGATATCGACGGGCCGAGGCTCTCGGCCTCGCGGAAGGAGATGAGCCTGCCGCTCTGTTCATCCCATAAAGCAAGCCGGACACATTCGAGGCTTTGCCAAAGGGTGACGCGGCCAATGGCCACCAACTCGGGGTGATTGCGCAGGACTTCCGGAAGCCGGTAATACGGAATGCGGCTTGAAAGATGGTGGATATGGTGGATACCGATATTCCCGGTCAGCCATCGAAGCACGAGCGGAAGATCGTAATGTGACGCGCCGTGAAGAGCGGCCTGCGGAAATTTCCATTCTCCGGTCTTCGACCAGTGCGTTTCCTCGAACTGATGTTGGACATAAAATAGCCAGACGCCGGCTGCCCCTGCCAGCAGAACGACGGGCAGATGAACCAGCAGGAAGGGGATAGGTCCAATCGCCCATATTACCAGGCCGCCTACGATCGCGATCGCTACATTCGTGGCCATCGTGGAAACCCAAGGCAGGGCTCCCGCTTGCATCATCCCGATCGGCAGGCGTTGCTTGAAGATAAAGAGCCAGGCGGGTCCAATGCCAAACATGACGATCGGATGCCTGTAAAGTCGGTAGGCGAGTCGCCCGGTTCGAGAACGGGCGCGGTATTCCTCGAGCGTCAAGGTCGTGATGTCGCCGATGCCACGCTTATCAAGATTGCCAGCAGATGCATGATGTTCGGCATGTGTTTGCCGCCAATAATCGTAAGGCGTTAGTGTCAAAACGCCGAGTGCCCTTCCTGTCCACGTATCCAGCTTTCGCCGGGCGAAGAATGAACCGTGCCCGCAATCGTGCTGGATCATGAATAACCGGAGCAGGAAGGCGGCGGCTGGCAGGATCAGTATGTAGCCGGGCCAAAAGTCTTGCAGCAAAGAGGCATACGCGCCGACCCATAGCAGCGCGAACGGGACAGCTGTCACAGACAACTCGAACGCGCTGCGCCAAAAGCTCGGTTGCCGGTATTTCGCGAGGATCTTCAGCCACGCACCGGCGGAGTCTTCAAACGGCTCGTGCAACTGGCCGGCTTGGCTTCTCATAGGTTTTCTGATTTCCTTTTGGACGACGATGCAAATTTGCGGGAGCCACGGTCGGATGTTCCGGCCGTCAAGCGCGACGAGCCTTACGCGCGGCATAGCGCCGGTCGCGCTCGGCCTTGCGTGCCGCTTCATCGGCGACGACACGTGCGATTCGGTTATTGGCTTCCAATTGGCGAGCCTCCGCCTCTGCTCTGTGATGAGCCTCGGCAACCTCGGCTAATGCGGCAGCTTCCCGAAGGAGGCGGTCATTTTCCACCGCCTTCATCGCATCGCGCTCGGCGCGACGCGCGGTCCTGGCCGAAGCAACTGCTTCGCGCGCCGCCAAGCGTTCTTGCATTACAGGGTCTGTCGGCTTTGGAGCCGACTCAAATTTTGCAATTAGCTGACGTCTGGCGCTTTCAGCGGACTTACGACGTTCTGAAAAGCTGTTGTCACTTGGGTGTTTCAATCGATGTCCTTGCCCAACAGGATAGCGCGGGCCGCTGCGCTTCAAGTCTCGGTACGAGCGGCGGGCGCTGTTCGGTCTTCTTGAATGAAAAAGGCCAGACATCTGCCTGGCCTTCAACTGACCTTGCCAGCCACGCCAGTACGTCCGTGGTCGCAGCTGCTACAGGAGCTTTTTAGGCCGCTTGGAGCTGGCCCGCAGACATTTTGCCGGACTTACGGTCATGCTCCAATTGAAAGCCGAGCTTCTGACCTTCAGCGATTGAACTCATTCCCGCGCGTTCAACGGCAGAGATGTGAACGAAGACGTCGGCACTCCCGTCGTCAGGTTGTATGAAGCCGAAGCCTTTGGTGGAGTTGAACCATTTTACTGTGCCAATGGTCATGATAAACCCTTTCATCGGCATACATTTAATTGCCCGCCGAGCGGCGCGCGGCGGTGTTTCGACTTTTGAAGGGAGAGTTGATCAAGAGGCGCAGAGCGCAGCCAAGCAAATATCGGCAAACAAAGTATCGATATCTGCAGGGATAGACTGGAGATCCTTCCCCGTCAACCTTTTGTTTTCAGCTTCTCGCAATTTCCACTTTTGCGGGCAATCACGTGATGCGTTTCAGGTCGGCGCGTCAGCGGATAAGCGTCGGCTTCATAGAGTTTGCGCATCTGCAAACCATCGAAGCGCGCCTCCTCGACTTCGAGCACGGATCCACGAAGGAGAGAAGCCGGCATGTCCTCGATCGCAAAGCGAAGAGCTTCGGCGACGGAATCGAACCTCTTGTAGCCGAGGCTACCTCTTCTGTTGATTGTCTTGCACGGGTAAAGCCCCGCGCCGGCATTATAGTCGAAAACGGTCATAACCTAATCCTTGCGGCGTGAGCGATCGTCGAGGACGTCGATCTTTGCCCTCCCATCTTGCGGTATCAACGGAAAAATGAAGTCAGTCCAACCGTTCCAGCAGTCCGTTTATCGAGACGCTGCTGCATCTCGGCAAGCTTCATCGCTCGCCTCCGGGGAACTTGCCTGCTGAGGAAATCCTGCAGCTTTGCTGCATCCGATCCCTGTTCTGGCTTGGAGCGCTTGAACATGCTTTCGGCGGCATGGCGGGTGGTGTTGGTCATTATGGCATCCTCAGGGTGGCTGGTGGACGAATACATCGGGAACAAACCGCTCCAGCCAGTATGGCGGAGTTCGCAACGTTCGCAAAATCAGGGTTTGCCAAGCAACCGACGCAGCCGGGAGGATCAGGTAGCCGAAAGGCTGAAAACGTGCCCTGTATGTAACGCTTTAATCAGCCTCATTCAAGGCACCACATGAATAGCAAAAGCTTGCTTGCCAAAGGCGGAAATGAAGTCCAGGGTGCGATGTCGGCTGCAACTGGTCAGGGCGCTGCCGCCTGAGGGACAAGAGCGCGCCCTAACCCCGACAAGAGGAGGACGCGACGACGTCCCGGTCCTCGCATGCCTGCTTCCTGCTCTACTTCCAGAAAATGCTCCTGAACGCCAACGGCGAAAGCAAGCGCAAACCAGGCAATCGGAAAGTCCACAGGACCTTTCTCATGGTCCGCAACAGAGGACAGCTTCATGGCTCGTCACCTGTCGGTCGTGAGTTGTGGGCCGGCGCTTTTTTCCTGAGAAAGCTCCCGAGAAAAAGCGAAGGCTCTGGTAGCGTCGCACGGTATCTGTCCTTCCCTCTTTACTGCCCATCAGCGTTATATCTTTGAATTAGGACCAGGAGATCGCAGATGCAGGCCTTTGGAGACAACTTATGCGCCAATCATATTACAGGGCGCTGGCCCTGATGATGACCATCCCCCTGCATTCAGCGTATAAAAGCGCGGTGCTAAGGACTTTGCCGCGGCGAAGGCGATACCGCAGGAATTACAGTTGGCTGCTTTGAAAAGCGGGCTCGCTTTCAGCTTCTCAAAGCGAGCCTTCCGAGTTGCTACTATCAGACGTCTATTTGCGTCCACCACTAGGACGGGATTTGGCACCTGTTCCGCCTGCGGTCTTGGCGTCGGCAGCTTGCCCGAAGTTTGTTCCCCCCAAGTGCCCGCCACCGCTCGTGTTCGCAACCTGGCGTTCGGTTCTGCGCCGGATCTCAGCCGCATTGGTTTTGCTCATTTTCGATTCCTTTTCGTCGTATGAGTGATCGCTGCCGGACGGCGCCCGGAAGACCGAAGTTCGATTTTGAGAGAAAAGGTTTGCTTGACGCCAATCGGCGCGAAACGAAGCTCGACTAGCAAACTCGGTGTGGCAACGTGGGCCGCCATTGTGTTTAAACGAAGTTCTCGGCCAGCGGGCCGGCCAACAAAAAAGGCCGGGGCGAGACCGCGCCGACCTTCCTCACATCGCTGCCGTACCAGTGCCAGTACATCCGTGGTCAAAAGCAGAAAGCGATTGCGGCAATTGCGAGCGACAGATGTTTTCCAGCGCTCATCAGCGATGCCGATGGATGCCATGTAGGCACTCGCTGCAGGAAACGCAACCGCAATTTTCGGTTTTGTTATAGATATCTTATAAAAATTGAAATTGCGTGTTTCACATTGCATCCGGAGCCGCGCTCAGGCATGGTCACTTCGTCAGCAGCCAATGTTACGGGCGCTGCTGCATCAGGGCTCAGAGCCCTCGCCCCAAATTGAAGGAGGACCGGAAATGTCTTCCGAACACGTCCATATCTTAAATTCCAGAGACCTCTCAATGCTGCGAGGCGTTTTGGATTCGGCTGGATACAATTCAGCCAGAAGCGTCGCCCATCCTGAGCGATACAGCGCGGCAGCGAAATTGCTTATCCAACGTTTCCAATATGGGATGACCTCCGCCGACGACCTTTCCAGGGAGCTGGAAAGGTGTTTTGGCGAGCCAATTTCGTCGAAGTCTCCGCCAAGCTTTGAGCGGACACGCGCCTCCATTCAGGGAGGGCCTGTTCGGTAACCTCCGACAAACCGTAGTTATCGGTCCTCCCAGTGTATGAGGCGATAGATGGAACAACGCGTCAAGGTGGTGGTTGGGGGCGTGGATTGCACGGGTGAGGAACGTTTCACCCTCATGTCGTACTCCGGCTAACTGTGAGATCCATCATTTCTCAAATGAGGAATCGGAGACTGTGTGTCGACATCGGCGTGGCTGCTCTTAGTGGTTGAACGCAATCAGGTGCGGCATACCATTGCGTCCGCAGATGAAGCCCTTGACATGCTTTTTAAGAATTGGCCGGTGACGAGCGGTAGCGCTTTCTTCATGGCAATGGAGGCGTGTGCGGGCACGGTAGAGGGCATAGTAACCGCAGGGGAAGCCCAGTCCGCATTCCTTGCAGCAGCTTTTGACGCGCGAGTCGTGGTTCGGATCGCCTAGCTCTTTACTTAAAAGGACTGCCAATTTCCTCGTCTTCGGTCAGAACAACCTGGATGCGGCGTCCGAGGCAGGTCACGGAGGGCCGCAATAGTAAGCGCAAATCCCCGCCTCTGCGTGGCTTGGACGGCGTCGAAAACTGAGAATGTTAAACCGGTGCGGAGGTATCTCGCCACTTTCGCCAGGCCGGTCCGCAAGCATCAGAATCAATGCATCGCGTTCTGGCCCTATGGGCGCCGAACGCCTCGCGCGGCGTCGGTTGCTCAGCGGTAGCATACTGATGGATTTTTTGAGTGCTCATTCGCTACGCCAGGATTTTGCCCTCTCCACCTCGTCGGAGGAAGCTCGCGCAGTTGACGAACGCCGTTAAGCAAAGAAGCCGCGGCATAGCTTCACAAAGCGCTAAAGCACTGAGGTCGATGACAGAGCATTGGTGTCCGGGACCTTCACACAATGAGAGAACTCGAGCAGGCGCGGACCGATCACAGCCGGAAGATCGCCAGCCAGGAAGCTGAGAGGCGTGCCGAGGAGCCTAACGAGAAGGCTTCGGAGTGAACAAGCGGGAAACCCATCAACCGCCCCGAGTGCGCCGGCTCAGCGTTCCAATCGGATCGACGCCTGAATCAGATCCTGATGGAAGCAATGGTTGCGCAAATCCTCTGTCAGCTTGACCAGCCTTTCGCTGGCCAGCCCCCGGGTTCGCCTCGCGTCCGCATTCCGTCGATCAGGCTCTGCTGAGCGCATATCATCTGCCGGTCTATGATCACTCGCCGGCGCGCAACTTCTAAGTCCTGCAGGGAATAGGTCATGAGAGACTATACCACGCAGGCGGCGATAATGAGATTCATTTCGCGGCTCCCCCGATCGTCGCGACCGCCGGCTTAGTTTACCGTCGCTGAACGAGCCGAGACAGAGCCCGCGCCTCTCGCCCGTGACCGAGTGGCCCCGCAACGAGAATTATATGGTTGCCTGGCACTGCGTTCGCCGCTTTCGCCTTGGATAAGGCGCAATCAACGCGCATGTTGGCATATCGGCAGCCAATGAAACGGGCGCTGCCGATCAGGGGGTGGCTCCCTTCGCCCCAATCAAAGGAGGACAAGATGTCTTCCACCTTCAAGCACTCTTCCCATATCGCGGCTTATGGCGACTTCTTATTCAGGGCTTCCATCCTGGCGAGCTTCGCCGTCATCATCAGTTTAATTTTGAGAGGCTGGTTATGGTAGTAATCATGACAAGCGGAATTTCGACGAAACGCGACCAAAATTGGCGGCTCCGGTCCATCCTCAAGCGCGCGGACTACGCGACGACAGATCTCGTTGCTTCAGAACATGGCGACCATCACGAAGAGGTGATGGTGATAAGGCGCATCAAGGCGGCGACGATTCCCGCGCCCGCCTACCCCTCTTCGAGACGGCGGAAGCTGCATGCCGATCCTGAGGCTTTGGCATCATGGGAAAACGAAGGAGGCGCCACGCGAGCTGTGGACGCGCCTGCGGACAAGAAAAATTGATGACCCAGCGAGGCAATTGAGCAAGGAATGCCGAATTGGCGATCAGGGCTCGCTGCTCGAAAGCCCATTCCATCTTATTCTTTGGTGATGCTGAGATTCCGCCCAGTGGCTCATTGCAAAGAGCTGCAGCGACCACGCCATCGCAGGCCTGATTGCCCGCATGCTGTCGGGCAGCATTGCTCCACCGAGCGATTTCCGGTGCACCGACTTCATTCGGCCTCCGCACGGCATGTGTGTGGTGGCTTCATCAAAGCGATATCGCCGCCATTTTCAACTCGATGGAAAAGACGACGAACAGACAACACAGGCATGTCAATTCCGTCGGACTTTTCACGTCGTTCTGGCCCTGATGATTGAACCTGGAAAAACAAGAGTGCGAAAATAACCACATTTAAAAGGCGCAGGCCTGACCGCTTTCTGCTCATTCCCGGAATATACAATTTGCCAGCCGTATTGATTAGGCGCATGGTAGGTCTTCAGTAGCTGTTTCTCAGGGCGCTACTGCTTGGAGGTCGGTTGTTGCCTTCGCCCCAAATTGAAGGAGGACAGCATGTCTTCCAATCTCAACATGTCTGTGCGGACCTCTGACCTGGCTGTATTGCAGGCTGTCCTTGACGACGCAGGATACGACTGCACAAGTAGCCTTGCAGACCCGAGATATTACAACGTTGCCGTCAGACTGCTGTTCAAGCTTTATCACGACGGAATGACCTCGCCCGCCGCCCTCTCTAGCGAACTCAGCCGGCACTTCGGAAAAACACCACTGTCCTCGAAATCATCCGCGGAGTTCGAAAAAAATCGCAAGCGGATTCAGGGTATCCGTTCAGCCGTTAAAGTTAGGTCGCCTACCGGCGCCTGAACAGACCGCGTTGAGTAACTTCTCGCAAAGCTCATTCGACGAAGCCCATACCAACGCGGTGGCGGGTTGCATGCCGACGCCGTTCGAACAGCCAGACGAGCTTCTCATCGCCCCCCGCGCAAGCGCCGGAGGCGCAGGAAGTCATTGACTCTCTGTGCCATGAACTACCTGCAACGAAAGTTACACGGCGCCGGATTGCGCCGGCGGTCCAAGCCGTTCACTCAAGACCTTGCTGCTGCGCTTGCCAAGCGGCACAATAGGCACCGTCAGAGGAGGCTAGAATGCCAGAAGCACCAAACGAATTTGCGGCCAGTGCAAACGGAGACAAATGGTATCTCGACCATAACGAAACAGCGGACCAGCATACTGTCATCCATCGCGCCAACGATTCCTCCGGCGGCACTGTGACGAGATGGCCGATTTCGAGCTTTCTGGAGTACTTTGGCGATCATCCGCAAGGTCAGGCTCTTCGCGGGGCATTGCACGATGCTGGATCAGCTGAACAGGAAGTACCGAGTGAACATACGCCCGTTGAGCAGAAACCGGTGACTTCTTTCCCTTGGTCGCGCAAAACGCAACACGTTGAGGATTGAGTACGCTCTCACTTACCTTAAAGGGTAGCCCCCACGGGCGGTCTCAGGCTCGGTCATAGCCAAACGATGTCAGCAGGGTCGTCGAAAAATTGCTGGCGGTCCTTGACGAGGACCTCCGTCCACTCGAGGGACCTCTTCAAGCAACTGGAGATTGCCAGGCCGACATCTTGCCGGACTTGTCGTCACGCTCCAAGCCGTAGCCTTCTGGCCTTTGACGATTTCGCGCACGCCAGCGCGTTCCACGGCAGAAATATGGACGAACGCGTCCGGCCCGCCGTTGTCCAGGCTGAATGGAACCGAAGTTCTGGTGTGGAATTGAAGCATTGCGAACGTCGGACCCTTCCATTCCATGCTCGTTTGCAGTTGAAAGGACTCGAACCGTCGCAACTGTAGTTTCGGTCAAACCGGCGATTGTCTCAGAAGACATAGCGCCTGCGCGTCAAGCTCGAAACTTAGCTGCCGGGCAAAGTGTCGGGCCATTCCTGCGATCCATGAAGAACGCGCAGGACACGAACTGCTGTTTCGGTAATGACTTATGCAGCGATATATGGCGATCCGTTGATCACCAGTTCGCGTGTCCCAGCAATTCTTCCAACGCGACCGCTTGCTGGAAAATCGACCAAACGGCGCGTGGCGGCCAAGATCCGTTCGCCGACCATGATAGCGGCCGAAGGATTGTCTGCCTCGATAGGCGTCGCGATCCGACAGTGCGAACACAGACCATGTAAGTTTCACGACTTGGCGGCACCTGCTTTTACGCGCGCTATCGCCCGGCGCTCCGCAAAGTGTCCTTCGACCTCAACATCTGAAATGTCCGGTCGAGTGTCGTTCAGCGCTTCGAGCACCTTCGTGCGAAACCAAGCATCGTGAGCCTCGCTTCCGTAAAACAGTTCAAGAGGCAGCGCACCTTCGTTAGCCGTCGGGGTGAGTACGATGCGGACCGCGTCCGATATTAGTTAAAACGATCTTCCTATTGCCGGCGATGATGTACTGAGGACGGCGCGGGAGCATTTTGGAGCGTTGACGGAACTCCTCGCAGCCGTCGAACCCCTGCGAGGACCGCGACAGCAGGCTAATGTAGCCTTTGGCCATGGGGGCCGGGAAGGCTCGGCTCCTGACATGGAGCCGAGCGGGTTTGAGCAGCGAGACCGCCAGTCGAGCGGTAAGCAATGCGTGAACAGGCTAACCTTCCGACCGCACTGACCTCTCGAAAACCCTCGCCAGCCGTTGCGCGAATTTTCGGGGATCTTGTGGCCGTTCGCCATCGAGAATTCGCGCTTGATCGAGCAACAGGAACGTTGCGTCCTCTTGATAAGACGCGTCGTCCTCGACGGCCGCGATGGCTTTAATCACGGGATGTGCCAAGTTGATTTCGAGGATCGGTTTGGTGGCTCCCTGGAGACGACCTGCGTTTTGCAGGATCTTTTCCATCTGCCTGTCATAGCCGTCCTCCGGCGCAACCAGGCAGACCGCGCTCTCCGTCAAGCGGTCGGATGCCCGAACATCGGCGACTTGACCGGCCAGTTTTTCTCTTGCGAAGCCAATAAATGTCGCCAAACCGGCGCTGTCCTGTTCCGGTGGCGTTTGATTGTCGAGCCTTGGAAACTGCGCCAGATCCGCAGTTCCCTGCGTGATCGATTTGAACGCCTTCCCTTCGAATTCCGGCGCGTTCACCACCCAGAAGCTGTCGACTGAGTCGGTCAGCAGCAGCACTTCGATGCCTCGCGCGCGGAAACCTTCGAGCTGTGGCGACGCCTTCAACTGGTCCAGACTGCCACCCGCAAGATAGTAGATGGCGTCCTGGCCTTCTTTGGCGTCTTTGACGTATTCGGCAAGTGAACGGTGCCCTTCCGGCGATGCCGACGTGTGAAATCGTGCAAGCGCCATCAATTGTGCGCGCCGCTCGTAATCCTCGTAGATGCCCTCCTTCAAGACGGGTCCGAAATTCTTCCAGAACGTGAGATAGGTCTCCGACTCGCCGTCAGCCAGTTTCTCGATCGCTGTGATAACCCTATTGGTGACACCCTTGCGGATTGCCGCCAGGATGGGGCTCTCCTGGATCATCTCGCGAGACACGTTGAGCGGCAGGTCAGCCGTATCGATCAGCCCTCGAACGAAGCGCAGATATCTGGGCATCAGTTCCGCATCGTCGGTGATGAAGACCCGCTTGACGTAAAGCTTCATCCTTCCTTTGCGTTCCGGATCAAACATGTCGAACGGCTGCGTTCCCGGTACAAACGCCAGGGCTGTGTATTCGTGCCGCCCCTCGGCACGAAAGTGCACAGTGAGCGCCGGTTCGTCGTATTGCCCAGATAGGCCGCGGTAGAAGTCGGTATAGTCTTCCTTGCTGACTTCGCTCTTCGATTTGGTCCACAGCGCAGTCCCGTCCGTTATCTGGACCGGCTCGCCACCAGGTTTGTCCACAATGCGGATCGCGACCGGGACATGACCGGATTGTTCTTTGACGATTCGTTCGACGGTCCACCTTGAGGTGTATGTCTTGGCATCCTCCATCAGATGCAGGACGATGCGCGTGCCGCGGGCTGGCGCTTCGACGAGGTTTGCTGCCTCGACACTATAGCTTCCCTTCCCGTCCGAGGACCATTTCCACGCCTCTTCTGAGCCGGCGCGACGGGAAATCACATCGACATGCTCGGCGACCATAAAGCAGGAATAGAAGCCGACGCCGAACTGTCCGATGAATTGTGCGCCTTCGGCGGCCTTGTTCTCTGCAATACGCTCCATGAACGCCCGCGTCCCCGACCTCGCAATCGTGCCGAGCGCCTCAATCATCTCGTCACGCCGCATCCCGATGCCGTTGTCCTCCACGACAAGCTGCCGGCTCTCTTCGTCAAGCCGCAGCATGATGCGGCTCTCGGCATCGGCTGCCAGTAGCGAAGGCGTCTCGATCGCCTCATAGCGCAGCTTCTCGCAGGCATCGGCGCCATTCGAGATCAATTCGCGCAGGAAAACGCCCTTGTCCGAATAAACGGAGTGGACCATCATATGCAAAAGGCGGGCAACATCGGCCTCAAAGACGTGGCTTTCAGCGGTCTGTTCGACAGTTGTCGTCATGTGCTCGGATTCTCCAAAGAAATGCAATTTGCGCCGATCAATTGGCGAAACCAGGCTCAAAATTCAAGATCCGAAAACAGCTGGCCGCGGCCGAAATATACGTCGTGCAGTTGCCATTTTCATCGCAACGGCTGAATGGTCAGAACCTGTCCTGTGCCTCGATTGCATGGGATTATTGGCACCGAAGCGGTGACCGCGAAAGAAAATCGACATCCTGGCCCGATCAGACCGATGAGTTAGCTCTATCCTCTGGCCTATCGGTTGATGGAATAGTGGAAGGAGCGCCTCGGCCAACTTGATCAAAGGCTGCACGCATCGGAGCGGACGAGGCGCCCCTCGTGCCCATCTCGGAAGGATTACCAGCAAGTGAATCCTGCATCGACGTTGACGATTGCCCCGGTCATCAGGCTGGCGGCGCCCGATGCGAGGAAGAGGACCGCGCTTGCAACCTCCTCCGGCGTTCCCATCCAAGCCATGGGCGTGTCAGCGAGCGATCGGCTTCGACGGGCACCACCATCGGTGTTATAGGTGGGCGCGTCGGCGTTTACCCTGATGCCGCGAAGCGCCCACTCGGCGGCCTACGAGCGCGTGAGATGATCGACCGCCGCCTTGGAGACATTATAGGCCGGCTGGGGCTGAGGCCGGTTGCAGATATGTCCCGACATCGAGCCGAGGTTCACGATGGCGCGGCGTTTCAGCGAAATCATGAGACGACCGAAGGCGCGCGAGCACCAGAAGACGCCGTTGAGATTGACGTCCATCATGCGCGGCCAGTCCGCCTTGGTGAACTCCTCCGCCGGGATGCCACTCTGGCCAATTCCAGCATTTTTCACGAGGATCGTCGCCGGCCGCCTGCATCGGCAAGCTCGGTCGCGATCGCGTCCATGCGGGCCGCATCGGTGACGTCGCCCACCCGGGCTTCGACGTCGCAGTCCTTGTCGCGGAGCGCACGGGCTTGCCAGGCATCGGTCTCGCTGCGTTCGATGACAACCACGGCAGCACCGGCCTCCGCCAGCGCCACGGGGCGGCACAGGATCGCCTCAGCTTGCTATGCTTGTTGGCGAACCTGGTTCTCGCTGCGATCAGCTCGATTGATAACCTCAGGGCAAAGCTGGCAAGCTACTGCACGGGGCGGCACGCGACCTTGAGGGGCGAGTATGGAACGGTTTCAATCATGCCGCCCTCCAATATTTCGGCAGTATCGTCCGCTTGGAACAGATCGTTCTAATATACGTTTGTGGGGAGCCTGCCCACGGAGGACGCCATGATCAGCATCTGGGACGCGAACGTCGAACTGAAGATAGATGGCCGTGTTCACGTCATCAGGAACGCTAGAGAGGCGGTCGCGTTCTTGAAGAAATACTGGCCCGATAACAGAAGCCATCCGAACTATGCGACAGCGTGGAAGGTATGCCTGGACGCGGCGAGTGGCGTTATTCCCGATGCGGAAGCGCGATCTGCGTTTGAGGCTGCGGCAAAGGAGGCTGGCATCCTTCGACAAACTTGAGGTCGCTTCGTAAGGAGCAGTTAGCCTGGCGTTTTCATAGTCTATCGCCGACTAGCCGATGGGCAGAGGCGGCAGTCAGCGCGCAATTCAATCGGCAGCCAGCAGTCCTGAATTGAGGCTACTTGGACGAATGTTCGGGTCACCGCGATGTATTCGGCTCTGTAGGTATCCTCTCAGTCAAGTTTGATTGCGAGGCTCCACGCATAGCGTCGTAACACTCGGTCGCCAAGCAATCGGATGCCCAGTCTTCGAAGACTGCACTTCAGCTTCTGCCTTTGTTAGATCGCCATGGCGAACCGCCGTGTAGAGATGCGACAGCACCGGCGATCGCAACAGCGTAGGGACGACCACGTGGTGGGTGTCTGGTTACGTGTGCCGCATCTTTCGCTAACCGGAGGGCGGTGTCGACAGCTATCGCAAATCGCTTTATTACGATCTTCTCCCTGAGCCCGTACTAGTCTAGAGACTTGCCACCGTTCAACTTCTCCAAGACCTCCGCCGCCTGATAGAGCCGGATGTCGCTACCCCAGAATGGGTCCCGGTCAACGATGCAGCCTACGTTGATGCGCATTGAAAATCGCGCTTAACCTTAAATCCTGCAGATCCCTTCTCTGATGGTCCGTTTCCTGACGGATCAGGACGTACCCTGGGATGGGGTGTATAACTATCGTAACTTCCTCCACAACAGGTGCCGCCAATGCGTACTCCGGCTATTCTGCTTCTGGAAGACGAAGCGCTGATTGCGATGGATGTCGAGAGAACGCTTGACGATGCTCAGGCAGGAACTTCGACTAGTCTTGCATCCTGCGCTGCCGCGCTTGCATGGCTGGCAGATTATACTCCCGATGCGGCGATCATTGACATTTTCCTGCGAGATGGCGAGTGCATTGAGGTTGCTGAGATACTCGTAGCACGGGGTGTTCCATTTGTCGTCCACAGTGCTCGAAGAGGCGTGGAGAGGGAAAGTCATCAGGTTTTCCTCAACGGCACCTGGGTGCCTAAACCTTCAGACCCTGCTCGCTTGGTCAAGGCTGTGAATGATTGCCTCAGCTCGAAAAGCCGGCATCTACCTCCGATACTTTCCGATGGAAACGAAAAAGGACACCGGCGGGCGTGACATTTGCAACGGCCGAGATCATGATCTTTTTTCCAGCCGCTCAGGACGTCGCCTCACCATTCATCCGCGCGTCGAAACTAACCTTCGTAACGAAGGCTGATCGTTTTCGTCGCTTGGCGCGCGGCTATCTCTTATGTCCGCCCGTGTCGAAGCCACTCGGTGTCGGTAATACCGCGCGCCGAGAAGGTCAAACGCGACGCCGGTGTACTTCAGTTTTTCGGAGGCTTAAACGAGATGCTGTTGATGAAAGCCTTTGGCGTTGTATTCGGACTGAGATCTTCCTGGCATGAACCAGACCGGCTTCGGTCTGGTTAGCGCGATGATATAGGGAGCCTCGGTTCTGCTCGGTGTTCCACCATCGTCGCCGCGTTGTGGGCTAACGGAGCGCCGAAGAGGAGCCGGTATTCTTCTTCAGGTCCGCCGTAGGCATCCGAAGCGAACTCTTCCATAGCGCGGCGGTTGCGCACCGTAATGCGTTTCCGCTCTGACTTGATAAAGCCCTTGCCCTCAAGAACGTGAAGAGCATCGGTGACGCTCGGACGTCTCACGGCAAGCATCAGCGCGATGTAGTCGTGGGTAATGACAATCTCGTGGCCGCCGAGGCGATCGTTGCACATCAGGAGCCAGCGGGCCAGCCGAACGTCAACCTTGTGAATTCCGTTCGATAGTGCCGTGTAGGAAACCTGCGTAGACAGGTTATGCGAGCAGCGGTTAAGCAAGCTCGTGAAGATAATGCAGTCCTCCCGTAGTTTGCTGAACGATCCAATCTCGATGCGGTAGCCCTTTCCTGGAGACTGTACGACCACCTCATTCAGGCTTAAACCAAATCCGACAGCGGGAGGCGTGGGCGCAAATCCTTCACGACCAAACATCCCCGCTTCCGCCTTTCGACCCTTGGGGGAAACGGTAACGATCGAGCCCAGGCCGCTTTCAAGGAAGTAGACGTGCTCGATTTTCTGACGCGCGGAAACGATAAGGAAGGCGAGGGGAAGCTCGATTGGCTCAAGGTGGGGGATGACTGCGGACAACTCGTCGGCAGGGAGGCGAGCGAGTAACTGATTTTCAAAACGGGGGAACTGGGGCACAGAGGCAGCTCTTAACTTGGGGCAAGAGCTGTGATCTCCCTGCCGTCCGCGCCCTAAAGATCAGCGAACGATAAGGAACTGTACCAGAACTACACCAGCCTGTCGACTGATCGATCTATAGTGCGAGGGAGCGGTTCGTCGCCAGCCTGTCGTTATTAGGCGCTTCATCCTCCGATAGAGGAAATAGCGGTGGCGAGCATGGCACCGTGTCAATGCCACCATTCGCGGCCGGCGAACGTGTCAGCGGCTGCTCCGCCGATCAGGATGTCGTCACCTCCCCCACCCACGAGGTCAACCACGAGGCGTGAATCCACGTAAGCCCTGAGGGCGAAAAGCCGGAGGCTTTGCCGGGGCAAAGTGACAAAACCTTGGCTAGTTGAAGCCTTCGTGACGTCTTGAGGTAGGCTAGCGTCCGCATTTTGAGCGTCCTGCACGACTTAATCGAGGAATTGTTTTGCTCGCCTGGGCACCAGTTCCCTTCGATCCATTATGCGATCTTCTTGGCCCAGAACGTGAACAACTAAGCAACAAGCCGTGGGCTGGGGTGGCCTCATAGTCGCGAAGTCGCCCAAACACGCGGAGCTCTTTTCGCTATTACGTCGAAGGCTTGTGACGGAACATCGTCGACGCTAAAGACGCTATCTTTTCTATGTTTGTATTCACGCGAGGAACCAGCCACGTGCTCCCATCTTCCACCGTTGCCCTCGCCGAAACGCTATCGGCGAAACTTCCAGACGATTTCTCTCGGAAGGTCCTAGCCGGGTCACTCGGAGCTTCCTGGGACAGCGCTAACCCGATCCGCGCCAATCTCTTTGCAGCTGGCCTGCGCGAACTGGTGACCTATGTCCTGCATAGTCTGGCGCCTGACGAACTCGTCAAGGCCTGTGGGTGGTACCAGGACCAGCGGCCCAGACGTGAAGCGGATGCAAAGAAGAGAGGGGCCGCTTATCAAGATAGGCCGACCCGCATCGACCGAATGGTCTATGCGACGCAAGGGGGATTGTCCGATGACTTCCTCGAAAAAATCGGCCTCGATGTGGACGCAGACCATAGGACCCTTCGCGAGATGGTCGACGAGCTTTCGAAATACACCCATATGCGTCCCGGCTCGCTCGTTGAAGGCGATCAAGCCGTTAGCGCTTTCATGGAAGCCGCTATTCACGCCGTGCTTCGCTTTCACAAGGCCATCGAAACGGTGCGGAGCGCAGTGATCGACCTCGTCACCGAGGATATCAATAAGGAAGCAGACGCAAAACTAACCGAGACAATCGTTCAGGAACTGGATGAGCTCTCGACGCACACCACCGTCGAGGAGGTCGTCGCCGACGAAATTCGGGTGACAGTACTCGGTCCCAGGGAGATCGAGTTCTACGTCAAGGGAACCGTGTACGTTCAGCTGAACTACGGCTCTTCATCAGACTTCAGACGCGGTGATGGCGCATCGATGAGCGATAAATACCCCTTTTCGGTACGCATGGGCGCCGCGATGTCCGACTTTATACCGTACGCGCTCGAGGCCGTCTCGGTCGATAACAGCAGTTTTTACGAGTAGGTGCCGACGTTCAGCAACGCCTGCGTTCGACCGGCCCCTTGACCGGATATTTTGGCCGGTGGAATCCGGTCATCCGGAATCGTCGCGCCTCCGCAAGGTCAATCCTCGGGCAAATCGTGCAGCAACTCTGCTTTCGGCGTTTCCGGCCGCAGGACTTCCAGTGCCGAAAGCTCATCCTTGAGTTTGAGCCTTGCTTCGTAGACATCAACAGCGCGCTGCAGATTGAGCCAATAGTCACAGGTGGTACTCGTGACCTTCGACAAACGCAGGGCCATTTCGGCTGTGAGGGACCGTCGACCGTTTACGATCTGATTCACCGAGAAGCGGGAAACGCGCATCGCCTGCGCCAATTGATCTTGCGTTAGATTGACCAGAAACTTGTCGCGAAGCACATCGCCAGGAGAAATCGGGGGAGCCGGGATCATGTTGGTTTGAGATGTCATCGACCCCCCTTTTGAAGTTTCATCGTCGCTCGAGCTGTATTTCGAAAGCTCCCTGCCCTTCGATCCACTCGAAGGTCAGATACCACTTGCCTTCGACCCAGATGCCGAGTCGACCGGGCAGTTTCGGCCAATTGTAGATTGGACCATAGACGTCGACGTCCTGCAGGCTGCATGCAGCCACAAGAGGATGGAGGAGTTTGTGCGCGGCGACGGAAAGATGCTGTTCGACACCCTTCGCGAACCGCCACTGGTAAATATCTGCGACTGTTTCGCTTGCAAACCTGTTCATGCTTCACCTTCGATGCCTGAATGAAAACAGCAGGCACCGCGACGGCGCCCTTGCGTCGTTCGTCGGAGTCGAAGGGAGGAGGATTGCCAGTACGCAGTTCAAAGCCAAGGACGTGCTCCCGAACCATCTCCGGGGCCGGAGCGGAGGGCGGTGTCTTCTTGAAAACGATGCGCCATCGCACGCGTTGCTGAACTTCGAGTGACAGAACCTCTCGCGTCAGCTGAAGGAGCGAAGTAACGGACGTGGTCTCAGCACTTGCGATCTGATCGGCGGCGCGTTTCGTCAAAGCACGGATTGCGCGCAGCGACAGCGTCCGGACCAACTTTGGATCAAAGATATGATCCACGTTGATTGCGGACATCCTCTGCTGTCCATCAATGATGAACAGGTTGGGCGCAATATCCGGCTCGATCGCGCGAATTCGGGTCGAGAAATCGAACGATCCCGCCTCATAGTCGCTCAGATCTGCGGTGGTGAAAGAGCTCGGCGCAGAAGCCAAAACCTTCTCAATGTGCTTGTCGAAACACGCGTAGGACCGCCAGAAGTTGCTCTGCGAAACATCCTTTAGACTTTGCCCACCCCAGCTAGAGATTTCACCGACGAGCGTATTTCGCCATTGCTCGACGAGATCGGCCTCGCTGGTGATGGCCCGGAGCAGAACTGACACGCTGGAATGGGTGTCTTGCCAACGCGATCGCGATCGCCACCACTTCACTGTACGGATCCAATGGACGAGCTTGTCGGAAGTCGTCTCCTCGAGGGACTTCGAATTCTGCCGCCTATAATCGTCAAACTGTTCCATGTGTTTTAATGTAATGCACATCATTACATAGGTCAACTCCCGTCCCGTACGTGACTAAGAAATCTGAAGATGGCGCAATGCCCGGAGCACGTTCGCGCCTAGTGCACAAACAAGCGCGACAATTTTCGCCGCCAACGCAGCCCATCGAATCCGAAAAAGTAATAAGTTTGTCGCGAGCTCATCCACCGCCTTGAAGGGATTTGAACCTGCGGCCTTGTTATTTACAAAAGTCCCTCGCCGCAAATTGATCAATAGCATAGTCGGCTCAACCTTGATGGAGTAACTGATTTTGCGCCGGAAGCGGATTAGCAGCTTTCGAAGGTTACGAGGAGATTCCTTGCCTTCGTTCAGGTGATCGCCCACCGTGAAGATAGACACTAGCGAAGGATTCGGTGGGTGCGAGAAATTGAGGATTTCACTGACGATCGGCTGAAGGCGTGGTGCATCCACTGTGGCGCGGTGATTGCCGACATCAAAAACAATCGCGACCATGTTCCGACCAAGTCGCTCCTGACGAAGACACTTCGAAAACGGGGCGCCGACTATGACAGCGGCGCGGGGGAGGAAATGGACTATCTGCCGCAAGTTATCGTCTGTCGGCGCTGCAATTCCAGCTTCGCGCCAGACGAGAACTACCTTCTCTGCGTGCTTCATGCGGTTATCGCTGGAAGCCTCTATCCTGACCCGACGAAACATCCCGAAGCGGCGACCATTCTGCGGAGTAACCGGCACGTAGTCCGATCCCTGAAAAGAAGGCCGGATGGACAGCTTCTTCTGTTCGAAAACCTACAGCCATTTACCCTCTTTCCCGACACCGACAAGATACGGCGCGTCGTTGTAAAGAACGCTCGGGGCCACGCCTATCACGAGATCGGCGAGCCGCTGCTCGAAGCGCCTGATCACGTTGCATTTGTACCGCTGGAGCAGTTGAGTCGAGAGCAGCGCGACGCTTTCGAGACTGTAGGTACCGGCGCGGAACTTTCAGTCTGGCCAGAAGTCGGAAGTCGCATGACCCTTCAACTGTTCAACGAGGAAGCGATGGTCGGCGGCTGGATTACGGTCGAGCCCGGTCGCTACCGCTATTCTATAGACTGATCCGATGCCGTGACGGTGAAGACTGTCGTATGGGAATATCTCGCTACCGAGACGCGCTGGGAGCGCTAGACATTTGCACCCGCTCAACGAGGATGGTCATGAAGGCCTATGTGATCGACAGCAATATGCTGCAGTCGGACGAACTCCGCCGTTACCTTAAGCAAGAAAGCGGCAATATGGCGATACTCCCGGATTTCGCGTGGTCGAACTCTACAAGCAGCAATCCTTGGAAGGGCTGAGATTGGGGCTTTCTGTCGTCGGCGATCATCCTGAGCAGGTGATCCTCCTTCGGCCCGGGGGCGATATATCGCGGTTGGATCCAGCGGTCGCTGAGGAACTGACCCGACTGGTCTTCGACGGACCTGAAGGCGAGATCAGCGAACTGGTTCGCCTCGTAAGATCTGACGAACCAATGGGCGATCTGGCGGCGGCTCAATTGAACTCGTTGTGGGACTGGGCAAGGACCCTGCAACCTTCGTTGATCGAAGGCGCGACGGATATCGCCGTGTCTTTTCCTGAAATGCAGGAGCAGATGTTCAATCACAAGGAGATTCGGATTATCAGGACGACCGGCAAATACACCGAAGCGATGGTCTTCACCATCTTCGGCGCCGCGCTACAAATTTGGGAAACTTTGGCAGGCCATTACGAAATCGAGTGGGAGGGCCTCGACGAAACGGTCGTATGCCGGGCCTATCTCTTTCGGTACGCGCTGGGCATAGTGATCAATCTGCTCTGGTGGATCCGGGGCGGTAGTCAAGCGGTGATGCGCATGGATCGAATGAGCAATGACCTCATCGATCTCGGTTTCGCTGTGTATGCCACGTACTTCGACGGACTTTTCAGTCGTGACGAGAAAGCCGCCTGGGTTCATGCCAATCTCGTCGCAGCAATCACAAGTTTTCGCGACATTCACAGCGCGGATTGAACTCCTGCCGCACATGCTTCCCAAGGGCCGCACGACCGTCGACGGTCGACACCGGAGGCTAATGGCGAGGCACTAACCTGGCTGGGGCATGAATAGCGCCGCTCGCGAAAGGGTCTTTGCTGCAAGCCCCACATACCAAGCATTCGTCCGCCTGTCCCAGCTGCGAACCTCGCAGAACGTTTTCCAATCGAACTCGTAGACTGCCAGCAGTTGCCAATCGGGATCAATGCGCACGACAAGCAAATATTCGAACAGCTGCTTCTCCCGGTCATCGCGATCCGGATAGACGGTGCCAGTCTTGCGCGCATCAAGTACACCCTTAATCGAATAGCGGTCCCCGCGCCGGGAAAGAGCATCGACATTCTGCGTTCCTGTCGGCGCAGGCTGTAGATTAGGACGACCGGGAGTGCCATTGTATAGGGCGATAGCAAGGCTTTCCGCGACCTGCCCGACGTTCGAGGCCAGCCCGCGCCGCTTAAGTTCGGCCGCGACCCTGCCGCGCAGTCGAAGCAGCGCAATGTCGCTCAGGCTAGCAAAATCATCCGATGGATCTGCAGACAGAGCTGGCGGGGGTTGGCTCATAAAATCTCCTCCGCTGTGGGTGAAATACGGTTCTCCGCAATCTCGTCGAATATGGCGCCGCTGTTCAGGAAGGCTGTAACCTGCTCCGCGAGCTGGCTTTCCGGCAGGCGGCCGCGGCCCTTGAGCGCGCATTCCCAAATCCACAGGCTGCGCCAGCCGAGATCTTGGAGGGAGATCATTGCAGCGGCATCGCGCTCACGGTTGACCCCGATCTTAGCTGACCAAAACTCCGTGCGAGTTGCCGGCATACGAAACAGCGAGCAGGCGTGACCATGCCAGAAACAGCCATGCACGAAGACCGCCGTGCGAAACCGTGGGAAAACTAAATCCGGCTTGCCCGGCAGGTCCCTTCGATGAAGCTGGTATCGGAAACCTCGGCTGTGCAGAAGCCGACGTATTATCCATTCTGGCGCTGTATTCTTAGCGCGGATGCGGCTCATATTGAGCCGGCGCTGCTCCGGGGTAAGTCTATCGGCCATCGCTCCCAGCCGCCTGCTCCGGGGGCACGGCATCATCCTCAACCAGAGGCGCGCCGATCGCCAGATCAGCTGGCACGGCAGGAAAGGCAGCTGAGAGCGCGTTGAAGGCATCCGACCCTACTGAGACCATGGCCACGCTATCCCGGAATTCGTTGACAAGGCTGGCAACGATCCCTGCGTGGAGAAGACGCTCGCGTTGACGGCCGATGAACGTCATCAGGATTGGCTGAACGCCGTCATTTCCCGCAACAGATCGCAGCAGCACGAAATCCTTGCTGTCGAGAAAGGCGCAAGCGTTGGCGGTGATCTTGCGGCCGCCCAGCCGCCAGTTCTTGCCGACTTTGCCGATGTTCCTGAGTTCCCGGTTTCCGTAGCCGCCATAGACACAGATCAAATCCATGTCCGCGCCGCCTTTTTCGAACAGCTGCGCGCTCAAGAGCTTGCGCGCGACAGGTGTGGTCAGTGCGATCGCGCGCTGCTTGCTGGTGGCGCTAAGGCGGTGCGCCGAGAAGAGACCCAGGTCCGATTCCGCAAGTGACCTGACGACGATAATCTCCTCGCGCCGGCTCATCAGCGACCTGCACCTGCCACGCGCGGCAGGTCCTCTGTTGCCACTCCTCGGACAAGCTGACTGCGCAGGGTCTGGGCGATCGCGCGAGCGAGCAGCGGCGGGACCGCGTTGCCAATCTGACGGAATGCCGGGTTCATCGTTCCGGCAAAGCGGAAGCCATCAGGAAACGACTGCAGGCGCGCTGCCTCGCGTACCGAGATCGGCCGCGCCTGCCGGCTATCGTAATGAATGTGACTGTAGCCATCCTTGCCGAGATGCGCGAGGAGGGTGCGGGCAGGCGTAGTTGCTTCCATTTTGCGCCACTTGTTCGGAAACTTCCCAGCATCGTATGGAGGCACGAAAGCTGCCTTGAGCGCGTCCCATTCGGAACTGCCGTCTTCCGGGCGTTTACCCTGGGCATGAAGTCGTTCGAGCTCCGCTTCGAACAGGCTCAGCGCATAGCGATGTGCCTCAGGATATTGATCGCCCGGCTTCAGGCCGGCGAAGATACGATAGTCGCGCGGGAGATATCGGATCACATGGTCACGCACATGCGAGCTACCCTCGAACCCGGGCCAGGTTCGCATCTCCTTCACATAGTCGTTCTGCTGATTGTGCCCGCCATAAGGGAGCATGGCGTCGAGACGACGCGTGCCACGTCGAAGCGCCCCTTCGGCAAGTAATTCTCGCGCCATTATTTCCGGAAGATCCCCGATGGCCTGTTGGGTGGACACCGCGGGCGCCAGTGTTTCAACAGCTTCCGGAGCGGCCTTGTATGCACTGCCGCCGGTTGCTTCGGTGAGCAGATCCCTTCCTGTCGCCAGTTTGAGCGCTACAGCGCGCGAACCCTGATAGCCGGACGGCAGGTCAATCCAGTGTGTCGGTGCGGGAAATTCGACATCGTCCGCAAGTTCTTTGCGGATTGCGATGAGGATCATCCGCTCACGCATCTGCGGCACACCGTAGAATGCTGCGTTGAGCAGCGTGTAGCGAACGACATAATCCTTACTCGCTAGGATCTCACCGATCTCTGCGGCGAGGTTGTGTCCCCCATGATTGAGCATGTCTGGCACGTTTTCGATCACCACGGCGAGTGGTGCACAAGCTTCTACGTACGCCAGATACTCGATATAGAGCCGGGCGCGAGAATCATGTCGAAAGGCCTCCGGATGTTCGGCGATCTCGCGCAGTTTTGAGCGCCCGACACGCGCAAATGCCTGGCAGGGAGGGCCGCCAACGATCACATCGAACGCGCTTGCCGCGGCGCCGAGGCCGAGCGCCGTGGCAAGGGCGGCTGGCGACGTTACGGTGATGTTGCGTGGGATACTATGGCGGTCCTCGCCATGATGGAAGTTGAGGCCGTGCGAGCGGGCCGCGTCGGGATCATTCTCGACCGCTGCGACGATCTCAAAACCCGCCGACTGAAAACCAAGCGAGATCCCACCACAGCCTGAGAAGAGATCCAGCACACGAGGGCGAGCGCCGGCGTCTAATCGCTGGATTTTCTGGCGGATAAGTTTCGGATCAACGCTCATGACCGATCGCTTCCCAACGGCAGCTCGGCTTGGCCGGCTTTCGTGGCAAGATAATGGAGAACTGCCTGCCGAATCACCCAGGCAGCTGATACATCATTAGTAACGGCCAACGCCTGCACTTGGCGATACACGCCTTCTGGCAATAATACTGTAGTGCGAACGGTCTTACCTGTTGCTAACATTGCGATACTCCCTGACTCCATGCTACACCAGAGCGCACCACTATGCACCACTTTTCATCACAAAGGACGCGGTTGTACAGGATCTGATAAGTCACCAAGCTGGCTGGTAGAAGGGCGAAAATCGCAGTTTCGCTCCGTCGGCCCTGCTCTCCGCATTTTCCGACCTGGTGCGCATCGGCGTAAATGCTTTCCACTCTCTGCCACCGGAGGCTGTCTGTTGCGTCCCGTCGAGATTGCGCCATCGCCGTATGCATTGCTGAGATCCTTACGGGGCCTCGGCTATTCACCCGAAACCGCGCTCGCTGACCTGATCGACAATTCGCTCGCCGCTGGCGCGCGGCAGGTCCGCATTCACCTTGATTGGCGCGACGGCAACCCGCTCGTTGAAATTCTCGATGACGGTACCGGAATGAACTTCGACCGGCTCGTTGAGGCAATGCGCTTTGGGGGTGCCGGACCCAGCGCCGAACGGCAAGGGGGCGATCTCGGCCGATTCGGACTGGGATTGAAGACCGCCTCACTCTCGCAGTGCCGCGAGCTGACCGTGGCGTCGCGCCGGGAAGGCTTAGTCGCGCGGCTGACCTGGGATGTCGATCGCGTTGGTGAAGGGTGGTCCGCGGTCGAGCCTGATGCGTCGCCGTCGGGTGAGTTGGCGACCGAATTCCAGTCGTCAGGCAATGGCACGCTGGTGAGTTGGAGCCGAATGGACCGGCTCGGTGGCCTCTGGGGCCTCGACCGCGATACCTTTAATGACCGAATCTCCGATATACGCGCGCATCTCGCAATGACCTTTCACCGCTTTCTCAGCGGCGAGACACGGCGGCTTGCCATGAGCGTCAACGGCCGTGCACTCAACGCCTGGGATCCATTTTGCAGATGGCATGATGCGACCATGGCATTACCGCGTGACATCATTCGCGGTTCTGACGGCGCAATCACGGCACGACCGTATATACTCCCTCATCGCGACCGGTTCGCGAATGAGCGCGAATGGGAAGATGCTGGTGGGCCGGGCGGCTGGGTCGAACGGCAAGGATTTTACGTCTACCGGGGGGACCGCCTCGTGTCGGCCGGCGGCTGGCTCGGGCTTGGTGGCGCTCGGGCCTGGACTCGCGAGGAATCGAGTCGACTCGCCCGCATCGCTCTCGAGCTACCCGCCTCGATGGACGAGGCATGGCGGATCGATATCCGCAAATCTGTTGCTCGACCGCCAGCCTGGGCGCGGGGACGCTTGGCAGGTCTTGGCGCGGACTGCCGGCGACGCGCCCGCGAGGTCTTCGCTTGGCGCGGTGTCGGAGCGGGTCGCAAGGGCCGCCGCAGCAACACTGATGGGGAAGCATGGCCATGGGAAGCGCGCAGCGCCAAAGCCGTTCCGCGATATCGTGTACGACGGGAACATCCTGCAGTTTCTGCTGTGGCGCAGGCGCTCGGCGCCGAATCGGGACTGCTCGAAGGACTGCTCTCTGCCCTCGAGCTTACCGTTCCGGTCGAGCGCATTTGGCTGGATGTCGCCGAGCAGGGGGGCGCAGAGCTTATGCAACCGGCAGCCACAGAAATTGCCGAACTCGCCACACCGCTTGCCACGCTGGTGCGCAGCATGGATAACATGGACAATACTGGAGACCGACTCGACTCGGTGCTGCGTTCCCTTGGGATCACGCAGCCCGCATTGCGCGCCGCAGTCATCCGAATATTGGGGGAGAATTGAGCGGATGGATCCGGTTACGCAGCTTGCGAATACTGCCCGCGTTGCACTCGGTCAACGAGCCGGCGATCGCACGCTGGGCACAGATGAGATCATGGCGGTGGTGCGCGCCACGGCCCCGCTTGTCGGATTAACCAGCGGGCACAACTTCACCGAGGACGAAATTCAAGCAGCGACACGCGATCTTGAAGCCCTTTTTGTGGTTGCACAGGGACCGTCGATCCGGCTGCTTGGTGAAACACAGCCACCACCGTGGTATCTTGGCGAACGCCGTCGGCCAGGCGCCTTTTTTGCACGTTATCTGCAGAAGCTGGGCGAGAGCGGATGGGCGCCGCGTGCGCTCGAGGCGCTTGAGGAAAGCACTGCTGATGTACTCGAGCTGCTCGATGATCCAAATCGGGATGTGCCATGGAATTGGCGCGGCCTCGTAGTCGGCAATGTTCAGTCGGGCAAAACCGCACACTATGCGGGGGTCATCAATCGGGCAGCTGATGCCGGCTATCGCGTAATCATCGTTCTGGCGGGCATGCACAAGATCCTGCGTCGCCAGACCCAGCTGCGTCTCGATCAGGATTTTCTCGGCTTCGATACCGCCGGTGTTGCCGGAAGCGGAGGGCGCCGGCCAGTCGGCGTGGGCTTATTGCCGGGACCGGTACAGCTGGTCGACAGTCTGACCACCTCTCAGTTGAACGGTGACTTCAATCGAACTGTTGCGCAAAATTCCAACTTCGCGCCCGCCAACCGGCCTTTTGTGTTTGTCGTGAAGAAGAACGGTGCAGTTCTCAAGAACATCAATCGGTGGATCGCACGACTGCCCGAAGAATCGCGCAACGCGCCACTGCTCGTGATCGATGATGAGGCGGATCAGGCATCACCTGACACGGGAGATCAGGGCTTTCTACCGGACGGAAGCTTCGATGAGGATTACGATCCGAAACGCATCAACGGCGAGATCCGCAAACTGCTGAGTGGGTTCAGGCGCAGTGTCTATGTCGGCTACACCGCGACTCCTTTCGCGAACATCATGATCCATGATGAGCGTGCGGCTGAGGACTATGGCGCCGACCTGTTTCCTTCCACCTTCATCGTGTCGCTGTCCGCCCCGGACGACTATTTCGGGCCACTCGCGGTGTTCGGTCGCGACGACGACGCTGATGCAGTGGGACTGCCAGTCATTCGCCATCTCGACCAGACTGCTGAGAGTTGGATACCTGACCCGCACGATAAGACGTGGCGGCCGACATACCGGGGTGAGGCACGCGTCCCGCCGAGCCTTTTGGAAGCGATCCGCAGCTTTGTCATCTGCTGCGCGGCACGCGCCGCGCGCGGCCAAGCCAATGCACACAAGACCATGCTGGTGCACGTTTCCCGTTTTCAGGATGTTCATGACCCGGTTCATGCTCAGGTCGAAGGTGCGCTTCGCTCGATCCGCAATGCAATCGCTGCGGCCGATCCGTTCGAAATGGCAGAACTCGAACGGCTATGGCACGAGGACTTCGAACCAACAACCGAGGCAATGGCGTCCTCCGTATTCACGCGTTCTATTCGACGGATCCGCTGGGATGAGGTCGCGCTGCAGCTTGGAGATGAGGCTGACCGCATTCAGGTCGTGGTATCCAACGGCCGCAGCCGCACCGGCATCGATTATGATGCTGCCGACGCTGCCGGACAGAGCCTCTCAGCCATTGTCATCGGTGGTGATAAGCTGTCACGCGGGCTGACGCTTGAAGGCCTTTCGACCAGTTACTTCCTACGCGTCTCCCGGCAATATGACAGTCTGCTGCAGATGGGGCGCTGGTTCGGTTACCGACGCGGTTATGCCGATCTCTGCCGGCTGTACACTACCACCGATATGGAAACCTGGTTCCGGCACTTGGCCACGGTCAACGAGGACCTCCGCGCGCAGCTGGCACATATGCGCGTCACCGGTGGCACGCCCAAACTCTATGGCCTCAGCATCGCTGACCATAGTATCATGAACGTCACGGCGGCGAATAAGCGGCGCCACGCTGTCCTCCGTCCCGTCACCTATGCCGGCGAAGGCAAGATCCAGACCGTCCTATACCGGGACATCGACACCACAATTGCAAACGCTGCGGCTGTCAACGGCCTGCTCGAAGAACTGGGAGAGCCGGAGATCGATCCGGCCCGGCCGGGAGACCGCCCGCCGGCAGCGGGCTTCATCTGGCGGAATGTACGTGGTAACCGCGTCGCCGCGCTGCTTGAGGCCCTGGCATTTCCGCCCGAGAGCAGCGACGTCGATGGGAAACGCATGGCGGCCTACATCACCACGCAGCTTCACCTGGGCGAACTGAGCGACTGGACGGTGTTCGTACCGGCTGGTGTCGGAGCCACGGTTCAGGTGGCCGGACGCGACCTGCGCAGTGTTCGTCGCTCGCCAATCGTCCGGTCGACCACCGCGCGCTTTATTACCAAGTCGATCCTCAGCCCGCTCGACGAGGCAATCGATCTGAGCGACGACCAGTATCGTCGCGCGCAGGAAAAAACCGATCAGGTGCTGGCCGACGAGGGGGGGCCACCCGCTGACCGCCCGGCCGGCCCTTGGATCCGACGGGTCCGTGGTGAAGATCCGCGTCGCGGTCTGCTCCTTCTCTATCCGATCGATCCGGCTGGCGTTAGCCCGGAAGCAGGAATCCCGCTCTGGGGAGTAGTGGTGAGTTTCCCAACCTCCCCGACAGCATCGGCCGAGTGGCGCTGGGAAAATACCGTCCAGCAGCGGGCGGCGCCATGAGCGTCACTCCTGACGCGGCGGCGTTACTGAAGGAATGGGACGAGTTGGCTGCCGTAGCCCGGGGGGACCGGCTGTATCGCAGCCGACGGCTTTCTCGCCCGGTGCAGCTCGATCTCCGCGCGGGTCTGCGGGAAGCTGACGGCGCGCCATGTCTCGTTGCGTTGCCGGGTGGCGCTGGCAATTCCATTACTTCTTTCGAGACCGCAGGCCTGAGGCTATCCCGAGCCGCTGATCCCGCCGGCCTCCTGCTGGTTCTTTCACTCGAAGAGACCTCCCGACGTGATCTTTTCGCCGAGATCTGCAGCGACTGCGTCCGCTCGGTCCTACGCGCTGAGGATGAAGGCGAAACTGAATTGGTCACAGTCTTCGCCGCCCGTCTCGCTGCGTGGCGCGCGTTTCTGCGCGATCAGACCCCTGGTCTGTCGAGAAACGAGATAGTCGGGCTGATCGGTGAACTCCTCGTCCTCGATCGGATGCTGGACGAAAACACTGAAGCGGTCGCCGCGTGGAAGGCTCCCGATGACGGGCTACATGATTTCGTGCTCTTCAGTCATGGCCTTGAGGTCAAGACTGCGCTGGGCGCGGCGCGCCGACTCCATATTTCGACACTCGATCAGCTTGACGACGCCGGCCTTGTTTCCCTTCACGTTGCGCACGTCCGTCTGGTGGAGTCGGTTGCCGGCGAGACCCTCGGCCAGATCGCCGCACGGATTGAACAGCGGCTAAATGGCGAGCGGGCGCGTGGCACGTTTCGCAACGCGCTTTTGCGTCGCGGCCTTGCACCCCGGGGCGATACGATCTCCGGGCCGCGGGTTGCTTGCGTAGGCATGGATTGTTACGCGGTCCACGATGGTTTCCCGCGGCTTCGAAGGAGCGATGTAGCGCTCGGGATCGCGGAAGCGACCTATCAGATCGACGTGCGCGCGCTCGTCAGCTTTGCCGTCGATGCGGCGGCGGTATTGAATACGTTCGGGGGGACGGGCGATGAGTGAGGATGGGACGTCGGAATTCGCTCGAGCGCTGGCGGCCGAGGTGGATGAGGCGCGTGACGATCCAACAATAGATATCCCGTCGACGGAAGCGCTTTTCACACGCATCGTCATCGATGAGCTGGAGGAGATCGGTCACTTCGAGGCGGCCTTTGATCTTCCTCAGGAGGGAAAGGTCGGCCGGTCACCCTTCCGGATCAGCGGGTATGCCATTGATGAGGACGCTGGCCAGCTGACGCTCTTCGCAACGCATTACTCTGGCGACGTGCCGCCGCGTCGGGTTCCCGCCTCGGACCTGCTGAAGACCGCAGAAAGGGCCGGGACGTATGTAGCCGCCTGCATTGGTGGTCTGGCGGATCGCATTGAGCCGTCCAATACAGAAGCCGGGGACTTGGCGCGCCGCGTGGCAGCGCTCGGCGAGCGCATCGATCGCTTCCGGATCGTCGTGCTGACCGACTGCATCGCCGGTGGCACGCTGCCGGCGGCGGTCGACAGCCATGGAAAGACAGTCGAGATCGAACTCTATGACATCGTCCGGCTACACAGGGTTCTTGGAGAAGGTCAGACCCGCGCTGATATCGACGTTGACCTTGTCGCTTTTGCCGGCCACCGCATCGCCTGTTTGCCGGTGGCTTCCGGCGCAGGGCACTACGAGGCGTTCCTTGCAGCTTTCCCGGGTGAGGCGCTATCGCGCATCTATGATCGGTACGGCACGCATCTCCTTGAGCTGAATGTTCGCGCATTTCTCGGACTTTCCGGGCGCAAGTCGGTGAATGCCGAGCTGCGCCGCACGCTGGTCGAACAGCCGGAGATGTTCCTCGCCTTCAACAACGGCGTGGTCGCAACGGCGGACGAAGTGCGGCTCGAGCATGAAGGCGGCGCGGTGTACCTGACCGGCCTGCGGGGCCTGCAGATCGTTAACGGGGGACAGACGACAGCGTCGCTGCACCGCGCCCGGCGCAAGGAAAGCGTCGCACTTGGCGCAGTGGAGGTACCGGTCAAGATTATCCGCGTGACAGAGGGGGATCTGGAGCAAATGGTTTCCTCGATCTCTCGCGCTGCCAACCGGCAGAATACTGTGCAGCAGGCCGACTTCTCGGCCAACGATCCGTTCCATCGCGAGGTAGAGACGCTGGCCAACAACGCGTGGCTCGAAAACGGGCGCGGGCGCTGGTTCTATGAGCGCGCGCGCGGATCATGGCTTGCCGCCGAGCAAAAAGCTTCTTACCGCACCACCGAGCAGCGCGCCTTCCGGGAGCAGACGCCAAAGGCTCGACGTTTCGGCAAGCTCGACCTCGCGCGTTATCTGTCGGCATGGGACGGCTTCCCTTGGCGCGTCGCTTTTGGCGGCCAGAAGAACTTCCAGGCGTTCATGCAACGGCGTAAGGAGCAGACGGCTCCGCCTCCGGACGCTGCCTGGTTCCGTCGTCTGATTGCGCTCACTATCCTCTATCGTACAACTGAGCGATTAGTCCGAACGATGAAGTTTCCGGCGTACGGCGCCAATATTGTTGCGTACCTGATCGCCGCGCTGGGCGAACGAACGGGCGGCCGTATCGATTTCGACTTGGTGTGGCGCCAACAAAGGCTCTCGATGGAGATGGAAACACTCATCTCAATCTGGGCGCCGCTGATCGATCAGGCGCTACGCGCCAGTGTCGGTAGTCGCAATCCGACTGAGTGGTTCAAGAAGGAAGACTGCTGGGTCGAAGTCCGCAATCACCTGCCGACGCTGACGGATCCGCTCCCGGCGGAGCTGGACGGCACCTCGCCAAACGCGGCCGGCTCCGTGGCTGAACGGCACGGACCGACTCTGCAGGCCGCTGACTATGATCGGATCGAAGAATGTATGCGTGTCCCGTCAGCGGTATGGGTGGCGACAGCTGAGGCCGGGCAACGCAGCGGGGTGCTTCATTACAAGCTCGCCAGCATCTGCATAACACTCGCCAACTATGCGGCAGGCGGTTGGAGCCGGCGTCCTTCAATCAAGCAAGCGAAGCATGGGCTGGAGAGTGTTGCCAAGGTGCGCGCCGCTGGCCTATTCGATGAGACCCAGCGCGAAGTTGGATAGAGAAGCAGTCATTGTCGGCCGGTGAAGCAAGCTTTTATTCGCCTTGCGCAACCTCTTCCCGAATGGAGCTTATCGCGTCCAATCCGATTGGACATATTCAGGAAACGCTAAAGCATGACCGCACGCAAAACGCAGAGATCGGCAACAAACCAAAAATGCACAGAATATAAGCCTACTCCGCGCGAAGTTAGAGAGCCGCATTGGGGCGCAACTTTCGGCTCCGCGCGTATAGAAAGCTTAGAGGGCAAAATAGTCAACTTTCGGTCGAGGGATATAGTTAGATATATCTCTATAATATCCCAGCACGCTTTCATGAAATGCATCGAAGCAATGTTTGATGTCATGCATATCATTAACAGCATCGTGTGCTGCAGCGGCATCGATATGTTCTGTTCCCTGCAATGCATCGGACAGCAGGTTCGAATGACCCAGATCAATGTCTGCCTTCATATGATCAATGAAAGCCTCCACAAGCTCGGGCAATTTGTAACGATCTGCGATAGATCGCAAGTTGCTCTCCGCTTCGGAAACCTCGGCCTTTCTTGCTTCAATCAACTGCAAGCAACAGACCAAGGAAAGATCGCTCTTTCGCCCAATAGACTCAAAGTTTCTAATCAGAGACAAGGTCCCAACCGTTGGATGAGATGTCGACAGAGAGTTCCCTATTTCCGCTACAGTGGACAGAGCCTCCCGATAGGCAATGTAGTGATCCATTTCTTCGTGCGCGTATTCAGCGACTACACCTTGGAACCGCGTAGGTCTCATAAGCTGAGATAGGGAAAGCAGTGTCCGCGGGAGCAGATACACATAATGATATGTTTCAATTAGAAGTCCCAGGAAGACCTCCCGTCGATAGTCTCCTTTCGTCAGCCCAGCAAAAATCCGGTGGAGGCCGATCTGACGACGCCACATGATAGAAGTGGCTTCAATTTTTTCCAGGAATTCGGGCACTGAAATCCAGGGCGCGTCTGAGCGAACTTGAAGGAGCCCAGCTCCTTGGAACTCTTTAACAACCTGCTCGATGTCGGCGAGCGAGATTCCTGTCTTTTGCTGAATCTGCGCTAGAGTATGGCGGCCGTCCAAAAGGCTTTTCAGCTTTAGGAGATCATCTCGATGCCCATCAGTTCTTTCAAGCACAAAATAGTCTTTACCGACAACAAGCACTGTCTTGTTGGATGTTGGCTCATCGATAAGTGTGCAATGCCGAAGTCTAGGTCTCTCAATATTCAGCATTGCACAATCTCCCAAAAAAAACGCTTTTTTCAGCCGCACATCAGAACGACGGAAGCTCGCGCGGTAGTAACATTATCATCAGATCGCTTAATCGCGATCTTGAGTTCTTTATCCGTAGAGATGATGACATTTCTATCATTTGGAACACGAGGATCATCATCTACGAGGCTATCAACCTCTTCAACGTTCACCTTAGTCCCCTTGGGCACCTGTACTGTCAAATTGCCAGACATAGGGTTAGCCTCCTTGAGTTTAACTTCTACAAATTACTTCAATAAAACATACCGTGCAATCATCGCGCGAAAATTTAATTACCAATTAAACCAATATCTTGCAGCACCGGAAAGCTATCCGATTACATGAGCTATTTGCCTTTACCGAATTGGTGACCTCGGCTCCGAAGTGTCGCGATAACCGGCCTCGCTGCCATCCCATCGGTTTTTTGATAGAGGATTTTTCCGCGCTGCGGTTCGTCCGGGCCGGGCGGCTAGGCAACTACCTTTTTCGAGAACCTCGATCTGCTCGCCGACCCTGACGAGCCGCGCGACCTGTTCGGGATGCTGCTGCGACGCCAGTTGCTGACCTCTATCTCGCGCTCATCGTGTCTCAACATCAGCCGAGGGAACGACTGGCGGAAGCCGTCAGACTGAACGCGGAGATCGCTGCACGCCAGGAACGCATTCGCGACAGGATGTTGCATCGCATGTACGATCAGGCCACGAAATAATCGCAGCCGTCGAAAGAGGACATCAACGAGGGCCGCCGCAGCCCTCGTTGTTATTAGAAGTACCTATCGGTTTGCCCAAGCTGTCCCCTCTCCCGATGAAAATGTTGCTAGCAAGGACGCACCGTCGTTCATCGTCGCAATTCCTCGGCGGCACTGCTATCGACGGGCTGTGAAAACGCGAGAAACGGCGACTTCTCGCTTGTCAACCAGAAGTTCGAAATCATCCTTTTGAGTATGAGCAGTGAGATCGCCACCGTCATTTTCTGTGCGGGCTAGCCGGAAGCCGGCCGGATCGAGCCATTCCACTGCTCCCTCGGTGTCGACAGGAATGACCGGGTAGCGGCGTTTCCGGCCGTCGGTTCCGAGCAAGGTCGCGGCGTCCGGCAATTCCTCGAACACATCCTCAAAACGGCCTGGGAGACTGCTCTCCCATTTCAAAAAGAGCTGCGGGTCAATCTTGTTTTCTGCGTCGACGTCATACCCTTCGGCAGAAAGCCATGCATTGAATTCCGCTCTTCTATTCGCTGCTTGCTCTCGCGTCTTTGCGATGCCTTGAGCGAGACTAAAAGCCACAAACGGGTCGAGCGTCCCCCATCTCAGGAGTTCCCGAGCCCAAAACGCACACCATGGTAGGCCCGTCGTCTCGCGCCAGTCCTCCAGTGTGGGGACCTCTGCGCCATCGTCAGCGCCGTTGGACCAGGTCTGGGCGACAACTGCTCCGATAACCGTGCCAAGCCGGAACTCGAGGTTATCAGATACGAAACGCTGCCAAGCCCGCAGTGCATCAGCATTAGGTGCAGCCGCGACGCCAGATCTCATCCACCAAGCCAAAACGCCATTCCAGTTTGCAAGCAACCTTTGATCCGTCTGCGTTTGCCTTACACGGAAGCCATATCCGCGGTCGTTTTCGATCAGCTCACCGATGTCTTTGAACACCTGAAGTCGAGCTTCATCGTTGAAATTTCCATAATCGGTTGCTTCGGATAGGATTCTCTCGATCTCATCTGCGACAGCCGCAAAACGACGGCCCACGTGCGGCGTAAATCCATACTGGTAGAGGCGCTCGCGCTCTTCAGGGTCGGGATAGATCGTCTCTACGATCGCTCTTCCGCGCCTGATGAATGCATCTTCCATCCACTGCTCCTGACTGGCAGCAACCTTGGTGAACGTGCGTTGCCAAAGGCTGACCAAAAAGGCTTCTGCTGCGGCACCATCGAGTTCTCGTCCATCTCCGAGATCAAGCTCTTCAAGCGCAGTCAAAAGGAAGCCGTCCAACTCATCGAGACTATCAGCCAGCCGGGCTGCCGGCGTCGTCGCTGCCACGCCGGCGCTTGGACTGATCGCTGCCGGTGTTATCCTATCGAGCCAATCTAGGAAGTCGGACGGGCGAACGCCGATCGATGCAGCGCGTTGCGCGATCGCGTTAAGCAGGAGTGCTAGTGGACTTTGAACTGAACCATCTTGCCGCTCTTCTCTTACAACTTTCAACAACAGATTGTCGTAGTCTCTTTGCATCTGTCGACGCTGACGGTCCTGCGTCGACCGAGCAGACGCCCTCTGACTTGAATTCGCCTGAGGGACCGCCACAAGCGTCATTCCTTCAAGACCACTCGAGGCACCGGGTCTTCCAGCGCGCCCCGCAAGGTTGCGGAATTCAGCGACCGAGAGTGGCGTGATCTCGCGCGTATCATTGACGACATCGAAAGACTCCCTCCGCAGAGACGTCAGCAAAATGATGTCAAACGGGAGATTGACGCCCTCCGTGAGGGTCGCTGTCGCCACGGTGATAGGGCAAATCCGCTTGTCGATCACTTCGACCATGAGACGGCGAAGACGCTGGGGCATCTGCCCGTGATTTGTCGCGATACCGCGATCGAGAAGGGCCAGCTCGTGTGAATCTTCGCCACAATAATCTATCGTCGCGTTGCGCGCTTCCTGAAAGACTTCCCCCAAGGATCCTTCAGGGACCTTGAAGGGTGGAATGCTGGACCACTCCTCAAGCTCCAAAGCTTTCCGATACCATCGCATCGTCTGTTCCGGCTCCTGCAGGACCGAAATCAAGATGCGCCGCTCGGTTTCAAGAAGGTGTAGCGCCGTCCAAAGCACTGCCAACTCATTAAATCGAAAAACGCTTTGTTGCCACTGATTTGGTAGCTCCGGCATGACCGGCGTGCGCAAAGGTAGATAGACCGGTTGGTCTCGGTCCCGCACGAACAGCCGCCGGCCATTCAGGATTTCGAGCGAGACGCGGTCGGACGCCTTTGGCGTCGTTTCTAAGACGCCAATCAGCTGGCGTGTGCTGCGATACCGCGTGCCGATCGCCGACGCGTCGTCCCGTTTTTCGATCCACTTCGCGACCGGAGGTGCTGCCCCTCCGGCGACAGCTGTCAACGCGATGCGGACAATTTCGGGTGCCCGAGCCAGCAGCCTAGAAACAAAGCTTTCCAGACGAATTGCTCGATTCCCGTGTTCAGCGAGGTCAGCTTTGGTCCGGTCATCATCCACGGCAACAACTTGGTGTGCCTCATCGACGATCAAGAGCCGCAAGCGTGCAAGCAGAAGAGGGCCGACGTAACGCATGAGCGCCTCGGCCTTCTCGACAGTGGCGATCAGGACCGTCGGCGTTTCAGCTTGCAGCCAATAGTCGGTAATTCCCCAGTCCGTCCCGCCGTAAAGCCCGGTGATCGTCAAGTCTTCACCGAGTTCGCTCTTAAGTTTCCCTTCGACTTCACCTGCCAATGCGCGCGATGGAACGAGATAAAGCGCAAGTGGTGACCTTTCTAGACCTGTAGGGAGCAGCAGTTCCTTCACCAGCGCGAGATTAGCAACAAGCGTCTTGCCGGATCCGGTCGGTGTGCAGAGAGCGAAGGAGGATTCGCTCAAAAGACGGTCAAGCCCAGCCCGTTGCGACGTCCACAAAATGCCGCGCCCGCGACTGAATTGCCCGCGTGCAAATCGGGTGAGACGTCGACTTTTGCCCGGGTTGAGCGCCGATAATTCCACGATCGGCCGATGGATCGAAGCCTGCACGTAGCCGTTCGCCACCGCCCGGAGAAGCGTGATCAGAAGCGAACTGTCCTCACTGAAGGTGCGCGTTGCCATCCGTTCCAAGGCATCGAGCTTTTGTATCGCCCGATCCAATCTTTCGTTCTGCCCCCGTCGAAGAGTATCTGCGAAAAGACCGAGAACTCGGACCAGTTCGACCGTGAAATACCATGACACCCCACCGTCGCTCTCGGCGTCTAGCAGTCGTCGCGGTGCCTCTTGATCGGTCAAGTCAGGATGACGAGCCCAGAAGGCTGCAACGGCTTCAAGGACGCTGTCGAAGTCGGCTCGCAAAAAGGCCCCATATAGCCGCGTACCATCGTCCAGCATCTCGACTTCGCCCATGAGACCACTTGCCATCGCTGGAAGACCGCCCAACTGATAAGCCGCCGCTGCGAACAGTTCGATGGGTGCGGTCGTCCGGGTCCGGTCTTTGGCTCTAGAAAGCCATTCAAGCAGCTCACCGGCCCGCCTATAACATTCGATAGCGGCTTCGGAGTCCGCGCCCTCGACTTCGCGATAGATCTCCGCGACGTGCAGAAGACGGCGTGCATCGGCGAGTTCAAGCAGCGACTCATTGGCGCCCCATTGGATCAGCGGCACCTCCCAAGCGGTCTGCAGGCATCGGACGAAGGAGCGAGCCTGCCTAGCCGACAAAACATTCTCAATGCCGATCTCTGTTCGAACGGTGTTTGCGACTTCCAAGCGTTCTTGATCCCGTTCAGCCATGATCATACCGTCCAGAGAAGGTCGTAAATTTCATCGATCAGGTCTTCACCATCCTTCAGGATGACTTCGACGACCTGGAGATCGTGTCGAGAGGTATATTCTTCGGGTATGGTCTTCCATACTAGTAGCGGCTCGCCCTCGTCTCTCGTCGCCTTACCGTTACCAACGATCATAATCAGGTTGGTGCGAGGCATTGGGACCGGGTTTTTCAACGCCAAGGCCTTGTCCATAGAAACGATCGCTGCGGCATGGCCATCTCGGTCACGCTCCTTCAGAAGCCTCTGCAGCTGGCGCACCCCATGCGGGACATCGAGATCGCGGTTGATCTCGAACCATATTCCTCCCGCGCGCTTTCGCTCCCCGGTGCGCTTATTCTTTCTCCACTTACCGAGCATCAGCGTCTCGACCTCGCTGTCGCTCAGTTCCGCTCTCCACTTTGCTTCCCCGACAATCAATCGAACGACCGCACCGTCGTCATCGAGTTTGAGGCCAATAAAATCAGATCCGAACCGCCCAAAGACCGCACGCTCGCGTGCAGCGTCACGAGCTAAATCAAACAGGTATTTTTCGACGTCGGCATGGTACCGAAACAAGAAAATCGGGACCTTCCATTCGTGACCCCCGACGAATTCATAGTGCTCGGTGACCAAGCCGGCCATTACCTCGCCAAACAGCCCGCGTTTGGCTGTGTCGGGGAGACAGCCGGGATAAAGCAACGACGCGTCGTCATCATCTTCATCGGCGTCCGGGTGAAGAGATATTCCAATTTCTCCAGCGAAATACTCGCGGGCATCGCCATGGGCTGACTCGAAGTAGGGCCTGAGTTGGTTGCCGAGGTCATCATCTCTCTCGGGATTTTCAACGAGGAGCAAATGCCCATATCTGCCGTCAACCGGGTCTGAGTCAAAAATTTTAAGCCACCGCCGTAGTGCGCGCGATGGCGGTCTGCAGTCATGCATAGGCTTGAGGCCTCCCCCAATACAATTTCTACGATAGCCAATACTGAGGTTTGCTTGTCTTTTGAAGAGCGAATGGAACTTGTCGCCCGCGCGAAGGTTTTTGCATTTGAAAAAGGCAGCTTTTCCGCAAGGTTAAGCGATCTTGGTTTGCCGATTCAGGCGCGGCCATGTCAGATGATCCCCCACGCCCGAAACCTCCCCCTCCCCGTCATCTCCCTCAATCCCAGATCCTCGACGATCCTGAGCGCCGCCAGCGGCGTCAATTTCAGCGTCTCGGCGACCATGCCGGCCGAGACGAGCGGCCGGGACATCACGAGCTCGATCAGGCCCGGCAGATTGGAGGACGATCGCCGGCCGACCAGGCGCCGCTCCATCATGGTTCGTGCCAGCGCCAGCCGGTCGTGCTCCTTCAGTCCAAGTTCGGCGGCCGCGATGATGCCATGGACGATCGCCAGCAGGCGCGTGTCGCGAGCCCGATGCCGGCGGCGCTCGACGGGGATGGATTTGAGGCCGAGATTGACGACGGTCAGGTGCGCCGCTGTCGTGAGACCCGCTTGCCGCAACGCTTCGGCGGCGAGCAGCCGGCCCAGCCAAGGCGCATGCTGCAGGACCTGCAGCTCGCTCCAGGCATCGAGCAACAGCGCCGCACGCAACACGGGCGGCAGCCCTTCGGTCTCGGTCAGCAACACGCGCCATTCGTCAAGCCGATCGTCTTCATTCCAATCGGGATCGTAAACCAGCGAATCTTTGTCCCGGGCGGCCGGCCGGCCGGGTAGTTTTGACTCGGCCAGCACCGCGTCGGCGCGGGCGAGCACAGCGTCGATTGCCGAAAGTTCCGCGGCCAGCGGATCGGACGCCTCCGGCTCATCTCCCTCCCCTCCCCCGACGGGCGCCGCAGCCGGCGCGGCCGGCTGATCGACAACCGCGGTTGCCGGGTCGTGCACCTCGTCGCCGTCGTGGTTCCCGGCGCCGTGCCCGCGCAGCCAACGCACGCCGTCCGGACCAAGCGCCCAGCCGGCCGGCTGTGCCGCGATCCGCCGGCGGCTGCGCAGCACGTCGCGGGCAATTGTCAGATCATGGGTCGGGGTACGAATATCGGCGCCGGCGTCGTGCAGCACCAGGTCCTCGAGATGCACCAGCTCGCCGTCGATCCACAGCGAGGCGCGGGCATCGGCGAAGTGCATCCGTTCGATCCAGCCCTCGCCGACCGTCGAACGGGCGATGCGTTCGTCGAGGCGCGACAAAACGGATGCGGCGTCCGAGAGCGGCCGCAATAGGCTCTGGTGGGACAGTTTCGACAAATCATAACGCATTGAATTTATGGTAAATGATTTGCTAAACGGACGCTATCTTATAGTTAGTGTCCGTCACAGCATGATGTTATGGAGACAGCGTCTCACTTCCGATAAGTACTGCTTATCGGAAGTGATTGATTTGAAGCCGCAAATCAGTGAAAGCCGCATCATGGGCGGCCAATGCGCCGTGCTGACGCCCGGTTTTCGCGCCTCAGGAGGCATTTTGGACATTCTTGCTCCGAACACGGCAACAGACGCGATCGCCCGCCGGGCTGAAGCCTTCGACACCATCGCCGCTGTGATGCCGATCGACCGGCGCGATAAGCTCGCCGAGATTCTGTCCGACCAGGACGTCGAGACGCTGCGGCACCTGGTCAACGAGGGCATGGGCGCCAACACGCTGCGGGCGCTGGCCTCCGCGCCTCATCTACTGAGCTCGATATCGCTCACCTTCTTGGAAAACGCGGACCTTCCAATCCCGCAGGGCATCGCAGACCTGGGCTCTGGTGGGTGCGCCGATGCGTCCGCCGAACACCTGGCATTTGAGGGCCGCCGCCATGGATGACAATCGCATCGTCTCTTCGATCGGCATCCCTTCTGCGATCGCCAGCGCGAAAGCGCCGTGGAAGATGTCGCCGGCCGCAAGCGTGTCGATCGCTCTCACCTTCGGAGCGGCAAGGTGACGGATGTCACCGCTTTGGTCGTCGAACCACAGGGAGCCGTTTTCGCCAGCCGTGACGCTGATGAAGGCATGTTCGAATTTCCGCTTTAGCAGGCCGACGCTCTCCACAAGATCCGCCGTCCCGGCAAGCCGCACGGCCGCAGGCTGTGAGAACACCATGTGGCTGGCCGCCGGCGCCAGCATCTCGATGACGCCCTCACCGGCAACGTCGCCGTCGAGTATGGCCGGTTTCCCAGCCTTGCCGGCTGCAACCAGCGCCCGCAGCGCAAGCTCCGGCCATCGGACATCGACAAGCACCGCGTCGAAAGCAGATATCTCCCTCTCGGTGACCGGCCTGACCGTATCGTGGAGCCGCTGATCGTAGAAGGGCACGATCAGGCGTTCGCCCTCGTCATCGATGAGGATCGTCGAGATGGCCGAGCGGGCGCCCTGCACAACCGTCATACCGCTCGTGTCTATGCCGCTATCGCCGAGGTCGGAAAGGATGCGTTCGCCCGTGGCATCGTCGCCGACCGCGCCCCAGAGGCTGGCATGGCCGCCAAGCCGGGCGACGGCGAATGCTGCGCTCGAGGCCATGCCTTCGGCGACCTGCAGCATCTCATAGGGCAGGATCTTGCCCTGGCCCATGGGCAATGAGTGCACGCGGAACAGGGTGTCGAGCACCGCCGCGCCGATGCAGAGCACGCGGCGTGGCGGAACTGGCGGAGGGCCAATGGCAGAGGAAGTCATTGGCGGTCGCCTCACGTGCTCACTTGACGGCCCCGGCCGTCAGACCGGCCACGATCTGCCGTTGCGCAAACACGGTCAAGATCAGCACCGGCAAGGTGACGATCAGCGCGGCTGCCGCGAGCGGCCCCCAACTGACCTGTTCGAAAGACAGCATATTGTAGACGGCGACGGGAAGCGTGCGCGTCTCGCGACTGGCGAGCACGATGCCGAAGACGAAATTGTTCCAGGAAAAGATCACCGACAGGATGAAGGCGACGACGATGCCGGGCCTCGCGATCGGCAGGGCAACCAGTCGGAAAACCTGCCAGGGCGTAGCGCCGTCGATGCTTGCAGCCTCCTCCAGCTCCATCGGCGTCGTCTCGAAATAGCCGATCATGATCCATACGACGATCGGCACGGTGACGACGAGATGGATGATGATCTGCGGCATCAGCGTACCGAGCAGGTTCAGCCATTGGAACAGCAGGAACAGCGGAATGAGGAAGGACAGGCCCGGCGTCATGCGGGCGATCATGATGATCATCGCCGACTTCTCCGCCTTCAGGCGCGCGATGCCATATCCGGCCGGCACGCCGATCACGAGCGCCAGAAGCGTGGCGGCGCCCGTCACCAGCAGTGAATTCCAGAGATAGAGAAAGAAATTGTTCTCCTCGAAGACCTTCACATAGTTCGACCAGGCGAAGCGCTCGGGGATGAAGATCGGCGGATAGGCGCCATTGTCGATCTCATATTTCAGCGACAGCGAGATCATCCAGAGGAAGAACAGGACGACCGGCGAGATCATCACCAGCGCAGCGAACAGCAGTCCGATGCGATCGAGCGTCTTGCGCTTCATCAGCGTGCCTCCCCGTCGGACCAGTTCACGCGCTGCCGGATCATCATCAGGACGAACGAGAGCAGCACGATGAGGATGAAGAAGACGACCGCCATGGCTGAGCCATAGCCGATATCGTAGTAGGCGAAGGCGGTGTTGTAGAGATAGATGTTGATCGTTTCCGATGCCGTGCCGGGGCCGCCCTGGGTCATGGCATAAATAATGTCGAAGCTCTTCACCGCATCGATGCTGCGGATGATCACGGCGATCATCAGGAAGGGCGCAATCATCGGCAGTGTTAGATAGCGGAATTTCTGCCAGACATTGGCGCCGTCGATCTCAGCGCTCTCGTAAGGTTCGCGCGGAACCGCCGCCAGGCCGCCGAGCACGATCAGCATGACGAGCGGCGTCCACTGCCAGCTTTCGACCAGCACCAGCGAGGGAATGACGCTGTGCTGATTGTAGATCCACTCCTGCGGGCCGATGCCGACGAAGGAGAGGAGATAGTTGAGCACGCCGAGCTGCGGATGGTACATCATGGTCCAGACGAGCGCGATGGCGACGGGGGTCGCCATCATCGGCATCACGAATATGCCTCGTATGAGGCCGCGCAGCGGGAATTGGGCATCGAAGATCAGCGCGGCGAGCGTCCCCAGAAAAAGGGGAAGCAGCACGGAGAGCGCCGTATAAAGCACCGTATGCCACAGCGACTCCCAGAAGCGCATGTCAGTGGTGAGCCTGATATAATTGTCCAACCCCGCAAAGACCTGCGACTGGCCGAGCGTCCAGCTGTTGACACTCATCCACACCGTAAACACCCATGGAAAGACGATGACGGCTGATATGACGATGAGCGCTGGGATGACGAAGGGCCAGTAGTTGGGAGCAAACCGATCCGGTTTGCTCCTTCCTTTCGACGCCTTGGCCATGGCGGCCGTTTCGATCCCTGCCGAAGCCATTATCCCTCGCTTTTCGCCAGGACGGGTTCGAACTGCGCCGTTGCCGCCTTCAGTTCGGTTTCAGGATCGGCGCCGCCGATCATGTTGGTGAGGCCGACGCCATAGATGTCGCGGAACTCGGTGACCGGAATGATGACCGGCAGGGCGAGCTGCGAAATCTTGCCGGAGCCGGCAACGGCATCCAGCCATGTGCCGGGCATCTTTACGCCTTCGCGGACCTTCGCATCCTCGAGCACGGACTGGCGGAACGGAACGCCGGCGCCGGCTTGCAGCAGGCGCGCGCCCATGTCGTGCGAAATCGCCCATTGGCAAAACAGGTAGGCGGCTTCCTTCTTCTGGCTTGCCGCGACGACACCAAGGCCGTCGCCGAAGGTGCCGGCGGCCTGCGCCTTCGGTCCTTTCGGCATGACGCCGTAACCGACCTGGCCGACGACGCGCGACTTTTCCGGATTTTCGATCGGCGGGGCGAAACCGACACCATCCAGCCACATGCCGATCTTGCCCTGCAGGAAGGCCGACTGCGCCTCGGCCCAGTTGAAACCGGAAACGCCGGGAGGAGCGGTCTTGGTCATCAGCCTCTGATAAAGCTTGGCCGCGTCGATCGCTTCCTGCGATGTCGTGCGCAGCTTGCCGTCCGGGCCGAGCGGGCTTGAGCCATAGCCAAGCAGCAACGTCGTCCAGACCGGCGTGTTGGCGTTCTTCAGGCCGCGGGCGACGAAGCCATAGGTGTTGGTCGAGGGATCGGTCAACGCTTCTGCGGCGCTTGCCAGTTCTTCGAAGCTCGTGGGGTAGGCAAGCCCCTTCTTCTCGAACAACGCCTTGTTCCAGTAGATGATCCAGTAATCGACCGAGAAAGGCAGCGAACGCAGAACGCCATCGGCATCCTTGGCGAAGGCGAGACCTGCTTCGGCGAAATCGCTTTCCACCAAGGAGGGGTCAGTCAGCGAGGCGTCCTTGAGAAAGCCGCTGATGTCGGCAAGCCAGCCGCCTTTCTCGAACTGCCGCTTCTGGACGTGGTAGCTGAGGTGCACAACGTCGAAGCTCGGTTTTCCGGAGCTCAGCTCGATGGTTGTCTTCTGGCGCTGCTGCTGTTCAGGCGTTGCTTCGGCATTGACCTTGATGCCGGTGAGCTCCTCGAACTCGGACAGATACTTGGTCAGGATTTCGCTGCGCGGGCTCTTGACCAGATTGACTTCGAGCGTGGTGCCGGCGAAGCGCTTCCAGTCGACCGCAGCCGCTGCCGGCCGCATGCCGAGCACGCTGCTGGCCCCAAGAGCGGCCGTGCCGGCCAGAAAGCCGCGCCGCGTCGGGTTGAAGAATGATGGCATGTAATCCTCCTCCTTTTGCCGGCGATCTCCTCATCTCCGGCTGTTCATTCTCGATTATATCCCGAGCGCACGATCCCTTGCATGATTGATGTGTGCGACAAGGCTGTTGACGGCGTCCTCCGCCGAACGTCGTTCGATCGCCTCGAGCACCTTCAGATGCTCGCCCATGACGGGTCCGACGTGACCGTCGATGCGAAAGCGGTCCTGGCTGATCAGGCGCATCTTGATCGAGTTCACGCGGTAGGCATTCGAAATGATAGTATTGCCAAGGGCGTCAATAAAGGCATCATGCATGCCCCAGTCGACAGCCTGCGCGCGCAGCTCCAATTCGTGCGATCCGTCGCCGCTGCGGATGGCGTCGGCGATATCCCGATGCTGTTTCACGAGCTTTGCGATCGTCTCGTCCGACGCGGACCAGGTGAAGAGGGCCACGGCTTCCTTCTCCAGGAACACGCGCAGCTGGAAGGCCTCGCGGATGAGATTGAGATCAATGTGAGCGATCTGCAAACCCCGCTGCGGCACGGTCTTGATCAGCCCTTCGGCTTCAAGCCTGGGGATGAGCTCCCGGATGGCGCCAAGCGGCAGTCCCGTCAGTTCCACGAGGCGGCGCTGGGAAACGAACTGGCCAGGGCGCACGTCACGTGCAAGAAGATGACGCGTAAAGCTCGCATACGCCTTTTCCCGCAGTGTCGGCTGCTCCTCGGTTCCGTCCATCGCCTTCTCCAGAAACATGCCCGACCTATGCGGCTTTCGAGCGGAAAAGATTATCGAATGCCAGAGCGAGTTGCGCCCGCGCTTCACCGGATATCGAAGTAAGCGGCGGACGGACCGCGATCCATGTCTCCTCCGACGTCGTGCGCGCGACCATCGCCTTCACGGCCGGAACGACAGGATGTTTCAGCAATTCAAGGACGAAATCGGCGACGCGGCTATCGTCCTTACCCTCTTCGGCCATCGGCTTGAGTTCGTGGGGCACGAAATTCGCCATGCCCGATATAGCACCCTGGCCGCCGAGCCGCACGGCCCTTGCGAGGTGCCGCTCGTCGCCGACCAGGATGATGAGATCACTATGGGCTTCCAAAAGCGCTTCCGTGTACGGCCAGTCGCCGGAGGAATCCTTGACGCCCGTGACGATATGGGGAAAGGCGGTCCGCAGCCGGCCTATCAGCGACACGCTCAGCGGCACCATGGTGAGCGAGGGAAGATTGTAGACGATGATATCCCGCGCCGTGTCGCCCAGAAGAGCGAACACGTTGGAAAACCATTGAAAGACGCCGTCGTCACTGACGTTCTTGAAATAGGACGGCGGGGCAAGAAGGATGTTGCGGGCGCCCCTGGACAGAGCCTGAGCGGCCTGCATCGCCGCATCCTCTGCGGCATCGACCAGCACGCCGACGATAATGTTGCCAGGCGCAATACCGGCATCGAGAAAGGCGGCCAGCACGCGTTCCCGTTCGCCGTTCCCGACGGAGGAGCCCTCGCCCGTCGTCCCGAACAGCGTCACGCTGGAGCATCCGGCCGCAAGGCTGCGTCGCGCCTGCGCGATCATCGCCTCGATCGCAATATTGCCATCGCTGTCGAACGGCGTGGCGAGAGCGACGGAAAGCCCGAATCTTGATGTCAACTTCATTCCTCCCAGCTAACGGGTCAGAAGTAGCAGGCTGACATGTTAGTTGTAAAGGGGTGATTGTTCGGTCGCGCCTTTTAGCAGATTCTTCTCGACGACCGAGGTTTCCAAACGTTCCGCGGCCGGCCCGATTTACGAGACTACTCCTTCACCGCGCCCGTCATCGAGGACACGTAATAATCGACGAAGAAGGAATACAGGATCACGACAGGCAGCGAGCCGAACAGCGCACCCGCCATCAGCGATCCCCATTCGAAGACGTCGCCGCGGACCAGTTCGGTCAGGACGCCGACCGGAATAGTCTTGTTCTCCGAGGACTGGATGAATGTCAGCGCGTAGATGAATTCGTTCCAGGACAGCGTGAAGGCGAAGATGCCGGCGGAGATCAGGCCCGGCACCGCAAGCGGCAGGATGATCTTGACCAGGATCTGCCATCGGTTGGCGCCGTCGACCAGCGCGCTCTCCTCCAGTTCGAACGGGATCGAGCGGAAATAGCCCATCAGCAGCCAGGTGCAGAAGGGAATGAGGAAGGTCGGATAGGTGAAGATCAGCGCCAGGCGCGAGTCGTAGATCCCAAGCTTGAAGACGATGAAGGCGAGCGGGATGAAGAGGATCGAGGGCGGAATGAGATAGGCGAGAAAGATGACGAGGCCGATCTGCCGTGCGCCGGTGAAGCGCACGCGCTCGATCGCATAGGCGCCGAACACCGAGGCGACCAGCGACAGCGCCGTCGACCCCGCCGCCACCAGCATCGTGTTCCACAGCCAGCCGGGATAGGACGTCTCGAGGAACAGGTATTTGATGTGGTCGAGCGTCGGGCCGACCACCCAGAAGGGGCTGTAGTTGTTGTAATCCGTCAGCTGCTCGTTCGGTTTTACGGCGGTGATCGCCATCCAGTAGAAGGGAAAGAGCAGCACGAAGACGAAGACCGCCATCGGCAGGTAGAGCATCACCACCCGCCGCGGCAGGCGGTTCAGATAGCTCATGCCCTCGGCATTGTCGGTCAGGCCCTCATCGGCCGTTTTGAGATTGGTCGACATCTTTTTCCCCTTAATCCTGGCCGCCCTGCTGCCATTTGCGGCGTTGCAGGCCGAAGAAGCTGAACATGATGGCGCCGAGCAGGAAGGGTATCATGGCGACCGCGATGGCCGCCCCCTCGCCGAGCTGCCCGCCCGGAATGCCGCGCTGGAAGGAGAGTGTCGCCATCAGATGCGTGGCGTTGACAGGCCCCCCCTTGGTCAGCACGTAGATCAGCTGGAAATCCGTGAAGGTGAAGAGCACCGAGAAAGTCATGACGACGGCGATGATCGGTGTCAGCATCGGCAGCGTCACATAGCGGAAGCGCTGCCAGCTCGTCGCGCCGTCGAGCGAGGCCGCCTCCTGCAGCGAGGCCGGAATGGTTTGCAGGCCTGCGAGCAGCGAGATCGCCACGAAGGGGATGCCGCGCCAGACATTGGCTACGATGACCGATATCCGTGCATTCGTGGGATCACCGAGGAAGTTGATTGGCGCGCTGATCAGCCCGAGCTTCATCAGCGACCACGAGATGATCGAGAACTGGGAATCGTAGATCCACCAGAAGGCCAGCGCCGAAAGCACCGTCGGCACCACCCAGGGCAACAGCACGATCGCGCGAAAGAAGGATTTGAACGGAAGGTGCTGGTTCAGGAGCAGTGCCAGCCAGAGGCCGAGCGCAAATTTCAGAGCCGAGGCGATGACCGTGTAAAGGATGGTGTTGAAGACCGACAACCAGAAAACCGCGTCATCGGCCAGGAATTCATAGTTCTCCAGGCCGATGAAAATGCCGTCCCGGCCGATCCGCGTGTCGGTAAAACCAAGCCAGACGCCGAGCCCCAGGGGATAGGTGAGAAAGCAAACAAGGAACACGGCAGCCGGCAGCATGAAGAGGAAGCCGAGCACGTTGTTGTTCTGCATCAGCGAGGGGCCGCGCTTATCCCCTGAGTTCAAGGTCGACATTGCTTGTCTCCAGATTGCATTCAGTCCTTGAGGAGCTCGCGGCATGCCGGATATCAGGCATGCCGCATGTCCCGGCTCCGGATCAGACGCGGTAGTAGCGGTTTGCCCGGCGCTCGGCTTCCTTCATCGCGTCCTCGGGCGACTTCTGGCCGGTGACGGCGGCGGCATACATGTCGACCAGCACGTAGTCGGCCATGGTAGCCGCCGAGGCGTAACCGAGCGGGCCGGCATAGCCGTTCGGGCGCAGCCTTTCCGAGGCGCGCGCATAGGGCGCGTGAACCGGATCGGCGGTCCAGACCGGGTTCTTGGCGAAGGCCTTGAGTGGCTGGCAGCAATAGGCGCTGGAGCCCTGGATCCAGGCGTTCATCTGGTCGGCTTCCATCATGAACTTGATGTAGGCCTTGGCCGCTTCCGGATATTTGCTGTGCTTGAAGAGCAGCAGCGAGCTCGTCTGGAAAAGCTCGACGCTCTTGCCGACCGGTCCGATCGGGAAGTTCGTCGTGCGGATGTCCTTGGCGATCTCGGCGAGCTTCGGGTCGTTCTTGGCCGTGTAATAGACCGAGACGCCGTTGGCGATCAGCGATACCTGGCCGGCGAGGAAGGCGCGGTTGTTGTTGACATCGAGCCAGCTTTCCGTGCCCGGAATGAAGGTCGCATAGAGCTCCTTAGCGTAGTTGATCGAGGCGAGCGTCTCCGGGCTGTTGATCGTCACCGCGCCGCTTTCGTCGACCATTTTGCCGCCATGGCTCCAGAGCAGCCAATGGGCATAGTTGTTGCCGTCGCCGACCGCCTTGCCATGCGGGAAGCCGGCGGGCGTGCCCTTTGCCTTCATCGCCTTGCAAAGCTCGAGGAAGCCTGCGGTATCGTTCGGGAATTCGTTGAAGCCGGCCGCCTTCACGTGGCTGTCGCGATAGACAACGGCATTGCCGATCGTCGTCAGCGGCATGGCGATGAACTTGTCGTCACGGGTGGCATAGCCCTTCAGGCCGTCGTACCAGCCCTCGTACTTGTTACCGAGATAGTTGCCGAGTTCTGTGAGATCGACCAGCTTCTCCGGATATTGATGCGCGTCGTCGAACCAGCACATGATGAGATCCGGACCGGAGCCGACATTGGCCGCAACGGCGGCCTTCGGGCGAATGTCCTCCCAGCTCTCCTTGTCGATGCGCACTTCCACGCCGGTGGCTTCGGTGAACTTCTTGGTATTGGCGACCCAGGCATCTTCATCGCCCTTCACGAAAGGCGTCCAGCGCAGCAGCCGCAGGCTGGCGCCGCTTTCCGGCGTATAGGTCGGTTCGGCCTGGGCAAAGGACGGCTTGATGCCGAGGCCGGCGACACCGGCAACGGCTGCCGATGCAGCAAGAAATTCACGTCTCTTGATCGTCATGAGATTCCTCCTCATTGAAACAGCGGGAGCAAGTCTCCGGCATTCACCTCCCGCTTGGTGAACGGCGGCCTGGCATCCGCGATTGGGCTTGCGCCCGTGGGCAACTCGCGCCTCGAATGCTTGCGTTCGGGCGGAACGGGAGACTCCTCCTCTGCCGTAATCCGCCTAGTGGCGTCAGTCGGTCAATCTCCTGCCGCCTTCGGCGTCGAAGAGATGGACATGTTTGGCGTCGATCGTGACGCGAATGGCTTCGCCCGGGCGGGCATCGACACGTTCGCGGAAGACGCAGCTGACCTCGCTGCCGCCGAGGCGGACCGTCAGATGCGTCTCATAGCCGGTCGGCTCGATCACCACGATCTCGGCCGGCAGGCCGTTGGGATCGAGTGAAATATATTCGGGGCGCAACCCATAGACGAGATCGCGGCCGATGGCGTTCGCCGGCGGATTGGCCACAGGCAGCCGCGTGCCGTTGGCGGCGACGAACTGGCTGGGGTTTTCCGGATCGAGCCTGCCATGGATCATGTTCATCGCCGGCGAGCCGATAAAGCCGCCGACGAAGAGATTGGCGGGGCGATCGTAAAGCTCGAGCGGGCTGCCGATCTGCTCGACGACGCCGTCATGCATGACGACGATCTTGTCGGCCATCGTCATCGCCTCGATCTGGTCATGAGTGACGTAGACGGTCGTCGTTTTCAGGCGCTGGTGCAGTTCCTTGATCTCGGCGCGCATGGCGACGCGCAGTTTCGCATCGAGGTTGGAGAGCGGCTCGTCGAACAGAAAGACTTCGGGGTCACGCACGATGGCCCGGCCCATGGCGACGCGCTGGCGCTGGCCGCCGGAAAGCTGGCGCGGATAACGATCGAGCAACTTGTCGAGGCCGAGGATGCCGGCGGCATATTTCACCCGCTTTTCGGCTTCCGCCTTCGGCGCCTTGTTGAGCATGAGCGAGAAGCCCATGTTCTGCTCCACCGTCATATGCGGGTAGAGCGCATAATTCTGGAAGACCATGGCAATGTCGCGGTCTTTGGGCGGAAGTGTATTGACGACCCGCCCGCCGATCTTGATCTCGCCACCGGAAATGTTCTCGAGGCCTGCGAGCATCCGGAGAAGCGTGGACTTGCCACAGCCCGAGGGCCCGACGAGGATGACAAATTCGCCGTCGGCGATATCGATGTCCACCCCCTTGATGACGGGATGCGCGCCGAACGATTTCCGGACATCCGCGAACTGAACGTTTGCCATACTCCCTCCTCCCAGATCATGAGCACTGCATAATGCATATATGTCGCTTCGGCCGCGACAGCAGGCCTTACCCCCGCCCGACGAAGGGCATTTTCGTCGCCATCACGGTCATGGTCAGCACGTTGGCGCTGAGCGGCAGGCCGGCCATGTAGACGACCGCGTCGGCAATATAGGCCGGGTCGATCGTCGCCTCTGCGGCGATGCTGCCGTTCGCCTGCAGCACGCCCGCCGCAATCGTCGTCGTCATGTCGCTGGCGGCATTGCCGATATCGATCTGGCCGCAGGCGATGTCGAATTCGCGCCCGTCGAGGGCGGTGGATTTCGTCAGCCCCGTTATGGCGTGCTTGGTCGCCGTATAGGGCGCCGAATTGGGACGCGGTGTGGTAGCCGAGACGGAGCCGTTGTTGATGATGCGGCCGCCGCGCGGGCTTTGGCTCTTCATCAGCCGGAAGGCCTGCTGGGTGCAGAGGAAGGCGCCGGTGAGATTGGCGGCGACGATGGCGTTCCACTGCTCGAAGGACACCTCCTCGAGCGGCACGCCGGGCACGGTGACGCCGGCATTGTTGACCAATAGGTCGAGCCGTCCGTATCTCTGCGAAATCGCATCGAAGAGAGCCCGCACCGAAGCGGGATTGCCGACATCGGCGGGAACCGCGAAAAACTCGCCCCCCGTTTGGCTGCCTAGCTCGTTCGCCGCCTTTTCAAGCACATCGGCCCGCCGCCCTGAAATCACGACCCTGTACCCGGCAGCGCCGAGGCCTCGTGAGATGGCACGCCCGACGCCGGTGCCACCGCCAGTGACAAGCGCGATCCTTGCTTCTCCGCTCGCCGATACGCTCACACAATCCTCCCGCCGAGTTCATCCTCGATATGCACCTGCAGAATTTCGTCGAAGCTCGTTTCCGCCGTAAAGCCGAGCGAAGAGGCTCTCATCGCATCGAACTGGGTCGGCCAGCCGGCGACGATGCGTTCGATCACCGGATCGGGCACTCGTTTGATGAGGGCGACCGCCTTGTCGCCGGCCACCCGGCGCAGCGCGTCGATCTCTTCGGAAACCAGCGCGGAAAGGCCCGGCATGGTCAGGTTGCGACGGGCGCCTATCCTCGCCGTATCGATCGTCGCGGCATGGACGAAGAAGCCGACGGCCGCCCGCGGACTGGCAAACCAGTGCCGCACGCTGTCGCTGACCGGCAATATGGCTTCCTTGCCGACGAGCGGCTCGCGCAGAATGTTGGAGAAGAAACCGGAGGCCGCCTTGTTGGGCGCACCGGGGCGCACACAGATGGTCGGCAGCCGTATGCCGATGCCGTCGAAGATGCCGCGGCGAGAATAGTCGGCAAGCAGCAGTTCGGCGATCGCCTTCTGGGTGCCGTAGCTCGTTAGCGGCGTGGTGAAGAACTCGTCCGGGATGACCTCCGGGAACGGCGTGCCGAAGACGGCGATCGAGGATGCAAAGACAACGCGCGGTACATAGGCGCTTTTCAGGCCGAGCTGGCGGATCGCGTCGAACAGGGCGCGCGTGCCGTCGAGATTGACGGCGTAACCCTTGTCGAAATCAGCCTCCGCCTCACCGGACACGATGGCGGCCAGGTGAAAGATCAAGTCCGGACGGCTTTCGATCAGCCTATCGGCCGCACCGGCAGCGGCAAGGTCGACCGTCTGCGTCGTGGCGACGGGCCGAAGCGTTTCCGGCACCGGCGGCTGAAAGGCATCCACCAGCGTCAGGCGAGTGACGGGCCGGCCGAAAGCGAGCGGCTCGCGCCCAATCTTCTCGACCAGCTTGCGGCCGACCATGCCGGCTGCTCCCAAGATCATCACATGCATTTCGGCTCTTCCTCCCGCCGGCCGCTCTCTTCGGTCAAGATCGCGCTGCTCGTCTTGTTGTCCTTGTGGTCACTCCCCGGCCGGCGCGCGACGCGATCTGAACCGGTCCGATTGGCATATGCCCGATCGAATTCAGATAGGTTTGCAACCTGCGGGTCAAGTCACCTTTCCTGATCCACAGATCTTCGCTTTCGAACATCAATCAGAAGTCAGCACCCCAGAAACTCTGCCTGTCCATCTATCGATTCCGATTCGATGACCGTGGCCTTTCCCGTCTCCGCATGGCTTCTCTACTGTTTCCGATGAGTGTTATCGATACCGGTATCGGTAACAACGCCCATTTTTAGCATTGATGTCAAGTAGCGAGCGTTTCCCTTTTTTTGGAAAAGAGCCTATGAGTCTGACGTGCCCGCTGGCGAGGCAGTTCGACGATGGGGTCGGTGCGATGCGTAAATCCACTTTAGAAGAGGTTGCCGCTGCGGCAGGCGTCAGCAAGATGACCGCATCGCGCGCCCTTCGCGGGGCCGCCGATGTTTCCAAGGAGACGCGCGAAAAAGTGCTCCAGCAGGCCGAGCGGCTAAACTATCTCGGCAACCGGTTGGCGCTCTCGCTGTCGTCGCAGCGCACCAACCTCGTCGCTGTCGTGGTCCCCAGCATGTCCAACATCGTCTTTCCCGAAATGTTGGCGGGGATTTCTGCCGGGCTGCGCGGATCCGGAATGCAGGCAGTCTTCGGCATCTCCGACTATGATATGGCGAAGGAACGCGAGATCATTCGCGACATGCTCTCCTGGAGGCCTGCCGCCATTATCGTCACAGGTCTCGATCAGCCCGCAGAAACTGTCAGAATGCTGCAGAATGCAGCCATCCCCGTCATTCAGCTCATGGACCTAGACGGCACGCCGATCGATTTCAACGTCGGCCTTTCGCATGGCAAGGCTGGAGAAGAGATGGCAAAAGCGCTGTTGGCCGCCGGCCGACGGCGGTTCGGCTATATCGGCAGCGCGATCGACAGGGATTTGCGCGCCGGCAAGCGAAAAGCCGGCTTCGAGAAGGTGCTGCGCGAGAGCGGCCTCTCTTTCGTGGATGAGCGGTTCAACGCCGCCTATTCCTCGGTGGCGCACGGCAAGCGGCTATCGCTGTCGATGCTTGCGGCGACCAGGGACCTCGACTGCATCTATTATTCCAACGATGACATGGCGACGGGCGGCGCCTTTGCCTGTCTGGAGCTCGGCATTTCCAGCCCCGCGGAGATCCTGATCGCCGGATTCAATGGGCTCGATGTCGCCAGCGCCCTCCCCTTCAGGATCGCAACCTCGATTTCACCACGGCGTCAGATGGGCGAAGTCGCCGCCGCGCTTCTGCTCGCTGCGAGTAGCGGTGAAGGAAACGAAATATCCGAAAAAATTATTGCCTTCACTCCGGAGATAACCGGCGTGGATTGAGGTCTGAATGCCTCGTGCTCGGCTCCAGCCCGCTGGCCGCGTCGGGTTGGCGATTCGCAGCCTCCGTGTGCGCAAAAGCTCCAGGCGGTTGAGCGCTCCTTCTTCCCGTCGAAGCCGAATGTGGCAGAGACTTGCAGTCACCGGCCTCGACCGAGCTGTGTGGCGAGATCGGCAAGCATTGCAACCTGGCCTTTGAGAATCTTGATTTCAGCTTCTGCGGCGGGGAACCACCCGGCGCGGTCGACCTCGGGGAAATTCTGGATGCGGCCCGATCGCGGCGGCCATTCGATCTGAAACTCTGAACTCCGCACCGTCTCGACATCAAGCGCGGCGTCCGCCTCCACTGACCAGACGACCACCACCTTTCCGCCGGGTTGGCGATATTCTCCGAGCGGGGCGAAGCTTCCTTTGATTTCGACGCCGAGCTCTTCCTGCGCCTCCCGGATTGCTGCCGACAGTTCGTCTTCGCCGGCTTCGATCAATCCTTTCGGGATCGACCAGGCGCCCTCGTCCTTCTTCGCCCAGAAGGGGCCGCCGGGATGGACGAGCAGGACCTCCGGCCCGGTCTCGCAAAGGCGGTAGATGAGAAGCCCGGCGCTACGGACCGGCATCGGCAACTCCCTCAATGATCATGGTCTTTCCTCGATGACAACTTTCCGCGCGGTGGCGCGTTAGAGGTGACAGCCACACGGACGCGCGGAGAATATCATGCCCAAAGGATTTCGTTTCGACCTGCTTGCCAAGAGCGGCTATGTGGCGCGAGGTGCCGTGTTTCTCCTTGTGGCGGGCCTGGCCCTTTTCTCCGGCGTCGCCGGGGGGAAGCCGGAAACGAAGTCGGCACTTTCGACGCTTCTCGGACAGCCCCTCGGGCGCATCTGGGTTGGGCTCATCGGCATCGGACTTCTCGGTTTCGTCGCCTGGCGACTGGCGCAGTCGCTGGCGGATAGCGACGGCCACGGCCGCGACACCAAGGCCATCGCCATCCGCACGGTTTTCTTCGGCAGCGCCGTCGTCTATCTCGGGCTTGCCGGATACGCACTGGGTCACGCACTCTTTAGCGGCGGCGGAAGTGAGGGGTCGGGTGAGAAGGGATTGGCAGAATGGATCATGTCGCAGCCGTTAGGCGCCTATCTAGCCATGGCCGTCGGTCTCGGCTTCATCATCGGCGGGTTCGTGACGGCAGCCAAGGGCATCACCAGGAAATTCGAGCGCTATCTCAGACTCGCCGATGCCAGCGGCGTGGTGACCATGGTCTGCGTCTACGGCCTGGTTGCCCGCGGCGTGGTCTTCGCGATCACCGGAATCTTCTTCGCCTATGCAGGTTTTCGCGTTGACCCCGAGCAGGCAGGCAGCATGGCGGACGCGCTCGAATGGGTGAGACGGCTTCCCTTCGGCGCGATTCTCTATATCGCCGTCGCGGTCGGACTGGCGGCCTTCGGGATCTATAACCTCGTCGAAGCGCGCTATCGCGTCGTGCACAGCCCGTCCCTTGACGACGTGAAACATTCGATTCCCACGCCTGGCCATTAGCCAAACACGTCGGCTTCCCAAGCGGGCGGACTGCGCCATCTCTGTCAGATGATCTATTTTACCGGCGATACCCACTTTGCAGATCCCCGCGTCCTTCGCATCGACCGACGCCCCTTTCCCGACATGGCGTCCCACGACGTGACCCTGATCCGGAACTGGAACGAGATCGTTGATGCGCAGGACGACATCTGGCATCTCGGCGATTTCATGTCGTTCCGCGGTGGCGACTGCGACCAGCTCCTTTCGATGCTGAACGGGCGGAAGCACCTCATCATCGGAAATAATGATCCGTCAACGACGACCGAGGCGACAGGCTGGGCAAGCGTTCAGCACTACAGCGAGATGACGCTGGACGATCATCTGCTGATCCTGTGCCATTACCCATTCCGCACCTGGAACAAGATGGGTAGGAAGTCGATCAATCTGCACGGACATTCCCATGGCCGCCTCAAGCCCCTGCCCCGCCAGTACGATGTCGGCGTCGATGCGCAGAGACTCAGGCCGGTGTCGCTGCAAACCCTGTTGTCAACGAAGCCGGAGTCATGATGCCGCTGAAAAGCGCTAAGCGACAGAACGAAATGACGGCCTGGTTCTCTTCGCTGGCTCCGGTCCAGCCGATCGAGATGCTCGGCCTGTGGCGAGGTGCGGGCATCCCATCGGATCACCCGCTCGACGGCGTTCTCGAGAACCTCGGCTGGTTCGGCAAGCGCTTTCACGCTGACATGCGCGCCGACGCCCTCCTCTTCCAGTGGCGGTCGGATCGGCTGGTGGCGATCGACCCCGGCATTTTCCCGATCAGCCTGGCCATCAAGGCGGCGCCGTTCGGCCGCACTCGGATCGCTCGGAACTGGTTCTCTTATCTGCAGAAGGCGCTCCGGGCGCGGGGTACAACCGCGTCGCTGAGGCTTCAGACCGTCGATAACCTCACCACAGCCGCTATGATCTACGACAGGCAGCCAATCGCCGACTATTTCCGCAGGACGGGAGGCGACGAGGTCGCTGGCATGATGTGCGTCGATGACGATGCCCGTCGTTATTTCTTCAAGCTCCGGAAGATCGACGCCGCATCGCGGCGACACAGCGAATGAGGCGCGGGCAATGGTTGCACGAGTGCCGCGGCGGGGAACAATCTGCTCCGCTCATGTGTTAAGCCATGCAACTCCGGGGGATTTCATGCGTGCTGCTCTGATCGCGACTTTGCTCTCGCTCTCCTGCTTGCCGGCCGAGTCAACGGCGTCGGAGGCAGGATTTCTCCAGTCTTTGGCCGGTGAGTGGAGCGGAACCGGAATGGTGCTCACCAAGATAGGCGGCGCGAATCTGAAGGTCTCCTGCACCCTGCGATCTGATGCGGGTGCATCTGCCGTCTCGATGAATGGGACGTGTCGCGGCCTTGCCGTTTTCACCAGGACCTTCTCGGCGACCGTAAATGCCGCCGGAGAGCGTTATACCGGCAAGTACGTGGGACCATCGGGGCTGCCGTCGAAGCTTGCAGGGAGCAGGAAAGGCGCCGCCCTCAACCTGCGTGTGACCTGGGCGCGGCTGGTCAACGGCGATCGAGATGCAATTTTAACGATCGAGAAGGTCGGGCAGAACAGGCTTCGACTGCAGACCGTCGACAAAGACCCTGCTTCCGGCCAACCGGTCGTAACCAGCCGCATCGATTTGCAGCGGCCTTCCATGGCAGAACGATAGCCGGTCGGGCCGCTGCACTCAGCGGAGCGACGGCTCGTTTCAGTGCCTTTTGACGTGACGGTCGCCGCGGTCGCCTTCTCCGGGCTTCGCATCATTTTTTGCCCTGCGCCGCTTGTCTGCCGAGAGCGAGCGGCTGACGTCCGCTGACTCGGTGAAGCGACCCTGATCGTCGCGGCGGACGTAGCGCTTGTCGGTGCCTGTGTCGATGAGTTCGCGTTTGGACATGGTGGTCTCCTGCTGTTGAAGCAGGCAAAACGCGCGAGATTCCAAAAGGATGCATTATCGCGCGTCATTTCCAGTCGAGCAGCCTATGCCGGGGCCGAAGTCCTACGCGGCCATGCTGACGAGCGCATTGGTAAGCTGCCGGATATCGTAGGGCTTGGAGAAGAAGACGACGCGCTCGGGCAAAGCGCCCGCGTCCGGCTGCTTCATGCCGGAGACGATGATGATTTCGACGGGCGGCCAGCGGTCACGGACAGCCTTTGCGAGCATCAAGCCATCCATGCTGCCCGGCATGTCGATATCTGTAAACAGGATCCGGATGCCGGGCACTCTTTCGAAGAGCATGATCGCCTCGTCGGCATTGCGTGCCTCAAGCGCTTCAAAGCCTGCCTCCTCGACGATGGCGACCGCCGTCATCAGCAGCAGAGCCTCGTCCTCGACCACGACAACCTTGGTTTTCATCTCTAGCTCGTATGCTTTACGTCCGGCTCAGAGGGTCAACTTCGCCTTTGGCAACCGGTTCCCCGATCGAAAATATTACTTCGAAGATGAGGCCTTCGGTGCGGTAGTCCACGCGGAATCGCGCCTGCGCCTTCGACGGGAAGGCACGTTCGATGAGCACCGAGCCGAAGCCCTTTTTCGTCGGCGTCGAGACCGGCGGTCCACCGGCTTCCGTCCACAGAAGGAGGACACGTCCATCGTCGTGTTTCCATTCGATGGTGACTGTTCCATTTTCGCTGCCGAGGCTTCCATACTTGGTTGCGTTGGTCGCCAGCTCATGAATCACGAGCGAGAGCGGCAGGGCGGTGTCCGCCGGAAGAACGACGTCCGGCCCATCGAGACGAATGCGATCGGCTTGCGAGGCGACATGCGCCCGCAGCGCTGCGGAGAGGATATCCCGAATGGGTGAAGCCAACCCCTCCCGAGACAGGATGAGGTCATAGGTACCGGCGAGGGCTGCGAGCCTCTCGGCAAAGGAACTGTATCTCTCCGGATCGGACCGCGAGAAGGTTTGTCTGGCAATCGCCTGCACGAGCGTGAAGCCATTCTTGACGCGATGCGCCAGCTCGCCGACGAGCAGGCTCCGCTCCTCCTCCGCCTTCTGATTTTGGCGCCTGCGCTCTTCGAGTTCGTCGAGCAGCCGATCGAAGGTTGCGCCGACGAGCCCCAGCTCGTCCGGTCCCTTCATGCCGGTCCGCGCTGTCGTCTGACCGCTGCGCCAACTTTCCATCACATCTGCGATCCTGGAGATCGGCATCAGGATGAAGCGGTTGCCGATAAAGATCGCGGCGACGAAGGCGAAAAGCGCACCGCCGATGATGGCGAGCGTATTCATCAGCGTCGCCCGATCGATCGGCGCGAAGACCTCCGTTTTCGAAAAGCCGGCGCTGACATAGAGGGGACTGGAAGGCAAGGCTATCGGGCGGTAACCGAGGATGCGCGCTGTTCCGTCCTGGCTGGTGATCTCGATTACATCAGGCTGTTCGGCGTGGATCAGCCGCTGGTATTCCTCGGGCAAGATCGTACCGACGAACTGATCGGGAGAGGGGACGTGCGCGACGATGGTTCCCTTGCCATCGGCGATGGTCACCTCATTGCCGGGAGCAACCCCGCGCTCGGTGATGCGGTTCTGCAGCCAGTCAAGCCGGATTCCGCTGACGATGATGGCCTTGATGGTATCGCCTTCCATCAGGGGTATCGCGAGCGGCAGCACCGGGCGGTCGGAAAGGCGGCTCTGCGTATAGGTACCGACGGAAAAGTCTTTGGTCTCCAAAGTCTGCTGGAAATAATCGCGGTCGGAAAAGACCACGCCCTTCGGGAAAGCCATGCTTCCGCAGATCGGCCGCCCATCGAGCCCGGCGACGAAGATGGTGCGGATGTTGGGAATGTTTTCGGCAACCGATTTCAGCGCGTCGTTGCAAGCCTGGACGTCGAGGTGCCTGACGGACGGCATCGAGGACACGGAGACGAGAAGGGCGTGCAGGCCCTCTATGATCCGTTCGACTTCCGACGAGGCTTGCCTCGCCGCCTGTGCAGCCGAGGTGCGCACCTCCTCGTTGCGCTGGTGGCGGAGCGCGACTTCGTTGTAGAAGAGCATTGCAACCACCGGCGCCAGCGCCGCGACCGCAACTGCAACCAGTTTGAGTCTCATACTGTCCCCTCTCGGAAAAGGGTTGGTAGCATGATCGAGACGATCCGGCCCAGACCGCGCGCGCAATCTTGTTTACAAAATATCAACATACGAATCCCGATGCGGTTGCGTAAGCCTTGCCGAGCGCTGCATCGCGGCTAGTTAAATCAAAGATGAGAGATGCCAAAAGCACTTCCTCTGAAACCTCTCCAGCCGGGTCTGTGCCGCCACGGCCGTTGACTGGCGCAATGGCGGATGAGGTCGAACGTCTTTTATCGGGCCGAACCCGCGATATCCGCCTGACGGGCGAGCTGCGCCGCCGTTTTGACGAAAGGTTATGGCGGCAGACGGCGAAGGTCATCCGTTCCTGGATGATTTGGGTCGCATTTGTCGATGTCCTGACGCTGGCGCTGAACGCCGCCCTGCTTCCGAGACAGGTCGTGCTGTCGATGATTGCTCCCGCCTGCCTTTTGCCGCCGGCGGCAATTTTGACGGCTGTCGTTTGGAATAAGCCGCGCCCGGCGGCCGTTCAGCGGGCGTCGCTGCTTCTAGGAATGTTCCTTATTCTCCTCTCGGTCGGGCTTGTCGGCGTTTTTGCCGGCGGCGAATTTTACGAGCGGCATCTGAGCATCATGTTGTTCGTCGCGACGAGCGCAATCACCATTTTCAGCGTGCCGCTGGCCTGGACGATCGCAATCGCCTGTTATGCCCTTTGTCTCTACCTCATCCTTCAATGGCACAACCCGCTCTTGGAAGCGGGCAGTGTCGTCGCCGCGACCCTGTTCTTCTCCTGTGGGATCATCGCGACGGTGGTCGCCAGGCGAACGATGAACATCCTGGCGCAAAAGACATTTCTTTTGGACTGCAGGGATCAGCGCCGTGTCGCGGAGCTTGCCGACGCGAACGCCCGATTGGAGCGGCTGGCCAGAACCGACCCGCTCACCGGGATCGCCAACCGCCGTTGGATGATGGAAACGCTCGAGAGTCTCTGGCGCCACGGCCGTGAAACCGGCATCGTCGCCATGCTGATGTGCGACATCGACCACTTCAAGGGGCTGAACGACAAGCTCGGACATGGCGAAGGCGATCGCTGCCTCGTCAAGGTTGCCGGCATCATCCAGAGCTGCGTGCGCGCCGATCGCGATCTCGTCTCGCGACATGGCGGCGAGGAGTTTCTCGTCGTTCTTCCTGATGTCGATGAAGAAGAGGCCGTCGCGGTCGCCAGGCGAATACGCGAGAGCGTGGAAGCAGCCGCCCTGCCGAACCCGGCCTCCAGCGTGGGCCCCTCGGTGACGCTGAGCGTCGGCGTGGCGTTCAAGTCTAGGGCCGACACCGGTGTTTCACTGGCAAATCTCCAGCACGAAGCCGACATGGCGCTTTATCGCGCCAAGGAAGCCGGACGCAACCAGGTCTCGGTCTTTCGTCGTCCGCCTGTCGCCACCGGGCAGACCGCCGCGCGACGCCAGGGGTAGTGGATCGGCAGATCGATCAGAGCTCCTTCTCCCGAACGATCATCCCGCCCGGAGTCAAGATAATTGGCGAGCGGGAAGGTCGGCTCTATGGCCTTTCGGGTGATTGAGGTCATCGGATCACCAGCATCAATATCATCGCGACGGCCGAGATGAAGCCGGTGACGCTCAGACCGAACGTCAGATATTCGGCTGCCTTTTGCCCGTGATGGCCAAGTTCCACGTTTCCAAGTACGGCGGCGAAGCCTCCGGCTAACCAACTCGCCAACGTCAATATGCCGAGGAGAAGCGCCCAATGAGTTGCTGTGTCCATCGTCTTGCTCCCGTTCCGGCTACTTTCCTGCGCGTCCCTATCAGTAACAACAAAGGCGCCGTTTTGTTTCCGTGCGGTATCCCGCTCCTCTTTGCGAACCTTATCGCCGATTCAGGACATCGGTCGCATCGGAAAAACATCGCTTGCTTCCAACGACCAGCAATTACCGTTTCCTCAGGTCAATATTAGGCGCATGATCTGCCGCGGGAGGAAAGGAGGTCCACATGGACCGGACAATGGTGGAGAAACATTTGCAGCAGGCGCGTGAGCATGTCGCTACGGGAGAACTGCACCTGGCTCGGCAGCGTGAGATCCTGGCCGAGCTGATCGACCGTGGCGCCGACGTCACGGAAGCGAAGCGGCTTCTGATGAATTTCGAAGAGTCTCAGATCATGCATGTTGCTCACCTTGACAGGCTCAAGGCCGAGCTTCTTGCGTTGGCAAGAGAGACATGAGGCAAGCGGAGCCCGACCTTTGCAGCGCCAATCGACGGACCGGCAATTTGTCCGCCGACAGTGGACATGGGATTATGCCTGGTGTGCGGCGGTGATTGCCGCTTGCAGCGTTTCTATCAGCCGCGACATGTCGACGGGCTTGGCATAGCAGCTCATCGACTTGAACCTCGCCGGTAACGCGGAGGCGTCGTAGCCGGTGGTGAACACGAAAGGAACATGGCGCTCCAGAAGCGTGTCGGCAATCGGATACACCTGCTTTCCATGAAGATTGACGTCCAAAACCGCCGCGTCGAGGGCATCGGCTGCGGTCAGCAGCTCGAATGCGCGCTCGAGAGATTGCGCCGGTCCGAGCACGAGCGCACCCGCCTCCGCCAGTTGCTGGGACATGTCCTCCGCCAACATGAACTCGTCCTCGACGACGAGCACGCGGCGTCCGCGCAGCAGCCCTTCAGCCATAGGCTTCGGCCTCGATCAGATTACTGAGAGAAACCGGAATTGCGATCGTGCAATGAACCCCGTCCTCACCGAGAACGTAGGAGGTCTTCGCATCAAGCTGATAAGGGAGCGCTCGCTCTATCAGTTCGCGACCCTGACCACCCCCTTGCAGCCCGGAATCCGCGGCTGGCATCTTCACCCCGCTTTCCTGCCAGTCGACATGCAGCCATGGCTTGCCGCCTTCGCCGGATTGCTCGACGCGCCAGGTGATGGCCAGATGCGCTCGGGCCTGGCTGAGCGCTCCATATTTGACTGCGTTGGTGCCGAGTTCGTGCATGGCCAATGCCATGGTCTGCACGGTGGTGGAACGAAGCCTGACGCCATCAGGACCTTGCAGGCTTATCCGGCTGTTTTCGCCTTCCAGCATGCCATGTGCGGCCAGTTCCGAGCGGATGAGCTGGTCGAAGGTGATGCGATCGCCTTCCTGCAGCCGCGACAAAAGACCCTGTACTCGAGCCAGCACGTCCAGACGGTCCCGGAACCTTTCGTGGAAGTCGGCCAGATCGGTGCTGGTGCGCATGGTCTTCTCGGCCATAGACCGGACGACGGCCATCAGGTTGCGCGTGCGGTGCTGAAGCTCGGCGACGAGAACCTTCATCCGCTCGGCGGAGGCTTTTTCCTCGGTGATATCGCGGCCGATACCGCCGATCTGCTTGACGTTTCCTTCCTCGCCGAAAAGCGGGAAATCGGCATTCCGCAGCCAGCGGATCTCGTGGTCAGAGGCGCGTCTGATGCGGTACTCGAATTCGACGCGCTCGCCCTCCCGCACCCGGCCGATCTCCGAGAGCGCCTGTTCTCGATCTTCGGGAATGATCAGTTCCGCCCAGCTGCGGAAATTGTTGCCGGTCATCGCCTGCTCGCGGTCGACACCATAGATGGTCTCGAAGGCCGGCGTCAGATAAACCCATTGCAGCGTCTCCGCGTCGCGGATCCACAATACGTCGGAGGAGGCTTCGCCGAAGAGGCGGAACTGCTCCTCCCCCTGCCGCAGAGCTGCCTGGGCCTGTTTTCGTGCCGAGATATCGATGCAGAACTCGGCGACCGTGCCGTCGCCAAGATCGCGGCCGGCAAACAACATCCAGCGACGCGTCCCGTCGGCGAGAAAATACTCTTTCTCATAGGGGCCGATTTTCCCGGTTTCTTTCAGAGCTTCCATCTGTGCCTCGCTCTCGGCGTGGTGCTCCTCCGGGGTCAGCCGGCGCCAGTGCAGCTCGCCGCGCTCCATTTGCGAGCGGGTGTATCCCGACATCTTCAGGAAGACTTCGTTGGCGTCGAATATGACACCATCCCGATTGAGAAAAATTACGCCGACCGCATCCGTCTCCAGGACTCGCTGGAGGCGCTCTTCACTGCGTCGAAGCGCGACCTCCGCCTCGTAGGTAGCGGTCAGGTCGGTGAAGGTGACGACAGCACCGCTGATATAATTGTCGACGCTGCGGTAAGGCAGGGCGCGTGCGGCGTAATGCCGGTTGTTGGTGGGATCGCTGACCTTTCGGTCAGTCGGCACAAGCGTTCTGAGTACGAGGCGAACATCATCCAGCAGTTCCGGATAGGCAACGCGCGAGACGACATGGTCGAGCGGCCGGCCGACATCCGTGTCGAGCAGATGGAATATTTCGGTCGCCGCAGGCGTGAAGCTTCTGACGCGCAGATCATTGTCGAGGAAAACGGTGGCGATCTGCGTCGCCTCCAGGAGGTTCTTCAAGTCGGAATTGGTCCGGTCAAGTTCGGTAACACGGTGGGCAAGCTCGCCGTTAACAGTCTGCAGTTCCTCGTTGACGGACTGCAGCTCTTCCTTCGAGGTTTCCATCTCCTCATTGGCCGACTGCAGTTCTTCGTTGATCGACTGATATTCTTCGTTCGAGGATTTGAGCTCCTCGTTTGTCGATTCCAGCTCCTCGATCGTCGCCTGCAGCCGGTCGCGCGTCACCCGAAGATCAGTCTCGAGACGTTGGACATGCTCTTCGCTTGTCAGCCTTCCGCCATCGGGCGCAGTGCCCTCGGCCACCTGCCCCGCGTCTTGGAACAGCACGATCAGCGAGGTGACGTCGCCGCTGCCGAGCGGTTCGACGATGATGTTGACGGCGTAGGTGCGGTCATCCTGGCGCAGCAGTACCCTCGGCACCTCGACCTTGACGGCTTCGGTCGTCGCACGCTGCAGGGCCGAACGCATGTCGAGTCGGAGGTCGCGATGGGCAAGGCTCAGAAGATTGAGCGTCGCCGTCCCCGACGCGGGTTCGAGATAGCGGCCTGTGCGTCCGGAGAAGTGCAGCACGTCATAATGCGAATCGACGACCACATAGGCGGGGGCGAAGCGCTCGGCGACGACCTCCGCCTGCCGGCTGATCGTGGCCGACAGCCGGCCGGTCTGCAGCATCGGAGCCGGTGCTGAAAGCGGATGATCGGGGCTGCGCGGGCGTGGACTGAGCGGGAAATCGGGAATGATGCGGGTTGCCGTTTCCAGCCTTCGAAACAGCCGGTTTTTGCGGTCGACGGGCGCAAAAAGCTTGGCGTGGCGGGTGACGTTTTCCGAAGAACCCAAAAACAGGATACCGCTTGGCCTCAAGGCAAAGTGGAAGATCGGGATCACCCGGTTTTGCAGCTCACTGTCGAGATAGATCAGCAGGTTCCGGCAAGACAGGATGTCGATGCGCGAGAACGGCGCATCCTTGACGATATTGTGCGGCGAGAAGATGCACATCTCCCGCAATTCCTTGACGACGCAATAGGTGTCGCCCTCACGCACGAACCAGCGGGCCAGCCGTTCGGGCGGTACCTGTGAGGTTATTGCAGCGGAATAGCGGCCGCCGCGGGCAATCCCCAGCGCGCGCGCGTCAAGATCCGTCGCGAATATCTGCACATCAGGGGGGTAATCCATGGTGGCCATATGCTCGCGCAACAGCATGGCGATCGAATAGGCTTCCTCGCCCGTGGCGCAACCGAGCACCCAGACGCGCAACTGGTCTCCCGGCTCCTTGCCTTCGAACAGCCTTGGAATCTCGCGCTCAAGCGCTTCGAACTCGGCCGGATCCCTGAAGAACTGCGTCACGCCGATCAAAAGGTCCTGAAAAAGATTCTGGACCTCGTCGCGGCTGGCACGAAGCCGCTCGATATAGGCCTCGATGCTGGCGATCTGCAGCACCTGCATGCGTCGCTGAACGCGCCGCGTGAACGTGCCGCGCTTGTATCCATGGAAGTCATGGCTGGTGACGTTGCGAAGAATCGTTGCAATCTGCGTGATCTGCGCCTCGAGCACGCTTGGCCGCTCGTCATCCAGACCAGCGTCTTCTTCCTCGGTCACATTGCCGGCGTACAGTGCGATATGCGTTGCGATCCCCTGTGCCGGCAGGCGCAGGTCGGCAATTGCCAACGCCCCTCCCCCTTCCTCGGTGGATCCATCGGTGCCTTCGCCGGCCTCCACAATCGACAGGCCGCCAAATTTCTTTGTCGCTGCCACACCGGCTGTTCCGTCACTCTCGAGCCCCCTGAGGACTACGGCAATGGCGCGCTCCTGGGCATGCTCTGCGAGTGAGATCAACATCGTGTCGATCGTGCCCCGATGGCCGATCGGCTCCGATGCCGGCCGAATGCGGATGTGACCGTCTTCGAGGGTCATCATATCGTCGGAGCCGGCGATGTAGACGTGATTTGGAAGGATCCGCTCTCGATCGACTGCGACTGTCACCGCAAGGCGATCCTGCCGCCCCAGCATATCAAGAACGGCCGTGGCATCGACCCCCTCCTGGCGCACCGCCACAAGGTAGGATGCGCCGAGATCTACGTCGATCTGCGAGAATATCTGTTCGAGTGAACTAACGGACTGCGCACACACCGCTATGCCGACGATCACGACCGGCTGCTCGTAGCGGCCCGGGTCAGGCGCGGTTGCCTGCTGCTCCATGCTTTCCTGTTCGTCGTACGCCATCATCGATCCATGCCTCTGCTGCGCCGACTCTAGACGTTCGGCACAGCAGAAAGATACAACTTTATCAGCTATCTTGGAAACGCGATGCGCGACCGAGGCGCAGAGACGTCAGGGCAGCTTGCCGCAAGGTCTCGGAATACTGCTTGTACTCGACAGCCCTGGCCTCGTAGAGCTCGGCGACCGCGGTGCGGCCGGTGTCGCGCGCGTCCCGCGCCATCCGCTCCACCAGCGTCAGCCGCTCCTCCATCACCCGCATGGCAATCCTGATCGCCGCGTCGAGCTCATCGATATGCGCAACAAGCGCGTCGGCGGTATAGGCATGGCCGATCTGACAGCGAAATCGCAGCGGCTGCGAACCCCGGACCTCGGAAAGCACGCCATGACAGTCGGGACAGGTTAAGGCAGTCGGAGAGGCGATCTTGCGAAGTTCGGCACTGCCAAGTCGTGCGCCAGCCGCAATTTCGACCTCCAGCCGCAGACCGGCCGATGGCGGACCGCGAGCCGGCCCTGCATCGCTGCCTGCGATGCCGGCGAGGAGCTTGCCAAGGTCAGCCGCAGGCGCCACATGATCGACCTCCACTGCCTCAAGCGCTGCCAAGGGCATCTGATCTGCCTCCGCATCGAGCGGGTGCTGCACCGCGGTCGTCCCCCCATTGGATTTGATCGCGTGCAATCCTGCCGCTCCGTCGTTCAGCATTCCGCTCAGCACGAGCCCGACCACGCGCGGGCCGAAAGACAGGGCAGCAGAGCGAAACATGGGATCGATCGATGGCCGGACCATGTTTTCCCGCGGGCCGGCACCGAACTTGATCGTCTCGCCCATGAGCAACAGGTGGCGATCGGGTGCAGCGAGATAGATGTGGCCCCGCTCGATCAGTTGCCCGTCAATCGCCTGCGTGACCGGAAGCTTGGACCGTGCTGATAGGATCTCCGGCAGATAACCCGGAGAATTCGCGGGAATATGGGTGCTGACGAAGACGCTTGCGGGAAGGTCGGCGGGCAAATCAGCGACCAGGGTTTTCAAGACGACACCGCTCCCAGCCGACCCGCCGATGGCAATGATATCCTTGGTCGCGCTGGAAGACATCGTTTTTGACCTTTGTTGTTCAGGTTCAACAGCCGACAAGCCCGTTGGTTCCGCCGGGCGGCAAATCCACCCGGAATTGACGCTCGTAGCTGAATGCACCCGGGCGCGGCTACGGTGATCAATTCAGCCGTTCGGAACCTGACCGGCCAAAGAGCGCGACGGCGATCTTTTCGAGCTCGGTCGGTTTTTCGCAGAGCGCAAACCCTTGATACTTTGCGGGGATGTATGACCGGTCGTAGCCGGTAGCAAAGACAAAGTTGATTTCTCGTTCCTCCAGTTCATCGGAGACAGCAAAAACCAGCTCGTCGCCAAGAAAGACGTCCAGGATCGCCGCATCGACGTGTTCGCGATTGATAAGGTCAAGCGCGCGGCCAACATTCGCCGCAGGGCCAATGACCGTCGCGCCGAAATCCTCCAATTGCCGGCGGGTGTCGTCGGCAAGAAAATACTCGTCCTCAACAATCAGGATACGCTTCCCCGAGAAGAGTTTCGTGTAATTGCCTTTTTCCACTGGGTTCTTTCCAATCGGGCCAGAGATCAAATAGAGCGATGGAGCCCAGGCCGCCGCCGTACCGGCAGACCAGCCAGGACCGTCAGCAGCTCTTGTTCATCGCAGGGTTTGTTGAGACAGGGCATCATGCTGAATGGCTCGGGCACGGAACCGCAGTCGTAACCCGTGACGACAACGAAGGGGATCCCTTCCTCGGCAAGCCTCTCGGCCGCCGGGTGAGCCATTGTCCCGCGCAAGTTGATGTCGAGAATTGCGGCCTCGAATTTGGACGCGCGCTCAGAGACGAGCTTCAAAGCGCCGGCGACATTGGATACAGGCCCGGCGACTTCTGCTCCTGCGTCCTCCAGCGCCATAACCATGCTGGAAGCGGCGAGGTACTCGTCTTCGACGATCAGGTAGAAACGCCCCGCGAACGAAAATGGTCTTTGCATGATCCAGCTCCTTCGCGTGTCGAACTCCCGCTGAAGGCGAAAGTTGCACCGTCGAACGGATAATCGTTTCACGAGGTTCCGACCGATCTGATTACAATCTAATGGCGTCCTTTCGGCCCACGTATGGGAGGCGCGAAGTCGGGCGCTTGATTGACGGTGTTTTTCCCAGCACTCCTTGTACCGTTTAATGGGAATCCCATCAGGCGCTCGTATTCAGCTTCCGGAATGCCGTACGAACCGTGAGCCTTGAGGATGAGTCCGGCCCGGTCCACAATGACGACCTTTCCTCGCACGGACCTGATGAGCTTCTCGCCCTCAAGGACGTGGAGCGCGCCTGTCACGCCGGAGCGCCTGACGCCGAGCATGAACGACATGTATTCGTGAGTGAGATGCAGCACCGGGTTGTCTGTTCGGTCGAGGAGCATCAGCAACGAACGCGCCAGTCTCTGTTCGATGGAGTATCGCCCGTTGGCCAAGGCCGTGTAACTGATTTGAATTCCGAGCGCTCGCGAAAAGGAATGCGAAAGAGAGCGCAACTGCGGGGCTCGGCGCGTAAGACGAAGGAAACTATCGACGTCGATGCACTGCGCGGCTCCTTCGATCTGCACCATCAGGTTGTAAGGCGTTCGCCAATCGCCCTCCAGCAACCCGGCGCCGGTCACGCCTTCACGCCCGATCAGGCCGGCTTCGACCTGTCTGCCATCGAGAGACGTGGCGACAAGGGAAACGACACCGGTTTCGATGAAGGACACAGTTGTTATTTCTGCAAACTGCTGCTCGAGGATCTCACCTTGGATCAGCACCACCGGTTTCAGATGTGGCCCGATGATCTCGCTTTCGCGGCGAGAAAGCATCGAAAGGATCAAGTTCTTTTGGCCACCCGCCGCCTTTTCGATTGAGCGCCGGCAATCGGAAAGCGCATCGTAAACCGCGCTCTTGTCCAACGGCTTTTCCACGAAGATGCGATCTGCAAAACGCGGAGGAACAACGTCTCGGCTGTAGCCGGTTGCAAAGAAGAAGGGAATATTGCGCTTTGAGAGCTCGTCGGCAACCGGAAATACCATGGTTCCCGCCAGATTGATGTCTAAAATGGCAACGTCGATCTGGGAGGAGTCGTCAATATATTTCAGTGCCTGCTCGACGTTTGGGGCAGGGCCGACAACCTTGGCGCCGATTTCGCTGAGGTTAGAAGCGAGATCACTCGCCAGGACATAGTCATCCTCGACGACCAGGACAACCCTTTCCCGAGGTTTGTCAAAAGTCGTATTCATGCAGATCTGTCTCCCAGCGCCGTATCGATTTATACTGGAAACGTTCGCATTGCGCACCTGTTCCGAACAGCCGCCACGAGCGACCATAGACCGCAGAATCGCCGATAGGATCAATAAGCTGAGGGGCGCCGAGTGCTGCCCTTTTTGTCGCCCGCGAAAACGTCCGTGCTCTATAAGGTCAGCTGCACCTTGCAGGCAGCCGTACGGTCGCCGGCAAGGATGAAAGCGGCGTCAGCCTCTTCGAGAGGCAGGCTGTGACTGATGATTGGCCGCACGTCGATCTCGCGACTTGAGATCAGCTCGACGGCGGCAGCGAATTCCTCGTGGAAACGCTGCGTGCCGTGGATATGGAGCTCCTTGCCGACGATGGCATTGAGCGGGACCGGGATCTCTCCCGTGACGCCGACCTGCACGATCGTGCCACGCGGCCTGATGGCGGCAATGGCGCTGCGGATGGCGGGTGCGGCGGCCGAGCATTCGAAGACGAGATCGAAATAGCCCTTTCCGGTCTCGAATTCGGCAAGCGCCGCAGCCTCCCGAGACACATTGATCGTCCGGTTCGCACCCATCGCCTCGGCTCTCGCCAGCGCCGCATCGGCCAGATCGGTCACGATGATCTCCGCCGCGCCGTGATGGTGGGCGGCGGCAACCATCAGGCAGCCGATCGGGCCAGCGCCTGTGACGAGGACACGCTTGCCCGAGATCTCTCCCGCACGCGATGCCGCGTGCAGGCAAACGGCCAAGGGCTCGCTGCACGCCGCTTCCGCGGCCGTCGTTGCCGCTCCCACTTCGAAGCACTGCCTGGCCGGCACCACCAGCCATTCCCGGAACATGCCCTGCTCATGCGGCAGGCGCATCGCGCTCCCCATGAAGCGCATGTCGAGGCAGTGGATCGGCAGTCCCTTCCCGCAATATTCGCATTGGCCGCAGGGCTGGCTGGGGTTGATCGCCACAAGCGTCCCGGGTTTCAGATCTGTCCCTTCCCCCACCCTCTCCACGATTCCCGATGCCTCGTGGCCGGGGATGATCGGCTCGCGCACCCGGATCGGTCCGAAGCCGCCGTCCTGATAATAATGCAGGTCGGAGCCGCAGATGCCAGCGGCCGCCATTTTCAGCAGCACCTGGCCCGGACCGGGGGGCGCAACGGTGTCGGCCTCGATCCTGAGATCGCCCTTTTGGTAAAGCCGTGCCAGACGTGTTCGCATCATGGCCATCCTATCTCAACAGTCCGAGTTGCTGCGGCAGCCAGAGCGATACGGCGGGAATGAAGGTGATCAGGATCAATGCCAGGAAGAGCGGCACCAACCAGGGCACGATTGCCATGGTGGTGCGTTCGACCGAGAGTTTCGCCACTCTGGACAGCACGAAAAGCACCATGCCGAGCGGCGGATGCAACAGGCCGATCATCAGGTTCAGCGTCATGATCAGGCCAAACTGAACCGGGTCGATATCGAACTTGGCGACGATCGGCAGCAGAATCGGCACGAGGATGGTGATCGCCGCGATCGTATCCAGGAAGCAGCCGACGAACAGCATCAGCAGGTTCACCAGGATCAGGAACACCCATTTATTGTCGGTGATCGACAGGATCGCATCGGAAAGCAGCTGCGCGGCCTGGCTGGCCGTCAAGAGCCATGCGAAGACGGAAGCCGCGGTGACAATGAAGAGAACGGATGCCGTCGTCTCGATCGTATCGAAGCTCGCCTTGGCGAGTGTCGAGAGCGTCATCGTGCGGTAGCGCACGAGGCCGAGGAAGAGCGACCAGAGCACGGCCGCGACCGCGGCTTCGGTCGGCGTGAACCAGCCCATCGTCATGCCGCCGATCAGGATAACCGGGGTCATCAGCGCCATGACGGCGGAGAAGCCGAAATACCAGTCGAGCGCCAGAAGCACGAGGAGGGCAATACCCGCCGCGGCGTTCATCGAAAGACCGGCGCGCATCATCAGATAGATCGCCACAGGCACCATCAGGACAACGACGATTTCCATGCCGGCCGACAGGAGCTCGCGCACATTGAACGGTGCGTCCGAGCCCCAGCGTTTGCGATAGGCGAAGGCGGCGACGGTGATCATCATCAGCAGCGTCATGACGACGCCGGGCAGGATACCGGCCATGAACAGAGCGCCGATCGAGACGTTCGCCATCATGCCGTAGATGACGAAGGGCAGCGACGGGGGAAAGATCGGGCCGAGCGTGGCGGAGGCCGCCGTGACGCCGACCGCCGCTTCGACCGGATAGCCGTGGTCCTTCATTGCCTTGATTTCGATCGTGCCGATGCCGGCGGCGTCTGCGAGCGCGGTGCCCGACATGCCGGAGAAGATGACGGAGCCGATGATATTGACCTGCGCCAGCCCGCCCTTCATCCACCCGACTAGGGCGACCGCAAAGGAGTAGATGCGGCCGGTCACACCCGCCGAGTTCATCAGATTGCCCGCCAGAATGAAGAAGGGCACGGCGAGCAGGGGAAAACTTTCGACGCCGGCGATCATGCGCTGGGCGACGATGATGTCGGGCGCCACGCCGTAAAGGACGATGTAAAGCACGGAGGCGACGGCCATCGAAATGGCGACGGGCACGCCGACCAGCATCAGCAGCAGAAACGAGCCAAGAAGCAGCAGCATCGGGTCATCCTTCGACGGATTGGAATTCTTCCGGGCGCTCCAGGACGGAGTAGCCACGGCGCATATTGGCGATGAAGACGATCACGGCGCGGATCAGCATCAGCACGAAAGCGACAAGCACCGAGTAGAAGACGATGTTGCGCGGCAGCTCGATGGTGACCATCTGCTCGTCGGCGACGATATCGACGTAACGCCACATCAGATAACAGCCATAGGCGAAGAAGCCGATGCGGACGATATCGACGAAAGTGGCGAGCACGCGCGCCAGCCCCGCCGGCATATAGTGATAGAACACGTCGACCTGGATATGCCGCGAGGTGCGCACGCACATGACGGCGCCTAGAAAGACGACGCCGATCAGGCAGTTGATCGCGATTTCCTCGGTCCACGCATAGCTGTCGTTCAGCACATAGCGCGTGAAAAATTGCAGAAAGACGCAGCCGGCCATCAGCCAGAAGACGATCAGCGTGATCCAGTCTTCGACGGCATAGTCCGCGACGTTCGCCGTCGGCGCGTGCCCTTCGAATTCGTGACCGATTTCCTCGGCCGTGATTGGCGTGTGAATTTCTTGCGACATGATCGGCCTTGTTCCTGTTGGTGAAGGAGGGCGGAGGATGCAGATGGCACCCGGCTTGAGGCTGCTGGGCTCGCTCCTCGCTCGACGTCATCCTCGGCCTTGTGCCGAGGATCTGCTGCCCCATCGATCTGAGGCAGATGCTCGGGACAAGCCCGAGCATGACGAAGGAAGAGTTGGCGGACGTCGCGCCCAAGGCGCTTACTGGATCGCCCGGATCGCTTCCCAATCGGCCTTCTCATAGCCGAAGTCCTCGAACTTCACCTTTTCCATCACGTTCTTCTCGAAATCGCTCTTGTCGACCTCGGTAACGTTGAGGCCCTTTTCCTTAAAGGTGGCGACGAGGCTGTTTTCCTTGCCGGCGATCGTCTTGGTGGTGCGCTCGGCGGCCTGCTGCATCACTTCGCCGAAGATCTTCTTGTCTTCGTCGGAAAGGCTCGCCCACCGCGTCTTCGAGATCACGGTGTTCAGGTGATCGACGATGTGGCCGGTGAGGATGATGTTCTTCTGGACCTCATAGAACTTCTTCGCCTCGATCGTCGTCAGCGGATTTTCCTGCGCCTCGACCGTGCCATTCTGCAAGGCGAGATAGACTTCAGCAAAGGCGATCGGCGTCGTGTTGGCGCCGCAGGCGCGCGGCATGGCGAGATAGGCGGGAACATCAGGCACGCGGATCTTCAGGCCCTGCATATCGGCGCATTTGGCGATCGGCTTGTTCGAGGTGGTGTGGCGCGTGCCGTAATAGCTGACGGCGGCGATGTGGTTGCCGATCTTGTCCTCATAACCCTTGGCAAGCCGCTTGAAGACGTCGCTCTTGGTGTAGGCGATCAGGTGGTCCGGGTTACGGAAGATATAGGGAAAATAGGTGACGCCGATCGGCTTGTAGTCGCGTGCGGCAAAGCTTGACCCGGAGATGATGATGTCGACCGTGCCGAGCTTGAGGCCCTGGTTGATGTCGGCTTCCTTGCCGAGCTGCGAGGCCGGATAGACCTCGATCTTGTAGCGCCCGTCGGTGCGCTTGGCGATCTCTTCGGCAGCCCAGACGGAATCCGTGTGGAACGGCTCCGAGGTTTCGTAGACATGCGCCCATTTCAGGACGGTCTGGGCATGGGCGACCGCCGTCGTCGCCATGATCGCGGCTGCGGTGCACAGTATCATTGCCAGTCTGCTCTTCATTGCTCTCTCCTCCCGAGCTCGGGTTTAAGTCTTGGTGGCTCCTTTCGCAGCCGCCTTGTCGCGGCCGCGCTCCTCCTCTCCCGAAAACTCCTCCCCGAAGCTCTCGGAAAATCTTTTCTGCGACAGGGTGAGATGGGCACGCATCGCAGCTTTTGCGCCTGCCGTATCGCCGGCGGCTATTGCATCGCGGATCGCCCGGTGCTCATCGACGGCACTGCGCCATGTCGGCGGCCCCTCGAAATGGCTGGCCAGCTTCGCGAAATAAGGGGTCATGCGCATGTCGAACATCTCGCCCGTCACGCGGATCAGGGTGGCATTGCCGATGATGGCGGCAATTCCTGTATGGAAGGCGCGGTCGGCGGCGAGCACAGTCGCCGCGTCGTCGAGGCCACCGCTCATGCGCCTCAGCGCCTCGTCGAGCACAGCGATGTCTTCCGGCCCGGCGCGGGTTGCCGCCTCTTCGGCGATGGCGCACTCGATGATGGCGCGCGCCTGCAGCAATTCGAAGGGTCCCTCCACCGGCTCGCTTTCGCTTGTCGCCATGCTGATGCCCTGCCGGCGCACCACATAGATGCCGGAGCCCATGCGGATGTTGACGAGACCTTCGACCTCGAGAACGATCAACGCCTCGCGGACGGTCGGGCGTGAGACCGACAATTGCTCCGCCAGCTCGCGCTCGGCCGGCAACTTCTGACCGACGACAAGCTCGCCGCCGGCGATCATCGAACGAATCTGATCCGCTACCTGCCTGTAGAGGCGGCGCGATTCAACGGGCGAAAACATTCCGGCCTCCTCGGCGGGCTTCTCCTCAAGCGCGCAGCTGGTCAACTGGCCTGACCAATTCGATTGGTAACATCCTCGCAGTTGTGCGTCAATGCGTCGCATGAAATTCGAACGGGCATAGTCGGCGCGTCGGCAACCGCGGGAACCTTCACCGACTTCACAGGTTCGAGGCCCGACACTGGGAGCATCACGATGAATTATCTCTGGCTTTTTGCAGTGGCGGGAGGGGCGGCCCTTCTCGGAATTGCTCTTGCTTTCGGAATGATCAAGCAGGACGGGCGCCGATCGGTTGCCGCCATCGCCGGCGCTTTCGTGGTGGCCATTGGCGCGCTCGGACTCGGCATCTACGTCCAGAAGGCGCCCACAGCTCCTTTGCGCGCGTCCGATAGGGAGGGGTCGCAGAACCACCTTCCGGCGGCTGCAACGACCGAAAAGGATCTGCCGGGAAAGTGACCCTTGAGAGATCGTCGATCCCGGTGCGCGACGTGCTTCAGCGCCTCAGTGCCAGAGACGGGCGTTCGATCACCGTCGAGCCGCGTCCTGTGATGCCAGGCAGGTCGTAGGCGTCTGCTGCGAAGGCTTCCAGGGATGCGCGGTTGCGGATGATGACCAGGCCGCGGGTGGAATAAATGAGATGCTCACTCTCCAGGATGTGTAAGGCATCAATGACGCTAGAGCGGCGAACTCCCAGCATTGTGGCCATATATTCATGTGTGTTTCAATCACTTCTCTATCGAGGCGATCATGGCACATGAGAAGCCATTTCGCCAGGCGAACGTGGAACTTGTGAACGGGGTTCGACAGCGCAGCGTTGGCGACCTGCACGACAAACGTATGGAGAAAATGCGAAAGCAGCCGGCGGACGGCGGGCCGGTCGGCGAGGAAACATGCCAGAGCGCCGGCTTCCACACGGCGCCCATGACCGCCAATCTGCATCATGACGTCGAATGAAAACCACTCCGCGTCCACTGTCAGGGCCGGCGGCGACATTCCGTCCCTGCCGAGCACGCCGATCTCGGCCTTCCTACCCTCGGGACTGTCGCCACCATGGAAGCAATGCCGTTTTCCAGGAAATAATAATCGCTGACAGTCGTGCCCAAATGGACGAGCGCGAAATCGCGTGGAAGAAGAAGAGGTTCCGGTATGCGTTCCAGAGCCAGAAGCTCCGGATCCGCCAACTGCGACAGAATGAGATTTTCACTTTCGAACGCACGCGTCGCTCTGCCCTTGTTTGGCAAGAGGACACTGTCTTCCGGCCGCCAGCGCCACAAGGTCCGCTTGACCGTACCAAAATTATGAACCGCGGGATGGCCGATTGCAAGGCACGTCGCCGTACTCCTATGTTCGACAGAAGGTTTCGCAGGCCACTTTTGTACGCAAGCGCACTTGGTCGAGAAAGTTTCTGTAGTAAATGCTAATGTAGCTGACGGTAATTCCATGGGGCGCAGGCATGGACCAATATCCCCTTTCGAGCGACGAGGCGGAAATCTATCGGCACATCGTCGAGAGCGCCCGGGACTATGCGATTTTTGCGATGGATCGCGACGGCACCGTCGTGACGTGGAGCGCCGGTGCGACAAATCTCTTCGGCTATTCGGCGCCCGAAATCATTGGACAGAGCAGTGCCGCCATCTTTACGTTCGATGATCAGCTTGCAGGGGCCATGCTCAAGGAAATCAGGCTTGCGTTAGCCACCGGACGCGCGGACGACAATCGCTGGCATGTGAGAAAGGACGGCAGTTCGTTTTGGGCTTCGGGCCTGATGATGCCGCTTCGCAACAATGCCGGCGAGACTTACGGCCTTCTGAAAATCGTCCGCGACCGGACGCAGATGCTGCATGAGGACGAAGCTCGGCGCGCCAGCGAAGAGCGTCTCCAGCTTATTCTCAAAAGTGCGATCGACTATGCGATCTTCGCTTTCGACCGGGATGGGCGGATCATCAGCTGGAACACCGGCGCCTGCCGAATCTTCGGGTATGAGGAAGACGAGATTCTCGGTTGCGACGCCCATATTCTCTTTCTTCCCGAGGACCGGGACGACGGCGCCCTGGAACGGGAGATGAAGACGGCGTTGGAGCGCGGCCGCGCCGAGAACGAGCGGTTTCACTTACGCAGGGACGGTTCGAAATTCTGGGGCAGCGGCTTGACCATGCCGCTTCGCTCCCAGCGCTCCGGCTACCTCAAAGTGCTCAGGGACGATACCGCGCGTCATTTTGCCGAAGAACACCAGCAGATCATGCTGCGAGAGATGAGCCATCGCGTCAAGAACAGCCTGGGCCTCGTCGCGGCCATGCTTGCCATGCAGGCGCGTTCGACCAAACAGGAGGAGGTCGGACAGGCCCTTCGCGATGCGGAAGCGCGTGTCGGAACCATCGCCCAGGTGCACGATCAATTATGGCGTCAGCCGGATATCGAAACGGTAGATCTGGCGGATTTCCTGTCGAGCCTCTGTCAGCGCCTGCAGCAATCGACCTCCCGCCACGCGGTAACCGTCGACGCTGATCCATGCATGGTCGATGCCGATCGGGCGATCCAGATCGCTCTCCTCGTCAACGAGCTGGTAACCAATGCCTTCAAACACGCTTATCCCGATGTCTCAGGCGCCGTCACCGTCAGTGCCCGCAGCATTGCCGATGAGATCCGCCTCGAGGTCGCCGACGACGGGCGGGGTCTGCCCGCGGAAGTGCTATCCTTCGAAAACGAGGGGAAAAGCCTGGGAATGAAGATCGTGCGCGCGCTCGTGCAGCAGCTGAAGGCGGAGATGCATATCGAGGATCGTGTGCCCGGTACGGGGTTCGTGATCCGCTTGCCGAGGGAAGGGTGAAGGCTTCTTTCACCGTTTTCCTTCATCTCCGGCATCTCCAAAATGAACATTTCTACCGGCAGCTGCGGCATTCCGAAGCGGGAATATGAACGTTTGAACGCCCTGCCGGTCCACGGCTTCTCTATTCGGCACTCGTGATGGTATCGGCGAAAGGCACGATCAAAAGCAGGGTGGCCTGTTCATCGCAGATGTGAATCTTTCTCGCTGAAATGTCTTTTCCAGAAAGAACCGCTTGGCTCAAGAGGGTTCTCGCATCCTGAACGGCTTCGCGCCTGGCGTCTTCGATGGTTGCCAGCCGCGAACCTTCGGGATCGACGACCGTGCCGGTGTTTGAAACGACGTTAAAATAAAATCTTGGCATCAGCTGCCCCGTCGTTGCAGAATCAATGCCATAACGTTGGGTAAGGTTCGGCGGAACCTGGCCGGCTTCTATCCATCGTGACGCTCCGCCCGTCCGGCGTTCTCATGCGCAGTTGCGCAGAGCGGTGCATCCGATGTGATCAGCAGGTCCTCCGGATCCAGATGCACATGCCGCATCAGGCCGGCGAGCTTGTGCTTGTCCCGGATGCCGCATTCGAACCAGGATACGAGTTCCCTGGCAACATGTTCGGCGGCCGGACTTGCGATCACGCATGAATTCTCCTGACACCATCCCTCAAGGACCGTGGTCAGCATTGCCACGTCATCAGGCTGTAACCCCGGCTTCGTGATTCCCGAGTGCTGGATCATCCGCTTCCTCCCATATATGCAAGGATCCTAAACTTCGGATCTTCGATTTCAACGGCCGGTGCGGAAGCGTACGGACAGGACGATCGGGGCTTGATCCGGTCCGCCAGGGGAACAAGGCGACCCGGCTGCGGTTCGGCGATCACGACGAATGAACGTCGCCTGATAGGCTCGAATCGGGTAGGCACGGTGCAGGCGCGGACCGCCTGATGCTTCGAACCGCCGTTGAACAGCATGATCACCCTAAAGCCAGGATTACATTAGGCAGTTCGCCATGAAATCGCTCAGCCCGATTGCCGGCAAGACGATCCTTATCATCGGTGAGGCCGGCTTCCTTTCGGACGATGCGAGAAAGGCATTTGTCGCGCTAAAGGCTGTGCTTGCCGGTCCTGTCGTCGTTTCCAGCGCGATGGAATGTTTGAGCGAGGGCCTCTTGTTCGATGCCGTGATCATCGACGTGACGATTTCCGACGAAGCCATGCTCTGGATGAACGAATGGCTGGAGACGCGCCGAATTCCTTTCATCTTTGCCCATAGCGAGCGGTCTGAAACACCGCCCGGCGGCTTTGTCGTCAGCGGGCGTCCTTCCGATATCGACGCGATGATCGCCGCTCTGTTTGGAGCAGACCCGTCCTATTATCACTAGAACGCCATGTGTCCGTTCGGATGCACAAAGGACGTGCTAACGATTCTGATTTTCGGGCCGATACTATAGCACTTTGGGTCGACTGTTCAGTTCCGTACAATTGGGGACGAAGAGTTGTTTCAGCCCCAATTGAGTCCCATTATTCAAAACGCACGGTGAAAGCTTCGGGACCAGGGTCATGCTCGATTCTCAGTCCATCCATCTGAAAGCGCTTGATTCAACCGATCTTCAGCGTCTGCAGACCGTTTTGAATGTGATCGGCCGCGAGGCCGACATGCCCTTGCGCTCGCCTGACATGCAGGAGGTCGCCGCGCTGCTCATTCGCCTTTATCGCCACGGCTTGACCGACGAGGACAAGCTGTTGTCTGTCGGGCGTTTGGCGTCGGCGAAAAAGGGGCTCTGCCCAACTGCTGCAATCACGGCGGGGCGGAGATCGAAACGACCGGCCGGTCATCTCAGTCTGACGAGGAGCAGCTCATGAACGACGGTGAAAAAGCGCGGGCCGACGTCGAAGGAACCGATAAGGAAACCGCGGATGCGAGGAAAAACCCGCCGGCCGGTCCTCACGCCAAGGATCATCTCATAGACGAAAGCAAAACGCCCGGCGCCGGCTCGCTGCCCGAGAAGGACGAGCAGAGCACCACGCCAGGATCAGGCTGAGCGGGCGAGATCCTTTCCAATCAGCCGCCGATATTCCTCCTCGGCAGCGCCATAGGATCCATGCGCCTCTTCGATCAATCCCCGCCTGTTGAGGATGACGATCTGGCGCCGCGTGGACCGGATCAGTCCTTTGCCTTCCAGCAGATGCAGCGCGACCGTGACGCCGGCGCGGCGTACCCCGAGCATCACCGCAAGAAACTCGTGGGTCAGCCAGATGGTCGCGCCATCGGTCCGGTCATGAACCATCAGCAGCCATCGCGCCAGCCGCTCCTCGAGCCTGGCATGGCCGTTGGCGAGCACCGTCGACGTCGTTTGGGCAAGCAGCGCCTGGATATAGGCGAGAAGCAGGCTACGTAAGGGGCGGCTTTCTTCCATCGCGGTGGAAAGGACCACTGCCGGCAATTTGAAGCCATGACCGGAGACTTGCATGAACGTCCGGTTCGCGGATTGATTCCCGCCGAGAATCACTGCCGCGCCCGTCATGCCCTCGCGGCCGACGATGCCCACTTCGATATCGCGACCGCCCGGAAACCTCGCCACAATCGAGGCAAGCCCTGATTCGAGAATATAGACGTCGCTGACCGAACTATTCTCCATTTCAAGGATCAAAGGCACCTCGAGATCGACCCGCTCCAGATGCGGCAGCAGGAGTTCCTGCTCCTGCGGGCCCATTGCGCGCAAAAGTTCATTGCGAAACTTCAATTGTTGGTCATCCATGTCCATCCGCGCATCAGTGATGCGACCCTTGCTGCGGGCGAACCTAACCGTCTAGAATTGAGCAATACATTGTGCAATAGCGTACAGACTCGTAGGCCTGCGCTCGATCAGCCCCTACCCGCACTCGCAGTGCGGTCGAGCGTCTGCGATATCCACGCTCTGACAAGGCTTTTTGCTCTGGCTGCCAGTTTGGTCGGGAAGCGGTTGAAGCCGTGCGGGGCCTCCGGGAAGACGACGCAGTCGGCATTGCCGTTTTGGCTCTGCCATCGCTCATACATCAAGATGCTGTCGTCGAGGATCGGATCGAGCGCCCCCGCGACCAACAGGGCCGGAGGCAGGCCCGAGAGATCGGCAGACAACGGACCTTTCGCCTCGCGCCCGGAAAGGCTTGGCGTCAGTCGCTGCAGATTGCGGAGCGCCGATTGCCCGTCTATCACCAGACTTCTGCCCGTCGAGAGCCGCAGGCTTTGTGAACCGCCGAGATCGAAAGCGCCGCACACCGAAACAAATCCGACGACGGCCTCCGCCTTGCGGCATTGGCGCAGATGAAGAAGCGCTTCTGCAGCGAGTTGAGCGCCTGATGACTCGCCGCCGAGGACGAGATGCTCGACCTCGAACTCGGCGAGATGATCGGCCAGCCATTCGATCGACGCCTTGCTGTCCAGAAGAGCAAGGTCTAGCCGGTCGTCGGCGGCATTATGAAAATCGACGCCGGCCACCACCACCTGACAGTCTTTGGCGATCGGGCGGGTGATGCCGTCGTCAAGGCGGGCGTTGCCCATGACCCAGGCGCCGCCGTGAAAATGGACGTAGAGGCCGCGGCGGGCTCCGTTCGGATGGATTAGCCTGAGGCGGATGCGCTTGCCATCGGCCAAGACAGCGCGAGTGACAACGTCCCTGTGGCGCCCCAACCCGTCCGGCACCAGGAGTTGCGCTATGTGGATAGCGGCCTGCACAGTCTTGGCGTTCCAGCGTCGATCGGTATTATAGCTGGGAAGGAGCCGCAGCAGGGCATTGAGCCTGCGGGCGCCGCCGACCTCGTGGGAAGTGAGCGACGCCAGCCGCGGGTGCGATGCTGCTCCCGGAGACACGTCCCTCACTTCGCTGCCAGCCCTCGGATTCGCGTTAGATGCATTCTAAGGTCCGGCAGGATCTTCTGCGACGCGCGCTTCAGCGCCCCATCAGGCCCATTCTGCGAATAGTCATCAAAAAGCGCCACTGCATCCTGATGCGCCGTCACTTGCGTCGAGAGATAGGCCTGGTCGAGATTTTCCAGGTCGCTCTGCTGAAGCGCTTCAAGCTTCTTTTTATGCTCGTCGTCAATGGCTGTCGGTAGCTGCACGCCGTCCTTCTTGGCTGCATCGGCAATTACCGCACCCGCGCGCTCATGATCGTTCAGCATGTCGTCGGCGAACTGTTTGGCGTCACCTGCCGCCCCCTTAGCAATTTCGATTTTTGCGGCATCCACCTCGAACATGTTCGAGATTGTGGCGGTGGTGGCGAAATCGCTTGCCGCTCGACGGGCCGCCTCTTCGGCAGCCAAGGACGGCCCCGTGGCGAAGAAGAGAAGGCAAAGGTTGAGTAAGAGCCGCATCATCGTTCTCCGTGTTCACTCGGTTGAGGCAGGCAATGCGCCCCAACAACCGAACCGGGGGACGGTTCCCATAATCGAAGACAGTTGCAGTCAACCTTTTAAACGCGGGAACCAGGAGGAGTCGTTGCGGTTAGGGACTTTCAAACAAAGGAGGCCAGCTATGCCAGAGAAGGAAATTCGTGACGTCTTCGTCGTTGGACTGAGGAATGCACATGCGATGGAAAACCAGGCGCTCAGCATCATGAAGCCCCAATTGAAACGGATCGACAATTACCCGGAGGTCGCAGCAAAACTAGATCAGCATATCCGCGAGACTGAAGGGCAGATCAATCGCTTGGAGGAGATTCTCGACGGTCTTAACGAGGACAAGTCGACGCTGAAGGACTTGGCGCTGTCGTTCACCGGATCGATGGCAGCGCTTGGCCACACGGTCGCCGGCGACGAAATACTGAAGAACGCCTTTGCCAATTTTGCTTTCGAGCACTACGAAGCGGCGGCTTACAAGTCGCTGCTGGCAGTTTCCGAGGCGGGTGGATACGGCGCCGCCATGACCGGGCTTCAGGCCAATCTGGCAGAGGAGTTGGCGATGGCGGAATGGATCAACGACAATCTCGCCGCTCTGACGAAGAAGTTCCTCTCGCTGCGCGAGGCAGGTGAGACGGCAAAGGTTTGAGAACAATAGGCGGACGGAATGAGCGTCCTGACGGCGATCGCCTGTCGAACGATGTCATCGTCAACGCCGTCTTTGTCGACCCCACCGGCAAGTCCTGCACGACGCCTTTCGTCGATTCCGCTCAAAGCGGGAACCAAGGGAGGGTTCGTGAGTTGCGTGCGTGGAGAGCCGGATAACCAGCCGGTTTTCCCATCTGATTCGATCAGGCTGCCTCCAAACCTCACACTTCCCGGAGGGCGAGCATTGACAGAAGCAACGACACCGACCAAGGAAAACCGGTTGTTCGCCCTCTTGCCTGAGGGAGAGCTTGCAACTGTCGTTTCTCATCTCGAACCGTGCGACACCCCTCGCGGCTTTGTCATGGCCAACGCCGGCGCAACGATCGACTACGCTTATTTCCCGTGCTCGGGAGTAGGTTCGATCATCAACATTTCCCCCGAGGGCAATCGCGTCGAAGCCGGGTTGTTCGGTCGTGACGGGTTTCGCCTACGGCAGGGCGGAGGAGGAATATGAGCGGCTGATTGGACCTCTGAGAAAATCGAAGCGATGGGCTCTTTCGGGCCGATCGTCTGCTCAGGGATAACAGCGGCAGCTATATCCCCGCATACCATTCGTAGCCGCGATCCTCCGAGAATCCACCATTGCCGCCGCAAAGCTCCCCGAGATCCGTGAGTGCTTCGATCCGGGTCAGTAGCTTTGCCTGCTTGTAACCAAGCGACCGTTCGAGGAGGCGGCCCTTGCAAGCGAGAACCACGACGACGTGCAGGCTGCAAAGGCTGTAAAAAAGCTTTCAACCGAAATCTCCTAAATCGGATTGCCGTGTCCGCGGCGCCTGCCGGTGGCTGACGCCTCTCCATTCGACAAGCGTCGGAATGCGTTACAGCTTGACGTGCATGTGGTAGAGCTGCAGTTCAAAAATCTTTGTTTTTCGCTGTAACCGATTGTCCGTTTTCACGAATGAGCTCTTTGACAGCATGACCACCGCCCATTCGGAAGAAGCCCTGAAAGCATTGATGCTTCTGTCCCTTGACGGGGACGAGGCTGCCTATCGGCGTTTGCTGACGGCTTTGCGCGTGCTGCTTGTCGGCTATTACAGCCGCAGGATGGCTGCGGCGACGAGAGCGGACATGGAAGATCTGGTCCAGGAGACATTGCTGGCACTGCATTCCCGGCGATCTACCTATGACCGGAACAGACCTTTTACCGCCTGGTTTTTCTCGATCGCCCGGTACAAGCTGATCGACCATCATCGCGGCCGTGGCGGACGCAGGCTGGCCGAGACCGAGCTTGATGACGAGATCGAAAGCGACTTCAGCGAGGATCGGCTGACCGCCCGCATGGATGTCGAGCGGTTGCTCGACGGCTTGCCGTTGAGACAGCAGGAACTGATCCGGCAGGTGAAGCTCGAGGGCAGCTCGGTCGCGGACGCCGCAAACCGCACCGGTCAGTCCGAGTCGGCGGTGAAAGTCAGCATCCATCGGGCGCTCAAGGCGATTGGAGAAAGACTGCGAGGCACATCGTGACAAAGACAGACGATCTCATCGAACGATTGGCAAGCGACCTCAAGCCGGTGCCGCGCAACGCGCTATGGCGCCGCTTTGCGCTCGGCATACTGCCGGCCCTCGGACTTTCCCTTCTGCTGATGCTGATCATTCTTGGTCCCCGAGTCGATATGCCCAACGTGCTGACGCTGCCGGTCTTCTGGATCAAGTCCGCCTATAATGCCCTGATTGCGGCGGCCGCCTTTGCCACCGTTTTTCGGCTTTCCCGACCCGATGGTTCCGAGGGGCGCTTTTTTGGTTTGCTTGGATTGATCTTCGCCGCCATGGCAGCCGTCGCGGTCATCCAGCTCTTGACGGCGCCGAGCGAGAGCTATCGATTGCTGATCCTCGGCTCCTCGGCGCTGCATTGCCCCCCGCTCATCGCAGGCTTTGCGATCCCGGTCTATGCCGGCACGGTCTGGGCGCTGCGCCGCGCGGCGCCGGTGGATCTGCGGCTGACCGGCTTTGTCGCCGGCATTGCCGCGGGAGGAGCCGGCGCCTGGGTCTATTCCTGGTTCTGCACCGAAAACGGCATGCCTTTCGTGTTGATCTGGTACACGCTCGGCATCTTGCTCATCGGTGCCGTCGGCGCCATGACCGGACCTCGTCTGCTCCGTTGGTAGATCCCTCCTCAATTCGTGACCGGAACATTCCGGGTTTCGCCTGGTTCGAGGGGCGAAGGAGAGAAAGATGAACGACGAATCGGATCGTCGCGCTTTCATGATCTATTTAGGAGCCATCCTGCTGGTTGGACTCGTGATCGTGTTCGGCGCTACGCTCTCGTGGAACTCAAACAATATAAGCAATCGGCCCACGCAATCTTCAACGGAAGCCAATCCTTGATGAAATGGCCCAAAGACAATCCGATCCGCTTGGAGTGGCCGAGGGCCAAACGGCAGCCGGATTGGCTGAAAACCCTGTGGCTGGTCGTCGCCGTGATCGCGACGACGGTCGCTATCGTCTTTCTGCTTTACGTCTCGATCCTCGTCTACGGCGTGATGCAAAGGCTGTGAGCCGACGCGAACTGGACGTTCTCCCCTTGCGGCGTCATCTATTTTCCCTGCGGCGCGCCGTCAGCTTCAGCCGGATGTCGAAGTGATTGAGGGTGCCAGGCAGGTTGGCGACGGTTAAAGACGGATGCAGCAGCACAATATCGGCGGACGACAAGAACGTGCCCACGGCAAGGCTTGCAATCGCCGGCACAAGATTATGTGCCGGGCAAATGACAGGACCGGCGCTGAAAGGCACGAGTCCGGCGGCCGGCAACGCATCGTTCCGTCCCCAAATGCTGGGTTCCATCCGATCGGCATAGACGAGCGCAGGGTCTCGATGGAAGAAGGGGACGAAGATGATGACGCCCGTACCGCGGGCGATGACCCTATCGCCTGACTGGATATCCTTGGTCAGTTGCCTGAGGATTGCGGGAGTCGTCGGCCAGAGACGCAGGACTTCCAGCAGACAGCTGCGTGTGAAGGGCCGATCGAGATCCACGCCCATGGCCTCTTCCACGGCTTTGCCCCAGTAGCTCACATGGCAGGCCAGCAAGGCGAGCGTCCTTATAACGGCAGTACCGGCTGCATCAAAGGCAAACAGCCACTGGGCTACCTGGTTTTCCGGAGCAAGCTTATCGCCTTTGGGAAATCGATTGACAAGACTGTGCTTTTCCGGGTCCACCAGATAGCGGCCGACGTGCTCATGAAATCGGGCAAGCTTGCGCTGATCGACCGGGGCGGCAAATGCCCAGTTCGCCCGGCCTCGAAGTTCATCCAAGGTCTCGGTCAATGTAACGTCCTTGCGCGCTCGTTCGCCGAGGACGACTCGCCGGACGATCCGGAACCAGGCCTGCGAAAAGGCCGGCCAATCGAGTTCACGAGGCAGCTTCAGGATCTGCAGGAATTCGGCGTCGACGATATTCTTGAAATGCATCGCATATGGATGCAGCCGGTCTGCGGTTGCCAAAGCGTGCTCATGGGCTGGCCGCAGCTCGGCGCGCCGAGAGTTCGATGAGATAAGCAGGTTCTCCGGCTCGAAGTGAACAAGGGCCGCATGCTTTTCCATAGTCGCCGCGGCAAACGGTTCGGGCGACGATTGAAGCACCGTGGCGACATCGGCCGAATCGAGGATCAGCAGCTGTGGTCGCAATGGGATCGGCAGCAGAAGAGGGGCCGGCCCGTATTTGCTTTTCAGCCGCTGCATCTGCTTCACGGCGGTTGTGTCGAAGCCCTGCCGCTCCGCCAGACGCTCCATTGTCGGGCGGCGAATGATGATGCCCTTGGCAACCGTCGGAGCCACGACCGCAGTCAATACGCGAAGCGTATCGAGCCATCCGGCGCGATTAACTCTGGGAAAGATGGCATGACTTCGCGCGTTCATGACTGTTCAGCCTGGCCGGCGGTTGACCATAGCGATCCGATCGGCGATCTCATCGATTGGGATTGGAACCAAGACCATGACCGTTTGTTCCGCTCGCCGCTCGAGGCGAAGCGGGACTGGCGCAAGCCGCTCAATCGACGAGATGGTTTCCGAGCATCGCAATAAGGCACTCGCGGGCGCGGCTCACCCGGCTTTTCAAGGTGCCGATCCGGCACCCGCACATCTTGGCGGCGTCCTCATAACTCGTTCCGGCAGCCACCAATGTAAGAGCCCGGCGCCTGTCATCGGAAAGAAGAGTGAGGGCTCGCTGCAACTCGTGCTCCCGCAGCACCCACTCCTGCGTCGGGGCGATCGCCACCTGTTCCATCGCCGCGTCCATTCCCGCCGGCTCGCGCTTCTTCCGGCGATAGTTGGTGCAGAATGTGTTTCGCAGGATGGTGAAAAGCCATGATTTGAGGGAGGTGCCGGGCTGGTAGAGATGAAGCGAGTTCAGCGCCTTCAGCAAGGTTTCCTGAACAAGGTCGTCGATATCATCATCGCTGCGCAGGAACCTTCGGGCAAAGGCGCGCAATGCCGGCGTCAGTTCCACGATCTCCCGTTCGATTGCGGATTTTTCTTTACAATGCGACGCGGGGCGTGCTGAAGACGAGGAAGCCATTTTTCTCTCCTGGGATGAGAAGGAAAGTCGCTGGCTCCCTAATCGTTGCCGTACGATACCGGACACAAGTCCCGGGCTGGGGCGGCACATGCTCGCCGGCTTGCGGATGGGAACAACGGCGCCCCGCAGTCGTTCGGTGATCGCCGTCTCGATGCTGTCGGACGGTCTCTTCCTTGGCCGGATAGAGTTGACGCCTCCGGCCAAAGGGGCGTCATATTTCCGATCGGGAACATCCGACCCATGCGAGAGTTGATTGTCGTCACGACACGCCACAGGAGGAATAAATGGCAACCGAGAAGACTCTGAACGACCTGTTTCTCGATACTCTCAAGGACATCTACTATGCCGAAAAGCAGATCCTGAAGGCTCTGCCGAAGATGGCCCGCGCCGCGCAATTGGAAGAGGGCAAAGCCGGTTTTCTGCAGCATCGCGACGAGACTCAGGCGCAGGTCGAACGCCTCGAACAGGTTTTCGAAATGATCGGCAAACCGGCACGCGGCAAGACCTGCGAGGCCATCCAGGGCATCATCGCCGAAGCCGAGGAGATCATGGACGAATTCAAGGGCACCGCTGCCCTCGATGCCGGCCTGATTTCGTCCGCCCAGTCCGTCGAGCATTACGAAATCGCCCGCTACGGCACGTTGATCGCATGGGCAAAGCAGCTCGGCCTCAAGGATGCCGTGCCGCTGCTGCAGGCTACGCTGGCGGAAGAAGAGGCAACCGACAAGAAGCTCACGCGGCTCGCCGAATCTTCAGCCAACATCAAGGGTAAGGGCAAGGCGGCCTAGCCGCTCAATGCGCCATGATCCTTCGCAACGGCCGGCGCCCCGGCGGCCGTGCGTTTGCCAGGATTGCACCTGAGATCAAAGACCAAGTTGCCAGATATTGGCGTTGAGCACATGTCCCTCTGGTGCGTCGAGCCGCATGGAATTTATCCCCTTAAACCCCGGCAGCCGCTTAGTGCCCGCCCAGCGGCCATCGTCACCGAAGACCTCGATGGAGCCTGCGTCGAGGAATATGCGGATGGTTGCCGGGCGTGCTCCGGCGGCGATATAACGGGGCGAGCTCTTGGCACCCGCTCCCGAAAAGAGAATGCTCAGTCCCTCGTCATTCAACTGTACCGCGACCGCCGCCTCGGGATGTTCGAATGCGAGATGGAAGGCGTTGCCCGCTTCCTCGAGCGTGAGGAGGATCTCGACAGAGCCGTTGGCGAGATTGACCGCACGGCCGTTCAGAAGGTCTTGAGAATCCAGCTGTCGCTGCCGCAGAGTTTCGACACCGGCGACCGGCGCCGTGATCAGCGCGCCGCCGTGCAATGCCAGCCGCCGCGGCAGCGTCATCGCCGTCGGCATATCGACCTCCTTTGAAACATCCGTCCAGTTCGCAAGCCATGCGATGCCGACCGGACCGGTCTTGTCGACGAAGGCCTGGAACGCGTAGGCGTCGGTGCCGAAGTCCAACTCCTGCTCGAACTCGACAGAAAAGCTGTGGCCATCGAAGCGGCCGACGGTGGCAAGCGTGATATTGCGCCGGCCCGTGGCCGGGTCGCGGCTGGTCAGAAGACCGAAGATAAGGGCCCAGCATGTCGCTGGGTCATTTGCGGCACCGTTGAGAGGCACCATGCAAGGGCATTCCGCCGCCGTCATGCCGAAGCGGTTCTCGCGGTGAAGAATGCCGAGGAAGGTCCATCCTGTCGCCGCAGCCGGGTCATCGGTTTCGTAGAGCAGGATGACGCCGCCCTCGCGGTCGCGCGTGCCCACGAGCATCTTCCATTTGTCGTCGGGGCCCGGGAAGACATAGGGATCGCGGAAGTCCTTCGTCAGACCGAGGCCCGCGGGCCGCGTGGGCAGGATCAGGCTTGCCGGTTCGACGTTGACAAGATCGCGGCTGATGGCTGTGAACTGAACCTGTTCCTCGGGTTCCCGGTCCTTCATGTGTTCGGTGAAGAAGATGCGAAAGCCGGCTTCATCGCCGGGAAGAGCGATCGCGGAGCCGGAAAATGCGCCGCCCAGCCCGTCGGCCCGGGCGGCGAGTTCGTCCGAAGGCGGAAGAAAGATCGGGAGATGCGTCCAGCGAAGGTAGTCCTCCGAGACCGCATGACCCCAATGCATGTTGTTCCAACGAAGGCTATGGGGATAGTGCTGATAGAAGAGGTGCACCTTGCCGCCGAAGCTTCCAAACCCATTGGGATCGTTCATCCAGCCGAAAGGCGGGCGGAAGTGATAGCCGCCGGTAATGTCGGGTGCGGCATTCGAAGGCCTGATATGCAGCAGCCGGATGCCCTCTTCGAGAACGCGGGGCTGAGAGAAGGCATAGACAAGCGAGACGCTCGTCGCAGCGGGATCGTAGGACAAGGCGGTATCTCCACCGCGCTCCAGCGTCAGCAGCCGAAACTCGAATTCATAGAGATTTGATGTTTCGACGGCACAGGCCGGATCGCCGTCGACTTGAGCGCTCAGCCTTCCCAGGGCGCCGCCACGCAAGGCCTTGATCCAGGCATGGATTGTGGTTCCCGCCGGCAGGACGGCGCTGATCGTCGCCCGCCCGCCTTCACCGGACGGAAATATCGCTTGGCTTGTCATCCTTCAACCTTTCACGGCAGAGCCGATAAAGGAACTCACGAACCAGCGTTGGAAAACGAGGTAGAGCCCCAGGATCGGGATCATCATCAAAACGGAGGCGGCCATTGCGCGATCCCAGTAGATGCTGTCCTGCCCGAAGAACGTGGCAATGGCGACGGCGATCGGCCGGGCATAATCCGTCTGCGTCACGAGGATCGGCCAGAGATACTGGTTCCAGGTCTCGATGCCCATCAGGATCGATACGGTGGCAAGGGCGGGCAGGCTGAGCGGCAGGAAAATGGAGCGATAGGCCCGGAAAAAGGAAGCGCCGTCCATCTCGGCGGCTTCCAGCAGCTCCTTCGGCAGTTGCGTGAAGAACTGGTAGAACAGGAAGATGTAGAGAGGGCTCGCGACCCACGGCACGATCTGCACCGCGAAAGTATCGGACATTCCCGCCCTGGATACCATGATCACGAGGGGCATGATGATGCTTTCCTGCGGGATCACATAGAGTGCGATCACCACCGACAGGATGACCGCCCGGCCCCTCAGCGACCCCCAGGCGAGGACGAAGCCGGCCATCGAGTTGACGACCAGGCCGGAGCAGACGGTGGTGACCAGGATGATCAGCGAGTTGATGAGGTAACGGCCGAAGGCGAGTTGGCCCGAGAGGTGGCCGACCTCCGCATAGTTGGAGAGCGTCGGATTCGAAACCCAGAAGGCGCGGAAACTGCCCATATCGGCCAGAATCTGGAACCGGTCGTCCTTGAGGCTGGCGACGACGAGCAGCAGCAATGGAGAGACGATCACCAATGCGATGATGAAGATGCAGACGGTCTGGACGGTGCGCAGGACCCTGGCGGCGGAGCGGGGTCGTGCGGTGCGGGCCTCAGGGATCGAGAGAGCGAGATCAGACATCGAAGCGCCTCAGGAGCTGGCGCTGGATCAGCGCGATGACGAGAACGATGACGAACAGGATGACCGAGACGGCGGAGGCATAACCCATCTTCTGCTCCTCGAAACCGGCCCGGACCATATAATGCACCACGGTTTCGGTGCTGCTCTTCGGCCCGCCCTGCGTGAGGATGGCGACCTGGGTATAGAGCTTGAACGCCTGGATGGTGGTGATGACAAGCACGAAGACATGGGTCGGCCGCAAGCCTGGCATCGTGACGTGCCAGAAACGCCGGAAGGCGTTCGCACCGTCGATCTTGGCGGCATCGTAGAGTTCGTCGGGAATGCCCTGGAGACCGGCGAGGTAGACGATCATCTGGAAACCGTAGGCCTGCCAGGCCGAGAGCAGGACGAGCGAGAACATCGCCCATTGGGGATCGCCGAGCCAGTCGATCGGCTGGATCGCGCCGCCCGAGAGGAAGCCAAGGATCTGGTTGAACGGCCCCGTCGGATATTGGAACAGGGTGCCCCAGATGACGCAGACCACGACCATGGAAGTAATCGCCGGCAGGAAGAACATGCCGCGCAGCAGATTGCGCAACGGCAGCTTCTGATGAAGCAGCAGCGCGGTCGCGAAAGCGAGGCCGCACTGCGCCGGGATGATCCAGAAGGTGAAGCGCGAGACGTTCCAGAGGGCGGTCCAGAACAGATCGTCCTGGAAGATGCGGAGGAAATTGTTGAACCAGACGAAGCGGACCGGCGTCGGGCGCGGCACCAGGGGCTGGTTGGTCATCGCCGTCCAGAAGGACAGGAAGAACGGCACGATCAGAAACACTGTCAAAAGGATCACGGCCGGCGCGAGCATCGCCGTTTCCTGCATCAGTCGTCCCGTGTCATGCCGGCGCGCCGGAGCCTTTCGGACGGATGATGACGATGTTGCTTGTTGCATGGTCATTGGCTCCTCCTCTCCAGCCGGATGCCGGTGTTCGCCCTGCAATATCAGGCGGGGACTTGCAGGGCGATCACGTCTATTACTCTTCGCCAAACGGCGGATAGCCGTCATTGTCCTCGATATCCTGGTCGATCTTCTCGGCGGCCGCTGTCAGCGCCTCCTTCGGATCGCCGCCATTGAACACCTCGTCGACCGCCTGCATGAAGGCGGCGGTGATCGTGGGGTAGGCTGGGTGCGGCGGGCGGGCGACGGCCGTCTTCGATGCCTGTTCGAAGGCGATCGCCATCGGGCCGCCGGGAGCATAGAGCGGAGATTCGGCGGCGAAGCTCTTCAGACCGGGATAGCCGGACTGGCTTGCGACGAAGGCCCTGTATTCCTTGTCCTTCAGCAGGAAACTTATGAATTTGCCTGCGATTTCGGGATGCGCCGACGTCTTGGTGACCGCCCAGATCCAGGTGCCGTCAGGGCTGGCACCCTTGGCGCCGAACTTCGGAAGCGGCAGCACGACGATATTGTCCTTCATGGTCGCAGCAGCCTCGGCATAGACCCAGTGTCCGCCGAGCGCCAGCGCGGCCGGATTGCCTTCGACGAAGAACTGGTTGGTTCCGGCCGACTGCGGCACGACCCAGCCGTTCTTAACCCATTTCTGCATCATCGCAAGCGCATCGACGCAGGCGTCGCTATCAAGCGTGCCCTCGGATTTCCAGGCCTTGCGGTCGATGAGATCGCAGCCGGCCGATTGCAGGATTGGGCCATAGGCATAGGTGATCCATTCGGTCTTGATGCCGTAGCCGCGGAAGGTGTCGATCGGCCACTTCACGCCGTCGAGCTTGGAAAGCTTCTCCAGGTAGGTTTCGAACTCCTCCCGCGTCCAGGCGTCGTCGACCGATTTCGGGATGCGGGCGCCGATCGCTTCGAGATATTGCTTGTTGCCGTAGAGAACGACCGAGGAGTCGGTCAGGCCGATTGCGTAGAGGTCCTTGTCGATCGGGTATGTGCCCTGGGCGATGTTGGACTCCGTCATGTCGTCGACGACATCCTTGTCGATCAGCGGCTTGATCGGCTGAAGATAGCCCGACCAGACGTAATTGGCGAGGAACGGCGCATCGAGCTCCATCACATCGGGCAGCTGCTTGGACATGACGGCGGCGCTGAACTTCTCGTTATAGGCATCGTGCGGCGCATAGATGAACTGCACGTCGACACCGGGATTTGTGGCCTCGAAGCGCTCGGCGACCTTTCCGTAGGCGGCGACGAAACCGGGATCGCCCTGATGCATGACCTGTATTGCGGTCTTCTCCGCTGCCTGCGCCCCTATGGCTGACAGTGCCGAGGACATGACCAGAGTCCAAAGTAAACGTTTACCCATTAGAATTCCTCCTCCATTTGAATGGGCCTATTTCAATTATACGGATGCCCGCTCCACCAGCTGGAACGGCAGTTTCTGCACCCCGACCGGGGCGCGGTCTTCGGCAAGCAGGATTTGGGCGGCCTGGCGGCCCATGGCGCGATGGGGGAGCGCCATGGTGGTCAGTGGTGGATCGAGACGCGAGGCGATCTCGACCTGGTTGTCGAAACTCGCAACGGCGACGTCGTCGGGAATGGCCGCGCCTGCCCGGCGCAGCGCGGCATAGACCTCCATGGCCACCCGGTCATTGCCGCACAGGATGGCATCGGGGCGCCGGGGACCGATCATCAGCTCCTGCACATGCGCGGAGACAAGGCTGTGGGCGCGGTCGCTGTAGATCGCCTTGCTGACGGCAGGCAGGACGATGGCGCCGGCTCCGTCGATGCCGGCGTGCTCGAGCGCCTGCCGGAACCCGAGTTCCCGCAGTTCGCCGGCGAGCAGCCCGGGCAGGTTGATGAAGGCGATGTTGCGACGGCCGGCATCGATGAGATAATTGGTAATCTCGATCGCCGCCCCGGATTCATCGGGCACCAGCGAGGTCACGCGGTCATTGGCGTCCCGGCAGTTGATCATCACGCCGACCGCATCGGCAAATTCGGGCGGCAGGTCGACGCTCTTGTGATACATGGCGGCATAGGCAATCGCCCGCGGGCGAAAGCGGCGCATCTCGTCGAGGATCGAGGCGATGCTCCGGTGGCCGCCGAGCGTCATGGCGAACACGGCCATGTCGGCCGCGCGCACGGCGCCGTCGAGCCCCCTGATGATCTCGGTGGCGAAGGGCGAGGTGATCAGATCGTCGGCGACGAGACCGACGAGCGGCATCCAGCCCTGCCGCATGCTGCGCGCGGCGAAGTTGGTGACATAGCCGAGCTCCTCGGCGATCTCCTTGATCCGCTGCCGGGTTTCCTCAGACATGCGCGCCGAACCACCATGCAAGGCGCCCGAAACGGTCTTGACGGAAACGCCGGCGCGGGCGGCTATGTCGTTGAGGGAAGCTGTCACTGGATTCGCTTTGGGTTATCGATTACCCACATCGGTACCAATCCCCTCTCGATGAGTCAAGCGGATGAAATCTCCCTGCCCTGCTCAATCGATTTCCTCAGGAATGAAGCCGCCGGTCTGGCGCCTCCACAGCCGGGCAAACAGCCCGTCCCGTTCGACCAGTTCTTCCGGCCGGCCTTCTTCCACGATGCGTCCGTGATCGAGCACGACGATTCGGTCCATCCTGGCAATCGTCGAGAGGCGGTGGGCGATGGCGATCACAGTCTTTCCGTCCATGACGAGATTCAGCCTTTCCTGGATGGCGGCTTCGGATTCGCTATCGAGGGCGGAGGTCGCCTCGTCGAGAACCAGGATCGGCGCGTCCTTCAACAGCACGCGAGCGATGGCGACACGCTGGCGCTGGCCGCCTGACAGTTTGATGCCGCGGTCGCCGACGAAGGCGTCATAACCCTTGCGGCCTTCGCTGTCTGTGAGATCAGCGATGAAGGCATCGGCGCTCGCCATCTTCGTCACCCTTTCGATTTCTTCCTGCGTCGCTCCTGGCCGGCCGTAGCGGATATTGTCACCGACCGAACGGTGCAGCAGGGCAACATCCTGGGCTATGACGCCGATCGCGCGGCGAAGGCTTGCCTGCGTCACCGCGCGGATATCCTGCCCGTCGATCAGGATCGCGCCGCCCGTGAGGTCGTAAAACCGCAGGAGCAGGTTTGCGAGGGTCGTCTTGCCGGCGCCGGAGAGGCCGACGAGGCCCACTTTCTCACCGGCCCGGACCGTCAGCGACAGTTTGTCGATGACGGGTTTGCCTGACTTGTAGGCGAAACGGACGTTTTCGAAACGGATTTCGCCCTGTTGTACCGTAAGTTCGGTCGCACCCGGCCGGTCGGTGATGGTGGGCGGCGTCGTCATGACGGGCATGGCGTCCTTGATCGTGCCGATCGCCTGGAAGATCTGCTGACCCATCTGCATGAAGACGTAGATCTGCGTCGACAGCCGGTTGAGAATATAGACCGCGCCGACGAACTCGCCGACCGTGAGGAAGCCTCTGACGAGACCTGAAAATCCGATCGCCAGCATGGTCAACCACAAGAGCGTGTTGAGGATGACGACGGTCACTTCCGACGAGCGGTAGATGCGCTGCTCGGCATGCTGCGTGTGCACGGCCTTTCGGATAATGCGGCGGATGGCGCCCGCCTCGCTGTCTTCGGCGGCAAACTGCTTGATCATCTGCATGTTGGTATAGAGATCGGTGATGGCGCCGGCGACGAGGCTGCGCTGCTTGGCGGTGCGGCGCGAGCGCTCGACGAAGATCGGCACGATCCTCGCGGTGAAGGCGACGTTGAGCACGATCCAGACGACCACAGGCAAAGCGAGCTGCCAGGCGAGCGCGCTGAGCAAAATCACCGAGCCCACCAGCTGCATCAGGAAGCGGGGAATGGACTGGAAGCCGGCGAGAATCTGCTGCTGGACGGCGGAGGAGACCTGCTGCAGCCGCGAGGAAACCTGGCCGGCATAAAGATCATGGAAGAAGGCAATATCCTGCCGCTCCACGGCCTTATGGCCCTGCCACTGGATGGCGGCCGGCATGGCGATGCGCAATGTATGCGAGTTCAGCGTATTGAGCACGAAGGATACGATCGGCATCACGGGAAAGATCAGTAGTCCGAGAACGGTCAGCAGCGGCCATTCGCTGCGCAGGAAGGCGGCAGCACCCTGCTGCGTAACGCCGTCGACGATGACCGAGAGCCCCCAGACGATCGTCAGGTTTATCACCTCGAACACCATGGAGCAAAGCGCCAGCGCAATCAGCACGCCGCGAAACATTGAGATGAAATGCAGCAGCACCGTCACCGGCCCCTTCGACGGCAGCGGCCGGTAAGGAATGTCGAGCGGCCTGATCAGGGTTTCGAAGGGACGGTAGATCGCATCTGAAATCGACATGGGCCGCTCGGTCAAATGTTGCGCAGGCGGAGGATAGGATCACCTTGGAACTGCGATCTCAACTAGAATTTTGGTGAATGTAGGTAACGGGAGGCTGCAGAAAGGTGGGTCTGAAATCGAGGATGCCCAAACTACGCGGGAACCGCGCAGGTTGGAGGCCGGAGCCTGGAAGGACGCGCTCCGACGCTGCTACTTGCATTCATCGGGTGTCGGCCACCACCCCGCCGTCGAGGCCCCTTCGGGGCACCTCGGGATGAGGCTCTCCCGAAGCCGAACCCCGCCGAAGCGGGGTTCCTTGTACATGGCAAGCCGGTCAGTTGTTATGCGCTGCGCAGGCCTCGTCCATCGGGGTGGCGTTGCTCGTGCCGCCCTGCGTCTGGAGATTGGCGGAGTTATTGACCGGATTCGGGCACTTGGTCTTGTCGGTCTTCATCGTGCCGCTGGTGGTTGAGCCGGTCGTGGTGGTATCGGTGGCCATCGGCTTCTTGGCTTTCATGTCGCCGCTCGCGCCGCCGCCCTGATCGGCCTGGTTCTTGTCGATCGTGGCGCCGGCCGGGGCCGGGTTGGACTGGGCGAAAGCGGATGTCGCCATGCCGAGCGCGAAGAGCGAAGCTGCTACGAGTTTCATACGCATCCTGAGATCCTCCTTGGGATGTTGCGTGATTAGCTCATCCACAACCTCGTCACGACGTCATTGTTCCGCAGCTGCTGACGACAAATTACGCCGCATCCCCGGACTGATCATCGTCTGGTGCGGGCTACTTGGTATAAAGCGCCCGCGACCTTTCGAGATGCTTCAGGAGCGCCATCTCCGAGCCGTCGACATCGTTGGCCTCGAGGCGGTCGACGATTTCGTCGTGTTCGGCAAGCGTGAACTTTTCCTTGCCGGTCCAGATCAGCATTTCGGTGTGATATTCCTTCAGCCAGGCAAGCATCGCCTCACTGACGGCGACATAGATCGGGTTGCCTGAAATCTGGGCGATGCGGGTGTGGAATTCCATGTCGGCGTCGATGAACTCTTCGGCCCGCCCGAGCGAGGCGCGCTGACGCTCGATGATGTCCCTGAGATCGCTGATATCGGTTGCCGAGGCGCGCTGCGCGGCTTCGCGGGCCATGCCGCGCTCGAAGAAGATGCGGGCGCTCTTCAGATGTTCGAGCGAGTCGGCCGATTGCGACAGCATGATCTTGGCGGTGAGATCGACCTGGCGGAAGATCGATTTCGCCGTCAGCCGCAAGACCTTCGCGCGCTCGCCGTGCGAGATGCTGACGAGACCCTTGTTGGCGAGCGATTGCATGGCTTCACGGATCGCCGGCCGGCCGACGCCGAAGCGCTCCATCAGCACCCGCTCGGAGGGCATTTCGTCACCGGGCTGAAGCTCGCCTGAGGTGATCATCCGCTCGAGTCGATCAAACACTTCGTCGGAGAGTTTCCGGCGGACGATTTGTTCGATGGGCTGGGTCATGAGATCTCGCTGGCTCAAAATGCTTCCTCCTAACAGTTTTCCGTGCCGAGAACAAAGCTCGCGGCTGAAAATTTGCGCCGCCGAAGATTCCGCTTTTCAACAGTTGGAGTACTCATTATACCAGATCACGAGTTGGCGCCATGACAATCTCCATGGCGAGAGGAGCAGCCGGCCGTTTCATGATGATAACCCTGACCTACCGCATCGAAACGCCCGGCAGCGTCGAGACGATGGCGGACAAGATCGCCAGCGACCAGTCGACCGGAACCTTCGTGCCGGTTCCCGGCGAGACGGAAGAGCTGAAATCGCGCGTCGCCGCCCGGGTTTTGGCGATCCGCCCGCTCGAGAATGCGCGCCATCCGACCTGGCCCGAGTCCGCGCCCGACACGCTGCTCCACCGCGCCGACGTCGACATTGCCTTCCCTCTGGAGGCGATCGGCACAGATCTCTCGGCGCTGATGACCATCGCGATCGGCGGCGTCTATTCGATCAAGGGCATGACCGGCATCCGCATCGTCGACATGAAGCTGCCCGAAGCTTTCCGGAGCGCCCATCCCGGGCCGCAATTCGGCATAGCGGGCAGCCGCCGCCTCACCGGCGTCGAGGGCCGCCCGATCATCGGCACGATCGTCAAGCCGGCACTGGGGCTGAGGCCGCACGAGACGGCGGAACTCGTCGGCGAATTGATTGGGTCGGGCGTCGACTTCATCAAGGACGATGAGAAGCTGATGAGCCCGGCCTATTCGCCGCTCAAGGAGCGCGTCGCCGCGATCATGCCGCGCATTCTCGATCACGAGCAGAAGACCGGCAAGAAGGTCATGTATGCCTTCGGCATCTCGCATGCCGATCCCGACGAGATGATGCGCAACCACGATATCGTCGCTGCGGCCGGCGGCAATTGCGCCGTCGTCAATATCAATTCGATCGGCTTCGGCGGCATGAGCTTCCTGCGCAAGCGCTCCAGCCTGGTGCTGCATGCGCATCGCAACGGCTGGGATGTGCTGACGCGCGATCCGGGCGCCGGCATGGATTTCAAGGTCTATCAGCAGTTCTGGCGGCTGCTCGGCGTCGACCAGTTCCAGATCAACGGCATCAGAATCAAATATTGGGAGCCGGACGAGAGCTTCGTCTCTTCCTTCAAGGCCGTCAGCACGCCGCTCTTCGATGCCGCCGATTGCCCGCTTCCGGTCGCGGGCTCCGGCCAGTGGGGCGGGCAGGCGCCGGAGACCTACGAGCGCACCGGCCGCACCATCGATCTTCTCTATCTCTGCGGCGGCGGCATCGTCAGCCATCCCGGCGGTCCTGCTGCCGGCGTGCGCGCCGTGCAGCAGGCCTGGCAGGCGGCGGTCGCCGGCATTCCGCTGGAGGTCTATGCCAAGGATCATCCGGAGCTTGCCGCCTCGATTGCCAAATTCAGCGACGGCAAGGGCGCGTGACGGCGATGGATGGAGTTCTCGTCAGCTATTACGGGGATGATTTCACCGGCTCCACCGACGTCATGGAGGCGCTCGCCTCGAACGGCGTCGAGACCGTGCTCTTCCTCGACCTTCCCAGGCCGGAGCTGCTTGCCCGTTTCAGCCACTGCCGCGCCATCGGCATTGCCGGAACGAGCCGCAGCGAGACGCCGGCATGGATGGAGGAGCACCTTGCGCCGGCCTTCGACTGGCTGAAATCGCTCGGCGCTTCGATCTGCCATTACAAGGTCTGCTCGACGTTCGATTCCAGCCCCGGCATCGGCAATATTGGCAAGGCGATCGAGATCGGCCGCACGAGTTTCGGGCAATCGATCGTGCCTGTCATCGTCGGCGCGCCGCAATTGAAGCGCTACACCGCTTTCGGCAATCTTTTCGCCGCCTATCAGGGCCGCGTCTTCCGCATTGACCGCCATCCCGTGATGAGCCGCCATCCCGTCACGCCGATGGATGAGGCGGATCTTGCGCTGCACCTGTCGAAGCAGACCTCGCTTCCCGTGCTGCTTGCCGATCTCGTCGCAATCACCGCGGCCGATGCCGACCGGCGGATCGACGAGCTGGCGTCCCATCCGGACGGCATTCTGCTTCTCGATGTCGACTCCGAGGCGACGCAGGCGGCAGCCGGGCGACAGATGCTGCGTGTCGCCGCCCGCTCGGGAGGCTTCGTCGCCGGCTCCTCGGGGGTCGAATACGCCCTGCTCAACGCCTGGCGGCAGGCCGGCGCGATTGGCGGGGGCAGCGCCGAATTTCCCGATATCGGCCCGGTCGAGCGGCTTGCCGTCGTCTCCGGCAGCGTCTCGCCGACGACCGAGCGCCAGATCCGCAAGGCCGTCGAAAATGGCTTCGAAAGCATCGCACTCGATCCGCTTGCACTGGTCTCGAATGGAGAGGCTGCGGTGGATGCGGCGGTGCACGCGGGCATCCGGACGCTGAAGGAAGGCCGGAGCGTCATCCTCCATACGGCGCTCGGCCCATCCGCTGACCGCGGCGCCGATATCGACCGGCTTCCCGGCGCTCGCCACCAGCTCGGCAGCGCGCTCGGCACGATCCTGCGCAGGCTGATCGAGCAGGAAGCACTGCCGCGCGCGGTCGTCGCCGGCGGCGATACGTCGAGCCACGCGCTGCGGCAATTGAAGATCGACGCGCTGACGACATTGCTGCCGCTGCCGCAGACGCCGGGCTCGCCGCTTTGCCTTGCGCATGGCGACTACCAGCCGACCAACGGTCTGCAGATCGCGCTGAAGGGCGGGCAGGTCGGCACGGATGGCTATTTCGCGCAGATCCGCGACGGGAGGAAGAACTGAGATGGTCGTCTGGGTCGGCACCAGCTTCAAGATGAACAAGACGCTTGAGGAAGCGCTCGCCTTCGCGCGCCGCCTCGCCGATGCGGATCTTGAACGCGATCCCCGCGTGCAGCGCTTCGTCATCCCCTCCTTCACGGCGGTGCGCGAGGTCAAGCGTGTACTGACCGAAAGCTCGGTGAAGGTTGGCGCGCAGAACATGCATTGGGAGGATGCCGGCGCCTGGACCGGCGAGATTTCGCCGCTGATGCTGAAGGACTGCCGGCTCGATCTCGTCGAGCTCGGCCATTCCGAGCGGCGCGAACATTTCGGCGAGACCGACGAGACCGTCGGCCTCAAGGCTGCCGCCGCGATCCGCCACGGCCTGACGCCGCTGATCTGCATCGGCGAGACCCTGCAGGAACGCAACGAGGGCCGGGCCGACGCCGTGCTGCGGCGGCAGGTCGAGGCCGCCCTGCGGGGTGTCGACACCGAGGCCGGGGAGGCTCCGATCCTGCTTGCCTACGAGCCGGTCTGGGCGATCGGCGTCAACGGCATTCCGGCGACGGCCGATTATGCCTCCGAGCGGCACAGAGGGATCGCCGAAGTGGCGAAATCCATTCTCGGCCGCCCGGTGCCGGTTCTCTACGGCGGCAGCGTCAATCCCGGCAATTGCGAGGAACTGATCGGCCAGCCCGATATCGACGGCCTGTTCATCGGCCGCTCCGCCTGGTCCGTCGAAGGCTATCTCGACATTCTCGCCCGCGTCAGCGCGGCGATCGACCGCTCATCTCCACGCCAGACGGCGAGTGAAAGGAAACTGCCATGAAGATCGCAATTGGCGCCGACAGCGCCGGCAAACCGCTCCTGGATGTCATTGCCGCCCATCTCGCCGGCAAGGCGGATCTCGAAGTGCACGATCTCAGCCAGTCCGGCTTTTATGCCGATCTCTCCCAGCGCTTGGCGCAGACGATCGTCGACGGCGAGCATGAGCGCGGCATTCTTTTCTGCGGCACCGGCATCGGCGTGTGCATCTCCGCCAACAAGGTGCCGGGCATTCGCGCCGCCCTTACCCACGACACCTATTCGGCTGAACGCGCGGCGAAGTCGAACAACGCCCAAATCATCACTATGGGCGCCCGCGTCATCGGACCGGAACTGGCAAAATCGATCGTCGACGTCTGGCTCGCCTCCGAATTCGACCCCGATGGTCCATCGGCCGGCAACGTGCAGGCGATCGATCGGCTCGATGCAGAAAAACACGGGGCTTAAGCGCCGAACTGCTGATATGGTGATTGACTCATCATACCAGTTTATGATCCTATCCAGAACTGAAAAGGTGAGGAAAACATGACCAAGATTGCTCTCTTCGGCGCCGGCGGCAAAATGGGATACCGGCTTGCCAAAAATCTCAAAGGCTCGCGCTTCGAAGTGCGCCATGTCGAGGTGAGCGATGCCGGGAAGGCCCGCCTGAAGAACGATCTCGGCCTCGATTGCGTGCCTGTCGATCCCGCGCTCGACGGGGCCGAGGTCGTCATCCTCGCCGTGCCGGATACGGCGATCGGCAAGGTCGCGGCCGGCATCGTCGACAAGCTCGCGCCCCGCACCATGGTGGTGGCGCTCGATGCTGCCGCTCCCTTCGCCGGCCATTTGCCGAAGCGTGACGACCTCACCTATTTCGTCACCCATCCCTGCCATCCGCCGATCTTTAACGACGAGACGGACATGCAGGCCAAGAAGGATCATTTCGGCGGCCTTTTCGCCAAACAGCACATCGTCTCGGCGCTGATGCAGGGTCCCGAAAGCGCCTATGCGCTCGGCGAGGAAATCGCCAAGGTCATCTGGGCGCCGGTCATGCGTTCGCACCGGGTTACGGTCGATCAGCTCGCCATGCTCGAGCCCGGCCTTTCCGAAACCGTTTGCGCCTCGCTGCTCGTCATCATGCGCCAGGCCATGGACGAATGCGTGGCGCGCGGCGTGCCGGAACAGGCGGCTCGCGATTTCCTGCTCGGCCACATGAACGTGCTCGGCGCGGTCATCTTCAAGGAGGTCGACGGTGTCTTCTCGGATGCCTGCAACAAGGCGATCGAGTTCGGCATCCCGGCGTTGATGCGCGACGATTGGAAGAAAGTTTTCGAACCGCAGGAGATCGCCGAAAGCATCCGGCGCATCACCTGAACCAGCTTGGGGAGGCAAGCCCTCCCCTCTACCGCCCCGGGAGACGGGGCACCGCTCCGAGGAGAACGGGGCGTCATTCACCACCGGGAGGAAAGAATGAAACTGACACGCAGACTGACACTCGCAGCTTTTGCCAGCGCATTGGCGCTCGGCACGGCCATGCCGGCTTTTGCGGCCGATCTCATCGCCATCATCACGCCGGCGCATGACAATCCCTTCTTTAAGGCCGAGGCCGTCGGCGCCGAGGCCAAGGCGAAGGAGCTCGGCTACGAGACCCTCGTCATGACCCATGACGACGACGCCAACAAGCAGTCGGAAATGATCGATACGGCGATCGGGCGCGGCGCCAAGGCGATCATCCTCGACAATGCGGGCGCGGACGCTTCCGTCGCCGCCGTCAAGAAGGCCAAGGATGCAGGCATCCCCTCCTTCCTGATCGACCGCGAGATCAACGCGACCGGCGTCGCCGTCGCCCAGATCGTCTCGAACAACTATCAGGGCGCGCAGCTCGGCGCGCAGGAATTCGTCAAGCTGATGGGCGAGAAGGGCAATTATGTCGAGCTGGTCGGCAAGGAGTCCGACACCAATGCCGGCATCCGCTCGCAGGGCTATCACGACGTCATCGACGATTATCCCGAGATGAAGTCGGTCGCCAAGCAGTCGGCCAACTGGAGCCAGACGGAAGCCTATTCGAAGATGGAAACCATCCTTCAGGCCAATCCCGATATCAAGGGCGTCATTTCAGGCAATGACACCATGGCGATGGGCGCGATCGCAGCGCTGCAGGCCGCGGGCCGCAAGGACGTGATCGTCGTCGGTTTCGACGGCTCCAATGATGTCCGCGACTCCATCAAGTCGGGCGGCATCAAGGCGACCGTGCTGCAGCCGGCCTATGCGCAGGCGCAGCTCGCCGTGGAACAGGCTGACGCCTACATCAAGAACAAGACGACGCCGAAGGAAGAGAAGCAGCTGATGGACTGCGTTCTCATCAATGCCGACAATGCCGGCAAGCTCGAAACCTTCGCCCTGACGAACTGATCAGCCCCAATTGCGGAGGGTGCAATGTTGCGCCCTCCGCAATGCATTTTGCGAGACGCCGAGGTTCACCCGCATGTTGAGAATGAAGGGCGCATTGTTGGCTGCCGTCCTGGCGGCGGCCCTGCCCGGTTGCAAGATCATCAAGACGCCGACCGCGGAGGAGAAGGCGGCGGCCGCGGCCAAGACCGCTTTCGATCCGAATGCCAAGGTCGAGGCGATCTGGCAGCCTCAGGTCGTGCCCTATTTCGAAAAGCGCGCCGGCGAGCTGAAGGACGTCATGCAGCTCGTTTCGACGAGCCCCGATGCCGCGGGCGAAAAATACGGCAATCCACGCAAGCAGAGCAGCTCGCCCTGGACCTATGCGGTGAAGATCACCGGCACGGTCGTCGCGGCCGACACGGCCTCGCGCGCGGCGACGCTCGATGTCGATGCCGATGGCGACGGCAAGGCCGATGCGAAGGTGCAGATAGGCCCGGCGCTGCGCGGCACGGCGCTGCGCGACACGCTCGATTTCGTCAATTTCAACGAGTTCAAGAACCAGATCGAATGGGCGCAGTTCGGCAAGGCGTTCAACGAGAAGGCCAATGCCGCCTTCCTCTCCGCCGCCCCGCGCGACGGTCTCATCGGCAAGACGGTGAGCGTGACCGGCGCCTTCCCGCTGCCGAGAAGCGGCGAGCTGCCGCTCGTGACACCTTCGGAACTGAAGGTAGGATCATGACGGCGGCAGACGCACATCAGGACGATATCATCCTCCGTCTCGACGACGTGTCGAAGGTCTATTCCGGCATCGTCGCCGTCAAGCGCGCCAATCTGGAGCTGCGCCGCGGCGCGGTCAATGTTCTGGTCGGCGAAAACGGCGCCGGCAAATCGACGCTGATGAAGATCATCGCCGGTGTCGAGCGCCCGACGCACGGCCGCATCATTCTGGACGGCAAGCCGGTTAACTTCGACAGCCCGGCCGACGCGCAGGCGAACGGCATCGGCATGATCTTCCAGGAGCTCAATCTCTTCGCCAACATGTCGGTCGCCGAAAACATCTTCACCAGGCGCGAGATCACCCGCGGCCTGCTCGGCATCGACCACAAGGCGCAGGTCGCGAAAGCCAATGAATTCCTGCGGCGTCTCGATGCCGGCATCGGGGCGGACACGATGGTCGAGGACCTGCCGATCGGCCAGCAGCAGTTGGTGGAGATCGCCAAAGCGATGTCGCTTAATGCCCGCATCCTGATCATGGACGAGCCGACCTCGGCGCTGTCGGCGGCCGAAGTCGAGATCCTGTTCAAGGTGATCACCGAGCTGAAGGCGCAGGGCGTGGCGATCGTCTACATCTCGCACCGGCTGGAGGAGTTGATGCGGATCGGCGATTACATCACCGTGCTGCGCGACGGCCAGATCACCGGCCATGCCATGGTGCGCGACATCGACACGCGCTGGATCGTCCGTTCGATGATCGGCTCGGACGCCAAGGATTTCGCCAAATCCGTCACCCATTCCGTCGGCGAGGAAGTCTTCCGCGCCGAAAACATCAGCCTTCCCCGGCCGACCGGCGGGCTTGCGGTCAACGACGTTTCCCTGTCGGTCAAGGCAGGCGAGATCCTCGGCATCTACGGCCTGATGGGCGCCGGGCGCAGCGAATTCTTCGAATGCGTGATCGGGCGGCACACGCATTCGACCGGCAAGATCTTCATCGACGGCAGGCAAGTACGCGCCCGCGACACCACCCGGCGCATCCGCCGCGGCCTGGCGCTGATCCCAGAAGACCGGCAGCGCGAGGGGCTGGTGCAGGTGCTCTCCATCGCCTCCAACCTGACGCTCGCAAGCCTGTCGCGCTTCACCCGGCTCTTCCACATCGACAGCGGCGCGGAAAAGAATGCCATTCAGGACGCGATCCGCGATCTTTCCATCAAGGCGCCGAACCCGGATTTCGAGGTCACCTCGATGTCCGGCGGCAACCAGCAGAAGGTCGTCATCGGTAAGGCGCTGATGACCAATCCGAAGGTGCTGCTGATGGACGAGCCGAGCCGCGGCATCGATGTCGGCGCCAAGGCCGACGTCTTCCGCACCATGCGCCGGCTGGCGGCAAATGGGCTCGCCATTCTGTTTTCGACCTCCGACCTCGAAGAGGTCATGGCGCTATCAGACCGCATCGCGGTCTTGAGCAATGGCCAGCTCGTCGCCGTCTTCAACAGGGACGAAGCGACGGAAGACGCCATTATCGCGGCCTCGGCCAAGGGACACGGACATCAAGGGAAACTCGCGTCATGATGGCGGCTACTTCAACTCTTGCGCCGAAGGGCGCCAACGGCTCGGCGCTCCTGACGCTGATGAAGCTCAGGACGTTCATCGCCCTCTTCGCTGTCATCATCTTCTTTGCGCTCTTCGCGCCGAACTTCACCTCGACGGCGAACATGATCCTGATGTCGAAGCATGTGGCGCTGAACGCCTTCCTCGCCATGGGCATGACCTTCGTCATCATCACCGGCGGCATCGACCTTTCAGTCGGCTCGATCGTCGGGCTCTGCGGCATGGTCGCCGGCGGGCTGATCCTCTACGGCATCGAGCTGCCGATCGGCTACACCATCTATTTCAACCTATTTGAGATCGTGCTGATCACGCTGTCGATCGGCCTTGTTATCGGCCTCGTCAACGGTCTCCTGATCACCAAGCTCAACGTCGCGCCCTTCATCGCCACGCTCGGGACGCTCTATATCGCCCGCGGCCTGGCGCTGCTGTCGTCGGATGGACAGACCTTTCCGAACCTCGTCGGCCGGCCGGAATATGCCACCACCGGATTCGATTTCTTCGGCGCGGGACGCATTCTCGGCCTGCCGGTGTCGATCTGGATCCTGATCGTACTGGCGCTCGCAGCCGCCTATGTCGCCCGCTCGACGCCGATCGGCCGCCACATCTTTGCCGTCGGCGGCAATGAGCGGGCGGCGCGCATGTCCGGCATTCGCGTCGATGTCGTGAAAATCTTCGTCTATATGTTTTCCGGCCTTTGCGCGGCAATCGTCGGCGTCGTCATCTCCTCGGAGCTGATGGCCGCCCATCCGGCGACTGGCGAAAGCTTCGAGCTCAACGCGATCGCCGCAGCCGTGCTCGGCGGCACCTCGATGTCGGGCGGGCGCGGCACGATCGGCGGCACGATCATCGGCGCCTTTGTCATCGGCATTCTCTCCGACGGGCTTGTCATGATGGGCGTTTCCTCCTTCTGGCAGATGGTCATCAAGGGCCTCGTGATCATCATCGCCGTGGTCGTCGACCAGGCGCAGCGCCGCCTGCAGCAGCGCGTCACCCTAATGCAGATGGCAAAGGCAGGTTGAAATGACCGGATTGAAAGGCGCGTTGATCGGCTGCGGCTTCTTTGCGATCAACCAGATGCATGCCTGGAAGGATGTCGACGGCGCCGGCATCGTCGCGATCTGCGACCGCGATCCCGAGCGGCTGAAGATTGTCGGAGACCAGTTCGGCATCGTGCGGCGCTACAGCGATGCCGAGGCGATGTTTGCCGATGGCGGCTTCGATTTCGTCGATATCGCCACGACGGTTCAGAGCCACCGCGCTCTCGTGGAAATGGCAGCGCGAAACAAGGTGCCGGCCATCTGCCAAAAGCCTTTCGCCAAGACGCTGGCGGATGCGAGGGCGATGGTCGAGGCCTGCCGGGCTGCCGGCGTGGCGCTGATGGTGCACGAGAATTTCCGCTGGCAGACGCCGATACAGGCGGTGCGCAAGGCGCTCGATGCCGGCGCCATCGGCACGCCCTTCTGGGGCCGCTTTTCCTTCCGCTCGGGTTATGACGTCTTCTCCGGCCAACCCTACCTCGCCGAAGGCGAGCGTTTCATCATCGAGGATCTCGGCATCCATACGCTCGATATCGCCCGCTATATCCTCGGCGACGTCAGCGGGTTGACGGCCCGCACCAAGCGGGTCAATCCCAGGATCAGGGGCGAGGATGTCGCGACCATCCTTCTCGATCATGAGAACGGCGCCACCTCGGTCGTCGACGTCAGCTACGCCACCAGGCTACCGAAAGAACCCTTCCCCGAGACGCTGATCGAACTCGACGGCTCCGAAGGCACGATCCGGCTGACCCAGGGCTACGGCCTGGAGATCACCAACGGCAGGGGCACGACCAGGATGGATGTTGCGCCGAAGCTGCTGTCCTGGGCCTCGCGGCCCTGGCACAACATCCAGGAGAGCGTCTTCGCGATAGAGCAGCATTGGGTCGACCAACTCAAGCGCGGCGCGGAGCACTCGACCTCGGGCGCCGACAATCTGAAGACCTTCGCACTCGTCGAGGCGGCCTACGACAGCGCGGCACAAGGCCGAACGATCGATGTTCGGGCGATGCTGCGATGACCGCCGATGCGTTCCAGCTCTACGGTACTCGCGTTGAGGAAAGGCCGACGGTTCGCCTGACGGCGGGAAAGCTAACGGCCGATCTCGCCGATGGCAATCTCCGCACGATCCGCTACGACGGCGTCGAGGTGCTGCGGGCGATTTCCTATCTCGTCCGCGACCGGGACTGGGGCACTTATAGTCCTGAGATCGCGGGCCTCAGGATTGAGCAGGGTAAGGATCGTTTTGAGGTTAGCTATCGGGCTCGCTGCGAGGGACCTGATGAGACGGCGCTCGTGATCGGGGTCCGCATCAGCGGCGATCAGGACCGGCTCGATTTCGAGGCCGAAGCTACCTCACGGACCGGCTTCGATACCAACCGCTGCGGCTTCTGCATCCTGCATCCGATCGTCGGTGTTGCCGGTTCGCCGGCAGCGGTCGAACATGTCGACGGACAGATCGAGGCGACGCGTTTTCCGGATCTCATCGAGCCCTGGCAGCCGATCAAGGACATGCGCGCCATCACCCATCAGGTCATGCCTGATGTGAGCGCGGAATGCCGGATGGAGGGCGACACCTTCGAAATGGAGGACCAGCGCAACTGGTCCGATGCCTCCTACAAGACCTATGTCAGGCCGCTCGCTTTGCCCTGGCCTTACCAGATCCCGGCGAACCAGCCTGTCCGGCAGAAGACGTCGCTCATCATCAGCGATACCAGCCGCTCCGTCACGCCGCCGGTCGCCGCGCAGAGCGGAGTCACACGACTCGAATTCGGCGCGCGAACCGGCACAATGCCCGGTATCGGTGTGATCGTGACGCCCGAGGAGGCCGATGCGACGCTGACGGCTAGGTCCCTCCTGACGGAGATCGCGCTTCGCGAGCTTCTCTTTCATTTCGATCCCGACGCCGGGCATGGCGCCGACGCATTGGAAAACTTCGCCGCGATCGCCGCTCTCCATCCCGGCCGCTCGACGCTGGAGATCGCGCTTCCCTGCAAATCGTCGCCGGCGGGCGAGGCGGCCGAGATCGCGCGGCAGATGCAGATTGCGGGCTTCAAGCCGGATGCGATCTTGATCTCGCCTTCCGTCGACCGGCAATCGACGCCGCCCGGCAGCAAATGGCCGGACTGCCCTCCCCTCGAAGAGGTCTATGCCGCGGCCCGCGCCGCCTTTCCCGGCATTCGCATCGGCGGCGGTATGCTGAGCTATTTCACCGAGCTCAACCGCAAGCGCGTGCCGGCAGGCGAGATCGATTTCGTCAGCCATTGCACCAACCCAATCGTGCATGCCGCCGACGATCTCAGCGTCATGCAGACATTGGAGGCGCTGCCCTTCATCACGCGCTCCGTCCGGGCGATCTACGACGACAAGCCCTATCGCATCGGTCCCTCGACGATCCCGATGCGGCAAAATCCCTATGGCAGCCGCACGATGGACAATCCGTTCGGCGGACGCATTCCGATGGCGAACCGCGATCCCCGCCACAACGGCCGTTTCGCCGAGGCCTTCGCGCTCGGCTATGCGATCCGGGTGCTGGATGCCGGTCTCGAATGCCTGACACTTTCGGCGCTGACCGGTCCTTTCGGCCTGATCGCCGGTCCCGATGAACCGGTCGAACGAGGCGGGCGGCGGCCGCTCTTCAACACGGTGCAGACCTTGTCGGCGCTCGCGGGTGCATCCTGGCAGGAATGCCTCTCGTCCTCGCCCTCCGAAGTGCTGTCTTTCGTCGCAAGGGACGCCGCTGGCGCCAAGCTCTACGTGGTCAATCTCACAGGCGAAGAGCGAAGGGTGGATGGGGGCGCACTCGCCGAAGAGCTGCGGCTCGCGCCCTTCGCGACGGCCGCCTTGCCGCTGGCGGATTGACCTCTGGCCCGCCCGTCGCAGTGGGAGCTCGTTCTGGGGAGGATAGGCGTGAAGACGAAGAAGCTAATCAATGCAGGCGCGGATGCCGTCGATGAGATGCTGCAAGGGGTTCTCGCGGCACATCCCGAGCACCTCTATGCCGTGGACGACGTGCCGCGCGCCATCATTGCCAGGAACGGACCGCGCAAGGGCAAGGTCGGGCTGGTGATCGGCGGCGGCTCCGGGCATGAGCCGACATTCCTCGGCTATGTCGGCAAGGGGCTCGCCGATGCCGCCGCGATCGGCAATGTCTTCGCCTCGCCGCCGCCCGATCCGATCATGGCCTGCGCCAAGGCCGTCGATGGCGGCGTCGGGGTGCTCTTCATGTACGGCAATTATGCCGGCGACGTGATGAATTTCGACATGGCGGCGGACATGCTGGCGCTCGACGACATCACGGTGCGTACCGTGCTGACCACCGACGATGTCGCGTCCGCCCCGGCCGATCAGACGGACAGGCGGCGCGGCGTGGCGGGCAATGTCTTCATCTTCAAGGCCGCCGGTGCTGCCTGCGATCTTCTCTATTCCTTCAATGAGGTCGAGCGCGCGGCCCGCCATGCCAATGCGCGCACCTATACGATGGGTGTTGCGCTCTCGCCCTGCTCGCTGCCCCAGACCTTGAAACCGAACTTCCAGATCGGCGAGGAGGAGATGGAGATCGGCATGGGCATCCACGGCGAGCCCGGCGTGGCGCGCGGGCCGCTGAAGACGGCCGATGCCGTGACCGACGAACTGATGGACAATCTTCTCAGGGAGATGAAGGCCGAGCGTGGCGATCGTGTCGCCGTGCTTGTTAATTCGCTGGGCTCGACGCCGATGATGGAACTCTACATCATGATGCGGCGCGTCAAGGCGCGGCTCGACGAGGCCGGGCTCGTCATCCACACATCGCTCGTCGGCAATTACTGCACCTCGCTCGAAATGGCGGGCGCGTCCATCACGCTGATGCATCTCGACGACGAGCTTCAGCGGCTGATCGATCATCCCTGCGATTGCGCCATGTTCAGGAGGTGATCGATGACCATCGCAACCGAGGACCTGCAGCGCCTGTTTGCCCTGATTGCTAGGGATATCGCCGCGCGACGCGATCATCTTTGCGAGCTAGACGGCGCCATCGGCGACGGCGATCACGGCCTTGCCATGGATGCGGGCTGCGAGGCGGCGGCCAAGGCGGTGGCCGCGCTCGACCGGGCGCAGACTGCGCCGACCGCCGTCTTTAACGCGGCGGCAAAAGCATTCCTGAATACGGTCGGCGCGTCATCCGGCCCGCTTTATGCCACAGCCTTTATGCGCGCCGGCGCAGCCGTGAAGGACAAGTCTGAACTCAGTGATGACGACTTCCTGCGCGCTTTCGCGGCGCTGGCACAGGGCATCCAGGAGCGCGGCAAGGCCGAGCCCGGCGAAAAGACCATGGTCGATGCCTGGAAGCCCGCAGCCGATGCCGCGCTCGCTGCCTGGGCGTCCGGCACGCCCCTTTCCCAATCGCTCGACATGGCCGAGCAGGCAGCGCGCCAAGGCTGCGAAGCAACCAAGGATATGACGGCCGCCAAGGGGCGATCATCGCGGCTCGGGGAGCGGGTGATCGGGCATATCGATCCCGGTGCCGCATCGGCTGCGATTGTCATCGCGTCGATCGCAAAATTCGTGGAGCAACATGATAGTTGTCGCATTGATATGTAATGATTACCGGCAAAAAGGGCCCGCTTGCCGGGACAGCCTTTGGAAGCGATCACAGCATGGGGCTACCACCCGTCTCGCACCGATCTGTCCAAGCCTTGGCGTGTTGCGGGCCGCCAGGCGCGGGCGTATGATCAAGCTGAATTTCGGATTGGACCAGGAGCGATGCGGGAGCATCGCGGACGGAGGTCCTGATGAATACGTCACCTTCAAACGGCCGCGACACAAAAGCGTTGCCACCCGCGGCGATCTTAGCCCGGCGGGTCCACGAGTTGACCCGTCACGCTGACGTCATCGCCTTGCTGCCCGACGCGGCAACTGCTTGGATCTGCCTCGATATCGCGGAAGACGCCGCTCGAGCCATTAATGGCAGCATGGCAGCCGCCCATGTCGGTGCGGACCCGGAACGGATGGTGGCTGCGCCCGAGGAAATTGACTTGCAGCTGCTGCGAGACATGGACGAGGGTTCGCCACAGCAGCGCCTTGAGCGGGTGATAAGCGTCTTCGAGGACTGGAAAGAGGCCAATCGGAGCCGAAGCGACCTGCTGCTTGATGACTGTCGCGGTGATCTCGGCCGCTGCGTCACATCCGAATGCCACAAGAGTGCACTCGTCGTCACCCCATGCCACGGCAACATGGATGCCCGCGATGCGTTCCACGACCTGGTTTTCAACGAACACAAGCTCGTGCTCGTGCCGCCTGCAGGCCGATATTCCGGCCATCTCCTGCAGCATGTCGTGATCGGTTGGAAGCCGCACGGGAATGCACAAGCCGCCATCGTCGCGGCAAGACGTTGGCTGGCGGTGGCGGAGCGCGTCACCATTTTGTGCGTCAACGACAAGCCCGACGGCAGCTATCAGTTTACCGCCAGGGAACTGATAGCGCAGCTCGGCTTGAAAGGAGACATCGTCGCGATCCGCTCGGAGGGTCGTCCGGTTGCCGAGGCCATTCTCGATTTCGCGGGTTCCGTCGGCGCAACCTGCCTGCTGATCGGCGCTTTCAAGCATGCCTATTTCCTCGAACTGCTTCTCGGCCGCGTCACTCGCTACCTGCTGCCGCACGCGAGACTTCCCTTGATGATGAAGCATTAGAGAGCGCGATTTTCATTCCTGCCGTCTGCGATTTCCCGCGTGCCAAGGAACCGCGGCGAGCATCCCCCGCTACTATGTGCCCCCGATGATTCTGGGCCGCGAAGCGCTTATGCTTAGCAGCGGTCGCGAAGCTGCGCAGACGCAGAGTCTCGCATGGGGCTATTGCGACCGGTTTGCCTGCGTCTCCCGACGCGCCTTCCTTCGAGCCAGGAGAAAGATCGGAAGGGATGCAAGCTGTGCGGCTGCGACGAACGCGGCAAGCGCAGCGTCGAGCGATCATAGAGCAATCCCGTTGCGACGCTGCCCAGCAGCCAACCTCCACCATAGGCCGAATAGAACATGCCGAACCCCAGACCCCGACGCCCTTCCGGGAGCAATCCGGCGATGATTGACTTCAGCAGCGTGTCCTGCACCGCGTAACCGATGCCCCACAACGGCATTGCGATAACAGCCATCGCGATGCCGCCCCGGAGTAGAACCGGCGCGAAGCAAGCAGACAGCGCGATCCCCACAGTGAGCGCCACTTTTTCAGACCAGTCGTAGAGCCTGCCGAGGATCAGATTGGCAGCCACCCCTGATCCGGTGGAGAAGGCAAGCAACACCGGAATCCATTCAGACGGGACGGTCCGAGTGCGCTCCAGATGGTATGCTCCGAGCTCATAACTGAGCAACCCGGCCGCTAAGAGGGCGCCGGCGCCCATGTAGAGCCAGTAAGGCAGGCCTAGCGTTTTCGCCGTGGCGGTGCGGCCCTGCTCCGATCGCTCGGGAACGGGGAACGTCAGCCGCGCAGCAATGAGTGCCATGATCGCGAGCACAACAGAAATGGTCAGCAGGGCGTATGCGGTTCGATAGTCGCCACGCAGGAATAAAATGAGAGCGGCAATCAATGGCCCCAGCGTCGCTCCCGCCTCGTCGAGGGCGGCGCTGAGACCGACGGCCCAGCCTCGCTCGAGTTCGCCGGTGGTATAGGAGATCATTGCCTCGACCGTCGGCTTGCGCATGGCACGGCCAACCCGTTCGGCAATGATCAGGGCCCCCGCAGGCTCCCAACTCCCGGCCAGTGCCATTGCGGGCAGGGCGCAGAGATTGATCGCATAGCCGGCAAAGGTAACCGCCCAGTAGGCGCGGCTCCGGTCGGCGATCCAGCCGGCGACTGCCGCAGCGCATATCCAAGGAATTCCCCTGTGCCGGCAATGATGCTTCTGGCAGCGGCACTCGCCCCCAGCATTCCAAGGAACTGACCGTTGATCGCCGCGCCACCTTCGTAGGTGAGGTCGCCGAAAAAATTGAAGACTGCCATGACCAGCACGAAGCGGAGAGCAGATGAACCGCCACTGTCGAGCGCTCTCATATGCGGCTCCTTCTCCTATCACGAGGACCTTGCTCGTCTCTTCGACCGGCAGACGCAGCAGGGTCTCAACGCCTGATCCCTCAGAATGCAGAGATCAAATTCTGCGGTCGAAGAGCATCAGCGACCGGATGTCCTTCAAGCGAAAGACTTGGGCGGGCCGATTGCTGGCCCGGCGCATCTCGCCTTCGACCGGCTCCAGGAAATCGGCTTCCGCCATGCGCTTTCGAAAAGCCGATTTGTCGAGCTTGCGGCCGAGGAGGCTCTCATAGACCGATTGCAGCTCGCTCAAAGTGAAACGGACAGGCAGCAGATGGCCCGGCAGGCTCGAATATTCGACCTTGCTTCGGATGCGGCCGAGCGCCTCCTGGAGGAGTGATGCATGGTCGAAAGCGATGGGAAAGCCGACGCCGTCGCCCTCGATCGGCCGCCATTCGGCATCCTCAGCCACCGCACCCTGCGGCTCTGCGACGTCGTCGGCCGAAATCAGCGCGATATAGACGATGCTGATGCTCCAGCCTCTTGGGTCCCGGTCGCGGTTTCCCGTCGTTTGCAGCTGTTCGAGATAGGGTGTTTCGACGCCGGTCTTTTCCTTCAGCACCCGGCGCGCCGCAGCCTCCAGATCCGCATCTTCGTCAATATGGATCCAGCCGCCGGGCAAGGCCCAGTCCCCGGAAAAGGGCGCGCTTGTCCTGCGCACGAGCAGCACGGAGAGGCCTGTCGGCGACAGTGAGAAAATGGCGAGATCGACGGTCGCGATCGGTTTGAAGGCGTCATTGTCGTGTGTTGTCATGGTGGGAAGATAACACGCTCCAGCCTTAGTGTAAATCTTCAACTAAGTTAGTTGACATTTCTCACTAAGTCGTGTTTTCTCTTCTTCGACACGAGCGAGGGGCTCGAGCCAAGAACAGGAAAACGGATATGTTCGGACTGCGCTTCATCAAGACGGAACCCACGCAATACGTCATCCAATATCAGAACGGCAAGGCGGTCCGTGAGGGCGCCGGCCTTGCTTTCTGGCATTTTTCGCCTTCGAGCTCTCTCGTGCTCGTGCCGACGGCCAGCGTCAACGATCCTTTCATCTTTCCTCTGGTGACATCAGACTTCCAGGAAGTGACGGTGCAGGGCCAAATCACCTACCGCATCGCCGAGCCGCGCCGCACGGCGGCACTTTTGAATTTCACGCTCGACCGCAAGGGCCATTATGTCTCGGAGGACCCGCAGAAGCTTTCGACCCGCGTGATCGATCGCGTTCAGGTGGCGATGCGCGCCGAGGTGCAGACGCTGTCGCTCAAGGAGGTTCTTGCTTCGGGCGAGGCGCTCGTCGCCGGCGTGGCCGATGCGCTCAAGGTGCATCCGACCATCGAGGCGCTCGGCTTAGAGATTCTCGGCCTGTCGCTGCTTGCCGTCATGCCGAAGGCCGAGACGGCCAAGGCGCTGGAAGCACATGCCCGTGAAGCCCTGCTGCGGCAGGCCGACGAAGCCATCTATAGCAGGCGCAACGCCGCGATCGAGCAGGAGCGGACGATCAAGGAAAACGAGATCGCCACCGAGATCACGCTGGAGAACAAGAGACGGCAGGTGCGCGAAGCCCAGATGGAGGCCGAACGCGCCGTGCAGGAACGGCAGCTGCAGATCCGCCGGGACGAAATGGCCGGCAAGATCGCGCTCGAAGAGCAGAACCGTGACCTGGTGACGCTGGCGGCGACCAATGCGCGGGCCGAGGCCGACGCCCAGGCCTATGCGCTGACGGCGATGATGAAATCCTTCGAACAGGCCGATCCGAAAGTGTTGCAGGCGCTCGCCTCGGTCGGCATGCAGCCGGGCCAGCTGATGGCGCTCGCCTTCCGCGACCTTGCAGACAATGCGACGAAGATCGGCCAGCTGAACGTCTCGCCCGATCTTCTCAGGGAGATCTTGCAGCCGCAGGAGGGCAAGGACCGTGCCGGTCTCTGACGAACGCAAGATCATCCTGGTCGTCAGGCCGACCCGGCTCGACGAACTCATCGCCCGGTTCAACACCGTGCAGCAGGCGCAGTTCTATGTCGAGCATCTCGGCGCCGACTTCAGCGATTATCTCGCCGAGAAGAAACGATACGAAACGGCCATCGCCGAGGTGGAAGCAAGCCTGCGTGCCGTCGCCCGAGTCCAGCGTCTCGACCGCCGATACCTCGCGAGCTTCATCTTCGCTCCCGACGATGTCGTCGTCGTGCTCGGCCAGGACGGATTGGTCGCCAACACGCTCAAATATCTCGACGGGCAGCCGGTCCTCGGCGTCAACCCCGACCCCAAGCGCTGGGACGGCCCGCTGCTGCCCTTCAACCCGAAGAGCCTTCCGAGAGTGATCGGCGAGGCGCTGAAAAACAAGCGGCCGATCAAACATGTCAGCATGGCCAAGGCGACGCTCAACACCGGCGCCGTCATCCACGCGGTCAATGATCTCTTCATCGGCCCGCAAAGCCATGTCTCGGCGCGTTATGTCCTGCAGGCCGCGGAGCGCTGGGAGCGTCAATCCTCGAGCGGCATCATCGTCTCGACAGGCATGGGCTCCACCGGCTGGCTGAAGAGCCTCTATTCAGGTTGGCTCGGAGCAGCGAGCGCGCTGGGTTTCGAGCCAGCTGACCGGAGGATCGACATGTCCTTCGCCTGGGATGCGGATTACCTGCGCTACTTCGTCCGCGAACCCTTCCCCAGCCGCACCACCGGCACCACCATCGTCGCCGGCATCGTCTCCCAGGACCAGCCGCTCACCATCGTCTCCGAAATGCCGGAGCACGGGGTGATCTTCAGCGACGGCATCGAGGCGGATTTTCTGGAGTTCAATGCCGGGACGCGGGCGGAGGTGACGTTGGCTGAGCGGCAGGGGATGTTGGTGGTGTGAGGGATGTTGAGGACCGGTGGTTATGGCAGGGCAACGACACCGTTGCCCTGGACCGAACCGAGCTCGCCGGTTGTCATCCTCAAGATATGGGCGTGAATGGCTGCTGCGCTTGCTTCCGCCGTCTTTGAGGTGACATCCAGATTCAGCGCAAACGGGTGTTGGGGAGCGAGGACCTGGGCTCTTCTGCTTTTCTCCCTCGATGCCTGCGCATCAATCGACTTCAACCGATCGCGACGCGCCGGTGTGGCAACGCGACGTGCCAACTCCTCCTCGTCGCAGAGCAACCTCACGGGCACCAGCAGCGCCTCGCATTCTCGGGCCGCGCCGGCAATCTGCTGGAACGTGCGATTGCTGCGCTCATCACCTTCTATGCCGGCATGCGTGGAAATGAAATTTGCCGAAGGAGGGCCATAGGCGACGATCGCATCCAGGACGGCTTGGCGAACTCTTCCAATATATTCCCATATTCCTTTCGGGAGAGGCGTGGTTCCGTCGTCGTCAAGCAGACGCAGTATCGGGTTGTTGAACCAATGATTGTCAATAACCTTTGCAGTCAGCAGCGGACTCAGTTCTCTCGCGATCGTCAGCTTTCCGACGCCGGGAAAGCCCAACAGGAGAATGAATAGCTTCATCGGTCTGTCTTCCCTATTCACTGCTGACTTCTCGAACCTCGCAGTCACTGCAGTCGACGATTAAGAGGCCGTGCCCGATTTGGTCGGTGCACAAGATCATAAGAAGAAGCGCGGTTTTGAAAAGCCGTCGCTTCCTTTGGTTGCCTCAAAGGGTTCGTCAAATGTCTGCCATGTCGGTAACCGCCTTGCCGCCGGCATCGCCGCCCAGCATCAGCCGCTCACCAGCGTTGTCCGAAATGCCTGACCACGGCGTCATCTTCAAAGGTGGCATCGAAGCGGATTTTCTTGAGTTCAGTGCGGGCAGACGGGAGTGGTGATGCCGGCTGAGCGGCAGGAGGCTTCCGGTGGGGTTGGGGCTAACGCTTTGATTTGTTCAGCTTTGATATCGAAATTGAAGTGATGTTACGGTTTAGTTCCTTTACTTCTCCGCCCTTCTCACGAGATGCAGTCGCTGTCACATTTGTGTGGGGCGACGAGGAACTCTCCCATGGATTGATGAGTGGCGGCTGCTGCCAAAGAGTGTCGGAGATATCGACCGTTGCTCAGGAGAGCAGCGAGCGCGCCGAGGTTGATTGAATGCCAGGAGCGGCGCTGCGGCGTGTCCTTCGAGGCTTCGGCCCGTGCGCCTCGGATGGGGGATGTTGGGGGATGCCGCGCCTTGGACGGCTTGATAGGGCCGTAGTCGAGGCGGGCGCCGAATGATTTTGCGCGGAGGCTCGAAGGCGTTCCAGGTTGCGCGACGCCCAAGAGAGCCTCACCCTGAGGTGCCTCCTAAGGGGCCTCGAGGCGGGGCAGGTGCGCAGGTGTCAGATGACAAGCAGCGGTGTTGCCGCACGCTCCGCACGGGCTGCCGAGGAGGAGCCGCCCGCGTGCCGCACGGCCACCAAGGCCGCTAGCCGTTGCCGTGCTCCTTGTCCGCAGCCGCTGCCGAAACCAGCCCGCGTTGCGCGTGCTTCATCCCATCGGGAAGCTGAAGCCAATCATGCCTAGACTCCTCGTAGACGGACACCAGTGGCGGTGGAAATGCCGGGTCGGCGAAGGCGCCGACGGCGACGCCGCAGAGGTCGGGATTGAAGTCGCCCTCCCAATACACGGACGTGCCGCAGTTCGGGCAGAAGTGGAAACGCACCTTGCGCCCTTGCGCGGCGTCCCGCTCGAAGGTTCTGCGATCTCCCTCGATCGTCACTTCGCCCTTCGCGAAGATCGCACCGCTTCCGGCCACGGCGCCGGTTCTGCGCTGACAATCGCGGCAGTGGCAGATGCTCACCGTGAGCGGATCGCCTGATGTCTTTGCGCGGAGTGATCCGCAATGGCATTGCGCAAGCCTGTTCATCCGTCACCTCGGTTGCTTTTTGCTGACCTTGTTCGTTGTCAGTTAGAGCGCTGCGTCCCATGAGAAGTGTAGGAGGTAATCGCGCCGGCGCTCAAGAGTCTTCAAAGGGCGTGGGGTGCGTGTCGCGACGAGTAGATGCAAGAAGCGGCGTTGCGGCGTGTGCTTCGAGGCTCCGCCCTGCGGGCTGCGCACCTTAGCAGGAGGGGTGGTGGAGGATGCCGCGGCTGACGTCCGTTGGCGAGTGCCGCGGTCGACGGGAGGCATTGCTGGGTGTCGAGGTGCCAACGAGAGCCTCACCCTGTTTCGCCCGGGCGGCGCCTCGAAGGGCGAGCGCCTGCAATATCGAGCTGGCAGAAGCCCGGCGCGGGAGAGTGCGCCGGGCTTCGATAGTGACCGACAGCATGGGAGGAGGAGTGCTGTCCATCAGGCGGAAGCGGCTAAGAAGAATACAGCGCTTCGGCTCGTCACGACGTAGTGCCGCAATGCGGCGAATTCAAGCCGAAGGCTGCGCCTATATCGCACAGGTGATGTTGCGACGGGAGAGTGGTGCGGCGCAGCTCCCTGTCTGCTTGGGCGCCACGTTGTCCGCGGACAACGTGGCGATATGTGCTTCTTGGCGAGTGCTCCAACTTGAATGGGTCGTGCGAAGGAGGCCCGCATGCGGGCTTAGGTGATGAGCCCGTTAGACGAGTTACTCGCTTCGGCTCTCGACCTGCTGACCTCAAGCCGCATTGCTCCGGCTTATTCGAGTGCCTGCAGAACTCAGAAGGTGTCGGGAGGAGCGGCGGCGAATGGATTGCTTTGAACAGCTCCGCGGTTGGGTCATGCCGTTCATCCTCGGGACCGAACCAAAATCGAAACCATTTGGAGAGATCCTCATATGGCAGTTGCTCGAGGTTATGCCTGATCGATGCTCCCTTCCGTCGCAGGTGTTCGATCATGAGAGACGAGTTTCCGACTATTGCTATGACGGCATCAAACGACATGGTGTGCTCTGGCTGCAATTCCAGGATATCCAACTCGCGATCGCTCGTGATGAAGTCCACACAATAGAGCCGGTCGAAGAGCACGCTCTATTCGCTCAATTGCAACTTCATTTCGGCTGGCCCTTTCGGCGCAGTCGCTAGCTGCCTCTGAGCCAAACTTCGAAACTGAGCGACTTCGTAATTGCCTATGCAGAAGACGAGGGCGGCGGGACCGAGCATTGAAAGTGCCGCCATGTCGGCTCGTTCTGAGGCAGAGTCTTAATTCGGACACGGCCTGAGCTGGCACAATCCAGGCCCGATCAGCTGGTTGTCCGCGGACAACGGACAGCGATATGCCAGTTCGCGAGGCCATGCAGCCGCCGCCAATCACATCGCGATCCAGAGGTCGATCCATGTCTTGAGCAAGAAGCGTCCGCGGGTTAATGTCTCGGCTAGGAACCCCATCCGAACCTGCTGCCGGGTTGAAGGGCGCGTAAAGTTTCTCGACGACCATGTTCACCAAGGTCGAAGTGTAATCGGCAGACTTCGGCCGGAACATTGGATCGTCATATGCTGAACCCATCTGTGAGGTTCTCGCCTTCGAACGTCGCCACTTTGAAGAAGGCCTTGCGAGGTCACTATCCCTATATCAAGTCATCCCACCTTGATGAGGCGATCGCCGCGTCTTTCGGCTTCAAATCCTATGCCGCGATGCGTCCTGTATTGTATCAACTCGGCGCCTCCGCACGGCTGGTCGTCGTTGTCGACCGCTTGTTGCTCGTGCTTCGTCTGGAACAGCTTGGCTATGGCGGCGTCGCCCCTGAGTCGCTGCGCCGTCTCGTCTGGAGTGTCGAGTTCCCGGATGATCAATACGATGACGATGTCGGGCAGATGATACGAATGCGCAGGAGGCCTACGGCAGCCAACGCTGATTAGCCGGTCTGGCCGCCGCTGAACTTACAGGAAAAGGTGGCGATACGCCCGGCGGCATCTGCTGCCCGCAGTGAATGGTGGACCGGGCTATCAGTGGCGGTCGGGCGTGTTGGCGGCAAATCGCTGCCGTGTTCTGATCGCTGGTCTCTGGAGTCGGTGTGCCGGTTTCTCTCCCGCGGCGCTTCATCCGGGTGTGCAGATGGAGTGGGCAGGTTGACTGGCATCCTGAGCGGATGCGTGCGCTCGTGGAACGTTCGGGATGAGAGAGCCGGCCCATCCTGACCGGGGCCGATCTTTGCCGGGGACGCCGGGAGTGGCTATTGTCGGCCATGGCCGTCGGCGCGATGGATGAGACACGGCAAATGCATCGGTAGGGTTGCCTCCCAGGCCGTCCCGCGAATGCCGGTCTCCGGAGGTGCCCAGTGCGCGTATGGAATGCGAATTCGGGGTTCGAAATCGCTCTTGATGCGACGCTTGACGGCCGAATTTACCGCCTCTGGCGCCGCAAAGTCGCCATGCCCGCGACAGCGACCAAAAGAGCCCCGTGCCGAAGTAGCGAAACCAAACGCCCGTTTCGCTTCCGTTGGGCGATTAGACATTAATAAAATCATCAATGTACAATATCAGAATTTAGAGTTCAGCATCGCCGACGTGCCACTCTTGACCGCAGCGGGCCCCTCCCCTCACCGGAAATCTCGGCAAGAAAGCAACGGTTTGCATCCTTTAGCGGCACCCGGCGTTATTCCCGAAGCAAATCGTCGGAGGATAGAGTAATGGCTGATGTGCTGCGCCTCAAGGGATATCCGCTCACTGCGGCAATGATGGCGGCTGCTGTGGGTGTGTTTGTGTTGCTGCAGGCAAGGCAACGCGGTTCGCTGGCGCCTTCTGCCGCGGTCGCCCCGTCGGGCGACGATCATGGGCGCAGCGCCGCGACGCCCGAGGCCATTCCGATGAGCGGCCTTCGCGATGTGTTCTGGCGCGTCTTCCATGAGGTCCTCGACGACCGGGTCACCCTTATTGCCGCGGGCGTAACTTTCTATCTGCTCCTGGCGCTGTTCCCGGCCCTGGCGGCCCTGGTCTCGCTGTACGGCCTGGTCGCCGATCCGATCACCATTTCCGAACATCTTCGCGAGCTCGCCATCCTCCTGCCGCCCGGGGCTTTCGATCTTCTTGCCGATCAACTCAAGGCGCTGGTCGAAAAACGCGACAGCACGCTCGGCATCACCTTCTTCGTCGGTCTCGGCATTGCGCTGTGGAGCACCCATAGCGGCACCCTGGCGATCTTCGATGCGATGAACGTCGCCTATGAGGAGAGGGAGAAGCGCAGCCTGGTGCGGCTGAACCTGATCGGCCTCTGCTTCACCCTCTGTGCCGTGGTCTTCGCGGTCGTCGTGGTGGCGCTCATGGGCGTAATGCCTGTCGTGCTCTCCTATCTCTGGCTTGATCAGTTCAAGGAGCACATGGCGCTTCTGCTAAGATGGCCGCTGCTTCTGCTGGTCGTCGTCGTGGCCGTGACCTTCGTCTACCGCTTCGGTCCGAGCCGCGAACCCGCGCGAGTGCGGTGGATGACCTGGGGTGCGGTCCTAACGGCGCTCGCCTGCGCCGCCATGTCGCTCGGCTTCTCCTTCTATCTCGAGCATTTCGCCAATTACGACGCGACTTACGGTACGCTCGGCGCGCTTATTGGTTTCCTCATCTGGATCTGGCTTTCCGTCGTCATTCTCATCGTCGGCGCGGAGCTCAATGCTGAGCTGGAGCATCAGACGGCGCGGGACACGACGACGGGCCACCCGTTGCCGATGGGCGCGCGCGGCGCCTATGTCGCCGATACCCTGGGCGAGATCGTGAACTGAACGTCTGAGCATGATGCCGAAAGCATGCTCCACTCTTAATTGAGCAGTCGCGATGACTGCTCCTCGAATTGATGTATCCTGTCCTTCGGCAGGTTCGACAGAGGAGACGATCATGACCGCCCCGCATCCCTCCAAAACCCATATCGGCAATCATGCGCTGCATCCCGAAACGCAGATGCTGAACTACGGCTACGATCCGGAACTTTCCGAAGGGGCGGTCAAGCCGCCGGTGTTTCTGACCTCAACCTTCGTGTTCAATTCCGCCGAGGATGGTAGGGATTTCTTCGATTATGTCTCCGGCCGTCGCGAGCCGCCGGCGGGCAAGGGCGCCGGCCTCGTCTATTCCCGCTTCAATCATCCGAATAGCGAGATCGTCGAAGACAGGCTCGCCGTCTACGAACGGACGGAAAGCGGCGCGCTCTTCTCTTCCGGCATGGCGGCGATCGCCACGACCCTGTTCGCCTTTGTCCGGCCAGGGGATGCGATCCTGCATTCGCAGCCGCTCTATGGCGGCACCGAAACCCTGCTGGCGAAGACCTTCCTCAATTTCGACGTCGCCGCGGTCGGCTTTGCCGATGGCGTCAGCGAGGCATCGGTGCGGAAGGCGGCGGATGAGGCGGTCGGCAAGGGCCGCGTTTCCGTCATCCTCATCGAGACGCCGGCCAACCCGACCAACAGCCTCGTCGACGTCGCGATGATCCGGCGCGTGGCCAATGCGATCGGCGCAAGGCAAGGGCATGTGCCGGTCGTCGTCTGCGACAATACGCTGCTCGGGCCGGTCTTCCAGCGGCCGATCGAGCATGGCGCCGATATCTCGCTTTATTCGCTGACCAAATATGTCGGTGGCCATTCCGATCTGATCGCCGGCGCCGTGCTCGGGCGCAAGGCTGTCATCAAGCAGGTCAAGGCGCTGCGCGGCGCGATCGGCACGCAGCTCGATCCGCATTCCTGCTGGATGCTCGGCCGGTCGCTCGAAACGCTGCAGCTACGCATGGAGCGGGCCAACAGCAATGCGCGGGCAGTGGCCGATTTCCTGCGTGATCATCCCAAGGTCGAGAAGGTTCATTATCTTCCCTATCACGATCCGGACTCGCCCTCCGGCCGCACCTTCGCCGCCCAATGCAGCGGCGCCGGCTCGACCTTCTCCTTCGATATCCGCGGCGGCCAGCCGGCCTCCTTCAAATTCCTGAATGCACTGCAGGTCTTCAAGCTCGCCGTGAGCCTCGGCGGCACGGAATCGCTGGCGAGCCACCCCGCCGCCATGACGCATTCCGGCGTGCCGGCCGATGTCAGGGAGCGCATCGGCGTGCTGGAATCGACAATCCGGCTGTCGATCGGCATCGAGCATCCGGATGATTTGATCGCCGATCTGGAGCTGGCGCTGCAGGCTGTTTGACGCGCTCGCATGGAATCGATGCCCGGCGGCGCCGGGCATCGAGGACGAGGTCACTTGTCGTCGGTCGTCAGTTCCGTCTCGTCGCTATTGAGCACGAACACCGCAAGCAGGCGCGCCGGCTTGGTCTTGCTGGCATTTTTACTGACGGCGTGATGATCGCCGGGAAATTCGGAAAAGCTCTCGCCGGCCTTATAGGTCTTCTCCGGTCCATCATTCACCTTGCTGGTGATTGCCCCTTCGAGAACGGTGGCATAGATGAAGGCCGAATGCGGGTGGGTGTGGGCGGGCGACGAACCGCCCGGGCCATATTCGACGAGCACGGCCTTCATGCTCTTGCCGGGGACGTTGGGAAGCTTCTGGTCGTAAACGACTGATATCTTCGCTTTCTCACCGGCTGCGTAAGCCTGGTCGCCGCAGGCAAGGACAAGGGCGAAAGCCGCCGCCGAGATCATTTTTGCGAGCATGTCTGGTCTCCTCAGTTGTAGAATGGTCGACAGGCGCAGCCTCGCTCTCAGGCGCTCTTTTTCTGGGGCGGCTGCAGGTTCAGCCAGTCGTCAAAGCGAATCTTGCCGAGCCGCGCATGAGCGCCGGCAACGAGCGAAGTGTCATCGAGCTCGACGCCGAAGTAGCGGGCGTGCGGATCCGTGATCACCTGACGCGGATCGTTCGTCGCCTTGAAGAGACGCGTCACGATATCGGTCAGGCGGATCTTCTCGGGTCCGCCAATCTCGACCGTGCCATTCACGGGTGCAGCGAGCGCCACCTCGGCCATGACGTCGGCGACGTCGTCCGAGGCGATCGGCTGCAGATAGGCGGGCGATAGATGCACGGTCTGGCCGACCGTGTTCGACTGGGCTATGCCGGCCATGAATTCATGGAACTGGGTGGAATGCACGATGGTATAGGGTATGCCGGAGTTCTTGATCAGCTGTTCCTGCGCCATCTTGGCGCGCATATAACCGCTGCCCTGCAGCCGCTCCATGCCGACGATCGACAGCGCGATGTGGTGTTTCACGCCGGCCGCAGCCCCGGCCTTGAGCAGGTTCCGGCCCGAGGTCTGGAAGAATTCGAGCACGGCCTGGTCTTCGAAGGAAGGCGAGTTGGCGAGGTCTAGCACCACCTGCGCCCCGGCAAGCGCTTCGGTGACGCCTTTGCCGGTGATCGTGTCGACGCCCGAATTCGGCGAGGCCGCCAGAACGTCGTGTCCCTTCTTGCGCAACCTTTCCACCGTCTTCGAGCCGATGAGGCCGGTGCCGCCGATAACGACGATTTTCATGGTAATCTCCCTGGTCCTTTAGAGGAATGTCCTCTGTTGATTTTGGATGGGGCCGCAAACCGCCTCTTCAGTAGGGCAGGCGACTCGATCGGCATAAGGACAATCACCACGCGGATTCCCGCCGCGGCCGACCTCAGCCGACGGTAGGAGAATGCGCCGGATCGGGGGCTCGAACCATTGTCTCTCGGTCGCTGTCGTTCTATGCCAAGGCAGTAGCGCAACTCACCTGCGGTCGAGGTGCGCCGCCGGAGTGGAGAGGGCCGGTGTCATCCGGCATCGGCCGGACGTGCCATTCGGTGCAGATAATCGAAGCGGCGGATGTCATCACGATCGCGTAAACCTGACGCCTTCGATGCCTTCGCCACGGAGACGGAGGCGTTCAAGCGTTGGGTTCGTTACGGGGTGGGAGAGGCGATCGGCGCACTTGCCAATCGTTGATGCAGGGTGCCGTTGTCAGGACACCCGGGCGGTGTCCCAATCCGGCGGCCCGCGAAATTCAATGCCATAGCGTTCCGCAAGCTGGAGCAACCGATCCATATGCTCCGGTAGGCGAGGAGCCTGCGCGGCTGCCTCGATGAAGAATTCTTCCATGCCGCCCGGCGTCAGAATGGTGAGGTTGCGTCCGGGAGACGCGCTTGCCACTCGAAATGTGTGCGGCACGCCACGCGGCAGGAAGATCGATCTTCCCGCGGCAACCGGGACGATCGCGCCGTTCAGCCAAAACTCATAGTCGCCTTCGATCACATGGATCACTTCGTCCTCATTGTGATGGATGTGAACGGGCGGCCCGCCGCCGGCCGGCACGGTGCCTTCAAAAACTCCGACAATTCCGCCGCTCTCAAATCGTCCCACATGTATGGTGTAGGCAGTGTCCATCCAGCTTACGGTCCGCCCGATGCCCCCAGCGATATTCATCGCAATTTCCTTCCAAGGTTGAATGGAATAGAGTTTTATACTGCCGTTCAAAACTATCGCCGCAAGCAGCTGCACGGAAATTGAATGATCATATAAGGGATATTGAGTCCGTGAATTTCTCAGCCCTCGATCTCAATCTGCTGCGTGTATTCGACGCCATGATGGCGGAGCTCTCGACGGTGCGGGCCGGCGAGCGTGTCGGCCTGTCCCAACCGGCTGTGAGTTCGGCGTTGGGGAGACTGCGCGCGCTCTTGGATGACGAATTATTCGTCCGAGAAGGCAATCAGATGATGCCGACTGCGCGGGCGCTCGAACTGCGTCAACCGATAAGACAGGCCCTGGCCGGCATGGAAGAGGCGTTGGCGACGAACGCTGCGTTCGACCCCACCACGTCAACCCGATCCTTCGTACTGATAGGATCGGACTACTTCTCCTCGCTGTTGATGCCTCCCCTCGCTGCGCGCGTGGCCAAAACGGCGCCCTTCGTCACCCTGCAGATGATCGATCATGCTTCGTCCGAAGTCTTCGAGATGCTGCGTGACGGCCGGGCTGATATCGTTATTGATCGATCGCTCGAACCGCCTGAATGGGTTATTAGCCGCAAGCTGTTCCAGTCATGGCTGGTATGCATTGCGAAGCGAGGACATCCGCTCCTTGCCAGTCATGGCATTTGTCCAGGAGATGCCATACCGGCGGACGTCTTCTGCGCTGTTCCCCACGTCCTGCGCTCGGCCGATGGCAGCAGGACGGGGACGATTGATCCCGCCCTTGCACGCCTGGGTCTCGCCAGGCGTGTCATGGTCACGGTGCCGCATTTTCAGGCCGTGGCTCTTGCCGTTGAAGCGAGCGAGATGCTGGGGAGCATTCCGGTTCATTTCGCTCGCATGTTGACCGGCCGGCTGATGCTCGACGTATTCAGGCCGCCGATGGATTCGCCGAAAATGGACGTGACCATGTACTGGCTTCGCCGTTTCGATCGCGATCCCGGGAGTGTGTGGCTCCGGGATCAGATCGCACATGCCCTCTCCGCACCGGAGCCGCCTTGGTTTCCAATAGCGACCGAGCCAGATCACAAGAGGCTTGAAGCCGGCAGCGCACGTGCCTGAATGGCGGTCTTCTCAGAAAAGGCGGACAGCCTCGAACAACGCGGTGAGCCCGATGCCGCCGCCGATGCCGATCATGGCGAGGCCGGTTGCGCGTGGTGTCCAGCCGTCGCCGCGGATGAGCTGACCGTAGAGCCGGGTGACCAGGATAGCGCCGGAGGCGCCGAAGGGGTGGCCGAGCGCGATAGCGCCGCCTTCTTTGTTGACCGCGTTGGCGGGGATCTCCAGCTGATCGAGCGACGCCAGGACCTGGGCGGCGAAAGCCTCGTTGAATTCGATGACGTCGATTGCGGAAAGCGAGAGGTCGGGCTGGCGCTGCATGAGCTTGCCGGTCGCGGCGACCGGTCCGATTCCGAGCAAGTTTGGATCGACGCCGGCGGCGGCGCTGTCGATGAAGGCGAGGCCCTTTTCTATGCCGAGGTTTCTGGCCATGCCGCGGCTCATGACGAGCACCAGGCAGGCGCCGTCATTCACAGGGCAAGCATTGCCTGCCGTCACCGAGCCATCGGCCAAGAAGACAGGCTTCAGGTTCGCGAGCGCCTCGGGCGAGGTGGTCGGGCGCGGACATTCGTCCCACTCTACCGGGCCACGCATGGTGGTGATCTCGACGATCTCGGGGCGGAAGAGGCCCGCTTCGGCCGCTGCGACAGCGAGCCGATGGCTGCGAAGGGCGAATTCATCCTGCCGCTGGCGCGAGATGCCGAATTGACGGGCGACGTTTTCAGCGGCTACCCCCATCTCGGGGTCGCCGATCGTTTCAGGCGAAAACCGTGCGCGGCCGTAAAAGCGCGGCACGGCACCATTGGCTTTCGGTCTTTCGACGCGCCATGGCGCGGTGCTGACGCTTTCGACGCCGCCGGCAAGGAAGCACGAACCGGCCTTCGCCTGGATCAGCCGGGCGGCCATGATGATTGCTTCGAGGCCCGAACCACATTGCCGGTCGATCGCAACACCAGGAACGGCCATGGGCAGGCCGGCAGTCAGCGCCGCCAGCCGGCCGATATTGCCGCCGCCGCCGGCGGCATTGCCGACCAGCACGTCGTCGATGGCGTCGGGCCCGACGCCCGTTTCTGCAAGGATGCGGCGGATGATGGGCGCAAGCAGGTCTTCGGCCGCAACCGTAGCCAGCGAGCCGAAGGCCCGGCCGATCGGTGTGCGGTAGGCGGCGACCACGACCGGCTGCCAATCCTCGTCAGGCTGATAGGCGTAGGACAAGATCATCTCCCGAAATGACCGATGCTTCCACCTGGCCGCGCGCGATCTTGCCGCTGCTCGTCATCGGCCAGGAGCCGATATGGTAGAACTGCCTGGGAATCTTGAACCTTGCAAGCTTGCCCGCGCAATGGTCGGCGAGGATTTTCGCGTCCGTCACCTCGCCCGAGACGACGGCGACGATCCGTTGGCCGTAATAGGCATCCGGCAGCCCGAAGACGACGGCATCCTCGACGTCGGGACAGCTTTTGAGTGCGCTCTCGACCTCGGCGGGATAGACGTTGTTGCCGCCCGTGATCATCATGCCCCCTGCCCGACCGATCACCCGCAGCATGCCGTTCGCATCGATCTCGCCGAGATCGCCGACGGTCGCGCCCGCCGGGGTGACCCGGAACGCCTGGCCGTCGTCGCCCCAGAGATAGCCGTCGGCGATCAGGTCGCTGTCGACGAAGATGGTGCCGGGCACATCGGTGCCGACGTCGTTTTCCTCAGGGTCGCGAATGGAGATCTTGATACCGGGATAGGCTTGCCCGACCCGATCGATCGGAAAATCGCTCGCGCCGCCGGCAAGCGTCGAGACCGTCATGAAGCCGATCTCGGAGGCGCCGTAATATTCCCGGATGCGCGCCTTCGGAAAAAGGCGGCGCATGGATTCGATCTCGCCGAGGTTCAGCTTGGAGCCGGCGGTCAGCACGTCGCGCAAGGACGTCATCGGCTCGCCCGCCCATGCCCGGGCGATGCCTGCTACATGGGTGGGCACGGCGACCAGCCGTTCGATCCCGGAAGACAGAATCTGCGCGACCGTGCCGGCATCCCATTTCCCCACCGAATGGAAGGTTGCTCCGGCATCGAGCGCCTCGACCAGCGCATAAAGCGCGAGCCCATGCGCGAGCGCTCCCGGGCACAGCGTCGAGGGTGCGTCCTGGAGTTCGAAAACGAGACGCCCCCGCTCAAGGCTCCGGCGCCACTGCTGGCGCGAGCGATAATAGGCCTTCGGCTCGGCTGTCGTGCCCGAGGTGAAGCCGATCAGGAAAATTCCCTCGGCATCGACCGGAAAGGCGTCTGTTTTTGCTGTAAGGGAGAAGGGCTCGGTTCCGGCGACGATCACAGGAATGCCGAGCCCGCGGCCGATCTCGGCGCTCGGGCACGCAGCATCGTTGACGACAAGCACGTCAGGCGCCAGGCGCTCAACGATGCGCTCGATTCTCGCTTCCGGCATCATTGGATCGATGACCGCGCAGGCGTTCGGCAGCGCCGTGGCGGCAACGAAATACCCGGCAAAGCCGATGTGATTGCCGAGGCTGACCGCCAGAAGCTTCTCGACGCCGGGCAGATCGAATGAACGGCGTTTCGAGCGCGGAAGTGCTTGGATGAACCGGTGGATCGCGCAGGCGCGGCTATAGAGTTCGCCATAGCTCAGGGAGCCGCCGTCGATCACAACCGCCGGCTTTTCCGGTCTTTCCGTGACGTGTCGAAGAAGCTCTCGATGGATCGGCATGGTCAGCCCTGTGACAAGGCGGCCCTGGTCGCCTCGGGGATCGGCGTCGGGCGGCTGTCGGAGAGGCCGACGCAGACCCAGACGAGGCCGCCCGATGCGCAGTGGGCGCCATCGCGCTGGCGATAGAGCTCGATCGTGAAGGAGAGGCTCGAACGGCCGATCTTCTCGACCTTGACCTTCGCCTCGACGATATCATCGACGTCGATCGGGCTGTGGAAGGTGATCTCCGCCTTCTTGACGTGATATGCAACGCCTGAGGTGGTGTGGCGGAAGTGGCTGAGGATCTTCCGGTGGCGCAGGAACTCGACGACCGCATCCTCGCAATAATCGAGATAAACCGAGTTGTGGACATGGCCATAGATGTCGATGTCTCGCATCGAGACCCGGAACGATGCTAAAGGCCTGTCGTCAACGCTCATTCGATCACCGAAAATTCGACGGCGTGTTCTAACCGACTGTGTGGGGGATGCAAATGCAATATCAGGCGGTCGTGCGAAAATTCGGGCCGGCCGAAGAGGTCGTCGGGATCGAACGGGCCGAACTGGCGCCGCTGCGGCGCGACCAAGTTCGCGTCCGCCTGCTGGCGCGCTCGATCAATCCCTCCGATATCATCACCATCTCAGGCGCCTATAAGGGCCGCACGACCCTGCCCTTCATCCCCGGCTTCGAAGCCTTAGGCGTGGTCGAAACGTGCGGCGAGGAGGTCCACGGGCTGGTGCCGGGAGCCCGCGTGCTGCCGGTGCGTAGCGCCGGCGGATGGCAGGAATTCAAGGATACCGATCCCTCTTGGTGCCTTCGTGTGCCTGACGCCCTTTCCGATTTCGAGGCGGCGACCAGCTACGTCAACCCGATGACGGCCTGGCTGATGCTGCATAAGAAGATCGGGCTGAGACCCGGGATGCGCATAGCCCTCAACGCCGCCGCCTCTTCGATCGGGTCAATCCTGATCGGCATGGCGAACGCCGTTGGCGTGGAACCGATCGCAATCGTCCGCAGCGAAGAATCCCTCGCGCGTCTGCGTGGCCGGCTGGAGGCCGTTATCGTCGACAGAGCGGATGGCAACGTCGCCGCCGGCCTGGCCGGCCGGCATGGGCTCGATGCAGTGCTCGATTGCGTCGGCGGCGCGTGCGCCTCGATCCTTGCCGATGCGCTGAGGCCCGGCGGGCATTTCCTGCATTACGGCCTGCTTTCGGGAGAGAGCATCCCGCCGTCATTCTGGGCCTCCCACCCCGACATTGCCTTTTCATTCTGCCACCTCAGGGAGTGGGTTCATTCCGAGACGATGGGCGACGTCCAGCGCGCCTATGCAGAGGTGGCGGCGATGATCGCCTCCAAGGTGATCGCGACTGAGGTGCGGGAGGTATTTCCTCTGGAAAAGATCGGCGAGGCGCTGCACGCCGCCCTGCCCTTCCGGACGGGTGGCAAGGTGTTGCTGGCGTGACAACAGCGCGTGCCGCACCTGGCAGTTTAAACTGATACCGCTGAGCGGATTCCGGCATAGCTTCATCGGCTTTCCGGTCTGCCGCGCCCGGCTGTGACTTCCGCCTTTGCGATTTAAGGACTCAGCCCCGTCCGTCACGAGACGTCCCGGATGTCGAAGCGAACAATCTTCCCTTCCCGGAAGCGGAAGACATGTGCGACCATCTTGTCCTGAAGAAGCGTGCCCTGGAGATCGCGGACCAGTTGGTGAACGTCAGCGACGATCGCGCCGTCAGCACTCCGGTGAAAGCCCGCCGGTTCAACGTGGGGATTGATCAACGCCCACTGGCGGGTCCAATAGGCGCGAACCGCTTCGTGCCCGTGGACGTGACCACCCTCCATCCCGTTGGCCCAAGCGACGTCCGCGGCAAGGACTGTCAACACGCCATCAATATCCCGTGCATTGAAGCGGTCGTAAATGCGTTTCAAGTCTTCGATATCATCGTCCATGGTGCTCTCTCCCCGACGACGAAGCCGGCGGCAGCGACAACTGCGCCGCACACCAGTCCCAGACGGCATCGACGGCCTTTCGCGGCGATGACGAGCGTTTGCGTACGAGGAAGTAATCGGGTCCGATGGTCGCCGTCGCATCCGTCACCCGCACCAGCCGCCCTGCTTCGAGATCGGCCATGACGAAGGCCCGGCAGGCGAGGACGACGCCCTGGCCGGCAAGCGCGGCGTCGAGCGCCAGTGTCGTATGGTTGAAGGCCGCGCCGGGCAGCTTCTCGCGCGTGCGCAAGAATACCGGCCAGTGATCGTGCGAGTCGTGCAGAAGCGGCAGTTTGCGAAGTTCTTCGATGGTTAAGGGCAAGGTCAGGCCTTGAACCAGATGCGGGCTTGCGACCGCGACCAGCTCCTGGCGGAACAACATCTGCGCCTGCAGGTTGGCCGGAAAAGGCGGGCGGGTGAGGCGCACCGCGATATCAACCTGGTCGCGGTCGAAATCGGCAAGTGCCTCGGTCGCGACCGTCCTCAGATCGATGTCGGGAAGAGCGGCATAGAGCTCGGCGAGCCGCGGGATCAACAGCCTGGTGGCGACCGTGGGGGTGGCGCTGATCGTCACCATTTCAGGCCGGTCGAGAAGCCGCCCGGTCGCTTCGGCAAGCGTGTCGAAGGCGCGGGTCACATCCGCCAGATAGGCCGTGCCATAGGCAGTGAGCGCAAGGCCGCGGGCAAGGCGTTGAAACAGTCTGAGGCCGAGCTGGTCTTCCAGCGCGCGAACCTGCTGCGCGACCGCCCCTTGCGTGACGCCCAGCTCTTCGGCGGCGCCGCGGAAATTCAGCTTGCGGCCCGAGGCCTCGAAGGCGCGCAGGGCATTCAGAGGCGGCAGCGTGCGGCGGGATTGGGTCATCGGCATATCCAGTAGATTTTCTACAGTCTGGCAGCTTTCTTTCTCGCGCGAAAGTCCCGCCGGCATCTGTCATAATGCTGTGCAAAATCAGCTATCGGAGGTTCTCAGTGTCTGAAGGAAAAGTCGCTCTCATCACCGCCGGCGGGTCCGGCATGGGCGCTGCAGCCGCAAGGAGGCTTGCAGCGGACGGCTATCGCGTCGCCGTTCTCTCCTCCTCCGGCAAGGGAGAGGCGCTGGCCGACGAACTCGGCGGCGTCGGCGTCACCGGCTCGAACCAGTCGAATGACGACCTGAAGCGACTCGTCGCTCTGGCGATGGAAAGATGGGGCCGGATCGATGCGCTGGTCAATTCCGCCGGTCACGGTCCGCGCGCGCCGATCCTCGAAATTTCGGATGAGGACTGGCACAAGGGCATGGAGATCTATTTCCTGAGCGCCGTGCGGCCGATCCGGCTGGTGACGCCGATCATGGAAGCGCAGGGCGGCGGCGCGATCGTCAACATTTCGACGGCATGGGCCTTCGAGCCTTCGCCGATGTTCCCGACGTCGGCGGTCGCCCGTGCGGGCCTGGCGAGCTTCACCAAGATCTTCGCCGACACTTACGCGCCCAAGAACATCCGCATGAACAACGTCCTGCCCGGCTGGATCGACAGCCTACCCGCCACCGACGAGCGGCGCGACAGCGTTCCAATGGGCCGTTATGGCACGAGCGAGGAAATCGCCGCCACTATCGCCTTCCTCCTATCGGAGGGTGCGGGCTACATCACCGGCCAGAACATCCGCGTCGACGGCGGCATCGCCCGTTCCGTCTGAGCGAGGCCTGCCGGTGGATCTCACTGACATCGACGCCTCGGCATGGGCGGAACTCGAAACGGCTGCGGCAGGTCCACGGTCGGGTTTCCGCTATGTGAACCTCTGCTCGGTCGACGTCGAAGATAGGCCGCAGGCGCGCATGGTGGTATTGCGGGCGGCGGACAGAGCGACGCGCAGCCTTGAATTTCATACCGATACGCGTAGCCCGAAATGGCTGGAGCTTTCGGCGAATCCTCAAGTTACGGTGCTCGGCTTCTGCCCGCAGGCCCGGCTGCAGCTTCGGCTTCAAGGCACGGTCGAACGCCATGGCCCCGGAAGCGAAAGCGCCGAGGCAGCTTGGGAAAAGCTGCCCAACCGGACGCGGATGACTTATACCGGCGGGCCGCCGGGCGATGAATGCGCCTTCGAAACCATGGGCGAATTGCCGGAGCCTCGCGACGAAGCGGAGGGGAAGGCGCGCTTTGGCGTCCTGAGTTTTCGCGCCCGGACGCTGGACTGGTTTCAATTGCGCCAGCAGGACAACCGAAGAGCCCTGTTCAGCTATGACGAAATCGGCGCCCTCTCCAATTCGCGATGGGTCAATCCGTGAGCCAGACATGACGGTGCGAATGGTTGTTAAGTGCATGACATGAATAGCCTGGCAGCCTACTCTTAGCGGCGAGAGGCCCTCAAAGCCGCTCGCAAATCGTCTCGGGTCCGCCGGGCTTGCGGAGGCCGCCTCGCTGCCGCCGATCGCCGCCGAGCTGCTCGGCCAGCATTCGCCGACGGCTAGGCATAGGGAGCTCGGCGGATGGACGGGCGAGCCGGATCGGGAGTAGCATCCGTGCCGCAGTGGCAGGCGGTCGCAACCGGCCCGGGGAGATGCGATGATGAAGCTGAGACCGTTTTTCCTGACGTGCGCGATGCTGGCATTCGGTTTCGCATGGCCGTTTTGCGACACCTTCGCTGCAGCGCGGCCCATTTTCTGGAGCGCTTTGCGGCCGGCCGATCAGGCCAAGGCGACAGTGCCGCTGTCGGGCAAGGCGGTCAGCGCTCCGCAGGGCGAAACACTTGCCTGGCATGATGAGAGACATCCGGTCGACTTGACGGGCTTCGTCCTGCCGATCGACCAGGACGGCGACCTTGTCTACGAATTCATACTGGTGCCCTGGGCCGGAGCCTGCAGCCACATGCCCTCCCCTCCACCCAACCAGCTGGTGCGTGTCGTTCCGCAGGAGCCTTTGCATCTTGAGAGAATGTACGAGACCGTCACCGTGACGGGCGCGCTGCGGCCCGGCCTGGATCAAGCGCAGTTCTTCATGATCGACGGTGTGCGCGTTCTTGCCTACGGCTACAGCATGAGCCATGCCCAGGTGGCGAAGGCGATGTCGACCGATGATCCCGATCTGCTGACGCTCTCGCCTTTCGGTATTGTACCTCGTTAGCGGAAAGGCGTCTTGCAGAAGCGTCGCGCGTGTCGCGTATGTACAGGGCGGATTTCCCAGCCGTCGGTTTCGAGCGCGAGGATGCGCTGGCAGCCGGGGAGATTCGCCGCATTGGCGGCCAAGGGTCCAAGAGAGCCGCAGCCGCGTTTCGGCGTGTTCTTCGAGACTCCGCTTTCGGACCTCAGGATAAAGTGGATAGGGTGCCGTGTGGCACCCACACGGCACGCCTGTCCACATCCTCCCGCAGTCAGCTTGTGCGGAAGGAGTGCGCTCTGCCTCCCGCTCAAGCTAAATGTCGAAGGAGCTCGGCAGGATCACCATGTCGCGGATCGTCACGTTGCGTGGCCGGGTCAGCATGAAGAGCACGGCTTCGGCGACGTCTCGCGGTTCGATCAACGCGCCCGCCTCTTTTGCCTTGCGCAGGTTTTCCTCCGGCCAGTCTTTCAGCAGCGCGCTGCTGACAGGGCCTGGCGAGACGGATCCGACGCGGATTCCGTTTTTCAGGAGCTGCCGCCGCATGGTCTGGACGAAGCAATGCATCGCCCATTTCGAAGGGGAGTAGACCGGCTCCCATGGAACCGCGGCTTGGCCCGCGACCGAACTGGTGACGATGATATCTCCCGTCCCTCTTCCGATCATGTGGGGCATGACCGTGCGGACGTTCTTTATGACCACGTTCACGTTCAGATTGAGCATGCGGTCGATCGCGTCGAGGTTTGCATCCACCAGATCTCCGCCGATATAGGTGCCGGCATTGGCGTGGAAGATGTCGAGCTGACCGACCTTGGCGAGAATGCCGTCAAGCAGGCCGGCGCAATCCTCGGGTTTGAGAAGGTCGAGCGGCAGCGCGATCGCCCTTTCTCCCAGCCGGCCGCAGGCCGCGTCCAGCGCCGCCTCGTCCCGGTCTATCATCACGACGGTACCGCCCGCCGCGATGATCGCTTCTGTCGACGCCAATCCAATGCCCGAGGCAGCTCCGGTAATGGCCGCGACTTTGCCTTGCAAACCGTTCATGTCCACTCCTCCAAATGTATCCATTACCTATCGCATGTGAGGTCGGTCGTGGCTAGAAGTCTGCGATGCTGCATCGACGGCCTGAACGATCGGGAGCTGGCGCCGGGAAAGTTCGGTGCTGGAGAGAATGGCGGAGGCCAACCCCGGACTCCTCACCAGTCACTGGTAAACTGGTTAATTGAGGTGGTGCCCGCGCCGCACCATCAGGTGCGGGAGGATCGGAAGCTTCGACGGTCGTCGCCACCCCGAGGAGTCGCAAAAAGACCGGGCGCGGCCGAAGCCGCGCCCGGGCAAAATTGGCGGAACCGATCAGACGAGGTCGAAGCGGTCGGCGTTCATGACCTTGTTCCAGGCGGCGACGAAGTCCTTGACGAACTTCTGCTTGGCGTCGGCCTGGCCGTAGACTTCGGCGAAGGCGCGCAGCTGCGAGTGCGAGCCGAAGATCAGGTCGACGCGGGTGCCGGTCCATTTGGCGGCACCCGTCTTGCGGTCGCGGCCCTCATAGACGCCTTCCTTTCCGGTGGCCGGAACCCACTGCGTCGCCACGTCGAGCAGGTTGACAAAAAAGTCGTTCGTCAGCGTTTCTGGACGCGAGGTGAACACGCCATGCTCGGGGTTGCCAGCCTTCAGCACGCGCAGGCCGCCGACGAGAACGGTCATCTCGGGTCCGGTCAGCGTCAAGAGCTGGGCGCGGTCGACGAGCGCTTCTTCCGGCTTCATGAACTGCAGGCGCTTGCCGTTCACATAGTTGCGGAAGCCGTCGATGCGCGGCTCGAGCGGCGCGAATGAATGCGCGTCGGTCTGGGCTTCGGACGCGTCCATGCGGCCCGGCGTGAGGGGCACGCTGACGGCGTTGCCGCCGGCTGCCGCCGCCTTCTCGACACCGGCGGCACCGGCGAGAACGATCAGGTCGGCGAGCGAGATCTTCTTAGCCCCCGTCTGGGCGGCGTTGAAGTCCTTCTGGATCCCTTCGAGAACGCCGAGCACCTTGGCGAGCTGGGCCGGCTGGTTGGCTTCCCAATCCTTCTGCGGAGCAAGGCGGATGCGCGCGCCATTGGCGCCGCCGCGCTTGTCGGAGCCGCGGAAGGTCGAGGCCGAGGCCCAGGCGGTCGAGACCAATTCCTGCACGGTGAGGCCGGTGGCGAGAACCTTTGCCTTGAGTTCGGCAATGTCCTTGTCGTCGACGAGGGGATGGTCGACGGCGGGGATCACGTCCTGCCAGATCAGGTCTTCGGCCGGAACTTCGGGGCCGAGGTAACGCACTTTCGGTCCCATGTCGCGGTGGGTCAGCTTGAACCAGGCGCGGGCGAAAGCGTCGGCGAACTGATCCGGATTCTCCAGGAAGCGGCGCGAGATTTTTTCGTAGATCGGATCGAAGCGGAGCGAAAGATCCGTGGTCAGCATCGTCGGGACATGCTTCTTCCCCGGCTCATAGGCATCCGGAATTGAGGCTTCGGCGTTCTTCGCCCGCCACTGATGCGCCCCGGCCGGGCTCTTCGTCAGCTCCCACTCGTAAGCAAAGAGGTTTTCGAAGAAGTAGTTGCTCCACTTGGTCGGCGTCTGCGACCAGGTAACCTCGAGGCCGGCGGTAATGGCGTCCTTGCCGACGCCGGTGCCGAAAGAGCTCTTCCAGCCGAGGCCCTGGTCCTCGATCGCGCCGCCTTCCGGCTCGGCGCCGATGAAGGACGGATCGCCGGCGCCATGCGTCTTGCCGAAGGTATGACCGCCGGCGATCAGTGCCACGGTTTCCTCGTCGTTCATCGCCATGCGGGCGAAGGTTTCGCGAATGTCGCGCGCTGCAGCGACCGGGTCAGGATTGCCATTCGGGCCTTCGGGATTGACGTAGATGAGACCCATCTGCACGGCGCCAAGCGGTTCGGCCAGCTGGCGTTCGCCGCTATAGCGCTCGTCGCCGAGCCAGGTGCCTTCAGGACCCCAGTAGAGCTCTTCCGGCTCCCAGACGTCGGCGCGGCCGCCGGCGAAGCCGAAGGTCTTAAAGCCCATGGACTCGAGCGCGACGTTGCCGGTGAGGATCAGAAGGTCGGCCCAGGAGATGCGGTTGCCGTATTTCTGCTTGATCGGCCAAAGCAGACGGCGGGCCTTGTCAAGGTTGGCATTGTCCGGCCAGCTGTTCAGCGGCGCAAAACGCTGCTGACCCTGCCCGGCGCCGCCGCGCCCGTCGGTGATGCGATAGGTGCCGGCGCTGTGCCAGGCCATGCGGATGAAGAGGCCGCCATAATGACCGAAGTCGGCCGGCCACCAGTCCTGCGAATCCGTCATCAGCGCGTGAAGGTCCTTTTTCAGCGCGTCGAGATCGAGCTTCTTGAACTCTTCGGCATAATCGAAGTCCTTACCGAGCGGATCGGCGCGGCCGGAATTGTGATGAAGAATCTGCACGTTCAGCTGGTTCGGCCACCAGTCGCGGTTGGAAGGGCCGCGCGGCTTGTTGCCATGGGCCACAGGACATTTGCCTGCGGTGTCAGTGGGGTTGTCCATGATCGTCTCCTTCATTGTTTGATCTGTCTGCGGTTCAAAAAGATGAGCCGAGCTAGCGCCCCACTCTCTCCCTTGCAGTCTTCATATCGGAACCGTTCAATAATTTTAAGTTGGATTTACTGATTGCTGCGATAAGCTCGGCTTATGAAAAATCTTACCCTGAAACAGCTGCGGTATTTTGAAGCTTTGGCAAGGGACGGCCGATTTCGCCGTGCCGCCGATGCCTGCGCCATCTCCCAGCCGGCGCTTTCCATGCAGATCAAAGAACTTGAGCAGGAGTTGGGCAGCGAGCTCTTCGAGCGCAGCGCCCGCGAGGTGAAGCTCACTCCCTTCGGCCAGACCTTTGCACTGCGCGTTCGCGACATCCTGCGCGCCGTCGACGAGCTCGGCGAGTTTGCCCGCGCCTCGCGCGACAGCTTCCTCACGCGTCTGCGCATCGGCATCATCCCGACGATCGCGCCCTATCTGCTGCCTACTGTTATAAACGATCTTAACAAAAGCTTCGCCGGAATTCAGATCGAGGTGCGCGAAACGCAGACGGGCAAGCTGGTTCATGAACTGGCGCAGGGCCAGCTCGATATGGCAATCGTCGCGCTGCCGGTGTCTGAACCTTCGCTGACCGAACTCGAGCTGTTCAGGGAAGAGTTCGTGCTGGTCCGGCCCCACGAGGACGGCGACAAGCCGGTGCCCGAGCGCGAGGCGCTGCGCGAAATGCGGCTGCTGCTGCTCGAAGAGGGGCACTGCTTCCGCGACCAGGCCCTGTCATTCTGCAAGGTCGGGGCTGCCCGCCCGCGGGAAATCATGGAAGGCAGTTCGCTCTCCACGCTCGTCCAGATGGTCGGCGCCGGCATCGGCGTCACTCTGATCCCGGAAATGGCCGTTCCCGTCGAAACGCGCTCGGCCCACGTCTCGATCTCACGTTTTCCGTCGCCGCAGCCGTCGCGAACCATCGGCATGGTTTGGCGCAATTCCACGCCGATGGCCAAGCAGTTGCAGGAGGTTGGCGAGGCGGTGCGCCGGTCGGCGGAGACGATGCGTCAGCAGTATGGCGGCGGGTGACGGACTTGGCCCGCTGGCGCCCCGAGACCTTCCCTTGCGGGAAAGGGTTGAGGAACGATAAGCGGCCAGAGCCTTCGTCTTACGGCCGTCGCTTGAACGTATGGTCGGCTGCCGGGAACTTTCGCGAGCGCACGTCCTCTGCATAGGCGGCGACGGCATCCGCGACCCTCTTGCCGAGTTCGTCGTAACGCTTGACGAAACGCGGCTTGAAATCGTTGAAGAGCCCCAGAATATCGTCAGAGACTAGAACCTGCCCGTCGCAAGCGGCGGAGGCACCGATGCCGATGGTGGGTATGTGCATGGCTGAAGTCACCTCGCGCGCGAGCGGTTCCACGGTGCCTTCAATGACGACGGCGAAGGCTCCCGAGCCGCCGATGGCATGGGCGTCGCGCCGGATTTTCGACGTCTCGTGTTCTGAGTGCCCAACGGAACGATAGCCGCCGGCAGTCTGAACCTGCTGCGGCATCAGCCCGATGTGCCCCATGACCGGGATCCCCCGCTTCGTCAGAAAGGCAATCGTCTCGGCCATCTCCTCGCCGCCTTCCAGCTTCACGGCGTCGCAGCCGGTTTCCTGCAGGATGCGCACGGCGTTTCGGAAGGCAACCTCTTTCGATTCCTGGTAACTGCCGAACGGCATGTCGACGACGACGCAGGCCTTGGCGACGCCGCGCATCACGGCCTTGCCGTGGGCGATCATCATATCGAGTGTGACCCCGATGGTCGTCTCCATGCCATAGAGCACCATGCCGAGCGAATCCCCGACCAGCAGCAGGTCGCAATGATCGTCGAGAAGTCGCGCCATCGGCGTGGTGTAGGCGGTCAGGCAGACAATCGGTTTGCCGCCCTTCATGGCTGAGATGCGGGGCGGCGTCAGGCGCTTCTGCGATCCGATGGCGCTCATTTCGTCACTCCCTTTCCCGGCTGGTTTCGCCCGCCGATCGTTCTGTTGTCGCCGATCACCCGGTTATCGAGAAGGCGCGTCGAGCCGACCCGGACAAAGAGCGCCACGACGACCGACCCGCCGATTGAGGTGACCGGCTCAAGCGTCGTGGCATCCCTGACGGCGACGACCTCGGGCCTCGCCAGAGGCTCGCGTCCGAGAAATTCCGTGAGCTTGGCTTCCAATGTCTTGGCATCCGTGAGGCCATCGCCAATCAGACGTTCCGCCTCGTCGAGTGTCTGCGGGACGATCACCGCCGCGCGCCGCTCCTCCAGACTGAGATAGACATTGCGCGACGACAATGCCAGGCCGTCTGCATCCCTGACGGTCGGCACCGATATCACCCGCACCGGCACGGCGAGATCCTCCACCATGCGCTTAATGATGACGACCTGCTGGTAGTCCTTCTCTCCGAAGTAAGCGGTCTGCGGCTGCACGATGTTGAATAGCTTGGAGACGACGGTGGCAACGCCGGCGAAATGCCCGGGGCGAACCGCGCCTTCCAGCTCGCGGCCGAGATCGGGAATGTCGACGACGGTTTTCATGGGGCGCGGATACATGTCCCCGACGCCGGGGGCGAAGAGGAAATTTACGCCGGCCTGTTTGAGCATGGCGGCATCCCGTTCCAGATCGCGCGGGTATTTGCTGAGGTCTTCGGCCGGGCCGAACTGCAACGGGTTGACGAAAATGGAGACGACGACGATGTCGTTTTCGGCCCGAGCGCGCGCGACGAGCTCCATATGACCGGCATGAAGATACCCCATCGTCGGCACGAGGCCGACATTGCGCCCCTGGCGTTTGAGCGCATCGAGCGTGTGGCGCAGCTCATCGATGCTCGAGAAAACCCGCATATATCCTCCCCCGCGGCCGGCATTGATCTTGGGCGCGGATAAGAAGTGTAATCGATGCTGGAGGTCAATGCATAATCGGCGATAAAATTGATTGAATAGAGAATCGCCGGCCGAGAAAGGCGGGCCTATATCCGCGGGACACGGCGTCTCGTCGCAGGCTTGCAGCGGGGCTAGCAATATGCAGGCCGCACCGCTATTGCCCCATCCGTCAAGATACCATCACAGTCGGCCTTTATGGAGGATGCATGGACAAACCCTGGAAGATCAGCCGCGGGCCGATTGCGGCGACCGAGCTCGACGTGGAGAAGGCCAACGCGATCAACAGCATGTTGATCCGGCCGGTCGGCGTGCTTCCGGCCAAGCCCGGCGATCCCGTTCTTCCCTTCGCCGTCGGCCTCTTCAACGAGCTGCGTCCGCTCTTGAAGCCCGAGGCCGGTGTAACGACGCTCCGGCGCGCGACCGCTGCCTTTGTCCATTGCCGGCGCTATTATTTCGCCAGCGCCCAGCCCGATTCCATGCGCCACAACATCGACGGCGAACCGGTCGAACCCTTGTCGGCCGAAGACCGGCTGGTCGCGCAGAAGCGCTTCCTGAGCCTCAAACAGAGCGCCAAGGTCGAGGCGCCCGAGCCGGCACTGGTTCCCACGCCCGTGCTCAGCAAGAACGAACAGATCCGCGCCGCTCTTCTGCGCGGCAGAAAGAGCACCG